>JAJZBV010000029.1 GCA_021851785.1 Pseudomonadota bacterium
CCTGATTGATGCCAAGAAAAACATTGGCGGCAACAATCCACCACCAGTTCGCGGCGAAAAAAATCAAGAGCGGGATCGGCAATCCCGCCAGCCATCCCAGCAATAGAACCTTCTTGCGGCCGATCCGCCCTACGAGAAACCCCGCTCTGAGGCCCGTCTTCTCGGCGCGTCTCCGTGCGGCAACCAGCATCGCCGGATCGGGATCGATACCGATCGCCACCGCGCCGCGCGATATCGCGGCGCAGACCAGCGCGCCGTCGCCGCAACCGACATCAAGAACATGAGCGCCACGAAGCTCCCCCATCATATCGAGGAGCAAGCGTTGCTCGAGCCCCTCGGTTGTTGATTTGCGCTGAGATCTGACCCGGTTGAAGTTTATGTCCCGCGTCGGACGGGGCGGGTCAAGGGGCTGATTTTTCCTTTCGTGGTCTTGGTTTTGCGTTGCTGTCTTCGAAGCGGAAGCTTTCATTGCCAGTCTCTAGGATGTGGCAATGGTGGGTAAGGCGGTCCAGCAAGGCGGTGGTCATCTTGGCATCGCCGAAGACGCCTGCCCATTCGGAGAAACTGAGGTTGCTGGTGATAATGACGCTGGTACGCTCATAAAGCTTGCTGAGCAGGCGGAAGAGCAGTGCGCCGCCTGAAGGGCTGAACGGCAGATAGCCGAGCTCATCGAGGATGACCAGGTCGAGGCGCAGCAAGCGCTCGGCCATATTCTCAGGTATTGCGGCAATAGTGAGAATATCGCCTCAAGACTTTCTCATCTTAAACAGCAGAAAATGCACAAATGAGTATTTTTCTCCTAAGCCGTGTGGACGGAATCCCTGACATGCTTTTCTGATGGGTTCCCGAATCGGATTTTGTTCGAATCACTGCATGACCGGCAACCAGGAGTCGGACATGCTGACGGGAATGACGGAGCGCGATTGGTCAATCGTTCTGGAAGTGTTTGATGCGGCGCAATCGAGCCGGGGAGAGCCTGGTCATGACGACCGTAAATTTATGGAAGCCCTGCACTATTTCACGGTACACAGCATAACGTGGCGTGCACTCCCCGGCGAATTTGGTAAATGAAACAGCGTATGGAAGCAGTTCTGGCGTTTGAGCCGCTCCGGGGGATTCGAGGCATTCTTCCAGTTTCTGGCGGAATGCAGCCAGACGGCACCTGGTCCAGTTCTTCGACAGCACGACAGCGCGCGCCCACGTCTCGGCCGCCGGAGCAAAAGGGGGCAGCATCGCCAGGCGTTCGGCCGCTCGCGCGGCGGTTTCTCGACTAAAATCCACCTCAAGACCGATCTCGACGGCAACCCTCTCGACTTCCACATGACCGGTGGCGAGGCCAGCGACAGCACACAGTTCGAAACGTCGCTCGACATCGGCCCCGACATCCGCCCGCGCCTTGTGATGACGGACAAGGGATATGACAGTCAAGCCAACCGGGCGGCAGCACTCGCGCGTTGCATCACTCCGGTTATCCCGCGCCGGGAAAACTCCAAGCAGAGAGGACGTTTCTTTTCGAAACGCCTCTATAAACTGTGGGCGCGCATCGAACAGGCAATCGGCAAGCTCAAGCCGTTCAAACGCGTCGCCATGCGGTGCGAGAAAACCGACATCAGCTACTCAGCCATCATCAGTTTCGCGTGCGGCCTGATGCTGGTGAAATCCGTCCACACAACCTAATTAGCGGCAACATGACAGGCGTTTACTTCGCCAACCGCACCATGCCGATCTTCGTCATGCCGGAGCCGATCGAGGCCTGATCGGCACTGCCGATCCAAGGGGTCAATTTGGCGTGCAATACGCTACCGTATGAAATCGCAGCGGCGCGGGATGCACACCAAGCTCAAGGCAAAGCTCCGCAAGACAGCCGCGCGCACGGTTGACGTCCTGTGGGCAGCCATCAGAAAGATCAGCCAAACATTCACACCGACCGAGGGCATCACCTCCTTCGTATCCGCCGGATACGATCCAAACCGATCGGCTGCCGCTCTAGGTTTTGAATGTGGCGGCAATCGTAATCCGCAGTTCACGCTTCAGAACTTTTCCCGCGGCGTTGCGTGGCAGGGCATCCACCTCGACCACATATTTCGGAATCTTGAAGTGAGCGAGTTGGCCCTCGCAGAAAGCGCGCACCTCGTCCTTGGTCAGATGCTCGCCAGCTCTGGGCGCAACCACCAACAGTGGCACTTCGCCCCATCTGGGGTCGGGTACGCCGATGACGGCGAGTTCGCGGACCTTGGGATGACGGTAGAGCACCTGTTCAATTTCGACCGGATAGATATTTTCTCCGCCGGAGATGAGCATATCCTTCTTACGATCGACGATATAGAAAAAACCTTCCTCATCTTGGCGCGCAAGATCGCCGGTGTGGAACCAGCCACCACGAAACGCTTCCTCTGTCGCTTCCGGCCGATTCCAGTAGCCGCTAAAGAGGTTGGGGCCACGCAGAACCAGTTCGCCCACTTCGCCTGGCGTGACATCATGGTCGTTCTCATCCACGATCCGCATCCGCATATACATCACCGGCTGTCCAACCGAACCATTTTTGCGCACGGCATTATGACTGTCCAGAATACTTGCGCAGGGTGCGGTCTCGGTCATGCCAAAACCTTCTTGAAAATTAAGGCCACGGCGCTGGAAAAATTCAATGACCGGAACCGGACAGGGGGCACCGCCAGAAATCAGCGTCCGTAACGAGGAGAGATCGTAGCGCTCGACGTCGGGATGCTGGCTGATGGCCAGCCACATCGATGGCACCAGAAAGAGAGCGCTTACGCGCTCACGTTCCACCAATTCCAAAGTCTCGGTGGCGTCGAAGCGAGGATGCAACACGATCTTGGCGCCGAGATAGAGCGCTGGGAGTGTATGAATACCAAGGGCCCCGATGTGAAACAACGGCGCCACCGTGAGCACCACGTCATCGGCCCGGAGGGCGCTGTCGCTGAGTTGCAGGTTGACGGCATTCCATGTCGTGTTGCCATGCGTGAGTAACGCCCCCTTGGGCGCACCGGTCGTCCCCGAGGTGTACATCATGGCATGCACATCGTCTTGCCCGACCGGCATCCGAACCGGATGATCCGCGCTATTCTCGAGCACACTCTCGTAAAGATCATCGCCGGACATGGCCGCGCCGCCGTTCGGGACACAGATCCCGTGCAGAATTTCGGTCTCCTTGCGGATTGGTACGAGCAGCGGCGCGAACAGAGCATGATAGACGATCACATGTACTCCAGCATCCCTCAGGATGAATCGCACCTCCGCCGGGCTGAGGCGGAAATTGATCGGGACGAAGATGGCGCCCAGCCGGGCACACGCGAACAGCGCTTCCAGGAAGGCCGTGGAATTTGGCAAAATCGCCGCGACCCGGTCGTTTTTGCGCACGCCGCGCGCGATGAGGGCTTGGGCAAGGCGGTTTACACGGCTGTTGAGGCGGCCGTAGTCGAGTCGCTCCTCGCGATCCACCAGCGCCTCGCGTCGCGGCCGCCAGCGCGCATGAACCTCGAGCCAGTCGCCGATGCCCCCGATCTCATGCACACCGCTCATATTCAGATCTCCTCGCTACCGGCAAAAACGCCACGTAATTCGTCGCGCAGGAGGTGTTTCTGGATTTTTCCCGTTGCAGTGCGTGGAAATTGCTCGACCAGCCGGATCGCCTTCGGCACCTTGAAGCTCGCCAAGCGCTCCCGGCAATGGACGAGAAGATCCTGTTCTGAAACCTGCTGGCCTGGCTTCAGAATAACCGCTGCCGTGACCGCTTCACCCCAATATTCGTGCGGCAGGCCGATCACCGCCGCCTCGGCTACTCCGGGATGTTCCATGAGGCAGCGTTCGACCTCTATGGAGGCGACATTCTCGCCGCCGCTCTTGATCATATCCTTCTTGCGGTCGGTGAACCACACGACACCTTCCTCGTCGATCCAGGCGACGTCGCCACTGTGGAACCAACCGTGACGGAAGCTCGCGGCGGTCGCTTCGGGCTGGTTGAGGTAACCGTTCATCACCTGCGGCCCGCGATAGACCAACTCGCCGATCTGGCCGCTCGGGAGCAATTGGCCCTGCTCGTCCATGATCGCCGTGCGGACCATGACCGTGGCCGGGCCCCAGGAAGCAGCTTTCGACAATTGGTGCGCGGGAAGCTGGAAAGTCGTGGGCGGAGTGAATTCGGTCTGCCCGGAGCCGAGTATGACGTCGGCATGAGGGAAAAGCGCGTGGATGGCTTCCAACCGTTCTTGTGGCATCGGCGCCATGGCGTAACGTGCGAAGCGAACCGAGGAAAGGTCATGGTTGCGCGTGTTGGGGTTTTGCAGCAACGCCGCATACATCATCGGCAAAAGCAAAATATGCGAAATCCGATGGCGCTCGATCAACGCCGGCACCAAAGCGGCGTCAAAGCCCGGCATCAACACCACTGTGCCGCCAACGGTGAGCATCGGAACCACATCGGCGTTGAGCTGTGCGCAATGGAACAGAGGCAGAAGGGCCAACGATGCGCTCGCACGATTCATCGACCCGGTGAGCGCCGCGGAGAGAGCGGTGATCGTAACGGCGAGATGGCTGGTGAGGACGCCTTTGGGCTGGGCGGTGGTGCCGCTGGTGTAGAGGATCTGGACGGGATCGCGGTCATGGATGATCGTCTCCAACTCCCGTGTTGTGCCGGCCATCAGTAATTCTTCGAATGTGCCGGCAGATTTGACGACGTTCGGGACAATGGCGCCGGTCCAGTAGATGCGCTCCAGTGCCGGCAGCGCCGCCGGTAGCGGAGTGACGGCTTCGGCCAGATCATTTCCGGCAATCAGCGCGCGGGCACCCGAATCATGCAGGCAATAGATGATTTCTGGTTCTTTCAGACCGAGATTGACCGGCGCGCAGATCAATCCGGCCTTGGCGCAGGCGAAATAGGTGATCAGCAGCTCACTGCAATTGCGCGCCATGACCGCGACCACGTCGCCAGCGCCGAGACCCGTTCCGAGCAGAGCGGAGCCGAGCCGGGTTGCTTGTTCATTCAATGCCAGGAAGCTCAAGCTGCGTGCGCCATCGATGATCGCCAGCCGATCGCCGAACTGCTCGGCGGCACGGGTGGTGATGTCGCCGACAGAGACACGCTCGATCAGGTTGCGCTCAAGCGGTGAAACGGTGCGGCTGTCATCGACGGGCCCTGGGATGGGCTTTGTGGTCTGCTCGGACATGATGGCCCTCTCTCCTCCCTCGGCGCGGCAGCGCCCATAGGTTTTCCCCGGTCGGTCGTCCAGAAAACTCAAATCGTGCCGTCGCTTCTCCCTTGCGCCGCCAGCGCCCGGCGATAGCCATCCCGCGCCGAGAGTCGCCGCCAATAGGCCGCCACGGAGTCAGAAAAATGCATGTCCAAACCAAGAATTTCGGCCAGCATCAGGGCGTAGCCGACGGAAATATCCGCGGCGGTGAAACGTCCCGCGCAGAGATAGGGCGCATCGGAGACCACGAGATCCACGCCGCGCAGCCGCCCGGCGAACCAGCGCTCGTAATCCGCTGCCACGGCGCCGAGGCCGCGTTCGGCCTCGAAACGAGTGTAGCGGAGGATGATGGCCTGCGGAAAGGTGAGAGTCGCCTCGCCGAAAGAGAGGAAATTGAGATAGGCGCCGTAGGCCGGCTCCTCGACGCTGACGGCGAGCGCGGTCGGGCCATAGCGGGTGACGAGAAACTGGCAGATCGCCGCCGACTCGGTCATGCGCGTCTCGCCGTCGAGGAACAGCGGAATGGTGCCGAGCGGGTTCAGCCCCAGATAGTCCTTGCGATGCAAGCGGGGCGGAAAGGGCAGAATTTCAAGCCGATAGTCGAGCCCAAGCTCCTCCAGGGCCCAAAGGACGCGGAAAGAGCGGGCATTGACGCAATGATAGAGGGTGATCATGCGCCGCACCGCGCCGCGATCTCGGGCGTGACCGGCACCGGATAGTCCATCAGCATCTGCGCGAACGCCTTGCCCTGCGGATCGTTGCGCAACGAGGCGGCGCCGCCGCCGCCGAGGACCGCGTGCAACACGAAATTCAATCCGTGGATGCCGGGCAGTTCGAAGCGCTCGACACGACCGCGCAAATGGTGAGCGAAGAAGGCGGCCACACTCTGCTCGGTCAGCGCGGTTCGGATAAACGGCAGATATTCGGCCCGGCGGGCCATCAGCCCGATATTCGCCTGATCCCCCTTGTCCCCGCTGCGCCCCCAGGCCAGCGCAATAAGCGGCACGGAAGGTGCGCCGGGGGGCGTGGTCGCCGCCGCGCCGGCGACATCCGGCGGCAAAGAGGCGGGATCGAATCCACCGGCAAGGGTCGACGGCGCGGCTTCGGCGCGGCCGGCGATCTCGATCGTGATCGGAACCTCAGCCTTCGGCACCAGGCAGGAGAAGAGCCGCACCATCGGCATGACCTTGGGCCGGTTGCCGCTCATGCCGCTGATCCCGGGCGCCATCGACGTGCCAGAGGAAGTCAGCTCGCGCACCAGAATCTCCAGCGCCTTCGGCTCCGGATGCCGCGCGGCGAGCTTGAGATTGACCTCGCGCGCCGCACGGGCGCGTGAATGCGGCCCATAGGCAGCTTCGGCGCCGATAACCTCGACGCTGGTCTCGGTGAAGGGGGGCAGGTTCATGGCGTGCAACATGCCGGCGCAGCGGCGGAGCACCGCATCGGCCACCGCTTCGGCCTTTCGTGCCGCATCCAGGCCGGCGATGGTGAGATAGGCGCCGACACGATAGCCGTCCTGATAGGTGACGCTCACCTTGTAACTGTCGGTCGGTGGCCGGCCGCGCGCATGGCTCACGCGCACCCGGTCGTCGCCGGCGGGAACAATCGTGACCTGACTGAAATCGCAGCTGACATCGGGCAGCAAATAGGCGCGCGGATCGCCGATCTCATACAGAAGCTGCTCCCCGACGGTGGCCGGACTGACCAGCCCGCCGGTTCCCGGCGGCTTGGTGAGCGTGAAGCTGCCATCCTCGTCGAGTTCCGCGATCGGATAGCCGATATTGGCCCAGTCGCCGGTTCGGTCCCAATCGGTATGCAGCCCGCCGGTTGCCTGCGCGCCACACTCGATGATGTGACCGCAGAGCGCGCCTCCGGCCAGGTGATCATAGGCGTCGGCCGGCCAACCGAATTCATGCAACGCGGCGCCCAGGGTAACGGCGCTGTCCACGCAGCGCCCGGTGATGACGATGTCCGCGCCTCGGTCCAGCGCCGCGGCGATGGGCCGGGCCCCGAGATAGGCGTTCATGCTCAGCGGCGCGGGCGGCAACGCCGCGCCGGTAGACATTTCCCCCGCGCCGGCGGCGCGATAGGCCTCGGCGCGGGGGAGAAGATCATCGCCGAGCACCAATCCGATCTTGAGATCAAGGCCCGCGGCGGCGACCCGCGCGGCCAACGCCTCGGCACAGGCGCGCGGGTTCACGCCCCCGGCATTGGTGATCACTTTCACCCCGGTTTCCGCCAAGCGTGGCAGGACGCGGGCAATTGCAGGGACAAAATCATGCGCATAGCCGGCCTGCGGATCCTTGGCGCGCGCGCGCGCCATGATCGACATCGTCACTTCGGCTAAATAATCGAACACGAGATAGTCGAGCCGGCCGCCCTTCAGCAATTGCGGCACGGCGATGGCGCTATCGCCCCAGAAGGCGGAAGCACCGCCGATACGGATCCGCCGCACCATCCCGCTCTCCTTCAGCCTGGCTTCACAAAGCCCGAGCCAGCCCAGGCCGGTGGGCGCTTCTCGGTGAAGGCGCGCACGCCCTCGCGTCCCTCCGGGCCCCGCAAGCAGTCGCGAAACGCCCACGCCGCCGCGTCGCGATAGCGCTCGGGATCGGTGGCCAGCGCCGTCCGCAGCAAATGCTTGGTCACCGCGTTCGCACCTGGAGCACAGCGCCCGATATCGGTGAAGAGCCGGGCGAGATGGGCATTGATCTCGGCCTCATCGGCCCCGACCCGATCGGCGAGACCCACAGCCAGCGCCTCCGCCCCATCCAGCCGCCGGCCGCTCAGCGCCAACTGCCGGGCGATGCGGAGGCCGAGCCGGCCGACCACATAGGGCGCGATCTGCGCCGGCGGCAGGCCGAGGCTGGTCTCGGAAAGGGCGAAGCGGGCGCCGGGGCCGGCGATGACGAAATCGGCGCAGCAAGCCAGCCCGAAACCCCCGCCGAAGGCCGGGCCATCAACCACGGCGATGGTGACCAGCGGATGCGCATCGAGTGCGGCAAAAAGCTCGCCACCGCGCCGATTGGAGGCATAGATCGGATCGGCCACCGCTTCGCCGGTCGCGTCGGCGCCGCGCAGATCGGCCCCGGCGCAGAAGGCACCCTTGCTGCCGCTCAGGATCAACGTCCGCAGCGACCGATCCTCGCGCGTCGCCTCGAGGATCGCCCAGAGATCGGCGGTGAGCCGCGCCGTCATGGCGTTGCGTGTCGCCGGGTCGTCGATGGTCGCGAACAGACGCCAATCCTGGCGCTCAAGTCGGATCACGGCGGTCGCGGGAAGCGTCATGGCGCCACCCATCCCCATTGCCGAGCGGCCAGTTCGCGCATGATTTCCTCCGCCCCGCCACCGATCGCGTTTACCCGCACCTCGCGATAGACGCGCTCGACCTTGGCCCCGCGCAGATAGCCGGCGCCGCCGAAGGTCTGCACCGCCTCGCGGGCGCAGTATTCCAGGGTCAGTGTTGCCTGGTTCTTCAACAGACAGATCGACGCCACCGGATCCTCGCCCTGCATCACCCGCCAAGCCAACTGCTCCAACCAAGCTTGCGACGCCTCGATCCGCATCGCCATGTCGGCGAGTTTGTGGCGCACCACCTGATGATCGACCAGCCTTTGGCCGAAGCTCCGCCGTGCACGGGCATAGCGCAGCGTCTCTTCCAGACAGAGTCGCGCGCTGGCGATGCAGCCTGCGGCCATGCCGAGTCGCTCGCGGTTGAAATTGCGCATGATGAGGCCGAAACCCTCGTTTTCGCGACCGATCAGGTTGACGGCCGGCACGCGCATCGCGTCGAAGTGGAGCGTCGCGGTGTCGGAGGCCCACCAGCCCATCTTGCGCAGGGGCGTGCGGGCGAGGCCGGGACGATCCGTCTCCACCAGCAGCAGCGAAATGCCGCCTTTGCCCGGCCCGCCGGTGCGCACCGCGACGGTCAGGTAATCGGCGCGCATCCCGGAGGTGATGAAGGTCTTGCTCCCGTTGATGACATAGTCCTCGCCACGACGCCGCGCCGTGGTGTTCACCGCGGCAACGTCCGAACCGCACTCGGGCTCGGTGATGGCCAGAGCCGCAATGCGCCGACCAGCGAGCACCTCGGGCAGAATGCGTTGTTTCATCGCCTCGGACCCGGCGGCGGCGATTGGCGGCAGAGCGATGGTGTGGCTGAGCAGCGCGGCGGTGACGCCGCCGCAACCGGCGTGGGCCAGTTCCTGCGCGGCGATGACGCCGAACAACGGATCCGCTTCCACCCCGCCATAATCCGCGGGAAAACCGATCTGGAGCAAGCCGATCTCGGCGGCGCGCTCGTAAAGCGCACGAGGAAAGCCCTCGGCCTCGTCCCATGCCTGCGCATGCGGTTCGATTTCGCGCGCGACAAAACGGCGCATGGTGGCGCGGAAGGCGTGATGCGCCTCGGTGAGGAACGGGCTCGGCGCCGGCGCCGTCGGATCGTGGGGCATGGTTTCTCTCACCCCGCGCCCTCGGCTGGTTCGACCCCAGCTGGTTCGACGACGGCCAGGATCTGCCCGAGCACAACTTGATCGCCTGGGCCGACGGTCAGGCTGGTGAGGATCCCATCATGCGGGGCCGGCAAGGTCACCTCCATTTTCATTGCTTCGAGCGCGAGCACGCCCTGGCCGCGGACCACCGGCTCGCCAATCGACAGCGCGTGAACGACCTGGCCACTCATCGGCGCCCGCAACACCCCGTCGCCCGCCGCCCCGGCCGCCGGCCGCGCCGTGCTGACGCGGCTGAGCGGGGCAAAGAGGAAATCCTGCCCGCCGCATTTGAGCCATAGCGCCTCATCTTGCCAGACAAAGCGGTAGCGGAGGGGGGTCTCCTCGATCATGACCTCGCCCGGCTCGCCCGCCGCGGCGGGCGAGCCGGCGATGACCATCTCCCGTCCCTCCAAGCGGAGCACGGCCCGTCCCCGTTCCCATTCGATCTGGCCACTGCGTTCAAGCGTGACCGGGGCGCGGCAGGCGAGGCGCCAGGGGCGGGACAGCGGCCGCGTGCTGCTCCAGCCGCGCCAAGCCTCGGGCCAGGACGCGGCAAGCGGGCTCGCGACAACCGCGAGCCAGGCGGCGAGCCCCCAGGCGAGATCCTCCGGGGCGACGGCGCGGCTGGCGTCATCGGGGAAATGGGTTGGAATGAACGCGGTCGAAACGGTATCGCCGGCGATAAAGGCCGGATGACGAAGCAGCCGGATCAGAAACTGCCGGTTGGTGGCGACACCGAGCAGAGTCGTCTCCTCCAGGGCCAGGGCAAGCCGCGCGATCGCCTGCGCGCGATCGGCGCCATGGGCGACCACTTTGCCGAGCATGGAATCATAATGCGGGCTGACCAGTGACCCGCTGGCGAGAGCCGCATCACAGCGTGCTGCCGGGCTTGCCTCCCATAACAGGATCGTGCCGGCGCGTGGCAGGAAGCCATCCGCCGGTTCCTCGGCGCAAAGCCGGACCTCAATGGCATGGCCATGGCGCGGAATTTCGCCTTGGCGCTGCGGCAAGGGCTCGCCCTGGGCGATGCGCAGCTGCCATTCCACCAGATCGATCCCGGTGATCAGTTCGGTCACCGGATGCTCGACCTGCAGCCGCGTGTTCATTTCCATGAAATAGAAGCTGCCCTCTGCGTCGAGCAGGAATTCAACGGTGCCGGCGCCGACATAGCCGATGGTGCGCGCCACCGCGATCGCCGCCTCGCCCATCCGCCGGCGCAGCGTCTCGTTCACGGCCGGCGAGGGCGCCTCTTCGATCATCTTCTGATGACGGCGCTGCACCGAGCAATCGCGTTCGCCGAAATGCACGATCTGGCCGTGCGCATCGGCGAAAATTTGGATTTCGACATGGCGCGGCGCGATCAGCGCGCGTTCGAGGATCAGACGGCCGTTGCCGAATGCCGCCGTGGCCTCGGCGGCGGCACCGCTGAGCGCCGCGGCGAGCTGGGCGGGCTCGGAGACCAGACGCATGCCCCGACCGCCACCACCCGCCGCCGCCTTGATCATCACCGGATAGCCGATCTCTCGCGCTGCCGCGCGCAGCGCCGGCTCAGACTGGTCCGCGTCGTCATAGCCTGGAATGACCGGGATGCCGACCGCCACCATCCGTCGGCGCGCCTCCGCCTTGTCACCCATCGCCGCGATCGCCGCCGGGGACGGGCCCACGAAGATGAGACCCGCGTCCACCACCGCCGCGGCGAAAGCCGCGTTCTCCGAGAGGAAACCATAGCCGGGATGGATCGCCGCCGCGCCGGCGCGCCGGGCGAGAGCGATGATCGCCTCGCCGCGGAGATAGGATTGCGCCGGGGTCTCGCCGCCGATCGCGATCGCGCCGTCACAGGCGAAACGGTGCGGGCTCGCGCGATCGGCATCGGAATAGATCGCGAGGGTCGTGATCCCCATCCGGCGCGCGGTGCGGGCGATGCGCGGGACGATCTCGCCGCGATTGGCGATCAAGAGCGGCGAAAGACGGCACCCCGTGGCAACCAGGGGGGCGATGGCCGTGGTGTGGTCCATGGCGCTCACATCCGTGCCACGCCGAAGCTGAGCCCCGAAAGGACGCGACGCCGCCCCGTGCGGCAGATATCGAGCGTGAAGCCAAGGACATTGCGAGTATCACGCGGGTCGATGACGCCATCGTCGAGCACCGCCCCGGAGGTGTAAAAGGCCGAGGTCTGGCGCTCGAAGGTCTCGATCACACGGGCCCGCGTCGCGGCAATGGCGGCGCCATCGGGCGATATGCCGCGGGCGCGGGCCGCCTCCTCGGCGACGATCGCCATGGTGAGGGCTGCTTGCTCGGCGCCCATCACGGCGGTGCGCGCGCCGGGCCAGGAGAAAATGAAATCCGGCGCAAGCCCACGCCCGCACATGCCATAATTGCCCGCCCCATAGGAGGCGCCGCAGAGGATGGTGATCTGCGGCACGCTGGCATTGGCGACCGCCTGGATCATCTTCGAGCCGATTTTGATCATTCCCTCACGCTCGGATTGCGTGCCGACGATGTAGCCGGTGGTGTTCTGGAGATAGACGAGCGGGGTTCCGGTCTGACAGCAGAGCTGGATGAACTGCGTCGCCTTGTTGGCGCCCGCCGGATCGAGCGGGCCGTTATTGGAGAGGAGGCCGACCTCGTGCCGATGGATGCGCGCCTGGGCGCAGACCGTGGCCGGACCATAGAGGGGCTTGTATTCCAGAAAATCCGAGGCATCGACGACACGCGCCATCACCTCACGCATATCCACCGGCTTGCGGCCGTCCTTCGGCATGATGCCGAGCAACTCCTCGGCGGCCATCCGCGGCGCCGGGCCCGTGGATGGCCGCTCGTCACCACGATCCCAGCCGAGACGAGCGACGAAATCCCGCAGGATGCGGATGGCATCGACATCATCCTCGGCGAGATATTCGGCGAGGCCGGAAACGGTGGCATGCATCACCGCGCCGCCGAGTTCCTCGTCGGTGGCGACCTCTCCGGTCGCCGCCTTGAGGAGCGGCGGGCCGGCGAGAAAAGCCTTGGCACGATCACGCACCATGATGACAGTGTCGGCCAGTCCGGTCATATAGGCACCGCCGGCCGTGGACGAGCCATGGGTGAGGGCGATCACCGGGATGCCGGCCGCCGACAGTCGCGCCAGATTGGCAAATAGCGCGCCGCCGCGGACGAAATCCTCGACCTTGTAGTCGAGCAAGTTGGCGCCGGCCGATTCGACCAAATGCACGAAAGGCAGACCCTGACGCAGCGCGATCTCCTCCAGGCGAAGAAATTTCGCCCCTCCCATCGGCCGCGCGGCACCGGCGCCGATACCGGAATCGTCGGCGACGATCAGGCAGCGCGTGCCCGAGATGTAGCCGATGCCCGCAATGCCATTGGTCCCTGGAATCGACTTGGCCGGATCGGCGGTGTCGCGCAGATAGCCGGCCAGCGCACAGAGTTCGAGATAGGGCGCCCCCTCGTCGAGCGTCAGCGCGAGACGCTCGCGTGGCAGCAACTGACCGCGGCGGATAAACCGGGGGGCCGAGGCGGCGGAGGCTGCGCGCGCGCGCCCGATCAGCGCATGCAACTCTTCGAGCAGGCCACGCATATGGCTCGCATTCGCCTCGAAATCCGGGCCGCTGGCGACAAAACCTGTCTGAAACCCATTGCTCACCGGTCTAGCGCCTCTCGCGCCCCGGCAGAATCCCCATGCCCTTGGCGATGATGCTCAGCATGACCTCGTCCGCTCCGCCGCCGATCGACGTCAAGCGACCGTCGCGATACATGCGTGAGATCTCGCTCTCGGTCATGAACCCCATGCCGCCCCAATATTGCAGGCAGCTATCGGTGACTTCTCGGAGCAGCCGTCCGGCGGTGAGCTTGGCCATGGCGGCGAGGTGGGTGACATCTTCGCCGCCGAGCATGGTCTCGACCGCGCGATAGACCAGTGAGCGCAGCAGCTCGACCTTGGTCTGCAATTCGGCGAGGCGGAAATGGACGACCTGGTTGTCAAGCACCGAGCGACCGAAAATCACGCGGTTCGCGGTATAGTCGATCGTCATGGCGATGGCGCGTTCCATCTTGCGCAAGCCCCCGGCGGCGGCCCAGAGGCGTTCGATCTGGAACTGCTCCATCTGATAGATGAAGCCCATGCCTTCCTCGCCGATACGATAGCGTTGCGGCACGCGCACAGCCTCGAAGAAAATCTGCGCCGTATCGGAGGCCCGCATGCCGAGCTTGTCGAGTTGGCGCGCGATCTCCACGCCGGAACTCTTCATCGGCACGCAAATCAGCGATTTGTTGCGGTGCGCCGGTCCGTCGGAGGTGTTGGCCAGCAGACACATCCAGTCTGCCTGGGTGCCATTCGTTGTCCACATCTTGCCGCCATTGATCACGTAATCATCGCCATCCTTGCGCGCGGTGGTCTTGATGGAGGCAACATCGGAGCCGGCGCCAACCTCGGAGACGCCAAGGCAGGCCACGTATTCGCCGGTGATCGAAGGCGCGAGAAACTCCCGCCGCAGGGCATCCGAACCATGTCGCGCCAGTGCCGGTGTGGCCATGTCCACCTGCACGCCAACCGCCATGGCGACCGAAGAGCAGCGGGTATTGCCGAGCGCCTCGCAAAACGCCAAGCCATACGAGTAGTCGAGCCCCAATCCGCCATCGGCCTCCGGCTTGGTAATGCCGAGAAAACCCTGCCGCCCCATTTTCCGGAACAAATCATGGGCGGGAAAAATTCCCGCTTCCTCCCAGGCTTCGGCGTAGGGATCGATCTCGGCTTCGACGAAGCGCTTGACGGAATCCATCAACGCCCGATGGGGCTCGGCATAGAGCATGGACGGCGTCTCTCCCAGCTTCCGGCATGGCGCCGGCGCTTTATTGATTTACGGTCGCGTTCCGTCCATAATGAGCGCAATGAGAGAGAACCGTCAAGATGATGTTGTTGCCGCCGTTCTCGCGCCGCAGCCGGAACCGAAGGTAGCACGGGGACGGCCGCGTGATCCGGATTTGCAGGCGCGTGTTTTCGATGCCGCCATCGCTCTTTACGCCGAGACCGGCTGGCCGGGGTTTCATTTCGATGCCATCGCGCGGGCTGCCGGCGTGGGCAAGGCAGCACTCTATCGCCGCTGGAGCAGCCGCGGCGATTTGCTCCGCGAGACGCTGGAGGCGCGCTGGTACGAGGTGGCGGCGATCGACACGGGTTCGTTGCGTGGCGATCTTCTCACCCTGGCGCGGATGTTGTTCGAGAAGCTCACCGGCCCGCATGGCCGGGTGGCGCTGCATCTCCATACCGATGCCGCGCGTTTCGGCGAGATGCGTGCTTCAACCGGCCCCTGGGGCGAAAAGGTGGTTTTGCAAAGCCGGCTGATCGTGCGCCGCGCCATCATCCGACGGGAGATTCCGACGGGCATCAGTCATGGGCTGATCGTCGATGCCATCGTCGGGGGTGTCATCAATCACGTTGCCGCAACCCCCGAGCGGCTGCGCCCGGCGATGCTCGCGCAAGCGGGGCGGTTTCTCGCCGATCTCGTGGATCTCGTGGTTCGTGGCGCGGGGGCTAAAGTCAACCAAGCCGACTGACCGCGCCCCCCATCTTTCGGTTCGACAGAAATCGGGTTATACCCTGAAGACGGGACCAGGCGCCGGGAAAATTAAGTTGGAAGTGGCGCCGTTCCGACCTCCATGAACATCGAGCCGCCTTTGGCTGCTGTTGGGGCTGCAGGCGATGGTTGTTGTAAAAACCCATCCCTTGCGCCACGCCGGCACGCAGTTCCGTGCCGTCAGTGTAAGCCCTTGATATAGACGTCCTCGTATTTCAGCGACCGCCAGTGAGCTGCTGCCGGTTTGGAGGACACCTGCTTTAGCTCGCGGCGGCGACCCTTTCGAACTCCATAGGGCTGATGTAGCCGATGGTCGAGTGGCGTCGCTGCGGGTTGTAGAAAAGTTCAATCCTGTTGGAGGCGGCGCGTGCAGCGGGCCTCGATGCGGAGGCTCCCCCGAACATCTCAGCAGCTCTGGAGGCGGCGCTTTCGGATAAAGGGGCGCCTCCACATGTGGTCATTTGCGGATCGCTTTATCTGGCCCGAGAGGTATTGGCGCTGGATTCGGAAACTTGATCAACCTGAAACCTCAGGGCAGACATAGAGATCAATCGGTTTGTAAGAACGTCGGAGTCATTTTCGCGTGACCGCCCGCGTGAGCAACTCGCCAAGCAACGGGTTGGGAAAGCGCCGCTTCTGCGTGATCGCATAAAAAGTTTCGCTGAGGTTCGGGATGGGACAGACTTCAACGAGCAGACCAGCGGCCAGTTCGTCGCGAACCACGATCAGCGGCACCAGTGTCAGACCGCCGCTGTCACGGGCGAGGAGCCGCAACATGGCCATGTCATCCACCTCGGCCAGGATGATCGGACGCACGCCAGCAAGCTCCAGAATGCGATCGAACGCGATGCGGACTTCGCTGTCGAGACTGGGCAGAAGGATCGGCTCAGAGCGCAAGTCTTCCGGGAATCGGAATGGAATGGATTTGACACCAGGCCTTCGGACCAGCGCGACCGGCTGCTGATCGAGCAGGTGGCCGCGAAAATCAGATCGTGCGTCGTGGTGGGGGGCGCTGTTGGCGAGCACCACGTCGATCTCGTGTGCCTCAAGCTGCGCGAGCAGATCGCGCATCGTGCCCGACCTAACAACCAGCTCCGCGTCCGCGCGGCCGAGCAAAGGACGGAGGAACTCCAACTGGAAATTACGCGACAGCGTCGTCAACGCGCCGACCCGGAAGGCCTGACGCCGATCGACCGGCCGCCCTTGCATGGTGCTGACAAGTTCGTCGCCCGCCTGAAAAACGGTGTCGGCGTAGTCAAGGGCGATCCTGCCAGCCTCGGTGAGGATGAGCCGCTTGCCCGTCCGCTCGAACAGCGGCTGCCTGAGCTGTTGCTCGAGCTTGCCAAGCTGCACCGATAGCGCCGACTGGGACAGGTTAAGACGCTCGGCGGCGCGCGTGAGGCTGCCTTCATGGGCGATGGCCCAGAAGTAGCGCAGGTGATGGTAATTGAGACTCGTCATACCGGTCAGTTTATGAAACCGAGCGATATGTTACAATCCTTCTAATTTATAGAAACCGTTGATGATGTTAAGCAATGACTTTCCGTGCGCCGCACGGATAGCTCGCGATGCCGCGCGATCGCAGCGCGGACGCTACCCTGTTTAAGCTTTCCCAACTGCGGCGAGAGCGCCGACTGGTACAGGTTGAGGCGCTCTCGGCGGCGCGCATCGTGCTGCCTTCATGGAGACCACCCAGATTAGCGGACGTGATGGCAATTGAGGCCTGGCCTTCCCGTAAGTTTTATAAAAACGAACGGATTGTCACAATCTTTGTATTATAAAGAATCTAGCCTGGGCATTAATTAGGGGGGCGCTTCTCATCGGAGACGACCATGAACTCAGCCCTGACCTGGTGCCTCGCCCTCGGCCCCCTCGCGCTCGTCGTGTCCGGCCTTGCCGCTGGCGCGGCCGATCCGCGTCGCCGACGGGCGGGACCAGGCGTGGCCCTGGCGACGGCTTTTGCGCTGGCCCTGGCAGCCGCGGCGGGCCTCGCTGTCGCGGTCCACGGTCCACTCACGACAGGCACCCTCGGCATCGGCGGCGTGGGGTTGGGGTTCTATCTTGACGCACTGAGCGCGATCATGGTCGGCCTCGTCGCCTTCGTCGGGCTGATCGTCATCGTCTACAGCCGCAACTATCTCGACGGCGATTCCCGGCAGGGCCACTTCACCCTCTGGCTTTGCCTGACGCTCGCTGCGGTACTGCTGCTGATCGTCTCGGGCAATCTGTTCCAGTTCGCGCTGGCCTGGGTTGCGACAAGCGTCGGTCTCAACAAGCTGCTGCTCTTCTATCCCGAGCGGCAGGCGGCGGTGCTCGCGGCGCGCAAGAAGTTTCTCGCCAGCCGCGTCGGCGATCTGTGCCTGATCGCAGCCATGGTGCTGCTGCACCAGACGTTCGGCAGCCTCGATTATGTAGTCCTGTTCGCTGGCGCCGAGGCAATGCGCGCAACCGGGGCGGTCCCGGGCGCGATCCACTCGGTCGCGGCGCTTCTGGTCATCGCCGCGCTGCTCAAGTCGGCGCAATTCCCGCTGCATGGCTGGCTGACGGAGGTGATGGAGACGCCGACGCCGGTGTCGGCGCTGCTGCATGCCGGCGTCATCAATGCCGGCGGCTTCCTCGTGCTGCGCTTCGCCGGGGTGATTTCGCTGTCGGCGTCCTCGCTCGAAATCCTGGTGATTGTCGGCGGATTCACCGCGTTGTTCGGGTCGGTGGTGATGCTGACGCAGACCAGCGTGAAGGTGTCTCTCGCCTATTCGACGATCGCACAGATGGGCTTCATGATGCTGCAATGCGGACTCGGCGCCTTCCCGGCGGCGCTGCTGCACATCGTCGCCCACTCGCTCTACAAGGCGCACGCGTTCCTGTCGTCGGGCAGCGTCATCGATCTGGCCCGCGCGTCGTGGTCGCCAAGCCCCGGCGGGCGGCCACACCCGGCGCGGATGGCGATGGTCATCGGCCTGGTTCTGGCGGTGACGCTGATGATTGGCACGCTGTTCGGCGCGACGATCACCGCACAACCCGGCGTGTTCGCGCTCGGCGCGGTGGTGATGCTGGGTCTCGCGCACCTCATCATCCAGGCGTTCGACGAACGGCCGAGCCTCTACGTGATCGGGCGAACGGTGGCGCTCGCGGTCCTGGTGGGGCTCGCCTATTTCGGCTTGCAGCTTGCCGCCGAACATCTGCTTGCCGGCTCGCTGCCGCCGGTACAGGCGCTGCGAGGACCGCTCGATCTCGCCATCGTCGCGGCCGTCGTCCTCGCCTTCGCCGCGGTGACGATCTTGCAGAGCCTGCTGCCGGGCAAGGCCGCCGAACCACGCTGGCAAGCGCTCTATATGCACCTCGCCAACGGTCTCTACGTCAACACGCTCGCCAACCGGCTGGTGCTGCGGTTCTGGCCGAGTCCGCCGCCCGTCCCGACCGGGCGCGCTGCGTCCATCATGCCCACCAGCGGAGCCCACCCATGAGCATGGCCATCGAGACCGATCCGCCGAGCCCCTTCGCTGCAGCCCGGGCGACGGCAGGCGCGGAGAACGCGGCCGCCATCGACGCGGCCATCGCCCGGGCCTGCGACAGGATCGCGCCGCTCTGGCCGTTGAAGCATTTCGTCGCGGTCAATCCGTTCCTTGGCTTCTGCGACCAGAGCTTCGCGGCGACCTGCGCCACGCTGCGCCGCATCGCCCAGGTCGACATGCTGATGCCACGCACCTTCTACCGCGACGCGCTCGCGGCGGGGACGATCGAGGATTGCGATCTGGAGGCAGCGAGCGTTGCCGTATCCGGCGATCCGGCCTTCGCGCAAGACGCGGCTTCGCTGCGCCTTGCGGCAGCGCGCGACGCTGTTTCCACCGCACGGCCCCGGGCCGTCGTCGCCACCGTCGCCGAGGTCCTGGACGGCTTGGCGGCGGGCGACCGTCAGGCCTCACGCACGGCGTTCATGATCGACGAGATCTCCAAATGGTCGGCGGCCTATTTCGACGAGGGCCAGGCCGCCTGGAAGCTGCCGGCGAGGATGCTGCCGCCGTACTCCGCCTGGCGCGCCGCGATGCGGTTCGATCGCAATCCCGAGACGATGGGCATCCGTGGCTTCCGCAAGGCTGTCGCCGCCATGCCGGAGGACCCGCGCGAGACCATCGCCGCGGTCGTGCGTGCGCTCGGCATCCCAGACCGCGCCGTGGAGGACTATCTCCACCGCGCGCTGATCGATATCGGCGGCTGGGCCGCCTATGCGCGCTACCGCGTCTGGGACAACGCGCTTTACGGGCGTGACGACGACACGCTGGTCGAACTGCTCGCGATCCGCCTTGTCTGGGGCTATGCGCTGTTCCTCGAACGGGCCGACCCGGCGTTCACTGCGGCGTGGGCGAAGGTGATGGCGGACGCTGCGGCCTTGCCCGAGGACGAGCGGCTCGGCGACGATCCCGAACTCGTTCTCGATCTCATCCTGCATGAAGCCTATGAGGCGGCATACCGGCGTCGGCTGCTCGCGCGTCTGGCGCAACATGTCGCGGCGCCCTACAAAAAGCCCGCCGCCACACGCAAGGCGTTCCAGGCGGCCTTCTGCATCGACGTCCGCTCCGAAATCTACCGGCGCGCGTTGGAAACCAGATGCCCCGAGATGGAGACGATCGGCTTTGCCGGCTTCTTCGGCTTCCCGATCGAATATGTGCCAATTGGCCGCGAGACCGGCGGCGCGCAATGCCCGGTGCTGCTGAAGCCCACCTTTGTCGTGTGCGAGGCGGTGGCCGGTGCGTCAGAGGCCGAGGAAGCGGAGATCCTCAACCTGCGCCTGCTGCGCCGCCGGGCCGCGAAAGCCTGGAAGGCATTCAAGCTCTCGGCGGTGTCGTCCTTCACCTATGTCGAGACGGCGGGATTGCTTTTCGCGGGCAAGCTTGTCGGCGACAGCGCGCGCCTGACCCGGACGGTCAAAGATCCCAACACAGACGGTCTCGATGGTGGGGTTATCGGCCGCATCGGACCGTGCCTCGAGCCGCGCGCTGTGGGCGGCCGGCTCACCGGCTTCGATGACGGGCAGCGCGTCGCGATGGCCGAGGCCGTGCTGCGGGCGATGTCGATGACCGAAGGCTTCGCACGGCTGGTGCTGCTGACCGGCCATGGCAGCAGCACCGTCAACAATCCTCATGCCTCGGGGCTCGATTGCGGGGCGTGCGGCGGCCACACCGGCGAGGCGAACGCCCGCGTCGCCGCCGCTATCCTCAACGATCCCGGCGTGCGCATCGGGCTAGCCGCCAAGGGCATCGACATCCCCGAAGACAGTTGGTTCCTCGGTTGCCTGCACGACACCACCACCGACGAGGTCCGCATCTTCGATGCCGACCGGCTGCCGGCGTCTCATGCCGGCGATCTCGCCCGGCTGCGCGAAGTCCTCGCCAAGGCCTCAGCGCTCGCCCGTGCCGAGCGGGCGCGGCTGCTCGGTATCGGCACGACCGAAAAAGTCGATCGCGCCGTGAAGGCGCGCAGCCGCGACTGGGCGCAGGTGCGTCCCGAATGGGGGCTGGCAGGGAACGCCGCGTTCATCGCCGCGCCGCGCGAACGCACCCGTGGGCTCGACCTCGGCGGCCGCGCCTTCCTGCACGATTACGACTGGCGGAAAGACGCGGGGTTCGGCGTTCTCGAACTGATCATGACTGCGCCGATGGTCGTTGCAAGCTGGATCAACCTCCAATATTACGGCTCGACCGTGAACAACCGCGCCTTCGGCAGCGGCAACAAGGTGCTCCACAACGTCGTCGGCCAGCTCGGCGTCCTGGAGGGCAATGCCGGCGATCTCAAGGTCGGGCTGCCCTGGCAGTCGGTGCATGACGGCCAGCGCTTCGTCCATGAGCCATTGCGCCTCAGCGTTTTCATCGAAGCGCCCGAAGACGCGTTGAACCGCGTGATCTCGACCCATACAGGCGTCCGCCAGCTCGTCGACAATGGCTGGGCCCACCTGTTCGCTCTCGCCGACGACGGACGGACGATCCGCCGCTACGCTGGCGATCTCAGATGGGAGGCGGCGGCATGACCGCGCGGCTCTCGCATCTGGCGCGCCTGGACTCTGAAACGATCCATATCCTGCGCGAAGCGGTCGCCGAAGCGCGCAAGCCGATTATGCTGTTCTCGGCGGGCAAGGACTCGACGGTGCTCGCGCATCTCGCGCTGCGCGCCTTCTATCCCGGCCACCCGCCGTTGCCGCTGCTCCACATCGACTCGACCTGGGAGTTTCGGTCGCTTCTCGACTTCCGTGATGCATTCGCGCGCGAGCACGGGTTCGAGCTGATCGTCCCTGCCAATGAGGAAGGCCGCGCCGTGGGGCTCAATCTCTTCGAGCATGGCGACCGCTACACGCTGGCGATGCGCACCGAGCCGCTCAAGGCCGCGCTCGACCAGGGCGGCTACGATATCGTCTTCGGCGGCGCCCGCTGCGACGAGAAAAAGTCGCAGGCCGAGGAGCGAGTCTTTTCCGTTCGGGGCATGGGGCATGTCTGGGAACCCGGTCAGCAGCGTCCCGAACTCTGGCGCTTGCACAACACGCGGCTCGGCAAAGATCCGTCGGCGCGCGTCTTCCCGCTGTCTAACTGGACCGAGATCGACGTCTGGACCTGCGCGCTGACCCACAGCATCGCGCTCGCGCCGCCCTACTTCGCGGGGCCGAGACCCGTGGTCGAGCGCGGTGGCGGACTGATCGTGGTCGATGACGAACCGCGCATGCGGCTGCGGGCCGGCGAAAACGTCGAAACAAAGACGGTGCGCTTCCGCACCCTCGGTTGCTGGCCGGTCACCGCGGCAGTCGAATCGGAGGCGACTGACCTCACCTCCGTGGTTCGCGAGACGCTGGCGGCCTCGGGGTCCGAGCGTCAGGGCCGGATCAGCGACGGCGAGGACGGCGGCTCGCTCGAGCAGAAGAAGCGCGAGGGGTATTTCTAGCGATGGCCAGCGCCCCCCGACCCTACAGGCAAGAACCGGCGGTGCTCGCGACGATGCACGGCAAGGAACGGGTGATCGCGCCGTTGCTGGAGCGCGCGCTCGGCCTGCGGGTCAGGGTGAGCAATGGCATCGATACCGACCGCTTCGGCACCTTCAGCCGGGACGTGGAGCGGACCGGCTCGCAGCTCGATGCGGCGCGGGCCAAGATCGCGGCGGCGTTCGCAGACGCGCCCGACACCCAGGTGGCGTTGGCCAGCGAAGGCAGTTTCGGTCCGCACCCCTACATTCCATTCCTGCCGCTCGCCCGTGAGATCGTCGTTCTCACCAACCGCGCCTCCGGCCTCGAATTTATCGGGCATCATGCGAGTCCGACTACGAACTTCAGCCACGCGGTTGTCTCGGACGTCGGAGCGGCACACGCTTTCGCGGACCATGCGCAGTTCCCTGAGCACGGCGTGATCGTCATGGGCGTCATCGACGGTCAGCCAGCGCCGGCCTGCGCGCTGATCAAGGATATCGGCAACCCGGCGGATCTCGAAAACGCCGTGACGCAGGTGATCGGGATCTGCGGCGCTGCCTTTGTCGAGACCGACATGCGCGCGCATCGCAATCCGACGCGCATGCGCGCCATCGAACGCGCGACCCTCGATCTGATCCGCAGATTCCGCAGCCCGTGTCCGGTTTGCGCAGCGCCCGGGTTCGCCGTGACCGAGCGCCTCGCCGGTCTGCCCTGTTCGTGGTGCGGCGGGCCGACCTTGGCGATCAGAGCGGAGGTGCTGTCGTGCGCGGCCTGTGGCCACCGGCTTGAGCGCTTGGTGTCAGCAACAACCGCGGATTCCGGGCAGTGCAGTGACTGCAATCCATGACGCGGCGATCTTGACCTGCCCTGTTTCTTCGGACCACGGTTAACTTGAGAGGCCGGCTCCTTGCTGCTGTTGCCCCAGGCGGGGCGGTGATGCAACGGGGCGGGACGCGGAGGCCCCACATACCGCAGCGTCCCGGCCCGTTGTCCGAGCGCAGGAACGCCGGCGCCCCGCGTGCGCTCACCAGCCGCGACAGCACCGCGATCACCCGCGGCGAGCGGATGCGGCCGTCGACGTCGATCGCCAGGCCTTCCTTGCGGCCACCCGCTTGCGGCCCCGCTTGCGTGGCACCTGCAAGCCACCCAGCCGCCACAGCCGATACGCCCGCCCGGGGCTCATCGGGTGCCCGTCTCGGGCCAGGAAGATCCGGGCCCGCCGGCGGGCCGGCACGCTCACCAGTTTTTTGCCGCCACCTCACGCATCACCTCGATCTCCAGATCGCGTTCCGCCACCAGCTTCTTTAGCCGGGCGTTCTCCGCCTCCAGATGCCGCCGCCGGCGCACGTCCTCGGTGCGCAACTCGCCGAAGCGCTTCCGCCAGGGGTAGATCGTCTGCTCGCTGACCCCGTGCCGCTTGGCCGCCTCCGCCACCGGCTCCCCGGTCCGCCGCCCGGATGATCCCCACCACCCGCTCATCCGTGAACCTCGATTTCCGCATCGCTCCCTCCCTCCAGGGAGCCAGTCTCTCAACTTTGCAGCAGTCCAAAAATCCAGGGGCAGGTCATCCCCCGCTGGAACGAAAAAATCGAGCCAAAATGCTCGGGCACCAAACCAGCAATTTACATGCCAGTGATATGGCGGGGACGCCGGCGAAAATGGCCGGCGCCGCGCCGACGTCATGCGCGTGATCCGGCCGTCTCCTTTGGCCCAAAATTTGCTAACAAATTTTTCCGATAGAAAATTTGCTCGATACGCGTGGCAAATTGCTCCTTCGCCGGAAACGCAATTCTACAGCAAATGGCCTGTAACAAATGAGGACAAACAATCGCATGACCCTCTCCGCAATAGTTCGGCGCTTTATGTTCGGCGCCTCGCGCGCGCTCGCGCCGGCGGCCCTCGCGTTTGCCCCGCATTTCGCCGGCGCGGCCGAACCGGCGCCCGTTCCGGTCGGCCTTGTCGCCGCGCTCTCGGGTCAATCGGCGGCTTCGGGCGAGGCGATCACGCGCGGGCTCTCGGTCGCCATCGCTGAGATCAACCAGGCGGGTGGCGTACTCGGCCGTCCTTTGATGCTGGTTCGGCGCGACGATGAGTCGAACCCCGGCAAGGGAATCGCCGCGGCCCGGGAACTGATTTCGCGTGAGCACGTTGCGGCTTTTTTCGGCGGCATCGACACCCCGGTCTCGATCGCGCTCGTGCCGATCGCGAACAAGGAAAAAACGCCGTTCCTCGGCGTCTGGGCGGCGGGCACCGGGATCACGCATAACGGCGCCAACCCCAATTACGTCTTTCGCGTCTCCGCCGTCGATACCCTGGTCGATCAGCGGCTGCTCCGCTACGCGGTCACCATCGCCAAGGCACAGCATCCCGGGCTCATGCTGATCGATAACCCCTGGGGGGAGTCGAACCATGCTGGGCTCGAAGCCGCCGCCAAATCCGCCGGCGTGTCACTCGCCGGTGCCGAGAGTTTCGAATCTGGCGACACCGATATGATCGCGCAACTCACACGCCTCAAAGCGGCGGGCGCGGATGCCATCATCCTGGTCGGCAACGCGGCGCCCGCGGCCGATGTGATCCATTCGCTCGACCGCATGGGCTGGAACGTTCCGGTGATTTCGCATTGGGGAATTTCCGGCGGGCGGTTTCCCGAACTCGCCGGCCCCTCGGCGGAGAAGGTCGCTTTCGTCCAGACCTACAGTTTTTTCAAATCGAGCCCGAAGGGCGAGGCCGTGCTCGCCGAGCTTGAGAAGACATATCCCGCCATCAAGGGGCCACAGGATATCATCGCCCCGGTCGGCACCGCCAACGCCTATGACGCGATGCATCTTCTCGCGCTCGCCATCGCCAAGGCGGGGTCGACCGAAGGGCCGGCCATCCAGGCGGCGCTCGAAGCGCTGCCCTCCTATGACGGGCTGATCAAGCGCTACGCGCCCGCCTTCACCGCCGCCAATCACGATGCCCTCGGCGCCGATGACTACATCATGGTGCATTTCGCGGCGGATAAGATCGTGCCGGTGGAATGACGCCGATGCTGGCCGCCTCGCTCGTCAGCGGGCTTGCCGTCGGGGCGATGTATGGACTGCTCGCGCTCGGCTACCATGTCACCTGGGTTGTGTCCCGCAGCGTGAATTTTGCCCAGGGTAGCGTGATGATGCTGGGCGCTGTGATCGCGTTCTCGCTGGCGGTTAGCGGAGGCTGGCCGATGCCGTTCGCGATCGCCGCGGCGCTGATCGGTTGCGCCGGGTTCGGGGTGGTGCTGGAGCGCGTCGCGGTGCGACCGTTCCGTGCCCGTGGCTCGGAATCGTGGTTGATGGCGACGGTTGCCGCCGGGATGCTGGTCGAGAACGCGGCGATGTTTCTGTTCGGCAAGGAGCCGCGCGGCATGCCATCGGCGCTGGCGCGGCATCCGGTCATGCTGTTCGGGGTCGGCGTGTTGCCGCTCCATATCGTGATCCTGCTCGCCGGGCTCGGTCTCGCCGGGCTGTTTTTGTTGGCCACCCGGGCGACGCCCTATGGCAAAGCCCTGCTCGCCGTGGTGCAGAATCCGCGCGCCGCCCAATTAATGGGCATCGATGCAGCGAAGGTGACGGTTTTTGCATACGCTCTGTCCTCCGCCTTGGCCGGGCTCGCCGGTGTTCTGATCGCGCCGCTCACCAATGTCGCGGCCGATATGGGCTTCGTTTTTGGTATCAAGGGATTTGCCGCCGCCATTCTCGGCGGGCTGGACAATCCTTGGGGCGCCGTGCTCGCCGGGCTGTTGCTCGGCCTCGCCGAGGCGTCCGTCACCGCGTTCGCCGGCTCCGGGGCGACGGTGATGGCGAGTTTCGGCCTCGTCATTCTGGCGCTCTATCTCCGCCCGCATGGTCTTTTCGGCCGGGCGGAGGCGCGAAAAGTCTGACATGCTTGGTGTGCGAGGATGGGCCATCGCGGGGGGTGTCGGGCTGGCGGCCATGCTCGCGCTGTCGGCGGCGTGGCTCGACGATTATCAGGCGCTGGTGCTCGGCGAGGTCGGCATCGTCGCCATCATCGGCGTCGGCCTCAATGTCCTGGTCGGGCTTTCGGGGCAGATCTCGATCGGCCAGGTGGCGTTTCAGGCGATCGGTGCCTACACCGTCGCCCTCGTCACCGCGACGGCGCCGTCGTGGTTCTGGCCGGCGCTCATGCTCGGCGTTGCGATCGCGGCGATATGCGGCTTTCTCCTCGCCTTGCCCGCGGTGCGGCTCAGGGGACCCTATCTCGCCATGATCACCATCGCTTTCGCGTTCGTGGTCGAACACGGCATCATCGTCGGCAAAGCCCTGACCGGTGGCGCCAATGGCGTCGCTGTCGGCGGCGGTGTGCCGCTGCCCTGGGGGGAGGCGCAGGCGCTGGCGGCGCTGATCGTGCTGGTCGCGGCGGCCGCTGTCCTCGCCTATGCCGCGCTTGCCCACAGCCGGCTCGGCCTCGCCCTTGCCGCGGTGCGCGACAGCGAAACCGCCGCCGCGGCGATCGGGCTCGATCCGGTCGCGCTGAAATGCCTCGCCTTCGCCATCGCCGCCGGGCTTGCCGGGCTTGCCGGCGGTTTTTTCGCGCCACTCACCGGCTTCATCAATCCCGAGACGTTTCCGCTCTCGGCTTCCATTCTCGACGTTCTCGCGGTGATGTTGGGCGGCACCGGGGACGTGCTGGGGCCGTTTTTCGGCGCCGCCGTCGTCGTCCTGTTGCCGGAGATACTGGCCGGGCTCGCGGAATACCGTCTGCTGTTCGTCGCCGGGCTGCTGCTGATCGTTCTCTTGATCGCGCCCGCCGGCATCGCCGGCGTGATCACGCGTCTTGGGCCAAAGCGCCGGGCGCAGGCCGTCCCGGCGGCGCCCCCGCTCGACCTCGCCGCCTTTCTCGGGCTTGGCGCGGGGACAGGCGACGGATTGGCGGCCGAGAACCTCGCGCTCGCTTTCGGCGGGCTGCAGGCGGTGGACGGGTTTTCCGCGCGCTTTCCGCCCGGGGCGATCACCGCGCTGATCGGCCCGAACGGGGCCGGCAAATCGACCGTACTCAATCTGCTGTCCGGGTTCTACCACGCCGATGCCGGACGGATCCTGCTCGCCGGCCACGCGATCGGCCGGCTCGGCGCGCGCAAGCGGGCACGGCGCGGGCTCGCCCGCGGGTTTCAGACGGCGTTGCTGTTCGATGGCTTGAGCGCGCTCGACAATGTGCGCGTGGGGCTGCCGGGCAAGCACCGGCTTGGCGCCGCCCCCGCCGAGATCGCCCGCCGGCTGCTCGCTTGCGTCGGCTATGACGGCGATGCCGCGGCGCGCGCCGGCAGTCTCGGGCCGCGCGCGCGGCGCCAGGTGGAGATTGCCCGCGCGCTCGCACTCCGCCCGCGCGTGCTGCTGCTCGATGAGCCCGCCGCCGGGCTGACGGCGGCCGAGCGAGTGCCGCTCGCCCGCCTGTTGCGCGACATCGCCGCCGCCGGGGTCGCGGTGGTTCTGGTCGAACATGATCTCGCGCTCGTCATGGAACTCTCCGACCAGGTGGTGGTGCTGGATCAGGGGCGGGTGATCGCCACTGGCCGCCCCGATGCGGTGCAAGCCGACGCGTCCGTGCGGGCGGCCTATCTCGGCACCCAAAGGGCGGCGCCAGTAACGCCATCCCTGCCGCCGCCGCGTCGGCGCGCGGTCATGCTCGACGTCGCCGGGCTGGCCGCCGGCTATGGCGGCGCGCCGGTGGTGGAGGATATCTCCTTCACGGTCGCCACCGGCGAAACTCTCGCGATTCTCGGCGCGAATGGCGCCGGAAAATCGACGCTGCTCGCCGCCATCGTCGGTTTGCTGCCCCCATCGGTCGGCGCGGTCGCGTTCGAGGGCGCGACGGTGACCGGATTTTCACCCGCCGCCCTCGCCGCGCGCGGGCTCATTCTCGTGCCGGAAGGACGGCAGGTGTTTCCCGAGCTTTCGGTGCGTGACAATCTCCGGCTCGGCGCTTTCGCCCGCCGCGCCTGGCCGGATGGTGCCGAACTGGAGGCAGTTTTCGCCCGCTTCCCGCGCCTTGCCGAGCGCGCCCGCCAGCGCGCCGGGCTCTTGTCCGGCGGCGAGCAGCAGATGCTCGCGATCGCCCGCGGCCTGCTCGCGCGCCCGCGTCTGCTCTTGCTCGACGAACCCTCGCTCGGCCTTGCGCCACGAATCGCCGAACGCCTGTTCGCCGATCTCGCCAGCCTCGCCGCCGAAGGGCTGACCATGGTCGTCGTCGATCAGATGGCGACGCTGGCGCTCGGCATCGCCGATCGCGCCATCGTCATCGAGAACGGCCGCATCACCCGCGCGGGGAGGGCCGCCGACCTGGCCGCCGATGGCAATCTCGCCGCCGTCTATCTCGGTGGCGCGGCGGCCGGAAGATTTGCCTCATCCGTCACCTGAATAAAGGAGAAATGCCAAATGCCCTTGTTGCAGGTTCCGGTCATTGATATCACGCCGCTCCACGCCGGCGATCTCGCCGCGCGCCGACAGCGCGCGGCCGAGATCGACCGCGCCTGCCGCGACATCGGCTTTCTCGTCATTTCCGGCCACGGCGTCGCGGAGACCATGCTCGATGAGGTCGCGGCCGTCTCCCGCGCCTTCTTCAGCATCGAGACGGCGGAAAAACAGAGGATCGCGCGGCCTGGGATGGATATCGCGCGCGGCTATATCGGGCTCGGCGCGGAGAGCGTCGCCCGTAGTCAAGGCATTCTCGATGCGCCGGGAGATCTCAATGAGTCGCTGATGATCGGTCCGGTCGATGTTTCCGACACCCCCTATTATCGCGCTCCGGCAGCGGGGCGGCATTTCCACCCCAATCTCTGGCCTGCCCGGCCGCCAGCGCTCCGCCCGCTCTATGAGCAATGTTTTCGCGATCTTTCACGGCTCGCCGCGACGATCATGCGCGGCTTCGCTCTCGCCCTCGAACTCGACGAGGCATTTTTTGACCCGCTCATTGATCGTCATATCAGCCGGCTTCGCGTGCGTCGGTATCCGGCGCAGCCGCAGCCACCCGCGCCCGGGCAATTGCGCGTCGGCGCCCATAGTGATTACGGCAGCCTCACCATTCTCCGCACCGAAGACGCGCCCGGCGGATTGCAGGTCTTCAACCGCGCCGGCGACTGGGTGGGCGTGCCGATCATTCCTGGCACCTTCATCATCAATATCGGTGATCTGATGGCGCGCTGGACCAATGACCGCTGGCGCGCGACCCTGCACCGCGTCGTCAACCCGCCACGCGCGGAGGCGCATGACAGCGAGCGCCTGTCGATCGTATTTTTCCACAATCCGAATTACGATACCGATATCACGTGCTTGCCAACCTGCACCGGACCGGGCACGCCGCCACGCTACCCGCCGACGACATCGGGCGCGCATCTGCGCGGTCAGTTCACCCGCACTCAGGCCGCCTGACCATGACGCTGCGCGCACATGACCGATACGATTATCGCGCGATCGAGGACCGGCCGGATTTTTTCTGGCCGAAGGGCAAGCGGCTTGCCGTCTACGTCGCGCTCAACCTCGAGCATTTCGCGTTTGGGGAGGGCCTCGGCGCCGAGCTGATTCCCGGCGGCCCGGCGCCGGACGTGCCGAATTTCGCGTGGCGGGAGTATGGCAACCGGGTCGGCGCCTGGCGTTTGCTTGAGCTTTTCGAAAAACTGGCGCTGCCGTCGGCGCTGTTGCTCAACAGCAGCATTCTCGATCACTGCCCGTCTCTCGCCGCGGCTTTTCTCGCCCGCGGCGACGAGATCGTCGGGCATGGCCGCACCAATTCCGAACGCCAATCGGTGCTGTCCGAAGCGGACGAAGGCGCGCTGATCGCGGCGGCGACAGGGCGCATCGCCGCCTGGTCCGGACTGCGCCCGCGCGGGTGGCTCGGCCCCTGGCTCGCGCAAAGCCACGTGACGCCCGACCTTCTTAAGGAGGCCGGCTATGACTATCTCCTCGATTGGTGCCATGATGATCAGCCGGTCTGGATGCGAACCCGCTCCGGCCCGATCCTCTCGGTGCCTTACCCGCAGGAGATCAACGACATCCCGGCGATCGCCGTCCGCCGCGCCGGCGCGGCGGAATTTGCTGACATGATCATCGATCAGTTTGATGAAATGCTGGCCCAGAGCGCGGCGCAGCCGCTGGTGATGGGGATCGCGCTGCACGCCTATATCGTTGGCCAGCCGTTCCGCCTCCGCCATCTTCGCCGCGCGCTCACCCATATCGCCGCACCCCGCAAAGCGGTCTGGATCACGACACCGGGCGCAATCGCCCAGCATTACGCCGCGTTACCTTTCCCCGAGACAGGGTTATCGGGATGATGGGAGGAAACGCGGCGCCGCCGGGGCGCGGCTAGCGCGTTTTCACGTTGACTGGAAATAGCCATCGTGGCGGAGGTGGTTGGCGCACTCCCCGGACTGAAGCTGTCGCATAGGTCTCCCAGCGCCTTCCAGAGCACCTCGGCAGTCCGGATCGCCT
>JAJZBV010000030.1 GCA_021851785.1 Pseudomonadota bacterium
AAACGAGACGCACGCCGCGCGCCGCACACCACGCCCAAAGGGTTTGCGACAGCGCGACATTGGTCTGCCAGACGAGATCGCCGTCCTCGGCCGTGGTCGCGCTGATCGCGCCGAGGTGAAAAACCATCTCGAGCGGCGGATGGCGGGCGAGGAACCCGTCCAGATCCTCGGGGGCGATGATCCGCGCCGGCGGATGGGCGCGGAGATTGCGCCATTTGCCGCCGTGCCGCAGCCGGTCGACGACCACGGTTTCGACGCCTTGGCCGGCCAGCGCCGCCTGCAAATGAGAGCCGATAAACCCGGCGCCGCCCGTGACGAGAATCATGCCGGGGGTTATAAGGGGATCAGAGGAGCGGCGGAAGCCGTCTCCGCCGGTGAAGGAGTATCGCGCGATGAACCAGCGTCCACGCCTATTTGATGACCTTGCCGGGATCGCCGGCGGCGCGCTTTCGGCGGTGGTCGGCCTCCGCGATGAGGCCGAATCGCTGGCCCGGGCCAAGGTTGACGCGGTGGTCCGCCGGCTCGACCTCGTGCATCATGAGGAGATCGCGGCGATCAGCGATATGGCCGCCAATGCCCGCGCCGGCCAGGAGGAAACGGCGGCGACGCTGGCCGCCGCCCTCACCCGCCTCGCCGCTCTCGAACACCGGGTCGCGGCGCTGGAGGCGAAGGCAAACGCCTCCGAAAACGGCGGTTAGCGCTAAAAAACGGGAATTGCTTGCAGCGCTCACCACCCGAGCTTTAGGGTGGTCACGCAGAGACCCGGGGGGCGCGAGATCGCCGCCCCCTTCCGACCCGGCCTTCCTTGTGATGGGAGACCTCGCCATGACCGCTCTCTCCACCCCTCCCGAACAGGCCCGTTCCGCCAATCCGCTCGATACGCTGGAACAGATCGCGAGCGCCAATGACTGGGCGTTCGACCGCCGCAGCGAATCCGAGATGGCCGCCGAGGCGCCCGGCAAATGGTGCGATTACGGGCTCTATTTCAGTTGGTCGCACGAAATCAGCGCCATGCATTTCACCTGCGCCTTCGATCTCAAAGTGCCCGAGCGCCGGCGCGGGGCGCTGTATGAGCTGCTTGCCTTGGCCAATGAGCGCCTCTGGATCGGCCATTTCGGCCTCGACCCCGATGACGGCATGCCGCTCTTTCGCCATGCCATGCTGCTCCGTGGCACCCAGGGCGCCTCGGCGGAAAGCCTGGAAGACATGGTGGATATCGCGCTGACCGAATGCGAGCGCTTCTTCCCCGCCTTCCAATTCACCCTCTGGGCCGGCAAAACCCCGGCCGAGGCGCTGCAAGCGGCGATGCTGGACTGTGTGGGCGAGGCGTGAGCGAAGCCCTCCCGCCGCTGCTCCTCATCGGCTGCGGCCGCATGGGGGGCGCGCTGCTCGCCGGCTGGCGGGGGGCGGGTCTCGGCGCGGTGGTCGTCGTCGATCCCATGCTCCCGAAAATCGCCCCCCCGGCGCAGGTTGTCGCGGACGCGCGCGACATCCCGGCCGATTTCACCCCCGAAGCCGTCATTTTCGCGGTCAAGCCGCAGCAGGCGGCCGAGACCCTGCCGGAATATGCCCGCTTCGCCGGGCGGGCGGTGTTCCTCTCGATCATGGCCGGGCGCGGCCTCGCCGGGATGCGCCGCCGGCTAGGCGCGCGGGCGGCGATCGTCCGCGCCATGCCCAACACCCCGGCGGCGATCGGCCAGGGGATCAGCGCCGCTTGCGCCGGCGATGGCGTGAGCGCCGCCGCGCGCGCGCTCTGCGAGCGGCTTCTCGCCGCGGTCGGCGAGGTCGTCTGGGTCGATCACGAGCGCGATCTCGATGCCGTCACCGCGGTTTCCGGCTCCGGCCCGGCCTATGTTTTCCTGCTCGCCGAATTACTGGAGCGCGCCGCCATCGCCGAGGGGCTTGCGCCGGCGCTGGCCCGCCGCCTCGCCCGCCGGACGGTCGCCGGGTCCGGCGCGCTGCTCGCGGCAAGCGAGGAGGACGCGGCTTCCCTGCGCGAGGCCGTCACCAGCAAGGGCGGCACCACCGCCGCAGCCCTCTCGGTTCTGATGGCGCCGGGAGCGCTGCCGAAGCTTATGCCCGAAGCCATCGCCGCCGCCGCCGCCCGCTCACGCGAACTGGCCGAATAATCGCGGGCGGCGATTACAAAACCGCGCAGCGGTGATCGGGGAGATCGAGCACCAGCATGCGGCCGGGCTGATGGGTGATGGCGAAGGGCGGGCGCATCGCCGCGATCACCGCTTGCGGCGTCACCCCGCAGGCCCAGAACACCGGCAATTCATCGGCCAGAACCGGAACCGGGGCGCCGTAATCCGGCCGCGCGAGATCCTTGATGCCGATCATCTCCGGCAGCCCGATATGCACGGGTGCGCCATGCACGAAGGGAAAACGCGAGGTGATCTGCACCGCCCGGATCGCCTCCGCCGGGCGGAACGGCCGCATCGAGACCACCATATGGCCGAAAAACTTCCCGGCCGGCGCGCAATCGATGTTGGTTGCAAACATCGGCACCTCGCTCCCGGCGGCGACGTGGCGGAGCGTCATGCCCTCCGCCAGCAGCGCCGCCTCGAAGGTGTAGGAGCAGCCGATCGCGAAGGCGACGAGATCAGCGCGCCACCACTCCCGCACGTCCTCGGGCTCGGCGATCAGTTCGCCCCCCCGCCAGAGGCGATAGCCGGGGAGATCGGTGCGGAGATCGAGATCGGCGGCGAGATCGGGCAAATCCGTCGCCCCCGGGTCGGAAACGCCGAGCAGCGGGCAGGGTTTCGGGTTGCGCTGGCAGAAACGCAGAAAATCGCCGGCGAGATCGGCCGGCAGCACGACGAGATTGGCCTGCGCGAAGCCGGGCGCGAGGCCCGAGGTCGCCCCGGAAAATTCTCCCGCCCGGCAAGCGCGCCGGACATCGCGCCCGGTCTTGAGCGCGGCGCGGTCGATGCGATGGGGTGAGCCGTCCATGGCCGATGCCTCCTGGTTACATGCCGAGATAGGCGCGCCGGACCTCCTCATTGCCGGCGATCGCGCCGGCCGCGCCGGCGAGAACGATCCGACCGGTCTGCATGACATAGGCACGGTCGGCGATCGCCAGCGTTTCGGCAAGACGCTGCTCGACGATCAGGATGGTGACGCCGCCGGCCCGGATCCGCGCGATCGCCGCGAAAATATCGTCGACGAGGCGCGGCATGATGCCCTGCGAGGGCTCATCGAGCATCAAGAGGCGCGGCGCCGTCATCAAGGCGCGCCCGATCGCCAGCATCTGCTGCTCGCCCCCCGACAAGGTCTCGGCGCGCTGGCGGAGCCGCTCCCGCAGCCGGGGAAAAAGTTCGAAGACGAGATCGAGCGGGCGGAAACGCTCGGGACCGCGTCGGGCATAGGCGCCGAGCCGGAGATTGTCCTCGACCGCAAGGCGCGGAAAGAGACGCCTGCCCTCGGGGACCAGCGCGATGCCGAGGCGGCTGATCCGATGCGGCGCGAGCCCTGCGATCGGCGCGCCGTCGAAAAAAATTTCGCCGGAAATCGCCACCTGCCCGGCGATGGCGCGGAGCAGCGTGCTTTTGCCGGCCCCGTTGGCCCCGACCACGGCGACGATCTCCCCCGGCGCGATCGCCAGATCAAGGCCATGCAGCGCCGCCAGGCCGCGATAATGCGCGAACAACCGGCGCGTTTCCAGCAACGGCCGCTCAAGCGACATAGCGCTCCCCGAGATAGGCGCGAATCACGTCCGGATGGCGGACGATCTCGGCCGGCCGGCCTTCGAGGAGTTTTCGCCCGAGATCGAGCACGATCGCGCGATCGATCAGCGGCAGCAGCACCTCCATCACATGCTCGACCATGATGATGGTGATGCCTTGCGCGCGGAGATCGCGAACCAGTTGCATGCCCTCCCGCGCCTCGGTGGGCGTGAGGCCGGTCAGCATTTCATCGAGCAGCAGAAGCCGCGGCCGGGTCGCGAGCGCGCGGGCGATCTCCAACCGGCGCTTGTCCGGCGGCGACAGGCGATGGGCGGCGACATCCCGCCGCCCGGCGAGGCCGCAAAATGCGATCACCCCGGCTGCCTCCCGCATCGCCGCGGCACTCCGGCGCGCGTGCAAAAACGCGCCGACCATGACGTTTTCCAGAACGGTCATCGAATCGAAGCTGCGCACCACCTGAAACGTCCGCCCGATGCCGCGCCGCGCGCAGGCAACCGCGCCGATGCCGGAAATGCGCCGCCCCTCGAACAGGATTTCGCCGCGATCGGGCTTGATCGCACCGGCGATGATATTGAAAAGGCTGCTTTTGCCGGCGCCGTTCGGGCCGATCAGGCCGAGGATTTCACCCGCCGCGACCTCAAAACTGATATCGACATTGGCGGCGACGCTGCCGAAGGATTTGCTGATCCCGCGAATCGCAAGGAGCGGCTCAGCCATGACCGGCGGCCTCTTTGCGCGCGCGGGCTTGAAAAAAACTGACCAGGCCTTCCGGGCGGGCGAGCGCCAACGCCATGATCAGCGCGCCATAGACCATGAGATCGATGCCGCCGGCGGCACTCCCGAGCCAGGCGACGGAGAGCTGCTGCACCGGGATCAACACCGCCGCCCCGAGCAGCGGCCCCCAGAGCGTGCCGATCCCGCCGACCACGGCGGGCAGCGCGATCAGCACCGAGAGCGACAAATCGAGCGTGCTTTCGGGATCGATGAAGCCGACATACTGCGCATAGAGCGCGCCGCCGATGCCGGTCGCAGCCCCGCTGATCGCCGCCGCCGCGAGCTTGCTCGGATAGATGCTGATCCCGAGACTGCGCGCCGCCGCGACGTCATCCTTCACCGCGCGCCAGAAGAACCCCCAGCGTGAGCCCTCGATCAGCCAGGCGATGAGCCAGATCAGCGCCGCATAGGCGAGCATGACGTAATGAAACGGCAGGATCGCGGTGCGAAAGGCGAGATCGGCCCAGCTTTCGCCGTGAAAAGAAATGGTGATCCCTTCTGCTGCATTGATGAAATCCCAATTCGCCGCGAGGAGTGCTGCCATCATGCCGATGACCAGCGTCGCGATCGCGTAATAATGGCCGCTCAAGCGAAAACAGGGCAAGCCGACCAGAAACGCGGCGAGCCCGGAAAAGAGGCCGCCGGCGAACATCCCCAGAAGCGGCGAGATACCGAGGCGGGTGAAAAGCAGCGTCGAGGTGTAGGCGCCGATCCCGAAATAGAGCGCGTGACCGAGCGAAATCTGCCCGCAATAGCCACCGAGGATGTTCCACGCCTGTGACAGGCCAGCATAGAGCAGCGCCAGCACGATCAGCCCGCGCAGATAGACATTGCTGATGCCCAAAGGAAGAACGGCGAGAAAGGCAAGGATGGCGATGCCGAGCAAAACCTCGCGCCGGCGCCGCGCCGCGAGCGTCCCCCTCACCACGCCCGCCATCAGAGATGCCCGAACAGGCCGCGCGGCCGGATCATGAGAACCGCGAGATAGATCAGGAAAATGCCGATCTGCTTGAGCGCGGGATCGATGAAGAGGGCCGTCAGCGCCTCGACAAGCCCGATGATCAGCCCGGCGATGAGGGCGCCGAAAATCGAGCCGAAGCCGCCGAGTGCCACCGTGACATAGGCGATGAGGGCGAAATTGGTGCCGACATCGGGCGCGATGTAATAGAAATTCGCCAGCATGACGCCCGCGATGCCGACGCTCGCGGTGCCGATCCCCCAGCCGATCCCGAACACCCGGTCACGATCGATGCCGATCAGCGCGACCGCCTCGTGATCCTCGCGCGTCGCTTCCAGCGCGTGGCCGAATTCGGTGCGCGACAGCAAAAACAGGCCGAGAAAGACGAGGAGTGCGACGATGCCGCTCGCGACCAGCGGCCATGGCAGGATGATGGCGCCGAACGCCAGCGAGCGGCCGCCGAGAAAGCTCGCGTTGATGCTCTGAAAATCACTGCCGAAAAGAAATTCGGCGGCGCCGACGAGAAAGATCGAAAGCCCGAAGGTCACGAAAATCTGCACCATCCCGGCATTGACGCGCACCGAGAGGGTGCGCGCGATCAAACCGCGATAGATCACGACCCCGGCGCCGAACAGCAGCAGGGCGACCAGCGGCAATTGCACCAGCGGATCGAGGCCGGTTGCGCGATGGATGAGCAAGGTCGCGTACATCGCGACCATGAGCAGGGCGCCATGGGCGAAATTCACCACATCCATCAACCCGAAAATCAGCGTGAGACCCGCCGCGACAACGGCATAGACCAACCCCATGAGCAAGCCACCGATCGCGACCTGCGCGATGAGGGTCGCGCTCACGGCGTGGCTACCGGGCGCAAGCGCGTCACCGCGCGATGTGCCAGATCGGCGGCGCGGTCGCGATCTCGAAGGGAAACACCGCCCGCCACTCACCCTTTTGCTGCTGCAAGATGACGGGATTGCCTTTCATGTTCTGGCCGGTCGCATCGAACTTGACGCCGGCCCACGGCATGATCGTCTGATCGCCTTGGATGTCGGTCGCGCGGAGCGCCTCACGCAGCGCCAGGTTGTTGGTCGATTTCGCGCGGTCGAGCGCATCGGCGAGCACTTGCAGCGCTGTCAGTTCGCGCGCCGTCAGATCGTTGAGATCCTTGTTCGCGCCACTCGCCCTGAACAGCCGGTTGACCGCCGGGATCGCCGGGCGTTCCTTCACCGCGTCGATCGCGAAAGCGGAGCGGCTCATCACCCCCTCGGCGAGCGGCCCGACGGCTGCGATGAAGGCGGGGTCGATAAAACCCGCATCCTGGGCCATGATTGCCCGCGGCGTGTAGCCGACATCATGCATCGCGCGGACGAGCAAAATCGCATCGCTGGTGTAAGAAGACGGCATCAAGACATCCGCATCCGCCGCCCGCAGCCGCTCCGCCTCCACCGCGAGCGAGGGGATGTTGGCCTGGTAGGAAATATTGGCGAGCACCTTGATCCCGGCGGCGTCCGCCAGGCTCGCCTGCAGCTTGGCGCTATCGCTGCCGAACACCGAATTCTCGTGAATGATCGCGATGCTTCGCACCTTCTCGCCGGTTTTTTCGCCGAACGCGGCGAAGCCGTCGAACATCGCCTTGGTGAAATCGATATCGGTCGGCGAGGGGCGAAAAAACCAGTCTAGACCTTGCTTGTTGAGGCTCGGGGAAGAATTGTCGGCGGAGATGTAGGGCACCTGATAGCGGTTGCAAATCTGGCTGATGGTGACCGCGGTCGCGCTGGTGTAACTGCCGATGACCGCGACCACGCGGTCTTCGGTGATGAAGCGCTCGGCGGCGCTGCGGGCGATTTGCGGGTTGTTCTGGCTGTCGGCGAACAGCAGCCTGACCCTGGCGCCGGCGAGCCCGGACAACCCTCCCCCCTTCCCCAGCAGCATCGGAATATCGTGATCGCCGTTGATGATGTCGGCCATCGTTTCCAGGGCGTGCTTGGCATCCTGGCCGATCGCCGCGGCATTGCCGCTCAACGGAAAGACGGCGCCGATCTTGATCTCCTCCGCCGCGCGGGCGCGACGCGCGAACCCCGTGCCCACCCCAATCGCCGCCGCTCCCGCGAGCAGTTGACGCCGTCTGACGCCGGTCATCTCGATCACTCCTTCTGGTTGTTTGCGCGCAAGGCGCGGGTTGCGATGTCATCGACGGCGCCGTCCGCGCCGATGGCGACGCGATAGACCTGATACGCCGCCTCGGCGCCGACGACGCCGTCGCGGACATCGCGCGCGACGGCTTCGGGATCGCGCTCATCGGGCGGTCCCATCCCGCCGCCGCCAGGGAGCTTCAGCAAAAGCCTGTCGCCCTCGGGAATGATCTGAAACCCCTTGGCCCGAAGCGGCGCCCCGGAGGTGAGCCCGACATAGCCGGAAGCCCCCTCATGGCCGCCCTCGCGCCCGCGCGGCGGATGCTGGATGCGATCGAAAATCGCGTTGCAGGCGAATTCCCTGTCGTCCTCGGCGGCGATTTCCATGATCTGCCCGAGCCCGCCGCGCGTCCGCCCCGCCCCGCCCGAGTCCGGCCGCAATTCCTTGCGCCAGATGACGATCGGGGCGACGTTTTCGCTCGCCTCCACCGGCATCGTCCGCACGCCGGAGGGAAAGGCGGTGGCGTCGAGCCCGTCGCGGCGATGGCGGGCGCCGGTGCCGCCGGAATTGAAGGTGATGATTTCGAAATCCGGCGGCAGGCGATTTCCCTCCCGCCGCGAGGAAACGCCGGCGCCGCCGCGCAAAGGCGGATTCCAGAGGCAGGACGAGCCCTCCGCCGCGACCCGCTCCGGCACCGCCTGATGCAGACACCCCATCATCAGATCAGGCAATAATTGGCCGATGACATGGCGCACCGAAACCGGCGCCGGGTGCCGCGCATCGAGGATGCAGCCCTCCGGAATTTTCATGCCGAACGGCTGCAAACTCGCCCAATTATTCGGAACCTCCGGTGCCACCACCACCTTGATGCCGAACGAGGCATAGGCGCGGCAATAGGCGGCCGGGACGTTGATCCCGCGCCCGGCGACCGGCGATGTTCCGGCGAAATCAACCGTGATGTCCCTCTCGCCGACCGCCATCGCCGCGGCGAGCGTCACCGGCTCGTCATAGCCGTCGGAACGGATGCTCGCGCGATAAATTCCGGCGGGAATTTCGGCGATCGCCGCTTCTGTTGCGCGCAGGCTGTTTTCGAAAATGAAGTTGGCCAGCGGCGCGAGGCTTTCGATCCCGAATTCATCGAGCATCTCGCCGAGGCGCCGCGCCGCGGTATCGTTGCAGGCGCACAGCGAATAGACATCGCCCTCGAGTTCCACCGGCAAGCGGCTGCCGGCGCGGAGAAATTCGAAAAATGTCGCGTTCGGCCGCCCGGCCTCGAAGCAGCGGAGGATCGGGATATAGAGCCCTTCCTCGAACACCGAGCGTCCCTCCGGGCCCATGCCGAGACCGCCGATATCGATCACGTGGGCGGTGTTGGCGAGCAGGCCGACCATCCGGCGGCGATGAAAAACCGGCGTCACCACCGTCAGATCATGCAAATGCCCGGTGCCGAGCCAGGGATCGTTGGTAATAAAGTGATCGCCCTCGCGCATGGTATGGGCGGGGAATTTCTTGAGGAAATGGCCGACGCTCTCGCTCATCGCGTTGACGTGGCCCGGCGTTCCGGTCACCGCCTGGGCCAGCATGCGGCCTTCGAGGTCGAAAACACCGGCGGATAAATCGCCGGCCTCGCGCACCGTGGTGCTGAAGGCGGTGCGGATCATCACCTGCGCCTGCTCCTCCACCACCGCGATGAGGCGGTTCCACATCACCTGATGGCGGATCGCGGCAAGCCCCTTGCCAGCACTCATCGGCCCTCACCTCCTTGGCTCGCGCGCGTCAGCATGATCCAGCCCTGCGCGGTGATGTCGCCGCGCCAGCCGGCGCCGAGCAGCGTCGAGGTTTCGGCCTCGGCGATGATCGCGGGACCAATGACGCGATCGCCCGGCGAGAGCGCCTGCCGCGCGAAGACCGCCCAATCGGCTTCGCGCGCGGTCGCGCCGTCACGCACCCGCCGTGTCTCCGTGCTCGCAACCTCGCGCATCGCCGGTGCCGGCGGCGGCGGCGGCGGTTCGGGCGTGAGCGTTTCCCGCACCAGGAAGTAGCTCAGGATCTCGATCTCCGAGCCGGGCACGGGACGATTGTAAAACCGTGCATAGGCCGCCTCGTAATCGCGCTTGATCGCCGCCCGGTCCTCGGGCGCGAGATCGCGCACCGGGAGGGCGACCGAAATCTCGTGCCCCTGGCCGACATAGCGCATGCTCGCCATGCGCGTCTCGCGGATCGCAGCACCGAGGCTCGCCGGCGTCACCACCTCCCGCGCCTCGCGCGCCATCTCCGCGAACAGCGCATTGACGGCCGCGATGTCGAGCGTCGCGAGGCGCTGATAGAGGCTGCGCACCGCCTCGTAGCCGATCGCGGCGCGGAGAAAGCCGATCGCGCTGCCGACGCCGGCGCCAGAGGGCACGAGCACCTGATCGATGCCGAGCTTTTCCGCCAATCGCGTCGCATGCACCGGCCCGCCGCCGCCGAACGCGATCAAGGTGCGGCCTTCGAGCGCAGTTCCGGCTTCGATGGCATGGACGCGGGCGGCATTGGCCATCGCCTCGTCGACGATTTCGATGACGCCAACCGCCGCCATCGCGCTCGAAAGACCAAGCTCATCGCCCACCGCGCGCATCAACGCGCCACGCGCCGCGTCCATGTCGAGCGGCAAGCGGCCGCCGGCAAACAACGCCGGATCATAGCGGCCGAGTTCGAGATTGGCGTCGGTCACGGTCGGCCTGGTGCCGCCGCGCCCATAGCAGGCCGGGCCGGGGTCGGCGCCGGCGCTTTCCGGGCCGACGACGAGGCGGCCGAGCGTGTCGACCCGCGCCTCGCTGCCGCCGCCGGCGCCGATCTCGACCATCTCGATCACCGGAATCCTGAGCGGAAGACCGGAACCTTTGCGAAACCGCCCGATCCGCGCGACCTCGAAGCCGCGCGCCTCATGGGCGCGATGGTGATCGACGAGACAAACCTTCGCCGTGGTCCCGCCCATGTCGAAGGACAGCACCCGATCGAGCCCCGCTTCGCGCGCGATGGCGGCGGCGAAAATGGCGCCGCCGGCCGGGCCGCTTTCGACCAGGCGGATCGGAAACCGGCACGCGGTCTCGATGGTCGTCAAGCGCCCGCCGGACTGCATGAGATGGATCGGCGCGGCAAACCCCGCCTCCTGCATCCCCGCTTGCAGCCGGCGCAGATAGCGCGCGATCGCGGGCTGCACATAGGCGTTGGCAACCGTGGTCGAAAACCGTTCCCATTCGCGCATCTCCGGCGACACCTCGGAGGCGAGCGAGAGCGGAATTTCAGGAAGGGCCGCGGCGATGAGCGCGGCCGCGCGTCGCTCATGCGCGGGATTGACGAAACCGTGCAGAAACCCGATCGCGATACTCTCGATGTTCTCGCGCGTAAGAGCCGGCACCAGCGCGAGCACGGCCGCCTCGTCGAGCGGGCGCAAGACCCGCCCGGCGCGATCGAGCCGCTCCGCAACGGTAAAGCGCAGATGGCGCGCAACCAGGGGTTCGGGCAATTCGATGTCGAGATTATACTGGTCGTAGCGGCTTTCATTGCGGAGCGCGAGAACGTCGCGAAATCCATCGGTGGTGATGAAAGCGGTGCGCGCGCCCTTGCGCTCGATGATGGCGTTGGTCGCGAGCGTGGTGCCATGCACGACGAGCGCGACTTGCGCCGGGGCCAGGCCGGCCGCGTCCAGAATCCTCGCCATGCCGTCGAGCACGCCGCGCTCGGGCGCCTCCGGCGTCGTCAGGAGCTTCGTGGTATACCGGCGATCACCGCGTTCCAGCACGACATCGGTGAAGGTGCCACCGATATCGACCGCGAGCCTAACCTTCGCGTTTTCGCCAGACGGCGCCATCCGCTCCCGCATCCCGATTCCTTTTTTCCGCCTCCCCTTTCGGACAAGGATGAAGATATTCGCGCGCCTGTCAATTCATCGCTTATGCTGGTCATCGTCCTTCCTTGCCCGTTTTTCCCCATTCGCGAGAGGAAACCCATGAAAACCCTTTTCACCGCGATGTTCGGCACCGAGACCAATAGTTTTTCGCCGCTGCCGACGGGACTGCGGATGTTCGAGGAGACCTGTCTTTTCCGCGGCGCGAATTATGGCGCCGAGGTGCCGCTTTATGCGATACCGCTCGCCACCTGGCGCGAGATGGCGGCGGCGCGGGGCTGGCGGGTGGTGGAGAGCCTGTGCGCTTTCGCCCAGCCCGCCGGGCCGACGGTGCGCGCCGTCCATGAGGCGTTTCGTGATGAAATCCTCGCCGATCTCGAAGCGGCGATGCCGGTCGATGCGGTGCTTTTGTCGCTGCACGGCGCGATGATCGCGGAAGGTTACGACGATGCCGAGGGCGATCTGCTCGCGCGGATCCGCGCCATCGTCGGCCCATTGGTTCCGATCGGCGCCGAGTGCGATCTGCACGCCAATATCAGCCGCGCGAAATGCGAGAACGCGACCGCCCTCGTCCTGTTCAAGGAATATCCGCATGTCGATGTCGCCGAGCGGGCGCGCGAACTCTTCACCCTCATCGCCGATGCGCTGGAGGGGAAGACGCGCCCCGTCATGGGCTGGTTCGACTGCCGCATGGCCGGCGTGTTCCATACCACGCGCCAGCCGATGCGCGGTTTCGTCGATCGGGTGGCGGCCCTCGAAGGGCGAGACGGCGTGCTCTCGGTCTCGATCGCGCATGGCTTTCCCTGGGCCGATGTTGCCGACATGGGCAGCAAGATCATCGTCGTCACCGATGGCGACCGGGACAAGGCGGATCGTCTCGCGGCCGAACTCGGGCGCGAATTCTTCACCCTCCGCGCGCAAACGCAACCGCCCTATATCACCCTCGACGCGGCGATGGATCACGCCGCGCGCCATGCCGGCCCGCGCCCGCTGGTCCTCGCCGACGTCGCCGACAATGCCGGCGGCGGGGCGGCGAGCGATTCGACCTTCGTGCTCGAGGCGATGCTCGCGCGCGGGCTCGAAGGCGCCGCGATCGGCATGATCTGGGATCCGATGGCGGTGCGGCTGGCGTTCGAGGTCGGGCTCGGCGCGAGCCTCGCGATCCGGCTCGGCGGCAAGCTCGGGCCGCTCTCGGGCCGGCCGCTCGATGTCCGGGCGCGCGTCGTCGGCCTCGCGCGCGACGTGCTGATCCCGTTCGGCGGCGCGATGGCGCCGGCCGGCGATCTCGCGGCATTCGCCGTCGACGGTGTGGCCATCGTTTGCAGCACGCTCCGCATGCAATGCTTCAGCCCGGTCTGTTTCACCGCCGCCGGCATCGATACCGGCGCGTGCCGCGTCCTGGTGGTCAAATCGATGCAGCATTTCCATGCCGCCTTCGCCCCGATCGCCGCCGATATCCTCTATGTCGCCGCTTCCGGCTCGGTCTCGCCCGATGTCACCGCCCTCCCCTATCGTCGCGCGCGGCGGGACCAGTGGCCGTTCATCGAGAACCCGTTTGCCGCCGGGTGATCAGGCGGGTTTGATCAGGCAAACGCTGCGTCGATAATGGTGAATTGCGCGCTTTCCTGACCCTGCCAGCGATTGATGCGAAGATGTCCGGCGACATGCAGCGCCGGCGGGCGGGCGAGCAGGGAAGCCGCGAGCGGGGTTTCCCCGGCCCGAAACAGGATCGCTTTCAGCCGTTCCCCGCCCATCCCGGCAAGGGTGCAGCGGAGCGTGTTGCCCTCGCGCCCGATCCGTTCGGCATGGGCGACGCGGGCGGCGGGAAGGACCAGCACCGGCTCCGGATTCATCATCCCGAACGGCGCGAGGCGGGCGATATCGGCGGCGAGCGCGAGACTGGCGCCGGCGACGCTGATCGCCCCCTCGATCACCAGATCGGCGGAATCCGGCAGCGCCGCGGCGGCGCTCAGGCGGTCATCGAGAAAGGCCTGGAAATCCGCCCAGCGGGTCGCCTCCAAGGCAAAGCCGGCGGCCATCGCGTGGCCGCCGCCGGTGCGCAAAATCCCCTCCCGGCGGGCCGCGATCACCGCCGCGCCGAGATCGAGCCCGGGCACCGAGCGCCCCGAGCCCTTGACCACGCCATCCTCGACGGCGCCGACCAAGGCCGGGCGGTTGAAACGCTCCTTGAGTCTTCCTGCGACGATGCCGACGATGCCGGGGTGCCACCCCTCGGCGCACACCGCCAGCACCGCCCTCCCCGCCGCGCGCTGCTCGGCGGCCATCGCCAGCGCCGCCTCCAGCGCCGATTGTTCAACCACCTGGCGCTCGCGATTGACCTGATCGAGCAGCACCGCGAGGCCCTGCGCCGCGCCCGGGTCGGCGGTGAGCAGGAGACGGAGGCCGAGATCGGCCTTGCTGATCCGGCCACCGGCATTGATGCGCGGGCCGAGCACGAAGCCGCAGGTGAAGGCGCTCGGCGCCTCGCGGCTCTCGGCGACATCGAGGAGGGCTGCAAGCCCGATCCGCTCGCGCCGCGCCATCACCCGCAAGCCTTGGGTGACGAAGGCGCGATTGAGGCCGGTGAGCGGCATCACGTCGCACACCGTCGCCAGCGCCACCAGATCGAGCGCGCGTTTCAGATCGGGCTCGGCGCGGCCGGCGAAAAACCCGCGCCCGCGCAATTCCCGCGCCAGCGCGACCGCGGTCAGAAAGGCGACCCCGGTCGCGCACAGCCCCGTCAGGCCGGAGGTGTCATCCTGGCGGTTGGGGTTGATGGTCGCGAAAATGCGCGGCGGCGGCCCGTCGGCCTTGTGGTGGTCGAGCACGATGATATCCGCCCGGCCGGCGATTTCGGCAAACACCGCCTCGGCGGCGGTGCCGCAATCGACGCAGAGGATGAGGCCCGCCCCTTGCGCGATCAATCCGGCCAGCGCCGGCGCGTTCGGCCCGTAACCCTCGCGCAATCGGTCCGGGATGTAGGTCAGCACCGGGCAGCCGAGTTCGCCGAGCAGCTCCGCCATCAACGCCGCCGCGGAGGCGCCATCGACATCGTAATCGCCGAACACCGCGACGGTCTCGGCCCCGATGACGGCGCGCGCGAGGCGCTCGCTCGCTTGCTCCATGTCGCGGAGAACGAAGGGGTCGGGCAGTTGCGCGCGGAGCGTCGGGTTCAGGAAATCGCCAGCCGCCTCCGGGGTGATGCCGCGCGCGGCGAGCAGGCGGCCGATGATCTCGGGCACGCCAAGACGTTGCGCATGGCCAGGACCAAGCGCCCCCTCCTCCCGCCAGCGCCAGCGCCGGCCGCCGAGGCTGCCCTCAACGCCGAAAAAACCCGCCACCCCAGCCAAGGCAGTTCACTGCCCCGCCCAGGTCTTGGTGGAGAAATCATGGTGCGCCTCGACATAGCGGACGGTGCCGGATTTGCTCCGCATCACCACCGAATGGGTGATCGCATGCGTGCCCGCGCGCCGCACCCCGCGCAGCATCGGCCCGCTGGTGACCCCGGTCGCGGCGAACAGCACGTCACCGCGCGCCATCTCGACGGCGCTGAATTTGTGATCGGGGTCGGCGACGCCCATGGCGCGGGTGCGCGCGATCTGGGCCTCGTTCTCATAGAGGAGACGCCCCTGCATCTGTCCGCCGACGCAGCGCAAGGCCGCCGCCGCGATCACCCCCTCCGGCGCGCCGCCCGAACCCATATAGATATCGACGCCGCTTTCCGGCTGCGCGGTCGCGATCACGCCGGCGACATCGCCATCGCCGATCAGCGTGATGCGCGCCCCGGCCTCGCGGCAGCGGGCGATCAATTCGGCGTGGCGGTCGCGCTCCAGGATGCAGACGACGAGGTCGGCGATCGCGCATTTCTTGGCGCGGGCGAGATTGCGCAGATTTTCCGCGACCGGCGCGTCGAGATCGACCACCCCCTCCGGCAGCCCGCCGCCGACGGCGATCTTGTCCATATAGATATCCGGCGCATGGAGAAAATTCCCCGCCTCGGCCAACGCGACGACGGCGATCGCGTTGGCGGCGCCCTTGGCGACGATGTTGGTGCCTTCCAAGGGATCGACGGCGATATCCATCGCCGGCCCGCCGGCGCCGACGTTTTCGCCGATGAACAGCATCGGCGCCTCGTCCATCTCGCCCTCGCCGATCACCACCGTGCCGCTGATCGGCAGGGTATCGAAGGCCCGGCGCATGGCCTCGACGGCGGCGCCGTCGGCCTCGTTCTTCTTGCCGCGCCCCATCCAGGCCGAGCAGGCGATGGCCGCCGCCTCGGTCACCCGGATCAGATCGAGGGCCAGGTTGCGATCGGTATGAAGGGCTTGCCGGGTCATGCGACGATCCTTTTCTCGGAGCGGGCAGTGCCGCAGGCCCTGCCCAACGGATAAAAAGTTTTTTGGTTCTTTTTTACAAAAAAGAACATTTTTCTTTGCTCAGGCGGGCTCGATGCGGATCAGCGCCGGCCGCTCCACCGCGACGTCGAGGGCGGCGATGCGGGCGATGGCCTGGCGCATCGCGATTTCGCTGGTCTCGTGCGTGACAAGCACCACCGGCACCGCCTCGCCCGGCGCGCGGCCGCGCTGGAGCATCGATTCGAGCGAGACGCCGAGATCGCGCAGGATGGCGGTGACATCGGCGATCACCCCCGGTCGATCGACGACCATCAGCCGCAGATAATAGGCCCCCTGATGCGCCTCGATCCCGACCGAGGGCTGCGCGTCGAGGGCGCCATTGGCCGCGCCCCAGACCGGCGTTGCGCGGCCGCGGGCGATGTCGATGAGATCGGCGACGACGGCGGAGGCGGTCGGGCCGGCGCCGGCGCCACGGCCTTCGAGCATCACCCGGCCGACGAAATCGCCCTCGGCGACGACGGCGTTGAACACCCCCTCGACGCGGGCGATCGGCGAGGAAGCCGGCACCATCGCCGGATGCACCCGCGCCTCGATCCCGGATGCGGTCCGCCGGGCGATGCCGAGCAGCTTGATCCGATAGCCGAGTTCGCCGGCGAGCGCGATATCGAGCGCGGAGATGGCACGGATGCCCTCGACATGGACGGCGGCGAAGTCAACCGGGCGGCCGAAGGCGAGGGCGGCGAGGATGGCGAGCTTGTGGGCGGCGTCGATGCCGTCGATATCGAAGGCGGGATCGGCCTCGGCGTAGCCGAGCTTCTGGGCCTCGGCGAGAACCTCGGCGAATTCGCGGCCGCGCTCACGCATCACCGTGAGGATATAATTGCAGGTGCCGTTCAGGATGCCGCTGAGGCGCGAGAGGCGATTGGCGGCGAGCCCCTCGCGCAGCACCTTGATCACCGGAATCCCGCCCGCCACCGCCGCCTCGAAGGCGAGCGGCGCGCCGGACGCCTCGGCGCGGGCGGCCAGCGCCGCGCCATGCACGGCGATCAGCGCCTTGTTCGCCGTCACCACCGGCTTGCCGGCGGCAAGCGCCCGCTCGACGAGGGCGCGCGCCGGCCCCTCGGCGCCGCCGATCACCTCGACGATGACATCGGCCTCGGCGTCATCGGCGAGTGCCTCGGGCTCGTCATACCAACGGAGACCGGCGAGGGTCAGGCCACGATCACGCCCACGATCGCGCGCCGAAACCGCGGTGACGGCGATCGGGCGGCCGGCGCGGCCGGCGATGAGATCGGCGTTTTCGCGTAGCAGGCGCAACACGCCGACGCCCACCGTGCCGAGCCCGGCGAGGGCGACGGAAAGCGGCCGGCTCATGCTTCGGCCACGCTGAGCGAGGGGCTGGCCTCGTTCGAACCGGATTGCAGGAACGCGCGGATATTGCGCACCGCCTGGCGCAGCCGGTGGGTGTTCTCGACCAGCGCGATGCGGACATGGGTGTCGCCATATTCGCCAAAGCCGATCCCCGGCGCCACCGCGACCTTGGCGCGGGCGAGCAGAAGCTTGCTGAACCCGACCGAGCCGAGATGGGCATAGCGCGGCGGGATCGGCGCCCAGGCGAACATCGAGGCCTCCGGGCTCGGCACCTCCCAGCCGGCGGCGGTGAGGCCGCGCACCAGCACGTCGCGCCGCTCCTTGTACAGGCGGCGGAGATCGGCGACGCAATCCTGCGGCCCGTTCAGCGCCGCCGTGGCGGCGACCTGGATCGGGGTGAAGGCGCCGTAATCGAGATAGGATTTCATCCGCGCGAGCGCGCTGATCAGCCGCGCATTGCCGGCCGCGAAGCCCATCCGCCAACCCGGCATGGAATAGGTTTTGGAGAGGCTGGTGAACTCCACCGCGATGTCCTTCGCGCCCGGCACTTCGAGGATCGAGGGCGGGATGCGGTCGCCGAAATAGATTTCGGCGTAAGCGAGGTCGGAGAGCACGAAGATCTCGTGGCGGCGGGCGAAGGCGACGATTTCGCGGTAGAAATCGAGATCGGCGATCATCGCCGTCGGGTTGGAGGGGTAGTTGACGATCAGCGCCGTCGGCTTCGGTACCGAATGGCGCACGGCGCGGTCGAGCACCCGCAGCATCTCCTCATCGGGCGCGGCCGGCACGGAGCGCACCGAGGCGCCGGCGATGATGAAGCCGAATTGGTGGATCGGGTAGGAGGGGTTGGGGACGAGGATGGTATCACCGGGGCTGGTGATGGCGGCGGCGAGATTGGCCAGCCCCTCCTTGGAGCCGAGCGTCGCGATGATTTCGTTCTCGGGATCGAGGCCGACGCCGAAGCGGCGGTAATAATACCCGGCGAGCGCGCGGCGGAGGCCGGGAATGCCCTTGCTCGTCGAATAGCGATGGGTGCGCGGATCCTGCACCGCCTCGACCAGCTTGGCGACGATATGCGGCGGCGTCGGCCCATCCGGGTTGCCCATCCCGAGATCGATGATGTCCTCGCCGGCGGCGCGGGCACGCGCCTTGGCCTGGTTGACCTCGGCGAACACATAGGGCGGCAGGCGGCGGATACGGTGGAATTCCTCGGGCATGGGAATGGGTCCGGTCAGGGTTGCGGGGCTGATCTCTGCGGCAAGGCGGGTCATTCGACCAGGTGCGCCAGCGCGCCATGGCCGTTGGCTTCGGCGTCCATCGAAATCACGTCCATCGGCACGCCGGCGGCGGTGAGGGCCGCGATCACCGCGCGCGCCCGGGCGAGCGCCAGGGTCACCGCCGCGGTCTGGGTCTCCGGCGTCGCATTGCTCGCGTCGCCATAGCCGATGACGGCGATCGCGCGGCTGCCGCGCCGCGCGGCGAGAGCGCGGAGGGAGTCGAACTCGGCCGGCGGGATGACCGCCGAACCGAGCGGGAAGCCGATGGTGAGCGGCTTGGCCTCGGCCTCCGAGAGCGGCGGCTTGCCGGCCGGCGACGGCGGCGGCTTGGCCGGCGGGGGCGCCGGCTTGGTCGGCGGAATATCGGCGCCCGGCACTTGCGGCGGCGGCGGCGGGGTATCGGGCATGCTCGGTGGCGGTGTCGCCGCCGCGATTTGTGTCGTGGCGGAGGCGGCGGCGCCGGCCGCGGGCGCGCCGGGCGGCGGGCTCGCAGTTGGGGCGGCGCTGGTTGGGGCGGGTGGGGGGGCGAGCGGCGCCTGGCTCACCGCCTTGCGCGGCGCCGGCGCCGGATGCACGGGCGCATTCGGCGGCGGGACGTTGGCAGGCGGGGCGTTGGCGGGCGGGGCGTTGGCGGCGGTGAGCGAGGCCGCGGCCGCCGGCGGCGCCGAGGCGGCGGCGGCGTTGGCGGCGCCCGGCGGCGGCGCGCTGCCGCCGAACAGAGCGGGCGAGGCTTGCGGCGAGGACGGATCCGGGATCGGAAGCTGGGTCGCCTCGTATTGCGCGTTGGCGCGGTCGGAGGCGAGGCCGGCAACGATCGCCTGATGCGCCTTGGCGTCCGCCGGCGCCGGCTTGCCGGGAACGGTCGCGAGATTGGGATAGGGCGCATCGGCCAAAGGCGGCGGCGGGCGCTCTGTCGCGAGATTGTGATCGGTGAGGCTGTCCCACCAATTGACCGGGTTGACCGCGGCGGGCAGCGAGGAACACCCGGCGAGCACGATCACGGCGAGGGCCGAACCGAGCCGCGCCGCCATCCGCGATCGCCGACCGCATCCTCGCGGCCATCTTTTTTGCGGCCCATATCTTTCCGGCCGATATCTTTGTCGCCAAAGACGCCCTGTTCGCATTCCCGCCATTCCGGTAAACTCGCTGCGCTCTCATAGCGCGGCACCCCCTGGCCGGAAAGGATGTCAAAGCATGGCCGATCAGGAAAACCACGAAACCGCGGCGCCGCGCCTGCCCGACCCGGCGGCGCTGAGCCGCAGCATGGCCGATATCGCCGAGCGGTCACAGCGCATCGTCTCCGAATGGCTGAAACGCCAGAGCGAGGAAGCGCCGCGCCCGGACCCGCTGAATATCGCCAGTGCCTTTTTCGAGATGACCACACGGCTGATGACCAATCCGGGGCGGCTGGTGAAGGCGCAGCTCGGCTTCTGGCAGGACTATATGACGCTCTGGCAACACACCTCGCGCCGCCTGCTCGGCATGCCCTCCCCCCCGGTCATCGAAGCGCCGGCGAGCGACCGCCGGTTCAAATACCCGGCCTGGCGGGAAAACGAGATTTTCGATTTCATCAAACAGAGCTATCTGCTCTCGGCGCGCTACGTGCAGGACGTGGTGCGCCATGTCGACGGGCTGACGCCGGATACCGCGCGCAAGATCGATTTCTACGCCCGCCAGTTCGTCGATGCGATGAGCCCGAGCAATTTCCTGCTCACCAACCCCGAGGTTCTGCGCAAAACCGCCGAGACCGGCGGCGAGAATCTGCTCCGTGGGCTCAATAACATGCTCACCGATCTCGAACGCGGGCGCGGCCAGTTGCATGTCAAGATGACCGACATGGAGGCGTTTCGGGTCGGCGAGAATATCGCCGTCTCGCCGGGCAAGGTGATTTATGAGAACGCGCTCATGCAGCTCATCCAATACGCCCCGACAACCAAGCGGGTTCTGAAACGGCCGCTTCTGATCATCCCGCCCTGGATCAACAAATTCTATATCCTCGATCTCCGCCCCTCGAACAGTTTCGTGCGCTGGGCGGTGAGCCAGGGGCATACGGTGTTCATGATCAGTTGGGTCAATCCCGATGAACACCTCGCCGAGAAACGCTTCGAGGATTACATGCGAGAAGGCGTCCTCGCCGCGCTCGATGCGATCAAGGCGGCCACTGGCGAGCGCGCGGTCAACGCCATCGGCTATTGCCTCGGCGGCACGCTGCTCGGCTGCACGCTCGCCCATATGGCGGCCAAGGGCGACGGCCGCATCAAAACCGCGACCTTTTTCGTCTCCATGCTCGATTTCCGCGAATCGGGCGAAATCAACGTCTTCATCGACGAAGAGCAGATCCAGGCGCTCGAGGAGAAAATGCACAAGCGCGGCTATCTCGAAGGGAGCGAGATGGCGAGCACTTTCAATATGCTGCGCGCCAATGATCTGATCTGGTCGTTCGTCGTCAATAACTATCTCCTCGGCAACGAGCCCTTCCCGTTCGATCTGCTCTATTGGAACGCCGATTCGACCCGGCTGCCGGCGGCGATGCACAGTTTTTATCTGCGCAACATGTATCGCGAGAACCGTCTCGCCCAGCCTGGCGGCATCGTCCTCGACGGGGTGCCGATCGATCTTTCGCGCATCAAGGTGCCGGCCTATTTCCTCTCGACACGAGACGACCACATCGCGCCCTGGCGCACCACCTATTTCGGCGCTCGCCTGCTCTCTGGGTCAAAGCGTTTCGTGCTCGCCGCCTCCGGCCACATCGCCGGTGTCGTGAATGCCCCCGAGACCGGCAAATACAGCCATTGGATCAACGACGATCTGCCCGACGAGCCGGCCGATTGGCTCGCCGGCGCGACCGAGATCGCGGGATCCTGGTGGCCGGACTGGCAGCGCTGGATCACCGCGCACGCCAAGGCGGAAGCCCCCGCGCGTATGCCCGGCGAGGGCGGGCTCACCCCGATCGAGAACGCGCCCGGCCGCTATGTGCAGGTGAAAGCCAACTGAGAGAGCCGGTTGAAAATGCCCTCCGGGGTGGCGAAAGCGCCGCCCCTAACCCTCTCGCGCCCCTAACCTTCTCGCGCCCCTAACCTTCTCGCGCATTGGCCGAGAGGCGTGAGCGATGCGCCAGAAGCTGGGCGCGCACCCGCTCGATCTCGGCGTTGAGGCGGGGGATCAAAGCCTCGGTTTCGCGATCGAGTTCGCGGGCGCGGATCAGGCGCCAGGCGAGGCATAGCTCGAACAGGCTTTTCGCGCCGATATTGGCCGCGGCGCTGCGCAGCGCATGCGCATGCGAGCGGAAGGCGCTCGAATCGCGCACCGCCGCCGCCGCCGCCATTTCGCGCACGAGGTCGGAGGAATCGGTAAGAAACGCGTCGATCAGTTCTATCACGAAATCATTACCGCCCAAGGATTCGAGATCGGCGAGCACGGCGGCATCGATGGCGCCGCCGCTGGCCGGGCGAAAGCGCGGGTGGCTGGTGATTTCCGTCACCGGCTGGCTCGCCATCGCCATCGCCATCGGCGGCGCATCCGGCACGTGAGCGGCGATGGCGCGAAGCAGGCGGTCCGGCTCGATCGGCTTGGTGAGGCAATCATCCATGCCGGCCTCGCGGCAAAGCCGCGCCGCCGCGTCCGTGGCATCGGCGGTCAGCGCGACGATCGGCACCCGTTTTCCGCCGAGTTCGTTGAAGCGATGCAGCTTCGCCGCTTCCAGCCCGCTCATCACCGGCATGTTCACGTCCATGAGGACGATATCGAAATCCTCCGCCTCCAGGGCATCGAGCGCCTGCTCGCCGTTTTCCGCGATATGCACGCCATGGCCGGCGCGTTCGAGGATTTTCGTCACCATTATCTGGTTGGTGCGGTTATCCTCGGCGAGCAGGATGCGGAGCGCGCGCCCGGAAGGCCGGATCACCGGCGGCGGCGACACGGCCTGATCGAGGGGAGAAGCGAGGGCGAGCGCGGCACGGAGGGCGGCCGGCTCGGGCGCGAGCCGGGTGATGGCGAAAGCGCGGAGTTCCGCCGAAGCGAGACCGGGCGCGGGCACTGCCGCCACCAGCGCGAGCGGCGGCAAATCCCCCGCGCTTTCAAGGGCGCGGCGCGCGGCCTCGGGATGACGCTCATCGAGGAGCAGGAGCGGCGGCGGTTTGGCGGCCAAAGCCGCTTTTGCCGCCGCCAGCGACGCGAAAACCGTCGCTGGCCCGCCTTCTTCCGGCGGCACGAGACGGAGAGCCAGCGTGGGGTCGGCGGTGACCAGCGCGAGCGGGGGAACAGGCTGCCGCCCGCCCCCCGCCGCGGTCTCCCCCGCCGCGTCCTCATCCTCGGTCGCTTCCGCCAGCCGGAGCGGAATCTCGCACCAGAACATGCTGCCGCGGCCGAGCACGCTCTCGACGCCGATCTCGCCCTCCATCAGACGCGCGAGCTTCTTGCAGATCGCGAGACCGAGGCCGGTGCCGCCGAAATGGTTGAGAACGCTGGCGTCGGCTTGGGTGAAGAGTTCGAAAATCCGTTCCCTCGCCTCGGCGGCGATGCCGATACCGGTATCGCTCACCTCGCAGCGGAGGATGACGCGCCCATCCTCGCCCTCCGTCACGTCGGCCGCGATCACCACCTCGCCACGCGCGGTGAACTTGACCGCGTTCGCCGCGAGATTGAGGAGGATTTCCTGAAGATGGCCGCGTTCCCCATGCAAGGCGCGCCGCGGTGTGCGCGCGGTGATATGCACGCCGAGGCGCAGCCCTTTGGCGCTCGCCGCGGCCGCGAGCATGTCCCGCACCTCGCCGAGCAGGGCGCGCAGGCAGAAATCCTCCGCCTGGCGCGGCATCCTTCCCGCTTCGAGGCGCGAGAAATCGAGAATATGGGAGATCATCGCGAGCAGCGTGCGCCCGGCCGTGGTCATCGTGCGGACCATCCCGGCCTGTTCGGCATCGAGCGTGGTTCCGCCGAGCAACTGGCCGAAGCCGATGATGGCGTTGAGCGGGGTGCGCAATTCGTGGCTGACGCTGGCGAGGAACTGCGTCTTGGCGCGGCTGGCTTCCTCGGCCGCCTCCTTCGCCTGGGAGAGCTTGCGAATCAGCGTCGTCGCATAGAGCGGCAGCAGAATGAGGCCAGCGCCGAGCCCGAACGCGAGCGCCGGCTGGTCGCGCCAATAGGGCGTGGTCGCGATTGCGGCGCCAAAACCGGCCAATGCCAAAGCCATCGCGGCCATGAGAAAGCGGATGCCGAAGCGAAAGCCGTTGCCGAGAATGATCCACAGAAACATCGGATAAAGCACGGCCGTCGCGCCGCCGCCGACATGGAGCGCGGATGAGAGCAGGGCGAGATCGCCGGCCATGGCGAAGAGGATGCGGGGAGTGGATTGGGCGGGCCGCCATGATTGGTGGAGGAAGAGGGCGAAGGTCACTAAAGCGAGCAACGCCAGCACCATCAGCGGCCGAGGCGCATGCAGCGCCGGAACCAGCACGACATAGCTCGTCATGGTCAGGACGAACATCAAGCGGTTGAGCGTCATCTCCTGCTCGCCGCCGCGCCAGGAGTGCAGCAGCCTCATGATCCGGCGCAGCATTCCGCCCGCGAGCGATTCAGCCATGCCGCCCCCTCCTCCGCCTGGTTGCGCCAGGATGGTCGATAACCATTTTTATGGCTAAAAATAGCCAATATGTCACGAAATTTTGTCCTTGGCGGCGTGTCCCGACAATTCTGTCGGGCTCCTGAAGATTTTTTCAAGCGAGGTAAGGCAGGGTATGCCCCTTTGCGATCAGCGCCTCGAAATCGGCGGCGGTGAGCGGCGGGCCGAAAAGATAGCCCTGCACCTCGTCACATCCCTCGGCCGCGAGCTGGGTGAATTGCTCGCGGGTTTCCACCCCTTCCGCCACCACCTCGATATCGAGGCTATGGCCGAGATTGATGATGGCGCGGACGATCGCGGTGTCGCTCGGATCGGTCTTGAGGTTGCGTACGAAGGATTGATCGATTTTCAGGCGGTCGACGGGAAAATTCTTGACATAGCTGAGCGAGGAATAGCCGGTGCCGAAATCGTCGATGGCGAAGGTGACGCCGAGCGCCTGCAACGCGCGGAGCGTCCGCGCCGAGGCCTCGGCGTTTTCCATCAGGATCGTCTCGGTCAGCTCGAGTTCGAGGAGAGTGGCATCGAATCCGGTTTCGTGCAGCGCCTCCGAGACCACGTCGAACACGTTCTGGCGGCGGAACTGCACCGGCGAGAGGTTGATCGCGAGGCGGAGCGGCCGCAAGCCGCGCTCCCGCCAGGCCTGCGCCTGGCGGCAGGCCTCGCGCAGCACCCAGGCGTTGATCGGCACGATCAGCCCGGTTTCCTCGGCGACCGGCAGGAACTCGCCCGGCTTGACGAGGCCGACCCCCGGACGCTGCCAGCGGAGCAGCGCCTCCATGCCGACGATGCGGCCGGTTTCGACATTCACCTGCGGCTGGAAATGCAGCACGAAATGCTCCTGCGCGACCGCCTGGCGCAGATCGGCCTCGAGCCGGATCGCCTCGCGCGCGCTCTGGTTCATGTCGGCGCAATAAAACCGGAACCCGGCGCCGCCATCGGCCTTGGCGCGATACATGGCGAGATCGGCATTGCGCAGAAGCTCATCGAGGGCGCTGCCATCGGCGGGATAGAGGGTGATCCCGACGCTCGCCGAGAGCGTCAGGGTCTGCCCGTCGATGCCAAACGGCTGCGAGAGCGAAAAGATCACCTGGCGGGCGAGGGCGGCGGCGTCCTCGGTCTCGCGGACCTCGGTTTGCAGGATCGCGAATTCATCGCCCCCGAGCCGCGCCACGGTATCGGATTCGCGCACCACATGGCGCAAACGCCCGGCGACCGCGTGCAGCAATTGATCGCCAAGCTGGTGGCCGAGCGCGTCGTTGATGTCCTTGAAGCGGTCGAGATCGATGAAATGGAGGGCGAACAGCCGCCCGCCGCGACGGTTGCGGGCCAGCTCACGTTGCAATTGTTGCTGCAATAACAGTCTATTGGGAAGTCGTGTGAGCTGGTCGTGATGGGCGATGTGACGAAGCCGGCTTTCGGCGTGCTTGCGCTCGGTGATGTCGATCGCCGAAGTGAGCACGCTCACCACCTTGGCGCTCGCATCGCGGAGCGGCGATTTGGTGGTGAGGAACACCCGCGGCATCCCGGCCCGGTCGATGATTTCTTCCTCATAGGCCGGCAGCGCCTCGCCGGCTTCGAATACCAGCCGGTCCAGCGCCCGGCTGCGCGCGGCATAGGCCGGCCCGAAGGTCGCGGCCGCATCCATGCCGATGCAGCGCTCGGGGTCGACGCCGGAGAAATTCGTCTGATAGGCGTTGACGAAAATGTAGGCGCCGGTTTCGTCCGTCGCGCTGATCATCGCCGGGACGGTGTCGATCACCTGCGCCAGCCGCTCACGGCTGTCGCGCAAAAGCGCCTGGCGGGAACGCTCGCTCGCCGCGAGTTCGTGTTCGAGCGAAAGGGCGCGGCCCTTGATCAGGCGCTGCTGTTTGCTGAGCTTGAGGAGGTTCCGCGCGCGGGTGATGAATTCCTGATGATCGACCGGACTTTGCAGGAAATCGGTGGCGCCCGCTTCGAGCGCGCGCAAGCGAAAGCCGCGATCCTCATAGACGGTGATGACGATCACCGGGACATCGGCGCCGTTGGGCAGGGCGCGGAAGCGGCGGGTGAATTCCGCCCCGTCCATATAGGGCATTTTGAAATCGGTGATCACCAGATCGGGGTCGGACGCGGCGAGGTTTTCGAGCGCCGCCCGCGGGTCGCCGAAGGCGCGCACTTCGGCGCCATCTTCCAGCGTCGCGGCAAGCCGGGAGAAGATATTGCGGTTGGTTACCCGGTCATCGAGGATGGCAATCAGGGTCATCGCGCGTTTTGCGTTTCCAAGCTCAGCCACATCTCCGGCGCTGGCAGCCGACCATTCAATCGATCACCGATACAGGATAAAGCATTGATAACCCGTTACCAGAAGCCGCCGCGGCGGCAAGGACAACCGCGCCGCAGCGAGGCTCGCGTTCCCCGCCCCTGACACGCGCAGCAATAATCCCATCTCCCTCAAAGCGTATCAGTGGCCGAGAGTATCGCCGCGTCAGCCGATTTTGTCACGTGATTTTGTAATATCTGGTTTCAACCTATTGGGTTTTTCTGCCCCCTTACCCCGCTTTCTCCTCGGCCTCCGGCAAAGGCGGGCTGGCCAGCGCCGCGAGACGGGCCCGAAGGCGCGGCGGCAGAGGGGTTGCCCGGCGGGTCCGCAAATCCATCAATACGAGAACGCTCTCGGCCGTCGCGACACAGACGTCATCACGGAACAACCCCTGGCCGAGGGTGAAGGAGGAGCGCCCGAGACCGAGCACCACGGTGCCGATCTCGATCCGCTCACGCCACAGGATTTCGGCCCGGAAATCAAGCGTCAGGCGGGCGATGACGAACTCCGTCCCGGGCGGCGCGAAGGGGGTTTCCTGGCTGTGGAACAGCCCCACCCGGCCGCTTTCGCAAAACGTCGCGAAGACCGCGTTGTTGACATGCCCCTGGCGATCGGTATCGCCGTAGCGGGCGCGTTCCTCGCACCAGAACGTGAAGCGCCGACGATCGGTCAGCGGCGAAACGTCTTCCGTCATTCCCGTCTCCATGGTTTGTCGCGCGAATCGGTCTCCGCGAATGGCTTTTCATGCGGCCGCTCAGTCTGCCCCCTCGCCGGCATCGGGTCGCCGGCATCGGGTCGATCGAGGGCGGCCTCGGCGGCGGCGAGATCGGCCGGGGTGTTGAGGTTGCGGAACGGATCGGGAAACGGCCTCCCGTAATCAGCGATGGCCGCCTGGTGGCGGGCGAAAAAATCGCCCACCCGCCGCTCCCCGCGCGCCAGCCTCGCCGCGAGATCATCGGCGAGCGCCGGATCGACGGGAAGCAGCGCGACCGTCGGGTGCGGGCGCCCGGCGGAGGCGGCGATCGCCATAAGCCGCCCGGCCGCCCGCCGCGCGGCATCGAGCCGGGCGCGGAGATCACCGGGGAGGAACGGGGTGTCGACGGGCACCACCAGCAAATCCGCGATCTCCGGCCACCGCTCTTGCGCCCAGCCGAGCGCGGCGAGAATGCCGGCGAGCGGACCCGGCCGATCAGGGAGGGGATCGGTGAGAACGGGCAGGCCGAAAGCGGCGAATCGGCCCGGATCGCCATTGGCGCTCAGCACCATGGCCGCGACCTGCGGGCCGAGCCGCGCCATGACATGAGAGAGCAGCGGCCGCCCGGCGAGCCGGATCGCCGCCTTGTCGGCGCCGCCCATCCGCCGCCCGGCGCCGCCGGCGAGGATGACGGCAAGGGTCGCGCCCTTCCCATCGCGCCCGTCCTTCGCCAAAATGCCCTCCCGCTCGCCGGCACCGGCCACCAAAATCTCGTCCTTGTTCTCTGGAGGAACCCAAGATGTATCGCCGCGCGCTTCTCGCCGCGTCGCTTAGCGTGCCCCTCTTCGCCATCGGGGGGAAGGCGCGGGCGGCGGAATTTAGTTATAAATACGCGAGCAACCTGCCCGCCACCCATCCGCTCAACATCCACGCCGCGGCGGCGGCCGAGCGGATCAGGGCGGAAAGCCAGGGCCGGCTCGACATCGCCGTGTTCCCCAATAACCAGCTCGGCTCCGACACCGACGCCCTGAGCCAGTTGCGGAGCGGCGCGCTGGAATTCTTCACTCTCTCCGGGCCGATTCTCGCGACCCTGGTGCCGGCCGCCTCGCTCAATGGCGTCGGCTTCGCGTTCAAGACTTACGATGAGGTGTGGGCGGCGATGGATGGCCCGGTCGGCGCCTATGTGCGCGGCGAGATCACAAAGCGCGGCCTCCACGTGTTCGAGAAAATCTGGGATAACGGCTATCGCCAGATCACCACCGCGACCCGGCCGATCCAGACCCCGGCCGATCTCCACGGCTTCAAGATCCGGGTTCCGGTGAGCCCGCTCTGGACCAGCCTGTTCAAGGCGTTCGGCGCCGCCCCGGCCTCGATCAATTTCAGCGAGGTCTATTCCGCCCTCCAGACCCATATCGTCGACGGCCAGGAAAACCCGCTCGCCATCATCGAGACCGCGAAACTCTACGAGGTGCAGAAAAACCTCTGCTTCACCAATCATATGTGGGATGGCTACTGGATGCTCGCCAATCCCGACGCGCTCAGGCGCCTGCCGCCCGATCTTCAGGATCTGGTGACCCACGAATTCAACCAGGGCGCCATGGCCGAGCGGGTGGATGTCGCGAAGATGAACGCCGAGCTTGGCGCAACCTTGAAAGCGCAAGGCATGGCGGTGTTCGAGACCGACCCCACCGCCTTCCGCGCCGCCCTGCAAAGCGCCGGCTTCTACGCCGAATGGCGCCAGCGCCTCGGCGCGCAGGCCTGGGGCGCGCTGACCTCCGTGGTCGGGCCGCTCGCATGAGATTTTCGGACAAGATCGGCCTCGTCACCGGCGGGCTTTCGGGAATCGGCGCCGCGATCGCGGAAGCGCTGGCGCGCGAGGGCGCGACCGTCATCGCCGCCGATATCAGCGCCCCGGCGGAGGCGACACTGGCCGGCGGCGGCATTCTGCCGTTCCACACCGATGTCACCGATCCCGCCTCGGTTACCGCCCTGATCGCGGCGGCGAAGGCGCGCTTCGGGCGGATCGACACTCTCGTCACCTCGGCCGGAATCGGGCGCGATCTGCCGTTTCTCGAAACCCCGCTCGCCGAGTTCGAGCGCATGCTCGCGGTCAATCTCCGCGGCACCTTCCTCGTCGCCCAAGCCACGGCGCGCGAGATGGCGCGGACCGGCGGCGGCGCCATCGTCACCATCGGCTCGGTCTCCGGCCAGCGCGGCAATATCGGCCGCGCCGCCTATGGCGCCTCCAAAGGCGGCGTCGCGACCCTGACCCAGGTGATGGCGGTGGAACTGGCCGGCGCCAATATCCGCGCCAACTGCCTCGCCCCCGGTCCGGTGGAGACGCCCCTGGTCGCCGAAATGCACGACCCGGCGATCCGCGCCGCCTGGTCGCGCGAAACTCCGATGCACCGCTACGCCGTGCCCGCCGAAATCGCCGCCGCCGCCTGCTTTCTGCTGAGCGACGACGCCAGCTTCATCACCGGCCACGTCCTCGCCGCCGATGGCGGGTTCCTCGCCGGCGGGTTGATCGGGCGGTAGAAAAATAAAGAAATGTTCTTTTTGGAAAAAGAACCAAAAACTTTCATCCCTTAGGCAGCGCCTGCGGCGCTGCCGGGCTGGAAAGAGCCGCCATCCGGCTTGCACCCGGCACGGGAGATGATCTTCCCTGGCCTTTCACACTGGCGAGGTGTTCTTCAATGGCGAAAGCATCGGAAATCTCAATGATGAATAATGGCCTGGAGCCTGATGACGAAGGGGCCTTTATCATCCTCGACTTTAGAGGGGACAAACTCGATCCAGCGCCACTCATATCTTTGATCAAGCTAACGCCTGTCAGACCAAAGAAAAAAGGGGATCCTTTGGGCCCATCTCGGGGAGGGAGAACTCCTGTGGCCAAGATCGGGTATTGCGGGTTCAGCACGACGGGCAAAGGTTTACCAAAAGATGGTAACGCGCATTTGGCAATTCTTCTCAAAACGGTGTCGGACCACATCGTTGCCATTCGTCAGATAATGTTGGCACAATCACTGGAATGGCGCGCCGTTTTTTTTGAAGGTCACGCCGAGGGAGGACGCTTCTCCGACCTGCGTCCTGAACTTATCGATAGAGCAGCTCAGATAGGCTTGCCACTTCTTCCAAGCGAAAACGAGGTAGTGACAATCGTGGAAGATTTTTGTCAAAGTGATCCATAAGTAAAATAAGCGATAAGCGGCTAGAAATAAAGAATTAAATGATTAAAAAACCATCAAAGATAGAGAATATGATAAATATACAAAATCTTCCTGAAGACAATGTGAGGTGGACAGATATATGGTATGAGCTATACAAATCTTGGAAAATATCTCCAAATTTCAGAACCGTAAAATGCCGTGATAAAACGTATCATACGTATAGGATTTTTAATATTAATATGCTTGTTTTTGTTATTTTTCAGTATTTATTTTTGTTGTTATTTAGATTTTTTCTCACTCAGCTCCTGCTGAATGCTACCTTGACTCCCGCCAAAGCTTTCCATATCCGGATCATGACTGGGTGGCAGTGGTCGAGAACCATAAATGCC
>JAJZBV010000031.1 GCA_021851785.1 Pseudomonadota bacterium
CCAGGCGCGGGGCCAGGCGCGGGGCCGGCGGCGGGGGGCGCGAAGCCGGCGCTGGGCGGGCTCGCTCCGGCGACGCGGCGGGCAAGGACGCGGACCAGCCAGACGATCAGCGCGATCTGGATGAGAAGGCCGATGATCCCGCCGAAACTGCCCATTCCCGAGAAAAACCCGTGCCCGAGCAGCATCCCGGCGATTCCCGCGCCGATCAGCCCGCCGAACAGGCCGGAGAGGAATGAGCCATGCATCCCGGAGCCGCCGGGCATCATCCCGCCGGTCGCCGTGCCGCCCCGCTGCGCGCCGGGGGTCAGGCTGCGCTGGACCGGCGCGGTATAGGGCGCGGTATTGGTCGGCGGCGGCGCCGAATAGGTGCGGCTGCCGCGGCTGCCCATGGAGGACGAATCCCCCGCCCGCGCCAAAGCAAACCCGGGTGCCGCGGCGATCGCGAGGGCCAGGAGCGCGGCGAACAGCGGGGCCAGACGGCGCATGATTTCTTCTCCTCGCCTCACGCTCCCGCCAGGGTCAGACCATCCACCCGGATCGTCGGCGCGTCGGTGCCGCGGCGAAAGACGAGATCATCGGCCGGGGTCAGGTGGGCGAACATCTCGATCAGATTGCCGGCGATGGTGATCTCGGCGATCGGTTCGGCGATTACGCCGCCCCGGATCATGAAGCCGCTGGCGCCCCGGCTGTAATCGCCGGTGATGCCGTTGACGCCCATGCCGATCAACTCGGTGACGTAGACCCCTTCCTTGATATCGGCCATCAGCGCGGCCGGGGTCTGTCGCCCGGGGGCGAGATAGAGGTTGCTCGGCGCGGGTGCGGGCGGGCCGCCGGTCGAGCGCGCGGCGTGGCCGTTCGGCGCGAGGCCGAGCTGGCGGGCGCTGCGCAGATCGAGCAGGAAGGCGCGGAGAACGCCGCCTTCGACGAGGACGGCGGGCGCCGTGCGCTGACCCTCGCCATCGAAGGGGCGCGAACGCAGGCCACGCCGGCGATGCGGGTCGTCGTGGATCGCGATCTCAGGGCCGAAGACCGGCTGATCCATGCGATCCTTGAGAAAGCTGGTGCCGCGCGCGATGCTCGCGCCATTGATCGCCGCGGCGAAATGGCCGATGAGGCTGCCGGCGATTCGCGGGTCATAGACCACGGGAAGGCGCGCGGTTTTCGGCCGAACCGGGTTGAGCCGGGCGACCGCTCGTTCGCCTGCGCGCCGCCCGAGCGCAGCCCCATCCTCGAGATCGCCGCCGAACACGGCGGAGGCGTAATCGTAATCGCGCTCCATCGCCGTCCCGCTGCCCGCCAGCGCGGTGACGGAAAGACTGTGGCCGCTTCGCGCATAGCTGCCGACGAACCCGGCGGACGTCGCGAGGGTGACCGTGCTCCGGCTCCAGCCCGCTTCCGCGCCCTCGGAATTGGAAACCCCGGGGACGGCGAGCGCCGCCTCCTCGGCGCAAGCGGCGCGGGCGATCAGGAGATCGGGGCTCGGCTCGGCGGGGTCGAGAAGATCGAGGAAGCCTGCCTCCGGCGGCGCTTGCGGGGTTTCATCGAGCCCGGCGAAGGGGTCTTCGGGCACCACCCGCGCCATCGCCAGGGCGCGTTCGATCAGCGCCGGGAAGCCGGCGGGATCGGCGCTGCCGGCCGAGACGATGGCGGCGCGGCGGCCGACGAAGACGCGAAGCCCGAGATCGCGCGCCTCCGCCCGCTCGACATGCTCGGTCTCGCCGAGCCGCCGCGCGACCGAAAGCGAGGCCGACGTGACCAGCAGCGCATCCGCGGCATCGGCGCCGGCTTCGCGGGCGGCGGCGAGCAATGCGCCGAGAAGCTCGGGCGGGTTCATGCCGCCAGCCTCTCGGCGATGGTGGCGAGGGTTGGCACTTTCTCGGCCGGTCCCATGGTGGCGAGGGTCGGCCTTGCGCGGAACAGGCGGGTGGCGACACGGCGGATATCGTCGAGGGTGACGGCGTCGATCCGCGCGACCGTCTCCGCGACCGGGATCACACGGCCGAAAATCTGCAATTGCCGGGCGAGATTCTCACAACGCGAGCCGGTGTTTTCGAGGGACATCAAGAGCCCCGCCTTGACCTGGGCATGGGCGCGGGCGAGTTCGCGCGCCCCGACCTCGCCCTGCACCTTGCGCAATTCCTCCAGCGTCACCGGCAGCAGCTCTTGCGCCTCCGCTTCCCCGGTGCCGGCATAGATGCCGAACAGCCCGCCATCGGCATAGGGCGCGGCGAAGGAATAGATCGAATAGACCAGGCCGCGCTTTTCGCGGATCTCCTGGAACAGGCGTGACGACATGCCGCCGCCGAGCAGGGTCGAGAGCAGAAGCGCCGGATAGTAATCGGGATCGCCATAGGCGCAGCCGGGAAAGCCGAGCACGATATGCACCTGATCGAGATCGCGCGCGCAGCGGAACTCGCCGCCCTGATAATGGGACGGCGCCGGCGGTGGCGCGGAGCAGGCGGTGAGATCGGCGAAATGCTCGGAGACCAGCGCCACCAGACGCTCATGGTCGAGGGCGCCGGCGGCGGCGATGACGATGTTGCCGGGCGTGTAGTGGCGCGCCATGTAGCCGGTCAGCGCGGCGCGGGGCATGCCGCGGATCACCGTCTCGCGGCCGAGCGTCGGGCGGCCCATCGGCTGGTCGGGGAAGGCGGTTTCCTGGAAATGGTCGAAGATGATGTCGTCCGGCGTGTCGTTCGCCTGGCCGATCTCCTGGAGGATGACGCCGCGCTCGCGCTCCAGCTCCTCGGGCACGAAAGCGCTGTGGCAGAGGATATCGCCGATGATATCGACGCCGAGCGCGAGGTCTTCCTTGAGCAGCTTGACGTAATAGGCGGTCTGCTCGCGCGCGGTATAGGCGTTGATATGGCCGCCGACCGCCTCGATCTCCTCGGCGATCTCGGTCGCACTCCGCCGCATGGTGCCCTTGAACGCCATGTGTTCGAGGAAATGCGAGACCCCGTTCTCGGCCGGCGCCTCATGGCGGGTGCCGGCGCCGACATAGGCGCCGAAGGAGACGGTCTCGACCCGCTCCATGCGCTCGCTCGCGATGGTCAGGCCGTTCGGGAGCCGGGTGAGCCGGATAACGTCGCTCATTCTGCTTTATTCCTTTTGGGCTGTCCCTTGGGGGCTGTTCTTTTGGGCGAAGGCGCCGATCAGGGATTCGACCAAAGCGAGATCGGGCGGCGCCTCGGTCATCGCTTCTTCCCGTTCATATAGGTCGGCGAGCGGCTTGGGCAGAGGGGGGCGGAGGCCGGTCGCGCGTTCCATGGCGTCGGGGAATTTCGCCGGATGCGCGGTCGCCATGGCGATCGAGGGAATGCCCGGCCCCGGCGGATGGGCGCGCGCGGCGGCGATGCCGATGGCGCTGTGCGGGTCGGCGAGATAGCCGGAATCGGTCGCGAGGCGGCGGATTTCCGCCTCCGTCCCCTGATCGTCGAGACGAAAGCCGAAAAAGAGGCGCCGCGCCCGCCGCCAGGCCGCCTCCGGCACCGCCATCCGGCCGCTGGCGCGGAAATCCCGCATGATCGCCGCGGTCGCGTCCGCATCGCGGTCGAGCAGTTCGAACAGCAGCCGCTCGAAATTGGAGCTGACGGCGATATCCATGCTCGGCGAAAGGCTGGGCTCGACCGGGCGGAGCGACATGTCGTTTGCGGCAAGGAAGCGCGCGAGAATGTCGTTCCTATTGGCGCCGACGACGAGGCGGACGATGGGAAGCCCCATGCGGCGGGCGGCGTAGGCGGCGAGGACATTGCCGAAATTTCCGGTCGGCACCGCGAACGCGATCTCGCGCTCGGGCGCGCCGAGGGCCAGCGCGGTCGCGACGTAATAGGGGATTTGCGCCGCGATTCGCGCCCAGTTGATGGAATTGACCGCAGACAGATGGTGGGCTGCGCGAAACGGGGCATCGGCGAACATCGCCTTGACCAGATCCTGACAGTCATCGAACGTGCCGTCGATGGCAAGATTGAGCACGTTCGGCGCGCGGATGGTGGTCATCTGGCGGCGCTGGATGTCGCTGGTGCGGCCCTTGGGGTGGAGGATCGCGATGCGCAGGCGCGCGCGGTTTTGGCAGGCGGCGATGGCGGCCGAGCCGGTATCGCCGGAGGTCGCGCCGATCAGCGTGAGGCGCTGATCGCGCGCCGCGAGCACGTGGTCGAAGAACCGCCCGAGAAGCTGGAGCGCGAAATCCTTGAAGGCCAGCGTCGGGCCGTGGAACAGCTCGGCGGCGAACAAATGCGGGGCGAGCTGCACCAGCGGCACCGTCGCCGGATGGCGGAAATCGCGATAGGCGTCGCGGCACAGGGCTTCCACCGTCGCGAACGGGATCGTCTCGCCGATGAAGGGTTGCAACACGCGGGCGGCGAGGGCGGGATATTCGAGCCGCCGCAGCGCCCGCCAGTCGGCCGGCGTGAAATGCGGCCAGGCGGAGGGCACATAGAGCCCGCCATCCTCGGCGAGCCCGGCGAGCAGAACCTCGGCGAAATCGCGGACCGGGGCGCCGCCGCGGGTGGAGACATAGCGCATCGCGAACCTCTCTCCCCGGCTTTCTCGGGCGCGCCGGGCGAGAGCGGTTTAGCAGGCTTGGGCGGGCTGGGGGAGAGCGAGACGCGGGGCAGGGGGCCGGCGCCTCATCCGTTTGCCCGTCTCACCTCTCCCGCTTGCTGTCTTCATAGGGGTTGCGGGTCGGGCGGAGGTCGATGCGGATCGGGGTGCCGGGGAGGTCGAAGGCTTCGCGCAGGCTGTTGACCAGATAGCGGCGATAGGAATCGGGCAGGCGGTCGGCGCGGCCGCCGAACAGGACCAGGGTCGGCGGGCGGGCGCTCGCCTGGGTCGCGTAGCGGAGCTTCAGCCGCCGCCCATCGAGCAAGGGCGGCGGGTTGCGCGCCAAAGCCGCTTCCAGCCAGCGATTGATGTCGCTGGTGCCGATGCGGCGGCTCCAGATCTCATGCGCCCGCCGCACCGCCGGCAGGAGCCGTGCCATGCCGCTGCCGGTCGCCGCCGAGAGGGGGACGGTCGCGATGCCGCGAAGCTGGGCGAGGCTGGTCTCCAGCCGGTCGGCGATGGCGCGTCGCGTCGCCTCCGGCGCGCTCAAGGCGTCCCATTTGTTGAGCACGATGACCACCGCGCGGCCCTCCTGCTCGGCGAGGCGGGCGATTTGCAGATCCTGGTCGTGGAGGCCGAGGGCGGCGTCGATCACCAGCGCCACCACGTCCGACCGCCGCAAGGCGGCGATCGCGGCGGAGGCCGCGAGTTTTTCGACCGGCGCCTCGATCCGCGCGCGCCGCCTGAGACCGGCGGTATCGATCAGCTCGATCGCGCCGCCGGCGTCCGGCAGCGGAATCCGGATCGCATCCCGGGTGAGGCCCGGTTCCGGCCCGGTCAACTGGCGCGCGGTGCCGAGCAGGCGGTTGATGAGGGTCGATTTGCCGGCATTCGGCCGCCCGAGAATGGCGAGGCGAAGCGGCAGGGCGGCCGGTGCGTCGCCGCCCTCGCCACCCGCCCCGTCCGGGCCATCCGGCAGCGCCTCGGCGATGTGGCCCATCAGATCGGCGATGCCCTCGCCATGCTCGGCCGAGACCGCGATCGGCGCGCCGAGGCCGAGACGATAGGCGTCCATCGCCTCGGCGCCGCCGCTCCGCCCTTCGGCCTTGTTCGCGACCAGGAGGATCGGCCGCCCCTGACGCCGGAGCCAGGCGGCGAAATGCGCGTCCGCCGGCGTGATCCCGGCGCGGGCATCGACGACGAGAAGGACGAGATCGGCGCCGGCAACCGCGCTCTCGGCGCCGGCGCGCATCCGCCCGGCGAGCGTCTCCGGCGCCGCTTCCTCGAGCCCCGCGGTATCGACCAGGGTCACATCGCGCCCGCGGAGCCGCGCCGACGCCTCCTGCGCGTCGCGGGTGAGCCCGGGAAGATCGGCGATCAGCGCGACGCGCCGGCCGACGAGGCGGTTGAACAGCGTCGATTTGCCGACATTCGGCCGCCCGATCACGACGATTCGGGGGGATTTATCCGCCATCACGGCCCAAACATGCCCAAGAAAATCCTTCTTTTTCTAAAGAAAAAGAAGCAAAAAGACTTTCTTCCCGATTTCTCGGAGTGGCAGTGCCGTAGGCGCTGCCGAACGGGGAAAAGTTCTTTTTTTCAAAAAAAGAACAAAGATTCACATCTTCCATCAACGCATCGCCAGCAGGGCGCCGTCATTGGTCACCATATAGATAGTTTTGCCGGCGGCGATCGGCGGCACCGCGACATTGGTTTTCTTGAACTGGATTGCGCCGAGGATCTTGCCGCTATAGGGGCTGAGCGAGAGCACCTGGCCGTTGCTGCCGGCGACGATCAGCCGGTCGCTCGCGAGCAACGGCCCGATCCAGCTGATGGGGTCTTTTTGCTTCTTCGGATTCATGTAATGCGGCAGCGGCGTGACCCAGGCGACATTGCCGTCGGGGATGTGGATCGCGGCGGCCTCGGCGTCCTCGGAGAGGATGAACACCCAGTCGCCGGCGACCCAGGGGGTCTGCCCGCTCGCCACCTCGCGCTCCCAGAGCCGCCGCCCGACATGCAGCTCGATCGCGACCATCAGGCCGCCGAGGCCGATCGCGTAGACGTGATCGCCGGAGACCACCGGCATGGCGGTGATCGAGGCGATATCGGCGAGCGTGTTGCCGCTGCTGCTGGCGGTGATCTGATCGCTCCAGGCGAGGGTTCCGCTATCGGCGCGGAGTGCCAGCAAGTCCCCGGAACCGAAGCCGGCGATCACCAGCCCCTGGGCATAGGCCGGCGCGGGCAGGCCGAGCGCCGCCGTCGTCACCGTCGCCGCCGGGTGCATCCAGAGCTGTTTTCCGCCATTGGCGTCGAGGGCGTAGATTTTGTCGTCGATGGTGACGACGAAGATGCGGCCATCCGCCACCGTCGGCGCGGAGCGGATCGGCATCGCGAGGGATTGCCGCCAGCGCTCGCTTCCTTTCACCGGGTCGATGGCAACGAGATCGCCGCGGCCGGTCGCGGCGTAGAGCAGATCATCGGCGATCGCGAGGCCGCCGCCGATATTGGTGCTGCGATCCTGCTTGGCGCGGGTGTCCAGGCGCCAGCGCCTTGTGCCGCGGGCGGCATCGAAGGCTTCCACCACGGCGTCGCTGTCCATGGTGACCACCGTCTGATCGATGACCACCGGGGAGGCGGTGATTTCGCGGCGGAAACCGCCGCCGGTGCCGATCGCGACCCGCCAGGCGTCGCCGATTTTGTCGCCGACCTGCAAATGCCCCATGAGATGGGCGGGATTGCCGCCATCCTGGAGCCAGGCGGCGTTGATGACCGGCGGCGGCAGCGTAATCTTGCCGATCCCCTCGGTGACCACGAGGCCGTGGCTGGAATGCACGACATCCTCGCGCTTGCCTTCCAGCGGGTGTTTGGGGGTGCTGAGGACGCTGTCCCAATCGAACCAGTCGCCGCAGCCGGAAAGCAGCGCGAGCGGGCCGAGCACGGCGCTCCGGCGGGTCAGGCGCGAAAAATTGGCGGCCATTACCCGCCCAGTTCGGCCAGCAGCGCGCCGGCCCGCTGGCGAAGACCCGGCGGGACCGTCTCGTCATGCGAGAGCGAGGAGAAAATCTTTTTCGCGTCGTCGGTTTTGCCGAGGCGCATGGCGAGCAGGGCGTGCATTTCCGTGGCCAGGGCGTGATAGGGATCGGCCGGCGTCTCGAGCGCGGTGAGCCGGGAAGCGAGCATCGCCGGATCGCCGCTGTCGAGTTGATGCTGGAGGGAGAGCAGGGCGGCGAGATGTGCGAGCAGCGGATCGCTATCGGCGGCATTGGCGAGGCGGTCCCAGGTCGCCAGCGCCTCCGGCAGATGGCCGGTTTCCGCTTGCAATGCCGCTTGCTGCAACGAAGCGAGGTCGCGATAGCCGGGGCCGGCCTCGGCGATGATGGCGGCGAAGCCGGCCATCGCCGGCTTGGTATCACGGGGCTCGGCGGTGGCGGCGTGGACCGCCTCGAGATAGCGGGCGGCGAGTTTTTCGTCCGCCTGGCGCTGGCGCCATTGCCGGTATTCGAAGGCGCCGGTCGCGGCCAGCACGACAAGGGCGGCGGCGATCAGCCAGCCGCCATAGCGGAACAGCAGGCGCCGTGCCCGCTCGGCCCGCAATTCTTCATCGACTTCCTGGAAAATATCGGACACGCACAGAACTCCACCGCAGCCAGCGGGGTGGACCATAGCCGGACATGGCCGGCGCGGCAAACGGTGTCGGATCGCCGTTTGGCAAGATTATGTTCATCTCCTGGCCGCAGAATAGGAAGCCATGCGACGCTTCCTGATCCTGCTCCTGTGCCTCCCGCCCACCGCCTGCGGCGTGCCGTGGACGGAGCCGGTGGCGGCCGTCGCCGGCGCCGATCTGGTCAGCATCATGGCGTTCAAGCGCGACATGTTCGATCTCGTCTGGTCGGGGCTGACCGGGCGGGATTGTTCGGTGGTCCGCCTCGATCGCGGGGAAACCTATTGCCGCTCGACCGAGCCGCCGCTGCCGCTGCCGCCCTATTGCACGCACACGCTTGGCGAGGTCAATTGCTGGACCAGCCCGGCGGTCTTGCCCAATCCGCCGCCCGGCGTCGCCGATGGGCCGACGCAACTGACCCCCGAACAGGAAGCCAACCGCACCCGCGCCTGGCCCTGAGTCTCCACCCGCGCCAGGCGCGTCTTTTGGCTCAGGGCGGCGCGCCGGCCGGGCCGGGGCCCGGATCCTCCGGCGGCGGGGCGCCATCACGGCTATCATCCGGGGTAGCCTCCGGGGTGTCGTCGGGAGGAGGGGGGAAATCGGGCGGCTCCGCCGTCGCCCCGCCGTGGCGGCTGCCGTCCGGAACCCATCGCGATGCCCGCTCCGCGCGCGCCAGCGCGGTATCGAGCGCCGCCATGGTTGCCGAAAGATCGTGGCTCTCATCGCTTATCCAGGCCCGCATTGCCCAGAGCCAGACGCCGAGCAGCCCCTTCGCCCGGAGCCGCCCGAGCGGGCCGCGCGCCGAAACCCCGGCGGCCTCCAACAGCCAGCCCATGCTGGTGAGGCTCGCGCAGCCGAGCAGGGCGGCGAGCGGCGGCGCGAAGGGCAGATGGCGGAGCAGCGCGACAACGCCGGCGCGATGCGCCTGCAAGACATCGAAACGGCGCATCAGCATCTCGAACAGCCGGTCGCGCACCGCGCCCTCGCCCGGCGCGCCGGCGAGGGCGGCGGCATCGGCGAGGCGGCCGAAGCGGATCAGCACCGAGGCCTTGCGCGGAAAGCGGAGTCGCGCCTGGTCGAGCTTCAGGCCGGCGGCTTGCGCCGCGCGCGCGATGCTGAACCGGGACCAGCCTTCGGCGGCGATGGCGGCGAAGGCCTCGGCGAGCAGAAGCCGGTCGAATTCAGTGTCGTCCATGGCGTTCCCACCTCCTGATCATGCCCATCTCCGGCGCGCGCTCCCCGGCGTCACGGGGTTTCCCGCGCGCGCCAACGGGCGACGTTGCGGTTATGCTCGTCGAGGGTGCGGGCGAAAACATGCCCGCCGCTGCCATCGGCGACGAAATAGAGCGCATCGCTCGCCGCAGGGTGGAGCACGGCGAGGATCGCGGCAAGCCCCGGGCTGTCGATCGGCCCCGGCGGCAGGCCTGGGACATGGTAGGTGTTATAGGGGCTGTCGATGGCGAGGTCGGCCCGCGTCAGCTTGCGCGCGAGGCTGCTTTTGCCGTCGCTCACGGCGTAGACGACGGTGGTATCGGCTTGCAGACGCATCCCCTCGCGCAGCCGGTTGAGGAACACCGCCGCGACCATCGGCCGTTCCTCCGGCCGCGCCGTCTCATGCTCGACGATGCTGGCGAGGATCACCGCCTGCTCGGGGCTTGCGAGCGGCAGATCGGGCGCGCGCCCGGCCCAGGCGGCGGCCAGGGCGTCGCGCATCGCGGCCTGCGCCCGCGCGACCAGGGCGGCGCGCGTGAGGCCGCGCGGGTAGGCGTAGGTTTCGGGCAGGATCGTCCCCTCCGGGATCGGCGCCGGGAGGGGGCCCGCGAGCGCCGTCGCGCGATCGAGGAGCGTCGCGATTTCGGCGGCGGTGCGACCCTCGGGGATGGTGACGTGGTGCTCGACCGGGCGGGCATTGCGGAGAATGTCCAGCACCATGCGCAAGCTGGCATGGGCGGGAAAGGCGAACTCCCCGGCATGGAGCAGGCCGTCGCGATCGATCAGCAAGGCGAGGCGGAAAAGCCGCTGGTCGCCGACGACACCGGACGCGACGAGCGCGGTCGCGACCGCCTCGCTGCCGCCGCGCGGCACGACGACGTCGCTCGCCTCGGCGAGCGGCCCCGGCCAGTCGAGCAAACGGGTCGCGATCTGGCGCCCGCCGCCGATCAGCGCGTTGACCAGCACCACCGCCCAGAATATCCGCCCGAGCCAGCGCCCACCTGGCCACCCGGCCCTCGGCCCCCGCCACCAGCGGCGGCGGGGTTCGCGCGGCGGCTCAGGGGGCGGCGCGGAAGATGATGCTGGCGTTGGTGCCGCCAAAGCCGAAGCTGGTGGAAAGTGCTGCCCGAATCGGCCGCGCCTGGGCGGCATTCGCCACCCGGTCGATCACGCTGTCGCGGCTCGGCGCGTCGAGGTTGAGGGTCGGCGGCGCGACGCCATCGCGGATGGCGAGAATCGAGAACACCGCCTCCACCGCGCCCGCCGCGCCGAGCAGATGCCCGGTCGCCGATTTGGTCGAGGACATCGCGACCCCGCGCGCCGCGTTCCCGAACAGCCGCTCGACGGCTTCGAGTTCGAGATCATCGCCGAGCGGCGTCGAGGTGGCGTGGGCGTTGACGTATTGAATGTCACCGGCGTCGAGTTCGGCGTCGCGGAGCGCGTTGCGCATGGCGCGAAACGCGCCTTCATGGCCCTCGGCCGGCGCGGTGATGTGATGGGCGTCGCCGGAGAGGCCATAGCCCGCGATCTCGGCATGGATCTTGGCGCCGCGCCGGCGCGCATGCTCGTATTCCTCGAGCACCAGGACCGCCGCGCCCTCGCCCATCACGAAGCCGTCGCGATCCTTGTCCCACGGCCGCGAGGCGCGCGTCGGCTGGTCGTTGAAGCCGGTGGAGAGGGCGCGCGAGGCGCAGAACCCGCCGATGCCGAGGGCACAGACCGCCGCCTCGGCGCCGCCGGCGAGCATCAATTCGGCGTCACCGCGAGCGATCAGCCGCGCCGCGTCGCCGATCGCGTGAACGCCGGTCGCGCAGGCGGTCACGGCGGAGTGATTGGGGCCCTTGAGGCGGTATTTGATCGAGACATGGCCGGAGACCAGGTTGATCAGCGCCGACGGGATGAAGAACGGCGAGAGCCGCCGCACCTTGCCCTCATGCACCTGCACCGAGGCCTCATAGATCGCCTGCAGCCCGCCGATGCCCGAGCCGATCATCACCCCGGCGGCGCAGCTTTCTTCCTCGGTCTCGGGATGCCAGCCGCAATCCTCCATCGCCTCGCTCGCGGCGACGATGCCGAGCTGGATGAAGCGGTCCATCTTCTTGTGGTCTTTCGGCGGAATCCACTCGGCGACATCGAGCTTGCCCTCGGCGCGGCCGCCTTGCGGCACCTGCCCGGCGATTTTCGCCGGCAGATCGCCGACATCGAAGGACTGGATGGCGGAGATGCCGGAGGCGCCGGCGATCAGTCGTCGCCAGACCGGCTCCACCCCGACGCCCAGGGGACAGGCGATGCCCATTCCGGTCACCACCACCCGGCGCTCCCGTGTCACCGCGCGCATCCCGCTCGGCCGCCCGCCTCAGGCCGCCTTCTGTTTTTCGATATAGTCGATGGCATCCTTGACGGTGCTGATCTTCTCCGCCGCGTCCTCGGGAATCTCGACCCCGAAGGCTTCCTCGAAAGCCATCACCAGCTCGACGGTATCGAGGCTGTCCGCCCCCAGGTCATCGATGAAGGAGGCTTCCGACGTCACCTTCGATTCCTCGACGCCCAGATGCTCGACCACGATTTTCTTCACCTTTTCGGCGATTTCGCTCATCAGTTCCTCAGCTCCTGTGTGCCGGCTTTGCCAACGCGCCCCGGCTGGCGCGCTCAGACGTCCGCCCGTCCGAGGCAATCCATCGCCGCCGGCCGGAACAATCTCCCGCGCGCTTAGCACGGTTTGCAAGGCCACGCCAACACGGTGAGAGGGATTTTCGGGCAGTTGTCACAGCATCGCCATGCCGCCATTGACATGGAGTGTCGCGCCGGTGACCCAGGCCGCCGCGTCGGAGGCGAGATAGACCACGGCGCCGGCGATATCGCCCGGCTGGCCGAGGCGGCCGAGCGGGATGCGCTGAGCCAGCGCCGTGCGCTGCGCCTCCGGCAGCGCGTCGGTCATCGCGGTCTCGATGAAGCCGGGGGCGACGACATTGACGGTGACCCCGCGCGAGGCGACTTCCTGCGCCAACGCCTTGCTCATGCCGACCAGCCCCGCCTTGGCGGCGGCGTAATTGGCCTGGCCGGGATTGCCGGTCGCGCCGACGATGCTGGAAATGCTGATGATCCGTCCCGCCCGCCGGCGCAGCATGCCCTTCAGCGCGGCGCGCGCGAGGCGGAACGGGGCGGCGAGATCGACCTCGATCACGGCTTGCCAGTCGGAATCCTTCATGCGGAGCACGAGCCCATCCCGCGTCAGCCCGGCATTGTTGACCAGGATATCGAGCCGCCCCGCCGCCGCCTCGGCCGCCGCGATCAGGCCGTCCGCGGCCTCGGGAAGGGCGAGGTCGGCGCTCGCGACGAAAGCGCGCGCGCCGAGTTCGGCGGCGAGCGATTCGAGGGCCGCAACGCGCGTTCCCGACAGCACGACCGTTGCCCCCTGGGCATGGAGCGCGCGCGCGATCGCGGCGCCGATGCCGCCCGAGGCGCCGGTGATCAGCGCAACCCTGTCGTCCAGCCGGAACATGGCGCAACCCTCACAGAAGTTTCAGCAAGATCTCGATCTCGGCCGGGGTGCCGGCGGCATTGATCGCCGTTTCCGCCGGCGCGATGCGGCGCACGAGGCCACTCAGCACCTTGCCCGCGCCCAGTTCGACGAAACTATCGACGCCGAGCGCGAGCATGGCAAGAACGCTTTCCCGCCAGCGCACCGTCCCGGTCACCTGGCGGACGAGCAACTCGCGGATCATGGCGGGGTCGGTCGCCTTCGCCGCGGTGACATTGGCGATCAGCGGCACGACGGGCGGCATCAGCGTCGCATGCGCCAGCGCCTCGGCCATGGCGTCGGCGGCGGGCGCCATCAGGGCGCAATGGAACGGCGCCGAGACCGGCAGTTTCATCGCCCGCTTGCCGCGCGCCTTGGCCTCCGCCATCGCCCGCGCAACCGCCTCGGCATGGCCGGAAATCACCACCTGGCCGCCGCCATTGTCGTTCGCCGGCTGCACCACCTCACGTGTCTCCGGGCGCCCGTCCGGCCCCTCCGCCGCCGCCGCGCAGATCGCCTCGGCGGCATCGAGATCGACGCCGAGCAGCGCCGCCATCGCCCCCTCGCCGGGGGCGACACAGCGCTGCATCGCGGCACCACGCAGACGCAGCAATTTCGCCGTCGCCGCGACATCGAGCGCCCTCGCCGCGGCCAAGGCGCTGTATTCGCCGAGCGAATGCCCGGCGACCGCTGCGACCCGATCGGCGAGAACGAGCCCCCCCTCCCGCTCCAGGACGCGCAGCGCCGCGAGCGAGACCGCCATCAGCGCCGGCTGGGCGTTTTCGGTCAGCGTCAGGGTCTCGGCCGGGCCCTCGAACATCAACCGTGAGAGATTCTGGCCGAGGGCGTCGTCGATCTCCTGAAACACCTCACGCGCGGCCGGAAACGCGCCGGCGAGGTCGCGCCCCATGCCGACCGCCTGACTCCCCTGACCCGGGAAAATGAACGCATGCACCATGGACGGTCCCCATACCAATCAGCCGCCGCGCGCCCTATAGCTCGGGGGCGCGGGTGTCAATGTCGGGCATGTCAGTGTCTGGCTGTGGCGGCAAGCGGCAGCGCGAGGGCGGCGAGGGCGGCACGAAGCGCGACGATGCCGGCGCCGGTTTCGGCGCTGGTCGCGATGATGTCGGGGTGGGCGGCGGTATGGGCGCGGGCGAGGCGCTCGGCCTCGGCCCGTTTCGCCGCGAATTGCGGTGGCTTCACGTCGTCACACTTGGTGAGCACGATCTGGAAGCTCACCGCCGCCTGATCGAGGAGGGCCATCACCGCGCCATCGGCGGGCTTGACCTCGACCCGCGCATCGAGCAGCAGCAGCACGCGGCGGAGACCGGGGCGGCCACGCAGATAGTCGAACATCAGCCCCTGCCAATCCGCCTTCACCTTCTTCGCCGCCTCGGCATAGCCATAGCCGGGCATGTCGACCAGCATCAGCCGCTCGCCGGTGGCAAAGAAATTGAGCTGCTGCGTGCGCCCCGGACGGTTGGAGACGCGCGCCAGAAGCCGCCGGCCGGTGAGCGCATTGACCAGCGAGGATTTGCCGACATTGGAGCGCCCGGCGAAGGCGATTTCGGGAAGGCCCGGCGGCGGCAACTGGGCGAGGCTCTGCGCGGCATGGACAAACCGGCTTTCGCCCGCGAACAGCGCCGCGCCGGCGGCGATCCCGTTTGCTGCCTCGTCCGTCTTGTCCACCGGATTTCGCGTTATGTCCGCACCGGCTTGGTCTTTTTCTCCCGGTCCTGGCCGAGATGGGTCGAGCGCATGATCAGCCATTGCTGCCCGATCGAGAGCAGATTGTTCCAGGTCCAGTAGATCACCAGGCCGGCCGGGAAGCGCGCCAGCATGAAGGTGAAGATCACCGGCATGAACTGGAACATCCGCGCCTGCACCGGATCGGGCGGCGGCGGGTTGAGCTTCTGCTGGAGGAACATCGAAACGCCCATCAGCAGCGGCCAGGCGCCGAGATGGAGAAAGGGCGAGATCTGTGTCGGGTCGAAGGGAATGAGGCCGAACAGGTTGAAGACGTTGCTCGGATCCGGCGCCGAGAGGTCGCGGATCCAGCCGAAGAACGGCGCCTGGCGCATCTCGATGGTGACGAAGATCACCTTGTAGAGCGAAAAGAACACCGGCACCTGGATCAGCATGGGAAGGCAGCCGCTCGCCGGGTTGACGCCTTCGGCCTTGTAAAGCGCCATCATCTCCTGCTGCTGGCGCGCCGGATCATCCTTGTAGCGCTCGCGCATGGCCTGCATCTTCGGGCCGAGAAGACGCATTTTCCCCATGGATTTGTAGGATTTATTGGCGAGCGGAAAGAACAGCGCCTTGACGAACACGGTGAACGCCATGATCGCGAGGCCGAAATTGCCGAGCCGCTGATAGAGCCAGTCGATGGCATAGAAGAACGGCTTGGTGAGGAAGTAGAACCAGCCGAAATCGACCGCCTTGTCGAAGCTCGGAATGCCGAGGGCGCGTTCATAGCGGTCGAGCAGATGCACTTCCTTGGCGCCGGCGAAGACATGGGTCGTGGCCGCCGCCTCGGCGCCGGGGGCGATGGTTTGCGGCGTGGTGGGCGTGAAATCGACCTGATACCCGTCCTTGCCGCCGAGCTTGACGTCGCGGAAGGCGACGCTCTCATCGCTCGTTTGCGGCGGGATCAGGGCGGTCAGCCAGTATTTGTCGGTGATCCCGGCCCAGCCGCCGGGGGCGGTCGCCTGGTAGGCGAGGCCGTCGGTGTGTTCGCCGGCGCTTTTCGCCTTGGCGTAGGTGAGTTCCTGCAGGCGGCCGCCGATGACCCCGAGCAGCCCCTCGTGGAGGATGTAATAGCCCGCCGTCACGGGCGTGTCGTCGCGGCGGATACGCGCCCAGGGGAACAGCACGACCGGCGTTCCGGTGGTGTTGGTGACGCTCTGGCGCACGGTGAACATATAATTGTCATCGACCGCGAGCGTCAGCGCGAAGCGCAGCCCGGCGCCGTTATCCCAGGTGAGCGTGACCGGCGTCGCCGGGGTCAGGGCCGGGGCGGAGGGGCTCCAGAGAGTGGCGCTGTCCGGGAGCGGCAGCGTCGTCCCGGCGGGGGCGCTCCAGCCGAATTGCACGTAATAGGGGGCGCCGGTAGCGGGGCGGGAGAGCAACCGCACCAGCGGCGAATTGGGCGCGACCGTCTCGCGGTAGTCGCGCAGCACGAGATCGTCGAGCCGCGCGCCGCGGAGGCCAAGGCTGCCGGCCAGGCGAGGCGCGGCAATCGCGAGGCGCGGGCCGGAAGCCGCCGCCGCCGCGTCGCCGGCGGCGAGCGGGGGGGCGCTCGGCGGCGTGGTTTCGGCCGTGGGAGCGGCCAGGGGGGCGGTCGGCGGCGGCGCGACGCGCTTATAAAGCAGTTGAAAGGCCAGGAGGATCGCGATCGAGAGGGCGATCGCGAGGATCAGGCGGCGTTGTTCCATGGTCAGGCGGTCCGGCGGCTTGCGGTTGTGCGCGGCGGCACCGGGTCGATCCCGCCCGCCATCCAGGGGTTGCAGCGCAGGATGCGCCAAAGCCCGAGGCCGCCGCCGCGCCAGGCGCCATGCTCGCGGAGCGCGGCGAGGGCGTACTCGCTGCAACTCGGGTGATAGCGGCAATGGCCGCCGATCAGCGGCCGAAGCAGCCATTGGTAAAGCCGAACCGCGAGGATGAGCAGGGCGGCCGGCGGGCTCGGGGATTGCGGCATGGCCGGACCTTGTTCCGAAGACACTCGTTCCGAAGATAGGGTGGTCGAAGATGGAGTGATCACGGCGCGATCTTCACGATCGCTTGCGCGAGATCGGCGCGGAGCTGCGCGAAAAGGCGCCGCGCGGTTTCGCGCCGGGCGATCAGCACGAAATCGGCGCCGGTGGTCGGGTGTTCGGCGAAATGGAGCCGCGCCGCCTCGCGAAGGCGCCGCCGGGCGCGGTTGCGCGTCACCGCGTTGCCGATCTTGCGGGTCGCGGTGAAGCCGAGCCGGGCGGGCTTGCCGGTCGCCAGCGCCTGTAAAACCAGCCCGGTCATCTGCGCCTTCCGCCCCTTGGCGGCGAGGGCGAGGAACTCCGCCCGCCGTTTCAGGCGCGGCGGCGGCTTCGCTTTCGCGCCGGCGGCGGCCGGGACGGTCATATCCGGGGCAAACCGCCGCGGCCGGTCACGCCGAGAGGCGCTTGCGGCCCTTGGCGCGACGGGCGGCCAAAACCTTGCGTCCGCCAACGGTCGCCATGCGGGCGCGAAAGCCATGGCGGCGTTTGCGGACCAGCTTCGAGGGTTGATAGGTGCGCTTCACGACGCTCTCCGAACCAGGGACATGCAACTAAGGCGGGTGCCGACCCTTCGGACCCGCCGCCGGGCGGTGGTATAGGGGCAGGGCGGCGATTGCGTCAATCGTCCCGCGCGGCGCATGATGCTTGCCATGGCTAAATCACGAATCGCCTTAACACGAATCGTAGTTCTGGGGCTGTTCGTCGCGATCGTCGTCGCCGCTGTCGCCCTCGGCTTACCGGGACGGCTGAGCTGGGCGGCGCTGGCCGCACACCAGACGGCATTGCGCGATTTCGCGGCGCGCCATCCGGCCGGCGCGGCGGCGGCCTATGTCACGGTCTATTGCGCCGTGGTCGCGTTCTCGGTGCCGGGCGGCGGCGTGCTCACCATCGTCGGGGGGCTGATGTTCGGCCCCTGGCGGGGCGCCGCCTTCGCCGTCATCGGCGCGAGTGCGGGGGCGGTGCTGCTGTTCCTGCTCGCGCGGAGCGTGCTCGCGGCACCGCTCGCGCGCCGGCTCGGCATCTTCGCCGAGCGGCTCAGGGAGGGGCTGGCGCGAGACGGGTTCAACTACCTCCTGGCACTTCGTCTGGTGCCGGTGGTGCCGTTCTGGCTGGTCAATCTCGCGCCGGCGCTGCTTGGCATGCGGCTCGCGCCCTATGCCGGCGCGACCGTGCTCGGGATCATCCCGGCGAGCGTCGTGTTCGCCGGTGTCGGCGCCGGTTTGGGGGATGTGCTGGCGGCGGGGCATGCGCCGGATTCGGGCCTGCTTTTCGCCCCGCGTTTCCTCCTGCCCCTGCTCGGTCTCGCGGTGCTGGCGCTGCTGCCGGCGCTGTGGCGGCATCGCAAAGCATTTTTGGCGTGAAACCAGGGTCGATCCTTAACTCAGAAAGCAAAAACCCTTGCCAGATTCCCACAAACCGTTCACAAATTCGTGTCATGCAAACTGAATTTTTCCCGCGTGCTGCGGTCGCCGTCGCCGACGCTCCCGGCGAGGAGAACGGTGCGGCGACGACGCGGGTGATCTAGCGGCAGGGCAGGATGGCGGCGAATCCCGCCCGCGCCTCGCCTCGTAGTCTCTCTTCCCGGCTGCTGTGGCTGACCTTGGCGATCGTTCTGGTCACCGAAGCGCTGATCTTTTTTCCGAGCCTCGGCCATGAGCGCCGCGCCTGGCTCCAACGCCATGTCCGTGAGGCCAATATCGCCGCCCTCGCCGTCGCCGGCGCGCCGCACGGCCTCCTCGACCCGACGACGCGCGATGACCTGCTTCGGCTCTCGGGCGATGAGCTGATCCGGCTCCATCGCGCCTCCGGGGTCGAGTTGGTGCTCGCCCCGCCGGAGGAGATCGCGCCGGTCGCGCGCTATGATCTCCGCCATGAGACGCAATTGGCCAGTGTCGGCTATGCGCTGATCGATCTTTTCCGCAGCCGGGACCGGCCGATCACGATCATCGGCAACAGCCCGCTTCGCCCCAAGACGGTGGTCGAGCTGATCATGCACGAGCGCGAGCTGCTCGACGTTCTGCATGATTACGCCTGGAGCATCGCCGGATTTTCGCTGGCTATCGCGGCGGTGACCGGGGCTTTGGTCTATTTCGCCATGCTCACCTTGCTGGTGCGGCCGATCCGGCGGATCACCGGCTCGATCGTTGCCTTCCGCGCCGATCCCGAACGCGGCACGCCGATCGATGCCGAGGCGGTCAGCCTGCTCGGCGATGACGAGATGGCCGAGGCGGCGCGCGAACTCGCCGACATGCAGCGCGAATTGCGCGCCGCCCTCTGGCGCAACGCCCGGCTCGCCGCCCTCGGCACCGCGGTCGCGACGGTGAGCCATGATCTTCGCGGCATCCTCGCCTCGGCGATGCTGGCGGCCGACGGCCTGACCCAGAACATGGATGGCCGGGTCCGCCGCTCGGGCGAGATGGTGGTGCGGGCGATCGAGCGCGCGACCGAGATGGTGCGGCGCACCCTCGATTTCGCCCGCGAGGGGCCGCCGCCGGTGGCGCGCACCCGCTTTCCGCTCCGCCTGCTCATCGGCGAGGTGCGCGAGGCGATGCTGCCGGCCATGCCTGGTTTCGGCATCGCGCCATGCCTCGATGACGATCTGATGATCGAGGGTGATCGCGATCTGTTGTTTCGTGTCTTCGTCAATCTGCTGCGCAACGCCGCCGAGGCGGGGGCGGCGAGCACGACGGTGAAGGCAGCGTCGGTCGAGGGGGGGGTGGACATCCTGATCGAGGATGACGGGCCGGGCCTGCCCGATCCGGTGCAGCAGAATTTGTTCCGCCCCTTCGTCGGCTCCTATCGCCGCGGCGGCACCGGGCTCGGCCTCGCCATCGCCCGCGATCTGATGCGCGCCCATGGCGGCGATCTCGAACTCGCGTCCACCGGGCCGGGCGGGACGGCATTCCGCCTCACGCTGCCGAGCCAGCCGGATCGCGAGGGCGCGCTGCCGGTCGTGGCGCGACAATCGACGACGTCCTGAAGCGCTGGGCTCGCGTGTTCTTGATCCGCGCCGCGCCGGGCCGCAAAATTTTTACATGAACGGGGGCGGGATGGATAATGCGGGGCAACTTTGCCCCTGCGGCAGCGGGTTGCGGGCAACGCGCTGCTGTGAGGCGCCGGCCGCGCTGTTCGCGCCCAACGCCGCCGGCTGGCGGCTCGACGGCCTCGTCGCCGAAGCGCAGAAATCCGCCGCCGAGGGCAGGAGCGAGGCCGCGCTCCGCCTCTTGCGCGATGTCCTCGATCTGGCGCCGGGGCGGGGGGACGCGCTGCTCCCGCTCGCCCGGCTGCTCAAGGCGAAGGGCGAGGCGCGGCCGGCGGAGGTGTTGCTGCGGCGCCTGATCGGGCTCGACCCCAACCATATCGAGGCGACCCAGGAACTGGCGCTGATGTTGTTCGAGCGCGGCGCCCTGACCGAGGCCGAAAACATCGCCCGCAACGCGATGCGTATCGCCCCCCATCACCCGCAATCGCATAATCTCCTCGGCATGATCTTCACCGAGGCCAACCGCGCCTGGCTCGGCGAATATCATTACCGGCGGGCCTTGGCGCTGCGGCATGAGCGCGACCCGATCCTGCTCGCCAATCTCGCCTGGAGCCTGAAAAATCAGGGACGCGCGGCGCCGGCGCGGGCGCTCTATGAGGAAGCGCTGCGGGCTAACCCGAACGAAATCAAAACCTTGCTCGGCTGGGCGGCGCTCGAGGAGGCGGATCGCGATTTTCCCCGAGCGCTTGCACTCCTCGATCAGGCCGAGGCGTTGGCGCCGGGAAGCGCCGCCGTGCGCCTCGCCCGCGCGACGTGCCTCGAACGCGCGGGGCGCGCTGACGCGGCGCTGGCGCTTTTGGACGCCGGCGAGGCGGCATCGCTCGGGGCGACGGAATGGTCGCAAAAGGGCCGCCTGCTCGACCGGCTCGGACGCCATTCCGCCGCCTTCGCGGCCTTCACCGCCGGCAAGGCGCGCGCCCGCGCCCAGGGCGCGCCGACCTATCTCGCCACTGTCGCCGAGGATCTCGCGCGGCGTCTCCGCGGCTTTTTCACCAGCGAGCGGCTGGCGACCCTGCCCCGCCCGGCACCAGGCGGGGAGGGCGCGCAGCCGCTCTTCATCCTCGGTTTTCCGCGCTCGGGGACGACGCTGATCGAGCAGATCCTGACCAGCCATCCGGATATCGCCGGCGGCGACGAGTTGCCCTTCATCAACGATCTCGCGCAATCCCTGCCGCGGCTGCTCGACAGCACGCTCGCCTATCCGGAGGCCCTCGCCGAACTCTGGATGGCCGATCGCCGCGATGGCCTCTCGCTTCTCCGCGAGAGCTATCTGCGCGCGGCGCGGCTGGCGGGCGTGCCGGGGGAAGGGGCGGCGGGATCGGCGGCGCGCTGGTTCACCGACAAGATGCCGCTGAACGAGACGCATCTCGGCCTGATCGCGCTGCTGTTTCCCGAATCGCCGCTGATCCATCTCATCCGCCATCCCCTCGACGTCGTGCTTTCGGTGTTCTCCAACCATTTGACGCACGGGTATTATTGCGCCGCCGAGTTGGAGACCATCGCCCGCCATTACGTGCGGGTGATGGATCTGGTGCGGCAGTATCGCGGGCAGATGACGCTGCGCTACCTGCCGCTCCGCTACGAGGAGGTGGTGGCCGCGCCGGAGGCGAGCGTGCGCCGGCTGCTCGCTTTCATCGGCGCCGGGTTCGATCCCGCCTGTCTCGCCTTTCACGAAAACCGCCGTCATGCGCGCACCGCGAGCTACGCCCAGGTGACGGAGCCGCTCTATGACCGCTCGCTCGGGCGCTATCGGCATTATCTCGCCGAACTCGCCCCGGTCATCCCGATCCTCGCACCGCTGATCGAACGCCTGGGCTACCAAATCGAGGGCGCGGCGCCGCGTCCCACGCCATCTCCGGCGCGCGCCGCCGCGCCGGGCACGGATGCGGTCTCGCCCGAGGAGGTTCTGTCCGACGAGGCCGCCGCTTCCCTGCTCAAGGAAGCCGGCGAGCACGAACAGGCCGGGCGGTTCCCGGCCGCCGAGGCGGCGCTGTCCGGTCTTTTGCGCGCCCGCCCCGATCACCCGCACGCCAATCACCTGATGGGCGTCATCGATTATCGCGCCGGGCGGATCGAGGCCGCGCTCGCGCGCATGGAGCGTTCGCTCACGCTCGCTCCCGCGAACCCGCTCTATCCGCGCAATCTCTGCGAGGTCTATCGCGCCGCCGGGCGCCATGAGGAAGCACTCCGCACCGGGCTGCTTGCGGTCGAGATGGCGCCGGAAGATCCGCTGGCGCTCGGCAATCTCGGCATCATCCATTACAGCCGGCTCGAGATCACCGAGGCGCTGGCCTGCGCCGAGCGCGCGCTGGCGCGGCTGCCGGATCACGCCAATGCCCATTTCCTGCGCGCCGAGGCGCTGCTGCTCAGCGGCGATTGGGCCGCGGGGTGGGAGGAGTATGAATGGCGGTTCCGCCTGCCGGGGGCTGCCCGCTCGCTGCCGGAGACCGACGAGCCGGCCTGGGATGGCGTGCCGCTGCCTGATGGTCGGCTGCTGCTGGTCGCCGATCAGGGGTTTGGTGATGCGATCCAGTTTTGCCGCTACATCCCCTGGGCGGCGGCGCGGGCCAAGGAGATCGTGGTCGCTTGCAGCCGCGAGATCATGCCGCTGATGGCGCAGTTCCCGGCGGTGCGCCAGGTGGTCGATCGCTGGGAGGCGTGCGGCCGGTTCGACGCCTATGCCGCGCTTTCCGGCCTGCCGCGCCTCCATGGCACGCGGCCCGGGACCATCCCCGCCGACATTCCCTACCTCGCCGCTGATCCGGCCCGGGTCGAGCACTGGCGCGAGCGCCTCGCGCGGCTGCTCCCGGCCGGGCTCGCGCGGATCGGTCTCGCCTGGGCGGGAAGGCCGAGCCATAACAACGACCGCTACCGTTCCATGCGGCTTTCCACCCTCGCGCCGCTGGCGGCCGTTCCGGGCGTTGCCCTCGTCGCCTTGCAAAAAGGCGCCGCGATGGCCGAAATCGGCGATGACCGCGGCCCCGCGCCGTTGCTGTCGCTGGGGCCGGCGCTCGGCGATTTCGCCGAAACCATGGCGGTTCTCGACAATCTCGACCTCGTCATCACCGTCGATACCGCGCTCGGCCATCTCGCCGGGGCGATGGGCAAGCCGGTCTGGATCATGCTGCCCTTTGCCCCGGATTGGCGCTGGCGCGCGACCGGCACGACCACCGCCTGGTATCCGAGCGCGCGGCTGTTCCGCCAGGACTGGCGGCGGCAATGGCCGGCGCTGGTGGAAGACGTCGCGGCGGCGCTTGGTGACCATTTCGGCCTCGCGTGACGGGCGTCTATGTTTCGATTAAGGGAGCCTATTGACGTATAGGTTAGATCGCGCTTAATGCTGCCATCGAGGAGGGAAGCGAAATGGAGACGTCCCTTGCGGAGATGGCGGCAACAGGCGATCTCTCCGCCCAGACCCTGCCGGATCTGCTGACATATGCCGCCGCGCGCTTCGCCGAGCGTCCGGCGCTCTGGTTCATGGGCCGGCGCTGGCGCTATCGTGATGTGGCGGCGACCGTCGATCGCTTGGCGGCCGGCTTGCAGCGGATCGGCGTCGGGCCCGGGGTCAAGGTCGGGCTCTGTCTGCCGAACACGCCCTATTCGGTGCTGTTTTTCCACGCCGTGCTCAAGGCCGGCGGCGTCGTCGTGAATTACAACCCGCTTTACGTCGCGCGTGAGATCGCGGCGCAGATGGCGGATTCGGAGACCGCGATCATGGTGGCGCCGGATCTCGCGCGCATCCTCGCCCCGGTGCTCGAAGCCGGGGCGACGCGCGTCATCCTCTGTCCGATGCGCGGCATTCTGCCGCCCGTGAAAGCGCTCGCGCTCTATACGTTGCGGCGGCGCGAGATCTCGTCTCCGCGTGATCAGCGGATCATCCCCTTCGCCGCGTTGCTGAAAGGCAGCGGCAAACCAGCACCGGTCTCGATCAAGGCCGGCGATCTCGCCGTTTTGCAATACACCGGCGGCACCACCGGCATGCCCAAAGGCGCGATGCTGAGCCAGGCCAATCTGCTCGCCAATGCGATGCAGGCGCTCGCCAATGCACCGAATCTCCAGCCTGGCACCGAGCGTTTACTCGCGGTGCTGCCTTTGTTTCACGTGATGGGGATGTCGCTGGTCATGAATACGGCGCTGGCGATCGGCGCGGAATTGATTTTGCTGCCGCGTTTTGACATCGATGAGTTGATGCGCACCATTGCCCGCGCCCGCCCCACCGTTTTTCCATTGGTGCCCACGATTTGTGTCGCGGTAAGCCAGACCGCGGAACGGCATCGGATCGATATTTCTTCGGTAAAAACCTGTTTTTCCGGATCCGCGCCATTGCCGCGGGAAGTGCGCGCGAAGTTCGAGGCGCAGACCGGTTGCCGGGTGATCGAGGGATATGGCCTCAGCGAAACCGCCGGTGTTGCCTCAAGCAATCCGCTGAACGGCGTGATGAAGGATAATTCGGTCGGCCCCGCCGTGCTCGAGACGGTGATCGAAATCCGCGATCCCGACCATCCCGAACGGATTCTCGGCGTTGGTGAGAAGGGCGAGATTTGTATCCGTGGTCCGCAGGTGATGATGGGCTATTGGAAGCGGCCGGAGGAAAACATGCGCGCCTTCATCGACGGCGCGTTCCGCACCGGCGATATCGGCTATCTCGATGAGGATGGCTATCTCTTCATCGTCGATCGGCTCAAGGATCTGATCATCGCCGGCGGCTACAACATCTATCCGCGCGTCATCGAGGAAGCGCTCTATCGCCATCCCAAGGTGTTGGAGGCGATGGTGATCGGCTTACCTGACAGGTATCGCGGCGAGGCGCCGCGCGCCTATGTCGTGTTGCGGCCGGGGGAAAAGCTGAGCACGGAGGAACTGCTCGCCTTTCTCGCCGGGGAGATTTCCAAGATCGAAATGCCGCGTGATATCGTCTTCCGCGCGAGCCTGCCGAAAACCGCCATCGGCAAGCTCTCGAAAAAGGCATTGCACGAAGAAGAAGCCCGCTTGCGCGAAAGCGGCGGGAGTGCTTAAGTTAACGTCAATCATCTTACCTATAGGTAATCTGGATGGCCAGCAACTCGGCTACCGCGGCGCCTCCCGAGCGGCTTTATACGGTGACGCAACTCTCGAAAGAGATCGGCGTCACCGCGCGCGCCATTCGCTTTTATGAAGACAAGGGACTGATCCTGCCGCGCCGCGCCGGCACCACGCGGGTTTACACCAATCGTGACCGCGCCCGCATGATTCTTATCCTACGCGGGAAAAGGCTGGGATTTTCCTTGCGTGAAATCAGGGAATATCTAGAACTCTACGATATCGACACGAGCCAGGCCTCGCAACTTCGCCTGTTGCTGAAGCTGGTGCGAATCCGGCTCGCGGCGCTCGAGGAACAAGAGCGCGCGCTCGATGAAATCCTCGCTGAATTGCGCGAGGTGGAGCGTCAGGCGGTGGCCGCGCTCGAGACCAGGCCGCCGTCGCGAAAGCGCGCGGCCGGGTGAGCGGGGGGCGTCCCGCGGCAGGAAAATGGCGAGAAGAGATCGATAAGAGATAGAGATATGGAGCAAAATCATGAGTAACGCCGTCATCGTCGACTATGCGCGTTCGCCATTCACACCAGCCAAGAAAGGCGCGCTCGCCCGCGTGCGTCCGGATGATCTCGCGGCGCAAGTGGTGCGGGCGCTGATCGGCCGGCTCGGCGTCGATCCGGCGCTGATCGAGGATCTGATCCTCGGCTGCGCGATGCCCGAGGGCGAGCAGGGGCTCAATGTCGCGCGTCTCGTCGGGCTGCTCGCCGATTTGCCGATCTCGGTCGCCGGCGTCACCGTCAATCGTTTTTGCGGCTCCTCGATGCAGGCGATCCACATGGCGGCGGGACAGATCGCGCTCGGCGCCGGCGAGGCGTTTCTCTGCGCCGGGGTCGAGAGCATGAGCCGGGTGCCGATGATGGGCTTCAATCCGCTGCCCAACCCGGCGCTTGCCGCCAAAATGCCGGCCGCCTATATCGGCATGGGCGAGACGGCGGAAAACGTCGCCAAGCGCTACGAGATCGATCGCGCCGAGCAGGAGGCGTTCGCCGCCGGAAGCCATGTCCGCGCCGCCGGCGCCGCGCGGCGAGGGCATTTTGCGACGGAGATCGTGCCGATCACCACCAGGGATGGCGTCGTGGATGCGGATGGCTGCATTCGCCCGGACACCACCGCCGAAACCTTGGCGACGTTGAAACCGGCGTTCAGCGCCGATGGCAGCGTGACCGCCGGCACGTCCTCGCCGCTCACCGATGGTGCTGCGGCGGTTTTTGTTTGCAGCGAGGATTTCGCCGCGCGCCATCGTCTGGCGCCGCTCGCGCGTATCCGCGCGGTCAGCGTCGCCGGCTGCGCGCCGGAAGTGATGGGCATCGGCCCGGTGGCGGCGACGAAAAAAATCCTCGCCCGCGCCGGGATCACGATGGCCGATATCGATCTCGTCGAACTGAACGAGGCTTTTGCCAGCCAGGCGCTGGCCTGCGCCCGCGAACTCGGCATTCCACAAGAGAAAATCAACCTCGATGGCGGCGCCATCGCGCTTGGCCACCCGCTCGGCGCGACCGGCGCGCGGATCACCGGCAAGGCGGCGTCGCTGCTCAAACGCGAAGGCAAGCGTTACGCCTTGGCGACGCAATGCATCGGCGGCGGCCAGGGCATCGCGACCTTGCTGGAGCGGGTGTGATGACCGAGATCAAGAAACTCGCGGTGATCGGCGCCGGGGTGATGGGGGCGGGGATCGCGGCGCAGATCGCCAATGCCGGTTTTCCGGTGCTTTTGCTCGACATCGTGCCGAAAGAGGGCGGGGATCGCAACGCGATCGCCAAAAACGCGATCGCCCGCATGATGAAAACGGAGCCCGCGCCGCTGATGTCGGCGGCCTCGGCGCGTTTGATCACCCCCGGCAACACCGAGGACGATCTCGACAAACTCGCCGCGTGTGACTGGATCATCGAGGCGGTGATCGAGACTCTTGAGATCAAGCAGGCGCTCTATCGCCGCATCGATGCAATACGCAAACCGGGCGCGGCGGTCTCCTCCAACACGTCCACCATTCCGCTCGCGTCGCTCATCGCGGGGATGAGCAACGATTTCGCCGCGAATTTTCTGATCACCCATTTCTTCAACCCGCCGCGCTATATGCGCTTGCTCGAACTCGTCACCGGGGCGGCGACGAGCCGCGACCTCGCCGAGCGCATCGCTGCCTTCGCCGATCACGCGCTCGGCAAAACCATTGTTCCCTGCAAGGACAGCCCCGGCTTCATCGCCAATCGTCTCGGCGTCTATTGGATGCAGATCGGTGTGCTCGCCGCGTTCGATCTCGGCCTCACCGTCGAGGAGGCCGACGCGGTGATGGGGCGCCCGTTCGGCATTCCGAAAACCGGTGTGTTCGGGCTGATCGATCTCGTCGGCCTCGATCTCATGCCGCATGTCAACGCGAGCTTGGCAAAGGCGCTGCCGGCGAGCGACCCCTTCCACGCCGCCAATCGTGATGTTCCTCTGATCCGCAAGATGATCGCCGAGGGTTTGACCGGGCGCAAAGGCAAAGGCGGATTTTATCGGCAGCGTAGGGAAGGTCCGGCGCGCGTCAAGGAGGCGATCGATCTCGCGAGCGGCGAATACCGCGCCGAACACCCGGCCGCGCTGCCCGACTCCGTCGTGCGCGATCCGCGCAAATTGCTGACCCGCACGGACAAATTCGGCGCCTATGCCCGCCGCGTGATCGCCCACACCCTCGCCTATGCCGTGCGTCTGGTGCCGGAGGCGGCCGAGGACATCACCGCCATCGATGAGGCGATGCGGCTTGGTTATAACTGGAAATTCGGCCCGTTCGAATTGATCGATCGCATCGGCAGCGCGGGTATGCGGACGCTGCTCGCTGCCGAAGGCATCGAAGCTCCGGCGTTGCTGGCGACGGCGGCGAGCGCGTCGGGGTTTTATCGTTTGCATGAGGCGCGGCCGCAATTCCTTGGCGGCGATGGCGCCTATCACGACGTGCTCCGTCCCGCCGGCATCGTTTTGCTCGAAGACGTCAAGCGCGTCACCAAACCCGTGATCAAAAATGCCTCGGCGGCGCTCTGGGATATCGGCGACGGTGTCGCCTGTTTCGAATTCACGACGAAAATGAACGCGCTCGATCCCGGCATCGTCGATCTCCTCGAACGCGCCGTGGGACTGATCGCCGAGCGGTTCAAGGCGCTGGTGATCTATAACGAGGGCGGCAATTTCTCGGTCGGCGCCAATCTCGGCCTCGCCGCTTTTGCCGCCAATATCGCCGCCTGGGGCGAGATCGAGAAGACGCTGGCCGCCGGGCAGAAGGCGATGCTCGCGCTCAAATACGCGCCGTTTCCGGTGGTCGCAGCGCCCGCCGGCATGGCGCTCGGCGGTGGCTGCGAAATCCTGCTGCACGCCGATGCGATCGTCGCCCATGCCGAAACCTATGCCGGGCTCGTTGAGTGCGGCGTCGGGCTGGTGCCGGGCTGGGGCGGCACCAAGGAGATGCTGGCGCGGCTCGCCTCCTCACCCGCTTTGCCGAAAGGGCCGATGCCGGCGGTGGCGCAGGTTTTCGAGATGGTCAGCACCGCCCGGGTCAGCAAATCGGCGGCGGAAGCGCGCGAGATGGGCATTCTTCGCCGCGGCGACGAAATCGTGATGAACCGCGAGCGCTTGCTGGCCATGGCCAAGGCACGGGCGCTGGCGCTCGCTGCCGCGTATCATCCGCCGGAGCCGCCGGTTTTCCCCTTGCCCGGTCCCTCGGGGCGGCTCGCGTTGATGATGGCGGCGGAGGGTTTCCATCGCCAGGGTCTGGCGACGGCGCATGATCTCGTCGTCGCGGGGGCGCTTGCCGACATTCTTTCCGGCGGCGAGGGTGATCCGCTGGCGCCGCTCGACGAGGAGACGATGCTCGCTTTGGAACGCGAGGCTTTCATGCGTCTCGTCCGCACCGAACCGACGCTTGCGCGCATTACCCATACGCTCGACACCGGCAAGCCGCTCCGCAACTGAACGCCGCAGGGAAAAATCGCCATGCAAACCTACAAGGCGCCACTTCGTGACATGCGTTTCCTGCTGCACGAGGTTTTCGACGCAACCGATCCGCCGCCTCGGCCGGGAGAGGAGGCGCTGGCGCCGGATCTCATCGACAGCATTCTCGAGGAGGCCGGCCGCTTCGTCGAGGAAGTTCTGGCGCCGCTCAACGCTTCGGGCGACGAGGAGGGCTGCCATTACGAAAACGGCGTCGTGCGCACGCCGAAAGGGTTCAAGGCGGCGTATGATCTTTTTCGCGAAGGCGGCTGGACGGCGCTCGCCTGTGATCCCGATTACGGCGGCCAGGGTCTGCCCGAGAGCGTGAACAAGCTCGTCGAGGAGATGATCTGTAGCGCCAATCTTTCCTTCAGCCTCTATCCTGGCCTCTCGCGCGGCGCCTATCAGGCGTTGCGCGATCACGGCGCGGAGGATCTGAAACGGCGCTTCCTGCCGAAACTCGCGAGCGGCGTCTGGAGCGGCACGATGTGCCTGACCGAGCCGCATTGCGGCACCGATCTCGGCATGCTGCGCACGCGCGCGGTGCCGCAAGCGGATGGCAGTTATCTCCTCTCGGGCAACAAGATTTTCATCTCCGCCGGCGAGCATGATCTGACCGAGAACATCATCCATCTGGTGCTCGCGCGGCTTCCCGATGCACCCGTCGGGAGCCGCGGGATCAGCCTGTTTCTGGTGCCGAAATTCCTGCCCGACGCGGAGGGGCGGCCGGGGGCGCGGAATGGCGTTCTATGCACCGCGATCGAGCACAAGATGGGCATCAAGGCCTCCGCCACCTGCCAACTCACCTTCGAGAACGCCAAGGGTTGGCTGGTCGGCGCGCCGCATCGGGGGCTTGCCGCGATGTTCACGATGATGAACAGCGAGCGGCTTTCGGTCGGCATCCAGGGGCTCGCGATCGGGGAAGCGGCCTATCAGAGCGCCGTCGCCTATGCTCGCGAGCGCATCCAGGGGCGTTCGCTGAGCGGCGTGAAAAATCCCGATCAGCCTGCCGACCCGATCATCGTCCACCCCGATGTGCGGCGCATGCTGCTTTCCATGCGCGCCTATACCGAAGGCTGCCGCGCGCTCGGGGTGTGGGTCGCGCATGCGCTCGATGCCATCGAGCGGAGCGCGGAGCCGGCGGCGCGCGAAAAAGCGGAGGATTTCACCGCATTGATGACGCCGATCGTCAAGGCGCTGTTCACCGATCTCGGCTTCGACGCCGCCAGTATGGGCGTTCAGGTTTATGGCGGGCATGGCTATATTCGCGACCACGGCGTCGAACAATACGTGCGCGATGCGCGGATCACGATGATCTATGAGGGCACCAACGGCATCCAGGCGCTCGATCTCGTCGGGCGCAAGCTCGGCGCGCATTATGGAAGATTCCTGCGCGGGTTTTTCCATCCCGTCGCCGCGTTCATCGCCGCGCACAAGGAAGATGCGGCGATCGGCAAGATGGTCCATGGGCTGGAAAAAGCCTTCGGCGCCCTGCAACTCGCGACCGCGCATATCGCCGAGGCCGGGATGCGTGATCCGGAAGAAGCGGGGGCGGCGGCGAGCGAGTATCTGCGCCTCTTCGGCCTCGTCGCCCTCGGCTTCATGTGGGCGCGCATGGCGAAAACGGCGGCGGCGAAACTGGCGAGCGGCGCGGAAGAC
>JAJZBV010000006.1 GCA_021851785.1 Pseudomonadota bacterium
AGTTCAACTGCGCGCTTTCGGACGCCATGTTGGCGTCGATCAAGGCCCCCGAACCGGTGGTGAGCGAGGTCGAGAGCGAGGAGGAGAAGTTCATCATCCCCGTCACCTCCTGTTGCGTCGCACCGATCGTCGCGGCGATGCCGTTCATCGTAGAGACGGCGTTCTGGACGATGGTGATCGCCGCCTTCCCGCCGGAGAGGGTGCTTCCGGTGACGCCGGTATCGCTGCCAGACGCCGACCCGGTGTCATTGCTCGCATAGAGAGGGGTGGTGCTGTATGCCGTCGCCGTGCCACCCGTCGTCGTGCCCACGAATGCCGCTCCAGCACTCATTACAGGAGAGGTACTAGAACCCGTATTCGTCACCGTCAGCCCATTGCCGGCGATGGTCAAGGTGCCGCTGTTGCTGAGCGAGGCGGCGAAGCCGTTCTGCTGCAGAGAGCTGATCAAGGCGCCGACCGCCGCCATCGGCGAGGTGCTGGTGCCCATGATCACGTTGGCGAGATAGTTGGTGCCGCCGCCGGCAATCGCGCCGAGCGTGTAGCCGGCGGGCGCGGCGGCCGGCGTGGTGCCGGTGGTCTGGAACTCGAAGACGTAGTTGTTGTTTACGGTATTACCGCTCGCGTCCGTGCTTTGTGTCGCGATCTGGAGGTAATCGCCGGCCAGCGGCTTGTAGGCGCCGGTGAAGCTGAATTGCGCCCCGCCCGACGAGGTGGTCAGGTTGGTGAGGCTGAGCGCCTGCGTCATCGAGGAGTTGCCGGTGGCGGAGTTAGTCGGGTTGATCTGGTTGCCCACCGAGAGCTGCCCGCCGGCATTGATCGTATCCTGGATCACCATGCTGGTCGTGGAGACGCCGGTGGTGCCGTTGGTGGCCAGCAGGTTGACGCCGTTGAAGGTCGCGTTGTTGGCGAAATTATCGATATTGTTCAGGATGTTGCCGATCTGGGTATTCATCGTCGACGACGAGATGCCGGTCTGCTGCGCTTGCGTGACGGTGTTCTGCAGCGTCGCGAGCTGGCTCGAGATCTGCGAGCCGGCGGCGGCGGCGACCCCGAGCACGGAGTTGCCGAAGGAGAGATTATCCTGAACCGCGGTCAAGCCGGCAATATTCGCCTGCATGGTCTGCGAGATCGAGTAGACGGCCGGATTGTCGCTCGCGCTGCCGACGAGGAGCCCGGTCGCGATGACGTTCTGGGTGTTGTTGAGGGATTGCTGCGTCGAATCGAGCGATTGCAACGCCGCCAGGGCGCCAACGTTGGTGTTGATGGAAAATGACATCGGTGTGTCTCCTTTTTGTGAGCTACCCCGTAAGGATCGGCTAAAATGTTTAAGGGAATGTTTATAAAAATGGGGCATGGTCCCACGGAATGAGGCTGAGTGCGAAAAATCGCATTTACCGGCGATTGCAAGAAGGAGTGCAGCGCATGTCGGGCATTTCTGGGCTTGCGCCCATCCCGATGTACGAGATGTACATCAAGAACGAGACCCACTATGCCAATGCCGCCGCCAAGGCCGACCCGAGCACGCAAACGGCGCTGGCGTATTTCCAGAAAAACGCCGCGTCGATCACGACGCCGGCGGCGCTCTTGAAGAATTACCGGATGCTGCAGGTGGTGCTCGGCGCCTTCGGGATGAGCGGGATGATCAACGAACAGGGTATTCTCAAGCAATTGCTGACCCAGAACCCGACGGCGAAAAATTCGCTGGTGCAGCAGATGGCCAACCCGACCTATCTCAACTTCGCCCAGGTGATGGCGAACTGGACTCCGCCGCCGCTCTCCAACCCGAAAACGGTCGGACGCATCGTCCAGCAATACGTCACCAACCAGTTCGAGGTCGGCACCAATCAGCAGATGCCGGGGATGCAGGCGGCGCTCTATTTCACCCGCAATATCGGCGCGGTGACGACGATCCCGGAGTTGATGTCCGACAACACCCTGCTCGGCGTGGCGCAGACCGCGCTCGGCCTCCCCATGCAGTTCGGCCTGCTCAACTACGCCCAGCAGGTCAGCATCCTGAGCCAGGGGCTCGATCTGAAGAAATTCCAGAGCCCGAGCTATGTCAATCAGTTCGTGCAGAAATACCTGGTTCTGAACCAGGAGAACGGCGGCTCCGGCGCAACGGCCAACCCGCTCGTCAACCTCATCGGCGGGTCAAGCAGCTTTAACAGCGGAACGACCAACCCTCTCGTCAACCTCATCGCCTGAAGCGGCGCGATCAGGCGCCCAAAACCCGCCCGGCGACGGCGTCGAGCCTCGCCATCAGGGCCGGATCGCGCGCCTCGGGCGCGGTGATCAGGGCGTGATCGAGGGCGTGGCCGCAACCCGCCGGACAGGCCGGGCGCCCCGCCCCGAGCGCCGGCACGAGAGCGGCGACCAACCCCCGCGCGTGTTCGGCATTCTCCAGCAGCACCCGCACCACCGCCTCCACCGTCACGTGATCATGCTCGGGATGCCAGCAATCATAATCGGTGACCATGGCGACGGTCGCGTAACACAGCTCCGCCTCGCGGGCGAGTTTCGCCTCCGGCATGTTGGTCATGCCGATCACGCTCGCGCCCCATTGGCGATAGAGCGCGCTTTCGGCCTTGGTGGAGAATTGCGGGCCTTCCATCACCAGATAGGTGCCGCCGCGCGCGACCGGGAGCCGGAGGCCGCGCGCCGCGTCCGCGAGCGCGTCGCCGAGCCGCGTGCACACCGGATGCGCCATCGAGACATGGGCGACACAGCCCTCGCCGAAAAAACTCTTCTCGCGCGCGAAACTGCGGTCGATGAACTGATCGACGATGACGAAATGCCCAGGCGGGAGATCCTCGCGCAGGCTGCCGACCGCGGACAGCGAAATGACATCGGTGCAGCCGGCGCGTTTCAGGGCATCGATATTGGCGCGGTAGTTGAGATGGCTCGGCGAGAGGCGGTGGCCGCGGCCATGGCGGGGCAGAAACACGCAGCGCACGCCGGCGAGGCGGCCGAACAGCAGCTCATCGGAGGGCGCGCCCCAGGGTGTCGCGATGGCCCGCCAGTGCCGCGCCTCGAGCCCGGCGATGTCGTAAAGCCCGGAGCCGCCGATGATGCCGATCACCGGTTCCACGGATGCCGTCATGCTGTCTCCTCCAGGATCGGCCTGCTAAAGCCGTGGCAGCGCGACCCCGCGCTGGCCCATGTATTTCCCCGCCTTGTCGGCATAGCTCACCTCGCAGGCACTGTCGCCCTTGAGGAACAGAAACTGGCAGATTCCCTCTCCGGCATAGATCTTGGCGGGCAGCGGTGTCGTGTTGCTGATTTCGATCGTCACCTGCCCCTCCCATTCCGGCTCCAGCGGGGTCACGTTGACGATGATGCCGCAGCGGGCATAGGTCGATTTGCCGAGACAGATGACGACGACATCGCGCGGGATGCGGAAATATTCCACCGTGTGGGCGAGCGCGAAGCTGTTCGGCGGGATGATGCAGACGTCGCTGTCGCGATCGACGAAGCTTTGCGGGCTGAAGGATTTGGGATCGACGACGGCGGAATCGACATTGGTGAAAATCTTGAACGCGCGGGCGACGCGGGCGTCATAGCCGTAGGACGAGAGCCCGTAGCTGATCACCCCGTCGCGGCGCTGGGTTTCGACGAAGGGGTCGATCATGCGGGCGGTTTCCGCCATGCGGCGGATCCAGTGATCGGGCATCACGGCCATGGCGACTATCCTCGACGAGAAACCGGGGGCTTTGTGCCCGATGCGTCTAGCCCAGCCGCGCCGGCGCGGCAATTGACCGCGGCAAGAGCGCATGCCACGGAATCCTCGGCAACGAACCCAAGGAGGAAACCATGGATCTCAAGAACATCGCGGCGCTGGTCACCGGCGGCGCGTCCGGGCTTGGCGAGGCGACGGCGCGGGCGCTGGCGGCCGCCGGCGCCAAGGTCGCGCTCCTCGACATGAACGCGGCGCGGGCGGCCGAGGTCGCGAGCGAGATCGGCGGCATCGCGCTTCAATGCAACGTCGCCAGCGCCGAGAGCGCCGAGGCGGCGGTGGCCGAGGCCCGCGCCCAGCATGGCGCCGCGCGGATTCTCGTCAACTGCGCCGGGATCGGCAAATCGGGCCGCGTGGTCGGCAAGGCCGGGCCGCTGCCGCTCGAGGATTTCCGCCGCGTGATCGAGGTCAATCTGATCGGCTCGTTCAACCTGATCCGTCTCATGGCGGCCGATGCCGAGGCGCTTGCGCCGCTCGCCGATGGCGCGCGCGGCGTCATCGTCAACACCGCCTCGGTCGCCGCGTTCGACGGGCAGATCGGCCAGGCGGCCTATGCCGCGTCCAAGGGCGGGATCGTCGGCATGACGCTGCCGATCGCCCGCGATCTGGCGCGCGCGGGGATCCGCGTCTGCACCATCGCACCGGGGATTTTCGCGACCCCGATGCTGCGCGGCCTGCCGCAGGAGGTGCAGGACAGTCTCGCCGCTTCCATCCCCTTCCCGCGCCGCCTCGGCCAGCCGGAGGAGTTCGCGGCACTCGCCCTGCACATCATCGCCAACCCGATGCTGAACGGCGAGACCATCCGCCTCGACGGCGCGATCCGCATGGCACCGAAATAGCCGGCGGAAGGGGCGGGGATGGCGCTTTTGCGGCGGCTGAAAGCCTGGGGCGCCGTCGAGAAGAACGGGCGGCGCCTGCGGGGTGCTCGGCCGATCATCTTGCCGCAGATTTCGAGCCGAATTTGGCCATCCCAAATAAACAGCCAATGTTTTCGATATAATTTGGCAAAAATAACTTAAAATGATATAACCGATAGGATATATTATATGAAAAAATCCATAAAATCAGCTTTCATTTGGTGTCTATATATTGAAAATGCACGAAAATTAATGAAAATTTGTAGATATATTTCTATTTTTATTTTTTGCATTGTAATAATTATGGACATATGTGTTCCAATATCTGTTCATAGGTATCAATATTTTTGGAAAAGACTCGCGTGTTATAATGAAATATATTACACTGACTGTAAATATTATATAAATTACATATATCATGCACTTAGCGTCTTAGAATTTTTTGTTTTTTTGTTTATTATAATAATATTATCATTTCTTACTGGACTTTTATTGTATTTAAAAGATAAAAAAACAATAGAACAAGTTTATTTTTCAGCAAATACAAGAAGAATTTTTAATTTTCGGCCAATATCCCAAAAACAAACACTTCAAAGATTGTTATTTTTCTCCATTTTTTACCCAATATTTTGGTATATCTATAAATTAATATTTAATATTTCAAATTATTCATTGATGCCCCCCAAAGATTTGTCAATTTTTTTATTACTTATTGAGAGCCTCTTTACTATTTTTTCCGCTGGCAGTATCGTTATTTTTGTAATAATACTTTCTTTGATGTTTTTTGATATCCCTCCGCCATAACAAATCTCGCATCGCCCGCGCCGAACGCCCAGGCAGCCCGTCCATCCCCGTCATGCGAGACCATCCTCCTTGACGGCGTCATCCGCACGGTGCCCCAATAGCAAGCGGGAGGAGCGGGGGATGGCGCTTTTGCGGCGGCTGAAAGCCTGGGGCGCCGTCGAGAAGAACGGACGGCGCCTGCATCTGATCAATTCATCAGTCGTCCTTGGACTTCCTCTTGGGTTTGGCTTTCTCGATGCGCTCCTGCCATGGCTCCAGCACCGGCACCCCGTGCCGGTGCAGGCAGCAGCTTGCGCGCTGCAATGGATCAATGTCCTGACCGTGCATTTCATGCCCGCGCATATCCGGGACTATGTCGCATGGCATTGCGCCACTTCGGAAATATCAATACCGACGATCGCCCGTATCTATGCCATGCTGAAAATAACCTTGACCTTTATAGCATCAATAATTGTTGATTTAGTTTATACGGTATTAATATTTTCTGGCAATAAATTATATATAAGGAATTTATATGCCGATATAAAAATAAATCTTGATAAATTTTTTGTTGACAATGGGAAAAAAACTTATCGTAAAAACAATCTTTGTCATTATTCCTGGAATTTCTATCATAATTTTTGCATGTTTTTACATAATTTTTTATACCGGAAATCTGAATCGTTTTGATTTTGCGATTAATTTTTTCTTTACATGTGGACTTTGGTTTTGTATGACAATAATTCCTACGATTATAAGGATAATTTACCTATCAAAAACAATAATATATAGCAATGATTCGACAAAACAGAGGGAGATGGACTATGAGTGGAACTCTGACAGAAAATGATCCTTTTCAATATTTATCAATATACAATCTTATGAACAATTCTTCAAATAACAGTTACATCTCTGGATTTGATAAATGATATTATTACACTACAAGACAGCTCTATTGAAGCGGTCCTCGGTAAGGTCGCTGTAACGGCCAGCTTCGGTGCGGTCGGCAAACTCAATTTAGCATCGACAGTGGCATTCGATGTCATGGAAGGAATCATTGGCCAGCAATCTTTCGGTCAGATCGCGGCCAGCACAGCAGTAGACGCTAGCCTAAACTATCTCGGGGCAACAGCCGGCGGAAGGGGCGGGGATGGCGCTGCCGCTCGCCGATCGGGTAGCTTGCGCCTCAAAAGCGGTGAAGCCGCCGGGAAAAGGCAGAATCAAGCGGCTGCCGGCTCAATCATCCGGCTGATGGAGGTGCCGAGATCCTCCGCTCCCAACTGTTCGCCTGATCGGCGGCGGAGGGGCCATTGACAGCGTTGGGGCCATCGCTATAACCCGCAGCCTTCGGTGGCCGGAACATCCGGCGGCCAGGGGCTTCTTGCCTTTGGGGCTTGTTGTCTTTTGCCGGGGGCGCGGTCGCGCGGCGGGAAAAGGCGGGATGAGCCCCCAGCGTTTGAGGAAATTTTGAGATGTTCGCAGTCATCCGCACCGGCGGCAAGCAGTATCGCGTGACGCCCAACAGCGTGCTCAAGGTCGAAAAACTCCCGGCCGCCGAGGGCGACGAGATCACCTTCACCGATGTCCTCGCGGTCGGCGGCGAGGGCGCGTTGACGATCGGCAGCCCGACCGTCGCCGGGGCGCGCGTCACGGCGCAGGTGATCTCGCAGGAGCGGTTGGAGAAGGTGATCATCTTCAAAAAGCGCCGCCGCCAGAACAGCCGGCGCAAGAACGGGCATCGCCAGCACGTCACCGTGCTCCGCGTGCAAGCCATCAGCGCCGCCTGAGAGAGGAGAAAGACCATGGCCCACAAGAAAGCCGGCGGCTCCTCGCGCAACGGGCGCGATACCGAGGGCCGCCGCCTCGGCGTGAAGAAATTCGGCGAGCAGGAAGTGCGCGCCGGCAACATCATCATCCGCCAGCGCGGCACCAAGTTCCGCCCCGGCCGCAATGTCGGGCTCGGGCGCGACCATACGATTTTCGCGCTGACCGATGGCCGGGTGTGCTTCGAGCGCAAGGCCGAGGCGCGGGTCTACGTCTCGGTCAACAAGCCGCCGGCCGCCACTGAATAAGCGCCGCGCGCATAACCCCGTTTCAGCAGAGGGTCGGCGCGCGCCGGCCCTTTTTTGCGTGCTCCCGGTCTTTTTTTGCGTGCGACAGTCATGAAATTTCTCGACCAGGCCAAGATCTATCTCCGCTCCGGTGACGGGGGCGATGGCGTGATCGCGTTCCGGCGCGAGAAATACATCGAATTCGGCGGGCCCGATGGCGGTAATGGCGGGCGTGGCGGCGATATCGTGCTTGTCGCCGTCGCCAATCTCAATACCCTGATCGATTTCCGCTATGCGCAGCATTTCCGCGCCCGCAAGGGCGGCAACGGCGCCGGCTCGGACCGCACCGGCGCGAGCGCGCCGGCGGTCGAGGTCGCGGTCCCGGTCGGCACCCAAATCCTCGATGAGGATCGTCGGACCCTGCTTGCCGATCTCGACCGGCCGGGCCAGCGCCTGGTGCTGCTTCGCGGCGGCGATGGCGGGTTCGGCAACGCGCATTACAAATCGAGCACCAACCGCGCGCCGCGCCGCGCCGATAAGGGGTTTCCGGGCGAAGAACGCTGGGTCTGGCTCAGGCTCAAGCTGATCGCCGATGCCGGCCTCGTCGGCCTGCCCAATGCCGGCAAATCGACCTTTCTCGCCACCGTCTCGGCGGCGCGGCCGAAAATCGCCGATTACCCCTTCACCACCCTCGCCCCCGGCCTCGGCATGGTGCGGCTCGGGATCGCGGAGGAATTCGTCCTCGCCGATATCCCCGGCCTGATCGAAGGCGCGCATGAGGGCGCCGGGCTTGGCGACCGCTTTCTCGGCCATGTCGAGCGCTGCGCGGTCCTCGTCCATCTTATCGACGGCGCCGCCGGCGATGTGGTCCGCGCCTGGCGCACGGTGCGCGGCGAATTGGCCGCCTATGGCGCGGGGCTGGCGGACAAGCCCGAGATCCTGGTTCTCACCAAGGCCGACGCGATGAGCGCGCGTGAGGCGGCGGCGCGCCGAAGCGCCCTGGCGCGCGCCGCGCAAGCGCCGGTCGCGCTGATCTCGGCGGTGAGCGGCGCCGGCGTTCCGGCCTTGCTGCGCGCGATCAAGACCCGCATCGACGAGGCGCGGCGATGAACGAGCCGGCGCTTGCGCGGCTTGACGATGCCCGCCGGCTTGTCGTGAAGATCGGCAGCGCCCTCGTCGTGGACGCCGCCCGCGCCGCCCCCCGCGCCGCCTGGCTCGCGGCGCTGGCCGAGGACATCGCCGCTCTCCGCGCGCGCGGGGGGGAGGTGATCGTGGTCTCCTCCGGCGCCATCGCCCTCGCCCGCCGCAGTCTCGGCCTCGCCTCACGCCGGCTGCGGCTCGAGGAAAAACAGGCCGCCGCGGCGGTCGGCCAAATCCGCCTCGCCAGCGCCTGGAGCGCGGCGCTGGCCGATCATCAGCTCATCGCCGCCCAGCTTCTTCTCACCCTCGACGACACCGAGGACCGTCGCCGCTATCTCAACGCCCGGGCGACGCTCGCGACCCTTCTCCATCTCGGCTGCGTGCCGGTGATCAACGAGAACGACACCGTGGCGACGGCGGAGATCCGCTTCGGCGACAATGACCGCCTCGCCGCCCGCGTCGCCGAGATGGTCGGCGCCGATCAGCTCGTCCTGCTCTCCGACATCGACGGGCTCTATACCGCCGATCCCAGGCGTGATCCGGCGGCGCGGCATATTCCGGTGGTTGCCGCCATCACGCCGGAGATCGAGGCGATGGGCGGGGCGCCACCGCCGGGGTATTCCTCCGGCGGGATGCGCACCAAGCTGGTGGCGGCGCGCATCGCGACCGGGGCCGGCTGCGCCATGGCGATCGCGCCGGGCGAGGCGCCGCACCCCTTGCGCGCGCTCGCCGCCGGCGGACGCTGCACCTGGTTCCTGCCCGCGCCGGAGGGGCGCTCGGCGCGGAAACGCTGGCTGCTCGGCAGCCTCCAGCCGCTCGGGAGCTTCACCATCGATGCCGGCGCGGCGCGTGCGCTCGCCGCCGGGCGCTCGCTGCTGCCCGCCGGCGTTACCGCGGTCGAGGGCAGGTTCGAGCGCGGTGATCCGGTCTTGGTGCGCGATGGCCAAGGGCGGGTGCTGGCGCGCGGGCTTTCCGCCTATGCGAGCGAGGACGCGGCGCGCATCATCGGCCATCGCTCGGCGGCGATCGCCGAGATTCTCGGCTGGCGCGGGCGCGATGAACTCATCCACCGCGACGATTTGGCGCTAGTATGAGCGAAATCTTGGGCGAGGATCGCCACCGGAACGCGGGAGGGACGCCGATGGATCAGAGCACCGATGGCCAGCGCGAGGCGCCCGCCGATCCGGCTTCGGCGTGGCTCGCAACCGCCGGGGCGGCGGCGCGGGAGGCGGCGCGGGCGCTGGCGATGAGCCCGCTTGCTGCCCGCAATACGGCCCTCATGGCCGGCGCCGCGGCGCTGCGGACGGCGGAGGCGGAAATTCTCGCCGCCAACGAAGCCGATCTCGCGGCCTGTTCGGCGACCGGCGCGTTTCGTGACCGGCTGCGGCTCGATCCGGCGCGGCTCGCGGCGATGGCGGCGGGGCTGGCGGAGATCGCGGCGCAGCCCGATCCGCTGGGCCGCGTGCTCGCCGAGTGGGAGCGCCCGAACGGGCTCCGCTTCCGGCGCATCGCAACGCCGATCGGCGTCATCGGCATGATTTACGAGAGCCGGCCCAATGTCGGGGCGGACGCCGCCGGGCTGTGCCTGAAATCGGGCAACGCGGTGATGTTGCGCGGCGGCTCGGAGGGGCTCCGGAGCGCGCGCGCGATCCAGGCCGCGATCGAGGAGGGGCTGCGCGCCGCCGGGCTGCCTGTGGCCGCGGTGCAGATCGCGCCCGAGGCCGACCGTGCCTATGTCGGGGCGATGCTCGAAGGCGGCGGCGTGATCGACCTCATCATTCCGCGCGGTGGCAAGAGCCTGGTCGAGCGGGTGCAGCGCGAGGCGCGGGTGCCGGTGCTCGCCCATGCCGAGGGTCTCTGCCACACTTACGTCCATGCCAGCGCCGATCCGGCGATGGCGCGCAGCGTCGTCGCCAACGCCAAGATGCGCCGCCCCGGCGTCTGTGGCGCGACCGAGACGCTGCTCATCGATGCCGCCATCGCGCCGTCGCTCTTGCCGCTGATCATCGCCGATCTCGCCGCCCTCGGCTGCGAATTCCGCGCCGACCCCAGGGCGCGGGCGATCCTGCCCGAGCTTCCCGCCGCCGCGCCCGCGGATTTCGATACCGAGTGGCTGGCGCCCGTGCTTTCGGTCAAGGTGGTGGACGGCATCGCCGAGGCGCTGGCCCATATCGCGCGCCACGGCAGCTCGCATACCGAGGCGATCATCGCCGAGGACCGCGCGGCGGCGGAAGCCTTTCTCGCCGGCATCGACAGCGCGGTCGGGCTCTGGAATGCCTCGACGCAATTTTGTGATGGCGGCGAATTCGGCTTCGGCGCCGAGATCGGCATCGCGACCGGGCGCATCCATGCCCGCGGCCCGGTCGGGCTCGAGCAGCTCACCAGTTTCCGCTACGTCGTTGAAGGCAGTGGCCAGATCCGCCCCTGAGCGCGGGCGCGAGACGCCTCCGGCCGAACTGCCGCGCTTCGGCGACCGGCGGCGGGGCCGTATCGGGCTCTTGGGCGGCTCCTTCAACCCCGCCCATGCCGGCCATCGCCTGATCGCCGCGCGGTTCCGCCGCGCCTTGCGCCTCGACCAGGTCTGGCTCCTGGTCTCGCCGGGCAATCCGCTCAAGCCGCGGGCCGGCATGGCGCCGTTCGCCGCCCGCCTCGAAGCCGCCCGCGCCATCGCCGATGGCCGCCGCATCATCGCGACCGGGATCGAGGCGCGGCTCGGCACCCGCTTTACCCGCGATACCGTGCTCGCCTTGCAGCGTCGGTTTCCGCGCGCGCGCTTCGTCTGGCTGATGGGCGCCGATCTTCTGGAGGAATGGCCACGCTGGCGGGGCTGGCGCGACATCGCGCGGCTTCTCCCCTTTGCCGTCCATCCCCGGCCCCAGTACAATGGCCGCGCCCGCGCGAGCCAGGCCGCCCGCACGCTGCGCGCCGCCCTGAGGCCGCCGCGCGCCGCCCCGGCGCTGGCGCTGGCGCGGCCGTCGGCCTGGGTTTTTCTACAGGCGCCGCAAAACCCCGCCTCGGCGAGCGCGCTGCGCGACGCGAGGCATGTCACAGAGAACGGAGAACAGCCATCCCACGCTCCCCTTCCCCCGCCCGCCGCCCCGCCCGCCGCGCCCCTGGCATCACGCCACGCAAAGCCGCGACCCTCGCCAAAGCCGCCAAACCCGCCCCCTCCGCCAAACCCCCCTCCGCCAAACCCCCCTCCGCCAAACCCCCCTCTGCCAAATCGGCGCCGCGCCGGGCCCCTCGCCCGCGCCGCGCCGACATCGATCTCGACCGGCTGAGCGCGCTCATCCAGACGAGCCTCGAGGATGACAAGGCCGAGGACATCGTCGTCCTCGATCTCGCCGGCCGCGCCGCTTTCGCCGAACGGATGATCATCGCGACCGGCCTCGCCGACCGCCAGATCGAGGCGATGGCGAGCCATCTCGCCGAAAAACTGCGCGAGGCCGGGCTGAAACGGGTGCCGGTCGAGGGCGGCAGCGGGGCTGATTGGGTGCTGCTCGATGCCGGTGACATCATCGTCCATCTGTTCAAGCCGGAAGCACGCAGCCTCTACAATCTCGAAAAAATGTGGGGCAGCGATCTCGACGGGCCGGAGGCCAGTCTGTTGCCGTGAACGGTGGGGCGCCGATCAGACCAGCCCGAGCATGCCGGCGAGCGCGCTCGCGGCGAGAAACCAGAGCGGGTTGGCGCGCGTCGTGAGCGTCAGCAGCGCGACGAGGGCGGTGATCAGAACCGCCGCCAGCCCCAGCGCCGTTCCCGCCGCGATCACCGCGGCACCCGCGCCGACCAGACCGACGGTGACCGGCACCAGCGCCGCCTGAATCCAACGCCGCCAGCTTGCCTCGCGAAACCGCCACCAGAGTCCGGCGATGGCGAAGGTGAGGAACGAGGAGGGAAGACAAAGCCCGAACGTCGCCGCGAGCGCGCCCCCGAGCCCGGCAACCCGCCAGCCGATCAGCGTCGCGACCAGCATGTTCGGCCCCGGCGCCGCTTGCGCCAAGGCGTAGAGGGCGACGAAATCGCTCGCCGAGAGCCAGTGATGCACGCCGACGACCTCGCGCTGCATCTCCGGCAGGATGGTGTTGCCGCCGCCGAAAGCGAGCGGCGAGAGGGCGGCGAAGGTGAGGAAGAGCGTGAGCGGGAGCATCATCGCGCCCGCCATCCGGCGAGCAGGCCGAGCCCGGTGCCGGCCACCAGCACGGCGATGAGCGGGGCGCGGAAGGTGGCGGCGGCAAGCCAGACCAGAGCGGCGATGGCGAGCGCGGCCGGCTGGCGCCGCAACGGCCAGGCGATTTTCGCCGCCGTCGCGACGATCAGCCCGGAGGCGCCGGCGGCGAGGCCACGAAAGAGATGCTGGACGAGAGCGAGATCACCATAGCTTGTGTAAAGCGCGCCGAGCCCGATCACGATCGCCATCGGCGCCAGCATCAGCCCGGCGAACGCCGCGAGCGCCCCGCGCCAGCCGGCGAAACGCCCGCCGAGCGCGACCGAGAGATTGATCACGTTCGGCCCCGGCAGAAACTGGCACAAGGCGAGGAGATCGTTGAACGAAGCCGCGTCCAGCCAGCGCCGCCGCTCGACCACCATCCGTCGCGCCCAGGGCAGAACGCCGCCGAAACCGCTCAAGCCGATGCCGAGAAAGCCGAGAAAGAGATCGGCGCTGGAAACCCGCGCCGGCGCTTCGGGAGGTGGCGGCACCGGCGTCCGCTACATCGTCGCGCCGATCTGCCAGGGCGCGAATTCGGCGGCGCCGAAATCGAATTGCTCGCTTTTGGTCTTCTCGCCTGAGGCGACGCGAAGGATGAGGTCGAAAATGCGCTGGCCACACTCGGCAACCGTCTCGGCGCCGTCGAGCACGCTGCCGCAATTGACGTCCATGTCGTCTTCCATGCGGCGGAACATCGGCGTGTTGGTGGCGAGCTTGATCGAGGGCGCCGGCTTGCAGCCGAAAACACTGCCGCGGCCGGTCGTGAAGCAGACGAGATTGGCGCCGCCCGCGACCTGCCCGGTCGCCGCCACCGGATCATAGCCCGGCGTGTCCATGAACACGAAGCCGCGGGCGGTCACCGGCTCGGCATAGCGCACCACGTCCACCAGATTGGTGCCGCCCGCCTTGGCCATGGCGCCCAAGGATTTTTCGAGGATGGTGGTGAGCCCGCCGGCCTTGTTGCCGGGCGAGGGATTGGCGTCCATCTCGGCGCCCTCGCGCGCGGTGTATTCCTCCCACCAGCGCATCAGGGCGACCAGCTTCTCGCCGACCTCGCGCGAGACGGCGCGGCGGGTCAAGAGATGCTCGGCGCCATAGGTCTCGGGCGTCTCCGAGAGAATGACGGTGCCGCCGTGGCGGACCACGAGATCGCTCGCCGCGCCGAGGGCGGGATTGGCGGAGATGCCGGAATACCCGTCCGAGCCGCCGCATTGGAGGGCGATCTTGAGCGCGCTCGCCGGCACGCGCTCGCGCCGCGCCTGATCGGCCTCGGCCAGCACCTCGCGCACGAAATCGATGCCGGCGGCGACGGTGCGGCGGGTGCCCCCCATGGTCTGGATGTCCATCGCCTTGAGCCGCCCGGCGAGGCGCTGCTCCTCGATCAGCCCGCCGATCTGGTTCACCTCGCAGCCGAGACCGAGCACGATGACATGCGAGAAATTGGCATGCCGGGCATAGCCGCCGAGCGTGCGCCGGAGAAGTGCCAGCGGCTCCTTCTGGGTCATGCCGCAGCCGGTTTTGTGGGTGAGTGCGACGACGCCATCGACATGGGGGAAATCGGCGAGCGGATCGTCCCCGGTGAAGGGATTGCGGCGGAAGGCATCGGCGACCATCGCCGCGACATGCGCCGAGCAGTTCACCGAGGTCAGGATGCCGATATAGTTGCGCGTCGCGATCCCGCCATCGGGGCGGCGGATGCCCGCGAAGCTCGCCGGCGGGTCGATCATCTCGGTCGGGCGGGCATCGACGCCATAGGCGTAATCGCGGGCGAAATCGCCCATGCCGCAATTCTGCGTATGCACGTGCCGGCCGGGGGCGATGGCGCTGGTCGCGAAGCCGATGATCTGGCCGTAGCGCCGCACCGGCTCGCCGGCCGCATGGGCGCGGATCGCGACCTTGTGCCCGGCGGGAATGCGCTCCTGCGCGGTGACGCCGTCCGCGATCGGCGTTCCCGGAAGCAGGGCGACGCGGGCGATGACGACGCCATCCTCGGGCGAGAGGCGAATGACGGGCGGGGTCATTGCGGCCTCACTGAGCGGTTTCGCGCACAGCCAAAACCGCCGCGCGCGCCGCCTGGAACATCAGGCCGGAATCATTGGCGATGGTCACCATCCTGAACCCCATGCCGATCATGCGGCGGGCATAGGCGGGGCTGAGATTATGAAGACCGGCGAAAATACCGCGCTTTTCGGTCTCGCGGATCAGGCGCTCGTAGATCCGAAGGATTTCCGGCTCTTCCCGATCGAGTTTCGGCGGCAGACCGAGCGAGAAGCCGAGATCGCTCGGCCCGACATAGATCGCGTCGATCCCCGGCACGTCGAGGATGGCTTCGAGATTGTCGAGCGCCTCGCGGGTCTCGATCATCGGGATGCAGAGCGTCTCCTGATTGGCGGTCGATTGATAGGAACTCATCACGCCATAGGGGGCGGCGCGGATCGGGCCGTTGCTGCGCGCGCCCGCGGGCGGGTATTTGGCGGCGCGGACGAAGGTGCGGGCCTCCTCGGCGGTGTTGATCATCGGGCAGATCACGCCATAGGCGCCGCCATCGAGCACTTTTCCGATGATGCCCGGCTCGTTCCACGGCACCCGCACCATGGGCAGCGGCGGATGTTTCTCCATCGCCTGGAAACAGGCGATCATCGAGAGATAATCCTGCACGCCGTGCTGGAGATCGACGGTCACGCTGTCCCAGCCCGCCTGCGCCATCACCTCGGCGGAAAACGCCGAGGGAATGGCGAGCCAGCCATTGACCGTCGCCGTGCCTTGCCGCCATTGCTCTTTCAACCGGTTCGCCATGCTGTTTTCCTCCGTCTCGGGAAAGGCTAGGCTTGGCGCCGGATGGCGTCAATTCAACGAGGGGGTGAAACAGCCATGAGCGAAATCGCGAGCGAAACCGCGATGAGCCGGGTGATCCGTGAGGCCGAGGGGTTTCTCGGCCCGCGTCTTTCGCGCAACACCGCGCTCCGTGAGCAGCACGCCCATGGCGAGGACACCAACCCGCCGGTTCTGCCCGATGCCGTCGCCTTCATCGAAACCACCGAGGAGGCGGCGCGGCTGCTCGCGCTCTGCAACGCGGCGCGCGTCCCGGTCGTGCCGTTCGGCGCCGGCACCTCGCTCGAAGGCCATGTGACGCCGGTGCGCGGCGGCATCTCGCTCGATCTTTCGCGCATGACGGGCATTCTCGAGATCAATCAGGCGGATCTCGATTGCCGCGTCGAGGCCGGGGTCACGCGCCAGCAGCTCAATGCCCATTTGCGCGACCAGGGGCTGTTTTTCCCCGTCGATCCGGGCAGCGAATGCACGCTCGGCGGCATGTGCGCAACCCGCGCCTCGGGCACCAACGCGGTGCGCTATGGCACCATCCGTGAAAACACCCTTGGCCTCACCGTCGCGTTGGCCGATGGGCGGGTGATCAAGACCGGCGGGCGCGTCCGCAAATCGGCGACCGGCTATGATCTGACGCGGCTCTTCATCGGCTCGGAGGGGACGCTCGGCGTCATCACCGAGATCACCCTGAAACTCTCCGGCATTCCGGAAGCGATGGCGGCGGCGGTCTGCCAGTTCGATGATCTCGCCGGCGCCGTCGCCAGCGTGATCGCGATCATCCAGGCCGGCATCCCCGTCGCCCGCATCGAATTGCTCGATGACGACGCGATCGGGGCGGCGATCGCCTATTCCAAGCTCACCGGCCTCGCATTGCGTCCGACCCTGTTTTTCGAGTTTCACGGGAGCGAGGCCTCGGTGCGCGAGCAGGCGGAGCTTGCCGAGGCGATCGCGCGCGAGAACGGCGGCGCCGGGTTTCGCTGGGCGGTCGCCGAGGAGGAGCGGGCGCGCCTGTGGAAAGCGCGCCATGACCTCTACTGGGCGGGGCTTGCGCTCAAGCCCGGGTATTTCGGCGTCACCACGGACGCCATCGTGCCGATCTCGAAACTCGCCGAGGCGGTGCTCGGCGCCAAGGAGGATATTCTCGCCTCCGGCCTCACCGCGCCGATCGTCGGCCATGTCGGCGATGGCAATTTCCACACCGTGATCCTGATCCCGAAGGACGACCCGGAGGCTTTGGCGCGCGCCTGGGCGCTCGATCGCCAGATCGTCGCCCGGGCGCTGGCGCTCGGCGGCTCGTGCAGCGGCGAGCACGGGATTGGCATCGGCAAGCGCGAATTCCTGGCGGCCGAGCATGGCGCCGAGGCGATCGCGGTGATGCGGTCGCTGAAGACCGCGCTCGATCCGCACGGTATCCTCAATCCGGGGAAGATTTTTCTCAACTGATCGCGGCGCCAGCCGCCCTTGTGCATGGCGCGCCGGCTCCGATAGAGTGCGGCCAAAGAAACTGTGGCCAAAGAACGAGGGGGGAGACGACGATGTCAGCCGAACACGGCCGCCGCATGGGACGGCGGGGGGTGTTGCGAACCGCGGCGATACTGGCGGCGGGGGCGCCGTTCGCGACCCTTCGCGCCGAGGAGACGCCGATCCGCATCGGCTTTCCCGTCCCCATCACCGGCCCCTACGCGAGCGAGGCCGCCGATCAGGTGCGGGCGGCAGAAATCGCGGTGGCCGAATTCAACCAATCCGGCGGGTTGGGCGGGCGGCGGGCCGAATTGCTGGTGCGCGACGACAAGCTCGACCCCGGCGAGGCGGCGACGCGGGCGATCGAACTGATCGAGAAGGACCGCGTCGATTTCATCGTCGGCAGTCTGTCCGCCTCGGTGCAGCTCGCCGTCAATACGGTCACCAAACAGCGCGGCGTGCTGTATAATTCGATCAGCCAGTCCGATCAGATCGTGAGCAGCCCGGATTGGGGGCCGACCACGTTTCACGAGGCGATGACCCCGCATATGACGGCGGGCGCGGTCGGGCGCTATGCGTTCGAAAAGCTTGGCAAGCGCGTCGCCTATGTCGCCGCCGATTACGCCTATGGCCATGAGATGGTGGCCGGATTCCGCGCCGTCGGCGCGACGATGGGCGCCGAGGAACTGGCGGAAATCAAGATGCCGATCGGCACGCGCGATTTCTCGACGCTGATGCCGCGGCTGCAAGCCTTGCGGCCGGACATCGTGTTTCTGTGCAATTTCGGCCGCGATCAGCAGATTTTCGTCAAGCAGGCGCATGATTCGGGCCTCAAGCGCACCGCCCATATCGTCGCCCCGATCCTGTTGCAGACGGCGCGCATCGCCGGTGGCGCGCAGGCTTTCGCCGGCGTGCTCGGCGGCACCTCCTATTACTGGGGGATCGAGAGCGAGGTCGCGAGCGCCAGGGCGTTCAACGACCGCTTTCGCAAAGCCCATGACGGGCGCTTGCCTTCCGATTACGGCGCGCTCGGCTATAGCGGCGTGCGCGCGGTGCTGACCGCGGCGGCCAAGGCGGGCAGCACCGAAACCGCCAAGGTCGCCGCCGTGCTCGCCGGCATGAAGTATGATTTCTACAAAGGGCCACAATTCTACCGCGCCTGCGATCATCAATCGGTGCAGTCCGTGTTCATCATCGAATCGAAAGCCAATGGCAGCGTGCCCGAGGACGTGTTCAACGTGCTGGCGACCGTGCCGGGGCGGGAGGACATGCTGAAAACCTGCGCGCAGGAAGGCCTCGGCTGAGCGCGGGGGATGGCCGGACTTTCTCTCGACCTGCTCGCTCTGCAGATCTTCACCGGGCTCGCGCTGGGAGCGGTTTATGTCCTGCTCGCGACCGGCATGTCGCTGATTTTCGGCATGCTGACGGTGGTGAATTTCGCCCATGGCGCGTTCTTTGCGCTCGGCGCCTATGCCGGGTTCCTGGTGCTCGCTCTCGGCGGTAATTTCTGGCTGGCACTTCTCGCCGTGCCGATCGTGACCGGGCTCCTCGGCATGGCGGTGGAATGGGGGCTGGTGCGCCATCTCTACGGCCGCGGGATCGATGATCCGCTGCTGCTCACCTTCGGGCTTTCCTATGTCCTCGTCGAGTTGATCCGCATCTTCGCCGGAACCCAGGGGCTGCCGTTCGACACCCCCGATGCGCTCGCCGGCGCGGTCGATATCGGCATCGGCTATTTCCCGCTCTATCGCCTGTTCGTGATCGCGATGACGGTCACGATCCTGTTCCTGCTGTGGCTGTTTCTCGAGCGCACACGGATCGGCCTGATCATCCGCGCCGGCGCCCGCGACCCCGAGATCATGCGCGTGCTCGGCGTCGATACCGGGCGCGTCTGGCGCCTGGTGTTCGGGCTCGGCACCGCGATCGCCGGGCTCGCCGGGCTGCTCGCAGCCCCCTTGCAGGGGGTGAGCCCGGAGATGGGCAACGCCATCCTGGCGGACGCCTTCGTCGTCACCGTGGTTGGCGGCATGGGCTCGCTCGCCGGTGCCATCATCGCCGGACTGCTGGTCGGCGTCATCGTCTCGCTCACCGCCTTGTTCGCGCCCGAGGCCGGCGATGTCGCGATCTTCGCCTTGATGGCGGTGGTGTTGCTGATCCGGCCGCAAGGGTTTTTCGGTCGCGCCGGGTTGATGAGTTGATCGCGGTATTCCTCACCCGTGCCGCCCGCCATCGCGCGCTGCTCGCCGCGCTGTTTCTGCTCGTGCTGCCGTTCCTCCTGCCGTTTCGCGCAACCGCCGTCAACGTCCTGATCGATGGCCTGTTCGCGGTCGGGTTCAATCTCGTCTACGGCTATGTCGGTCTGCTGTCCTTCGGCCATGCCGCGCTGTTCGGCGGTGGCGCCTATGCGACCGGGCTCGCGCTACTTCGTCTTGGTCTCCCCTGGTATGGCGCGCTCGCGCTCGGGCTGGTCGCCGGCGCGGGGATCGCCGGCGTCATCGGCCTGCTGGCGACGCGCACGCGCGGCATCTATTTCGCGATGGTGACGCTGGCTTTGGCCGAATGCGTCTATTATCTCGCCTATCAGGCGAGCGGCGTGACCGGCGGCGAAAACGGCCTGCGCGGCATCGTGCTCACCAAAATCGATCTGTTTGGCCTCGATCTCGATTTCGTCGATCCCCTGACCCGCTATTTCGTCATCGCGACGATCGTCGCGCTCGCGCTCGCGGCGCTGTCGCGCATCCTCGCCTCGCCGTTTGGCGCGGTGATGGAGATGGTGCGCGAGAACGAGGCCCGTGCCCGCGCCTCCGGCGTCGATGTGCGGGCGGTCAGGGTGCTGGCCTTCGTGCTTTCGGGTGCGTTCTCCGGTCTTGCCGGCGGATTGCAGGCGCTGCATCTCGCCATCGTGCCGATCGAGACCCTGGATTACGGCAATTCCGGCATGGTGGTGATGATGTGCCTGCTCGGCGGCGCGGGGACGTTTTTTGGCCCTTTCATTGGCGCGCTGGTGTTTCTCTTGCTGCAAAATCTCGTCGCCCTGGTTTCCAGCCATTGGCAATTGCCGGTCGGTGTCGTGTTCATGGCCTGCGTTCTGTTCTTGCCGCGCGGCATCTGGGGACAATTGGCGCGGTGGCGCCCGGCGTGAACGAGGATCCCGCCATTCTCCGCACCGAGGCGGTGAGCAAATCCTTCGGCCGCTTCAAGGCCCTCGCCGGCATTAGCTGTGAATTTCACCGCGGCCGGCTGACCGCCATCATCGGCCCCAACGGCGCCGGCAAAAGCACCTATTTCAACCTTCTCTCCGGTGCGCTCGCGCCGAGCGGGGGGCGTATTTTGTTCGAGGGCCGCGACATCACCGGCCTCGCCCAAGCTCGTTTCGCCGCCCTCGGGATCGCCAAATCGTTTCAGATCACCTCGATCTTTCCCGAACTCACGGTGCATGAGAATGTCCGCGCGGTGTTGCAGGCGCGCGAAATACGGTTGAATTTCTGGCGCTCGCGCAACGCCTATCCGCAATTCGTCGCCGCGGCCGCGGCGCTGCTCGAACGGGTCGGCCTCGGCGGCCGGGCGCGCGTCATCGCCGGGCGTCTCGCCCATGGCGAGCAGCGCGCGCTCGAAATCGCGATGGCGCTGGCGAGCCGCCCGCGTCTCCTTCTCCTCGATGAACCGACGGCGGGGATGAGCCCGGAGGAAACCCAGGCGATGATGATCCTGATCGCCGGTCTCGTGCCCGCCCATACCGTCATTCTCGTCGAGCACAAGATGAAGCTGGTGATGGGCATCGCCGAGCGCGTCCTCGTGCTCCATCACGGCGAGGTGCTGGCCATCGGCACGCCGGATGAAATCCGCGCCAATGACGAGGTCCGTCGCGTCTATCTCGGCCAGCGGGAGCACTGAGGATGCTCCGCGTCCATGATCTCAACGCCTGGTACGGGCCGAGCCACGTTTTGCAAGGGGTTGGCTTCGAGGTCGGGGTGGGCGAGATCGTCTGTCTGATCGGCCGCAACGGCGCCGGCAAGACGACGACGCTGAAGGCGGTGATGGGGCTGATCGCGCGCCGCGGCGGCCGCGTCCTGCTCGCCGGCGAGGACATCCTCGCCCGCCCCGCCCATGCCCGCTTCGCCCGCGGTCTCGCTTATGTGCCGGAGGAGCGGCGGATCGTTCCCGGCTTGACGGTCGGCGAAAATCTCCGCCTCGGCTTGATCGCGACCCGGCGCTTTGGCGACGCCGGGCGCGAGATCGCGGCGATGGCGACACTGTTCCCGCGCCTCGGTGAGCGCCTCGATCAGATCGCGGTGACGCTTTCGGGCGGCGAGCAGCAGATGCTGGCGATCGCGCGGGCGATGATCGCCGGCCCGCGGATGATCATGCTCGATGAGCCCTCGGAGGGGATCATGCCGGCGCTGGTCGATGAGATGTTCGCTCTGTTCGCGCGCATGAAGCAATCCGGGACCACCATTCTCCTGGTCGAGCAGAATGTCGAGCGCGCCCTCGAAATCGCTGACCGGGCCTATATTCTCGACCAGGGGGTGATCGTGCATGAGGGGCGGGCGCGGGCGCTGCTCCAGGACGCGGCGATCAAGGAGCGCTACTGCTCGGTATGATGCCCGCCGCTATGGAAGAGCATCGCGCAGGCGCGCCGGCAGCGGCCAGAGCGCGTCGATGTTGAAATCGAGATCGAAGGGGTAGGGGGTATCGGCACGCCCTTGGCCGGTCGCGCGGAGGGCCGCCAGCGCCTCGGCGATCGGCGGTGCCGCGAGGCTGAAATCGACCACCTCCACCCGCGGCATCGAAGCGAACACCGAAAACAGCGCCTCGAACGCGTGATCGGGGGCCCGCTGCCAGGGGGCCGCGGCCGCGTCCGCCCAGGGCATGGCGCGGGTCTTGGCGAGACGCCTGAGCCCGAGATCGCGATCGCTCCAGCGCAGATGGATGAGATAGAGCGGCGCGAACGTCACCTCCGCATCGGCGCCGTGAAACCCCGGCGCCCAGTTCACCGCGCGGCGGATCAGCGCCGGCTTGCACATCGCGCCGGAAAACCGCACCCAGCGCCGCTGCGGCCCGAGCGGGCGCGAAAAATCGAGCGGCGGCTCCTCGGGCAGATGATGAAGATTGAGCCCGATCGCGTGGATCACCTCGGCCCGCGCGCCGGCGCAAAACGAGGCGAGATCGGGATAAAGTCGCGGATCCGGGATCAGGAGTTCATCGACATCGGTGTAGATCACCCAGTCGTACCACTCCAAAAGCCCGGCGCAGAAGCGCGAGATGAAGCGGGCGCGGCGGACATCGTCCTGCGGCGAGCGCGGCAGGCGGAGGCGATTGACCGCGCCGAGGGCGGCGGTGCTGCCGTCATCGGAGCCATGGTCGATGACGTGGCAATGCTCGGCGCCGACCAGGCGGGCATAATGGCGGCGCCAGAGCGGCAGGAAATCCGGCTCGTTATAGACCATGGTGACGGCGGCGATGCGGGGTGGCATGGCTTTTCGCTCAGTCTGTTCGTCGCCCAGGATAGCAGGTGGGAGAAAACCTGCCATGCGCGCGGCCCGGCATTTCCTGCTTGCCAAGCTGCGTTCCAGACCGTCAGGATCGTGCCCATAGCGTGCAGGAATGAGGAAGGGACCGGGGCCGATGGCGGCGTGGCTCGCGCGGCGTCTTGCCGCCAGGGGGATGCATTACGCCTGGGTGATGGCGGGGGTGACGTTTCTCGTCATGCTGGCGACGGCGGCGGCGATGGGGCTTCCGGGCGTGCTCATCGTGCCGCTCGAACAGGCGATGGGCTGGAGTGCCGCCGATATTTCCGGCCCGCTCGCGCTTCGCCTCGTGTTGTTTGGCCTGATGGCACCGTTCGCCGCCGCCTTGCTGCAACGCTTCGGCCTCCGCCGCGTGGTTTTCGCCGCCCTCATCCTGATCATCGCCGGCCTCACCCTCGCCGCTTTCGCGACCCGGCTTTGGCAAATCTGGCTCGGCTGGGGGGTGATGGTCGGGCTCGGCACCGGGATGACGGCGATCGTGCTCGGGGCGACGGTCGCCAATCGCTGGTTCGTCGCCCGGCGCGGCCTGGTGGTTGGGATGCTGACCGCGAGCACGGCAACCGGGCAATTGCTGTTCCTGCCGCTCGGGGCGTTTCTCGCGACCCATCTCGGCTGGCGCGCGGCGGTGCTGCCGGCGGCCGGGATATGTCTGTTCGGCGGGGCGCTGATGCTGCTCTTCGGGCGCGACCATCCGGGCGAACTCGGCCTTCCCGCCTATGGCGAGAGCCTTGTCGAACCGCCGCCGGAAAACCGCGGCAATCCCGCCCGCGCCGCGTTGGCGACGCTTGGCGACGCCAGCACCTCGCCGATTTTCTGGATGCTGTTTTTCACCTTCTTCGTCTGCGGGCTGTCCACCAACGGCCTGGTGCAGACGCATTTCATTCCGCTCTGCCATGATTTCGGCCTGCCCGAGGTCACCGCCGCCTCGATGCTGGCGGCGATCGGGATATTCGATTTCATCGGCACCATCCTCTCCGGCTGGCTCAGCGACCGCTTCGACAGCCGTCTTCTCCTCGGCTGGTATTACGGGTTGCGCGGGTTGTCGCTGCTCTGGCTGCCGTCCTCGACCTTCACCTTCTATGGCCTCTCGCTCTTCGCGGTGTTCTACGGGCTCGACTGGGTGGCGACGGTGCCGCCGACGATCCGGCTCGCCGGCGCGACCTTCGGGCGCGAGCGCGCCGGCATGGTGTTCGGCTGGGTGTTCATGGCGCATCAATTGGGCGCGGCGGTGGCGGCTTACGGCGGCGGCCTGTCGCGCAGTCTCGCGGGGAGCTATCTCCCGGCGTTCTACACCGCCGGCATCGCCTGCCTGCTCGCCTCGCTCGCCGCCATCACCGCGCGAACCCGGCGCGCGCCCGCCCTCGCCTGAAGGGCAAAAAACTTTCTCTCCGTTGCCTCGGCGCGGCAGTGCCGCAGGCACTGCCACCTGGAGAAAGTTTTTTGGTTCTTTTTTTCAAAAAAGAACAAATACCCTATTTTATAGAACCTCGCTGAGCGCGATCGCGGCGCGGCAGCCGGTTTTGATCGCCAGCGAGAGCAGGCGATAGCCTGGCGCCTGCTCCGCTTCATGGGCAAGGCCGATATCGCGGTGTTCCAATTCTTCCGCCCGGAACGCCTCGATGGTGTCGCGGAGCGGCGCCTCCTCGGGGCCGAGTACTGCCGCCTGGCGGGCGTAATGGGCGTCGATCGCTTCCTCGACCGCAACCGTGCAGGCCATCGCCGCGCGTTCGCCGAGCGCCGCCGTCGCGGCGCCGAGCGCGAAGCCGGCGAGGTGCCAGAGCGGCAGCAGCGCCGTCGGCCGCACCCGGCGCGCCGCAAGCAGGGCGGCGAAGGTGTCGAGGTGGTGCTGCTCCTGGGCCTGCATATGGGCGAGCAGGGCATCGGTTTCCGGCCGCCGCAATACCGCGCGCTGGCCGGCATAGATGCGGAGCGCGCCGTATTCGCCGGCGTGATCGACGCGGAGCATGCGCGCGATGGCGCGCCGGGGGTGAGGATCGCCGGGGAGTCGCATGGTTTCTCTCATCGTCTCATACGCCGGGTTCGCTGGAGATAAGCGAGGAGGATGGCGCCGAACGCCAGCGCGTAAAGCAAATTCATCGCCGCCATCGAAACCGGCAGGCCGGGGACCAGGTATGTCGGCTCATCGCAAGGTTTGGCGGGACGCATCGGCATTTCCGCGAGCCGCTCCGCGATCGAGCCGCTGAGACGCGGGGCGGCGCATTCGGGGAGCGGGCTTGGCCAGAAATGCCACTCGACGCCGACATGCACGATCGCGATGGCGGCGTCACCCAGCACCACCAGAGCCAGCGCGGCGAGCAGCCAACGCGCCGGGCGCGGCGGCACGACGAGAGCGAGGATGCCGAGCCCGATCGCGATGCGATAGGGCCAGCGCTCAACCAGGCAGAGCGCGCAGGGGACGAGCCCGCCGAGCCGCTCGCTGGCGATCGCGACCGCGAGCGCGAGCGCGGACGCGAGCAACGTGAACAGCGCCGCGCGATCAGTGCGGCGGCTGGGCAAGCCAGGCCTCGAAACGGCTGGCGAGCAGGTTTCCGTTCTGCTCCCAGAAATTTTCATCGAAGGCGAGCGCGGTCTTGAGATTGCCGGGATTGCTCGGCACTTGCCCGCGGCGCTCGGGCGGAATCTGTTCGAGCGCGCCCTTGGCGAGCGGGCCGTAGGCGGTATCAGTGAAAAGTCGCGCCTCGGCGGCGGGATCGCCGGCGAGGGTGAGGAATTTCTGCGCGAGCGCGGTGTTCGGCGAGCCGGTGACGATCGCGAAACTTTTGACGCGATACAGGCTTTCGCTCCACTGCATGCCGAAATGATGCGCGCCCTCGCGGTCCGCCGCCGCGACCTCGGCGCTCGGCGCCATCGTCATCAAAACCTTGCCCTCGCCGAGAATGCGCGTCGCCTCCTCGGGTCTTTCCCACCAGACGATATAGGGGCGCAATTGATCGAGCTTGCGGAAGGCACGCTTGATGCCGTCCTCGGTGCGGAGCATGGCATAGACATCGCCGGCCGCGACGCCATCGGCGAGCAGCGCGAATTCCAGCGTCATGCGCGCATCGCGGCGCAGGCCACGCTTGCCGGGATATTTCGCGACATCCCAGAAATCCGCCCAGCTCGGCGTGCCCTGCAGCTTGTCGTTGTCCCAGCTCAGGACGACACTGGTCATGAACGCGCCGACACCGCAATCACTCGTTGCAAACGGAGGGTAGCGTTCGCGCCCGCCGATCGCATTCCAATCGAGCTTTTGCAGCATCCCGCGCGCGCAGCCTTCCGCCAGCACCGGCGCCGTCACCAGCACCACGTCCCAGGGCGTGAACATGCCGGCGTTCCGCACGAGATCGGCATAGTCGCCGTCCCAGGATAGGCCGGTCGCGCCGATGCCGTCGGCGGCGGCGAAGGGGTCGAGATAGGCTTTTTTCAACGCCTCGATCGGCGTGCCGGGGGGGGCGGCGAGCGTAAAATCACGCGCGTCCGCCGGCGTCGCGCCGCCGAGCAGGACGGCTGCGAAAAAAATCCCGATACCGCGCGCGAAACGCCGCATCTCCGGCGGGATCATACCGCATCCGCCGGCGGGCGGGCGGCATAGATGCGCGCATGCTGCGCCGTCCAGGCGATCGCCATATCGCGTCCCGGCTGCAATCCGCGGAGCGCGGCACTCGCGGGGCGGGTAATGATGATATCGGCGCCGCCACCGAGTGAGGCGAAAAGTCTGGTTTGCGCGCCAAGCGGGATCATTTTACGCAACACGGCGGAAAGCGCCCCCTCCCCCAATTCCTCGGCGGCCACCGCCGCGACGGCGATCCGCTCCGGCCGAACCATGAGCAGGGAGCGTTGCCCGATCGCGATGCGCTCGGCAAGAGAGCCGCTGACGATCGCGCCATTTTCCAGCCGCACGCGCGCGATATCGTCCTCGTTCTCGACCAGGACGCCGCTCAGCACATTGGCATCGCCGAGCGCCTCGGCGACCGCAAGGCTCGCCGGCGCGTCATAAAGGATCTGCGGCGGCGCGATCTGCGCGATCTTCCCCTCATGCAGAACCAGGGCGCGGTCGGCGAGGGCGAACACCGTCGCCGGCGAACGCGCCGCGACCAGGGTGGTGAGGCCTGCCGCCGCCGGGCTGCCGCGCAGCAGGGTTGCCAGCATCTGGCGCTCGGGCTCGGGAAACCCCTCATCCGGCTCCTCGATCAGCAGCAGTTTCGGCGCGGCGATCAGGGCATGCGCGAGGGCGGCGCGAAACCGCTCGCTCGGGGTCAGCGCGTGGCCGCGTTTGATGCCGCATCCGGCGAGACCGACAAAGGCGAGCACCCGCGCCACCCGCGCGGCACGCGCGTCGCCGGCGAGGTGCTGGTCGGCCAGCGCCGCCGCCACGTAAGCGCCGACGCGCCGGAGACGCGGCACTGCGATCCGCGCCGGGACATAACCGAAGCCGCGCCGTCGCGCCGGGGTCGCCTGCAAGCGGCGGCCGTTGACGATGACCTCGCCCCGCGCCGGGTGAAGCACGCCCGCGACCATGGCGAGCACGGCGCGTGCCGCCTCGCCGTCCCGCGCGAGCAGGCACAGTTTCTCCCCACGCGCCACCGTGAGGGAGAATTCGGCGAGCCCGCCGGCCGCCATCGCATCCGGTGGCGCGAGGCCGCGCAGATCGAGGAACGCGGTGGTCTCGTTCACGAAAGCGTTCACCCCGGACGCTTGGCCTTGGGCATGGAGGGTCATTGACTGCATCGCAAGGAGGGTTTTCGTATGGGCTGGCAAGGGAAGGCAACCTTCCATCGCGAATTGTTATGTATTCGTTATCAGATTCCGAGGGAGAACACGTGATGAGCAGCCAGAAACCCGCCGAGGACGCCGCCGGGGAGATCGCGCGGCTCCGCGCCGAGATCGAGGCATTGCGCGCGCGAACCGAAGAAAAAATGGCACATGCCGCGCGCGAGGCCGGCGATACCATTCACCACGAGGCCGAATTGGTGGCGGGGAAGGTCCGCGAGCGGCCCTTGGCGGCGTTGCTGATCGCCGGCGTCGCCGGTTTCGTCATCGGCCGCCTGGCGCGCTGACAGGGGGCCGGTTGACATGCGGCGGGCGCTCCACCTCGCGCGGATCGCGCTGGCGGCGGAGGCGCTCCGCTGGCGGTTGCTGGCGCGCATCCGGCTGCGCCAGGCGGCGCTGGTCGCGGCGGCGCTGATTTTCGCGCTGTTCGCGCTCGCCCTCGGCCACGCGGCGGCGTTTCTCTGGCTTGCGGCGCGCTTCGGGGCGATCGGCGCCGCCCTCGCCCTCGCCGGGTTCGATCTCGCCCTCGCGCTGGTTCTTCTTCTCCTCGCGGCGCGTGGGGGCACGCCGCTGGCGGCGGAGGCGGAAGCGCTGCGGCGGGCGGCGCTCGCCGAACTCCGCGCCGAATACCCGCAAGCGGTGCTGCACGCGCTGCTTCGCCACTGGCGGGAGACGCGGCGGCGCCGCTGATCCCTCGCCTCGCGTCAAGGACATTCCCAGCCACCAGGCACACCGATCAGGCGTCTCGTCGGGTGATGCCGGGTTTCATCCGTGGCAGCCGATCGCCGACGAAGTGAACGAGATCGTCGCCTCCGCCGTCCGGCTTACAGCCCAGCGCCGGAGGCGACCGGTCTCCGCCGCCTGGTGCGGCCGTGAACGGAGGCTAGGCCGAGGGCACCGGCGGCGAGCAGCGAGAGGCTTGCCGCTTCGGGGACGGCGGAGGATGGATTCGAGATGGCAATCATTCCCGGCCGATCTAAGCCGGTGACCAAGGACGGATTAACCACTGTCGCGGAGTACCCGTTCCCGGTGCTGGATAAGGCATACTCTCCGATCGAGTCCCCGTTATAATTGCTAACGAAAATATCTGACCCCGAGAGCGCGAGGCCGGTCGGTAAGTTCAACCCGGTGATCAGGGAGGCATTCACCACTCCACCGGAGGTGGTATATTCCCCGATCGTGCCGCTGTTGTAACTGCCAACGAAAATATCTGACCCCAAGAGCGCCAGACCTACCGCATCACCCAACCCGGTGACCAGGGAGGCATTCACCACTGCGCCGGTGGTGGCATTGTATTCCCCAATTGTTTGGCTGCCAGCGTTGGCGACGAAAATGTCCGATCCCGAAACCGCGAGACTCTCCGGCCCGAGCAGGCTGGTGATAAGAGACGCATTCACCACCGCCGCGGAGTACACGTTCCCGGTGTTGGAGAAAGTGTACTCCCCGATCGTGTTGCCGTATTCGTTGGCAACGAAGAGCTTGTTGCCCGACACCGCAAGGCCGCTCGGATTGTTCATCCCAGTAATCAGGGATGCATTCTCCACGGCTCCGGTGGTCGCATTGTATTCCCCGACTGTGTCGCCGAAACTGTTGGTGACGAAGAGGTTGTTTCCCGACAACGCGATGCCGATCGGAAAGTCCAACCCAGTCACCAAAGGTGCTTTGACCAACGCCCCGGTGGCTGTGTATTCCCCGACCGTGCCGCCGATGAGGTTGACGACATAAAGATCCGCCCCAGCCCGCGCCGCGACCGGCGCCGCCAAAGCCAGCGCGGCAACGCCAACAAAAAGGCTTAAATGTTTCATCTCCCCGCCCCTTCTGGAATTAGCGCCACGAATATTATAAATATTTAATCTATCGATTTTGGCGAATCAAGTGTCTTTTTGCTCATGGCACGAGCGAACCTTTCACGTCGCCTCGCGCTGACGGGCCGGCTATGAGGGGGGCGGCGTCGCTGATCCCTCGCCTTGGCGCGCCGCGCCTTGTCCTTGTATAGGTGCGGCGGTGGGTAGCGAGGAGACGAACAAGCGATGCATGGCGCGGCAAACCTTCGTGTCTGGCACGAAGGGCGAGTGGGGCGGCTCGAATTGAACCGGCCGCGGGCGCTGAACGCACTCGATCTCGGCATGATCGGCGGGCTGGCGGAGGCCCTGGCGGGCTGGCGCGAGGCGCCGGCGGTGCAGGCGGTGCTGATCACCGGCGCCGGCGAGCGCGCCTTTTGCGCCGGCGGCGACATCCGCGCCATGCGCGAGGCGGCGCTGGCCGGGGACGGGGGCGCGATCGAGCGCTTCTTCGCCGACGAATACGCCCTCAATCACGGCATCGCGAGCTATCCCAAGCCCTATATCGCGCTGATCGACGGCATCTGCATGGGCGGTGGCATCGGCGTCTCCGTCCATGGCGATGTCCGCGTGGCGAGCGAGCATGCCCGCTTCGCCATGCCGGAGACCGGGATCGGCTTCTTCCCCGATATCGGCGCGAGCTATTTCCTGCCGCGCCTCCCGGGCGAGATCGGGATGTATCTCGCGCTCACCGGCGCCGAGCTGCGCGGGGCGGATGCCGTCCACGCCGGTCTTGCCACCCATTTCGTGCCCCGCGACCGCGTCACCGATCTCACGCACGCGATCATCGCCGATGGCCCCGCCGTCATCGCCGGGTTCGCGGCGCCGCTGCCGCCTTTCGGCCTCGCGCCGCACCGGGCGCTGATCGATCGGTGTTTTGGCGAAGCCTCCGTCTCCGGGATCTTCGCCGCGCTGGCGGCGGCGGAGACGGCGTTCGCCGACGAGACGCTGGCGACCCTTCGCACCCGCTCGCCCTCGGCGCTCGCCTGGTCCTTCGCCGTGCTCCGGCGAGGGGCGACGCGGACCTTGTCCGCCTGCCTCGCGCAGGAATTGGCGCTGACCCGTCGGATCACCCGCCACCCCGATTTCCATGAAGGCGTGCGCGCCATGGTGGTGGACAAGGACCGCGCCCCGCGCTGGCGCCCGGCGACCCTCGCCGAGGTCGATCCCGCCGTCATCGCCGCATTTTTCGCCTGAGCGCGGCCGAGGTGATGCGCCGCGCCGAAGACGGGGGCGCCGAAGACGGGGGCGATCTCACGCCGCCGCGCCGCTTCCTGCTCGGCGCGAGCCTGGTGTTGATCGGCTTCAATCTCCGCATCCCGATCGCGAGTCTCGGCCCGGTGCTGCCCGAGGCGGTGCGCGCGACCGGGCTTTCGCCGCTGGCGGCAAGCGTGCTGACCACCCTCCCCTCGCTTTGCTTCGGCCTCTTCAGCCCGCTGGCGCCGGCATTCAGCCGCCGGATCGGGGCCGAGCGCACGGTGCTGCTGATGCTCGCGGCGCTTGCGCTCGGCACCGTGCTGCGCGCCGTCGCCAGCGCGCCGGCGCTGTTTGCCGCGCAGATTCTCGCCTGTCTCGGCATCGCCGCGATCAATGTGCTGGCGCCGGCGCTGATGAAGCGTGATTTCCAGGGCCGCGCGGCCCTGATGACCGGGCTTTTCACCATGTCGCTGTGCCTCGGCGCCGCCTTGTCGGCAGGGACGATAGTGCCGCTGCAGCGCCGGCTCGGCGGTTCCTGGTCGCTCGCGCTCGCCGCCTGGGGACTGCCGGCGCTGCTCACCCTCGTTCTCTGGGCCGCTTTGCTGCCACGGCGGGGCGAGGTGGTGCGCCATATCGCCCGGCCGCGCTCGCTCTGGCGCGATCGCCTCGCCTGGCAGGTGACCCTGTTCATGGGGCTGCAATCGGCGCTCGCCTATCTGGTGTTCGGCTGGCTCGCGCCGATCTTGCGCGATCGCGGGCTGAGCCCGCAGGCGGCCGGCTATCTGCTCTCGCTCTCCATTCTCGGCCAGGCGGTGACCTCGCTGATCGCGCCCAGCCTCGCCGCGCGCGGCCGCGACCAGCGCGGCGTCGCGGTGCTTTTCTCGGCGCTCGCGGTCGCCTCTCTGCTCGCCTGCCTGTTCGCGCCGCCGGGCGTGCTCTGGCTTGCCGCGTGCCTGCTCGGGCTGAGCCAGGGCGGGCTGTTCGGCGTCGCCCTGATGCTGATCGTGCTGCGTGCCCGCGATGCCCTGGTCGCGGCGCAGCTTTCGGCGATGGCGTGGAGCGGGGCCGGGGCGGGGCGGGCGCTCTACGTCGGCAAGACCCCCGAAAGCGCCGCCGCGATCACCGGCGCCAGCGCCCGGTAATCGGCCCCGCGCGAGGCGCCTTCGCGCCAGGCGAGCCCGATCGTGCGCCACGCGCCCTCGCCGCCGAGCGGGCGCAGCACCAGCTCCGCCCCCGCCGTGACCCCGCCGGCGACGGCGAGTTCGGGCAGCAGCGTGAGGCCGAGCCCGCCGGCCACCATCTGCACCAGGGTATGGAGGCTGGTCGCGGCGAAATCGGCCTCGTGGTCGCCGTCCGACGCGGCCAGCAGGCCACAGGCGGCGAGCGCCTGATCGCGCAGACAATGCCCGTCCTCGAGGAGGAGGAGCGATTCGGCGGCCAGGGCGGCGGCCGGCACCTCGGCGCGGGTGGCGAGCAGGTGCCCGGGCGGCAGGGCGACCAGAAACCGGTCGCGCGCCACCGGAAGAACCTCCGCCCCGGCGCAATCGCAAGGCAGCGCCAGGATCAGCACGTCGAGCCGCGCGTCGCGGAGACGCTCGATGAGGCGGAGCGTGGTGTCCTCGCGGAGGAAGAGGCGGAGATGCGGGAACGTGGCCCGGAGCTGCGGCATCAGCCGCGGCAGGAGGAAGGGGCTGATGGTCGGGATGATGCCGAGACGAAGCGGCCCGCGCATCGGCGCATGCGCCGAGACCGCCGCCTCCACGACGCCCTGCAGCGCCGCCATCGCGGCCCGCGCCCGCTCGACGAGTTCGCGCCCGAGGGTCGTGAACACCACCCGCTTGCCCATGCCGCGGTCGAGGATCTCGGCATCCAACTGATGCTCCAGCATCAGAATGCCGGCGGACAGCGTCGATTGCGTCACCGCGCAGGCCTGGGCCGCGCGGCCGAAATGCTGATGCTCGGCGAGCGCCAGGAGATAGCGCAATTGTTGCGGCGAGGGCAGCGGGGTCATCGTCGGCTCATTGCGGGAAACGACGCGGTTTATGGCACGGAATCGCGGCTGCCGCCACGCCGGGGCGAGATGTGAGGCGGCTGGGATGTTTGCGACGGGATGTTTTTTGTGACGGTCCGCTTCCGGACGGCGGCGGTGGGAGCGCGAATGCCGTCCGATCAAGTACCAACTCATTGATAAAAATCAAAAAATTTGTTGCGGATTGATTCCGGGTCAGCCTCTGGCGCTTGATGGGTTATCGCGAACGCGACTAACTAAAAGTTAGTTGCTGCATTTTTTGCATGTGTGGACGGCCCGGTGGGGTCAAGGTGTTTTGTGCGGAGAAGCGATGGGTCGATTGCGGTCATGTGTCCGGCCTTTGACGCGGCGCCATGGCCGCTGGCCCAGATGGGTTCCGCGAGCGACATCCCAACAAAACAGCGGCCTGCGATAGCCGTTGGAAAAACCGGATTGCGCCGCTCGACGGCTCGACCGTTCGTCATCTCCAGCAAAACGCATCAACTCCCGGCACCGGCGCGGCTCAGGCGGCGATCGGCGAGCGCCGATACGCCTCCCCGCGCGCCATCATCGCCCAGATCACCCGGGCGATCTTGTTGGCCAGCGCCACCGCCGCGACCTTGCGCGGCCGGCGCGCCAGCAATCCTGTCAGCCAGGCCGACGGCGTGCCGCGATCCGGCCGGGCGTGGCGGATCACCGCCATCGCGCCCACCACCAATAATCGCCGCAGCCGCGTAGTGCCCGCCTTGCTGATCCCGCCAAGGCGGCGCTTGCCGCCGGTGGAATGCTCCTTTGGCGTCAGCCCGAGCCAGGCCGCGAAATGCCGGCCGCTCTCGAATTGCGCCGGGTTCACCGAGAGCGCCATGGTGATCGCGATCAGCGGCCCCACCCCCGGAATCGCGGCCAGGCGCCGGCTCACCGGATCGGCCTTGTGCGCCGCCGCCAGTTCCCGATCGAGGGCCACGATCTTCGTATCGAGAGCGGCAATGTGCGCCCCCATCGCCGCGAACATCGCCTTCGCCGCCGCCGGAACCCCCGCCTCGCTCGCCAGAACCGCAAGCAGCGCCGCGACCTTCGCCGTGCCCTTGGCCGCCACCACGCCAAACTCCGCGGCATGCCCGCGCAGCGCGTTGATCGCCTGGGTGCGTTGCCCAACCAGCATCTCCCGATGCTTGAGGATCATCGTCGCCGCCTGCTCGTCGGCGCTCTTCACCACAACCTCCCGCATCGTCGGCCGCGACGCCGCCGCATCGATCGCCGCCGCGTCCTTGTGGTCGTTCTTGCCCCGCTTGACGAAGGGCTTCACATATTGCGGCGGGATCAGCCTCACCCGGTGGCCGAGGCCGCTCAACACCCGCCCCCAGTGATGCGACCCGGCGCAGGCTTCCAGGGCAACCTCCACCGGCGTCAGCCGCGTGAAAAATCCCGCCACCTGCGAACGTCGCAGCTCATGCCGCAACACCAGGCGATCCTGCTCATCAACCCCATGCAGCGCAAAAACATGCTTGGACGTGTCGATCGAAATCCGCTTCAATGCCATCGGACGGCCCTTTCATTGGGTTGGTTTCATACATACGACCCGATCATGGCACACGATGCCGCCGGGCCGTCCACCCCAACAAAAAAGCAGCGCTTTCCGCAGGACGCCGCCTATAGCAGCCCCTCGCGGCGCAGGCTGAGCCATCGGCCATTGCCGACGATGACGTGGTCATGCAGGGTGATCGAGAGAATCCGCGCCGCCTCGCGCACCTCGTTGGTCATCTCCACATCCTCGGGCGAGGGCGTCGGGTCGCCGCTCGGATGGTTGTGGACGAGGATGAGCGCCGAGGCGTGCAACTCCAGCGCCCGCTTCACCACTTCACGCGGATAGACCGGCGTGTGATTGACGGTGCCGCGCGCCTGCACCTCATCGGCGAGCAGATGGTTGCGGTTGTCGAGGAACAGCACCCGGAACTGCTCCACCCGCTCGCGCGCCAGGATGGCGTTGAGATAATCCATCAGCCGGTCCCAATTACTGAGAACCGGCCGCGACAGCACCTCGGCGCGCGCCAGACGCAGCGCCGCCGCCTGCACCAGTTTGATCGCCGCGACGCCGTGCATGCCAAGCCCGGGGGCGGCGAACAGGTCGCGCTGGGAGGCCGCGAGCACGGCGGCGAAACTGCCGAAATGATTGATGATCGCCTTGGCGAGCGGCTTGGTGTCGCCGCGTGGCTGGACGAAGAACAACAACATTTCCAGCAATTCGTAATCCGCCAGGGCCTCGGCGCCACGCCCGATCAGCTTTTCACGCAGCCGCGCGCGATGGCCGTGCGGGCCGGTGCTGGGGAAGGGAAGGCTCGGCGGATCGGCGGCTGTCGCGCCCGCATCGGCGCTGGGAGGGGGGGCGGTCGCGATCGGGCGGGCGAGAAACTCGGCGACGTGATTGGCGGCCTCGGCGAAGCCCGGCATGGCGCGCGGCGGCGCCGCCGGCTCATCGACCGGCCATGAGGCCGCGGTCCAGGCCTCTTCGGCGGCGGGCGGCGCGAACACTTCCCGCGCCTCGCCGCGAGGAGATGGCAGCCGCCGGGGCAAGGTCTCGCGGCGGGCGAAACGCGCCACTTTTCTCTTGCCCCGCAGATCTCGCCAAAGCCCAGACAACCAGAACGACAACGTACCCTCCGCCGCCATGCATAATGGCATTGGAAGGATTAATTTTTTCAACCTAAGATGGTGTGTCTGATAGCGTTTTCACTTATTATTAACGTTTTCCCCCGCCTCACCCCTGCCCGTGGCAAAAGCATTGAAGGTGATCAGGGTGTAGGTATCCTTGACCCCGGGCAGCTTCTGAATCTCCTCGGTGACGAACAGGCCGATATCCTGCTCCGGCTCGAGATAGAATTTCCCGAGGAGATCGTACTGGCCGGAGGTCGAATACAGCTCCGAGAGCTGCGCGATATTGTCCGCCGCCTCCCGCGCGACGCGGTAGGCCTCGCCCATCTCGCATTTGATCATCACGAAAATCGCCCGCATCCCGCAACACTCCTCTCGCTATCGTCGAGATTTCTCGACGGCGCGCGCAATATACCCGCTCGCGAACATGAATCCGAGCGCCCCGGTGGCGTGACGGCCGGACCGGACCGGCCTATGTTCGTCGCCGAGAATGGCCGTGAGGGAGGTTTGAGATATGGAACTGGCGCAAGCCCGCAAAGCCCGTACCGCACCCCGCCCCGGCGGGCGGGTGCTCGCCGATGCGCTGGTCGCCCAAGGCATCGATCATGTCTTCGCGGTGCCCGGCGAGAGCTATCTCGATGTGCTGGACGGGCTCTATGCGGTGCGCGAGCGGCTCAAACTCGTCACCTGCCGGTTCGAGGCCGGCGCCGTCGACATGGCGGAGGCTTTCGGCAAACTCACCGGCCGCCCGGCGGCGGCGATGGTAACGCGCGGCCCCGGCGCCTGCCACGGCGCGATCGGCGTCCATATCGCGCGTCAGGACAGCACGCCGCTCTTGCTCTTCGTCGGCCAGATCCCCTTCGCCGAAACCGATCGCGAAAGCTTCCAGGAAATCGATTACCGGGCGATGTTCGGCCCGATCGCCAAATGGGTGACGCAAATCGACGACGCCAAGCGCATCCCCGAAATCGTCGCCCATGCCGTCGATGTCGCGACGCGCGGCCGGCCCGGCCCGGTGGTGATCGCGCTCTCCGAGGAGATGCAGCGCGACAGCGTGGCGGTCTCGGATATCGGCCCGGCGCCGGTTGCGCGCCCCTTCCCCGATCCCGCCGCGCTGGCGAAACTGCGCGATCTGCTCGGACGCGCGCGAAAGCCGCTCGCCATTCTCGGCGGCTCCTGCTGGAGCGAGACGGCGCGCGCTTCGGTCCGCGATTTCCTGCTCCGCAACGATATTCCGGTCGCGGTGAGTTTTCGCCGCCAAGCCCTCTATGACATGACGCTCGCCAATTTCGTCGGCGATCTCGGCGTCGGCTGCGATCCCGCCCTGGTCGCCAAGGCGCGCGAGGCCGATCTCGTCCTCGCCCTCGGCACCAGGCTCTCGGAAGCGGTGACCCAGGGCTACACGCTGTTCGATCTCGCGGGCGCGACACCGATCGTGCATGTCTATCCCGAAGCCGAGGAGGTCGGCCGGGTTTTTCGTCCCACGCTCGGCATCGTCGCCGATCTCAACGTCTTTGCGGCAAGCCTCGGCGATCTCGCGCCGGTTACGCCGCGCTGGCAGGAGTGGCGGGCGGAGTTGCGCGCCCTGCGCGAGGCCGCGAGCGCGGTTGCCGCCTATCGCGGCAAGCTCAACCTCTCCGAGGTTCTGCATGAGTTGCAAACCCTGCTGCCGGCGCAGGCGATCCTCACCGGGGATGCCGGCAATTTCGCCGCCTGGGTCGCGCGGTTCCTGAATTTTTCCGACGCCCAACGCTTCATCGGCCCGACCAACGGCGCCATGGGCTATGGCGTTCCGGCGGCCGTCGCGGCGAAAATCGCCTTCCCCGAACGCCTCGTCGTCGGCTTCGTCGGTGATGGCGGCTTCCTGATGACCGGCCAGGAAATCGCGACCGCCTTTCATCACGGTGTCGCGCCCATCATTCTGGTCTTCAACAATCAGATGTACGGCACCATCCGCATGCACCAGGAGAAATTCTTCCCCGGCCACGTCTCCGGCACCACGCTCACCAACCCCGATTTCGCGAAATTCATCGAGGCCTTCGGCGGCCATGGCGAAACCGTGACCACCACCGCGGAATTCGCCCCCGCGTTTCGCCGCGCTGTCGCCAGTGGCCGGCCGGCGGTGATCGAACTCGTCCAAGACCCCGAGCAGATCACCTCCCGCGCGACCATCGCCGATCTCCGCGCGATGCGCCCGGCGCCGGCCGCCATCCCGGCGGCAAAACGCAAGCCCCCGGCGCGGGCCCTGCCCAAGCACGGCAAAACGCGATGATCCGCGCCGGCTTGGTTCTGGCGTTCGCGCTGTTCGCGCTGGCAACGCCCGCGCGTGCCCAACCGGCGCTCGTCGTCTATGAGAACGATTACACGCTGCACAACGTCACGTTCGAGAACGGCGAGCAAATCACCGATCTCCGCCTGCATTACACCACCGTCGGCTTGCCTCTCCGCGATCGTGACGGGCATGTTCTGAACGCGGTGCTGCTGCTGCACGGCACCACCGGCACCGGCAAGAATTTTCTTGCCCCGACGCTCGCCAATAATCTGTTCGGGCCGGATCAGCCGCTCGATACCCGCAAATATTTCGTGATCCTTCCGGACGGCATCGGCGCCGGCGGCTCCAGCAAACCCTCGGACGGGCTACACGCCCATTTTCCGCATTACGGCTACAATGATCAGGTGGAGCTGCAATACCGCCTGATCACCGATGTCTTCGCCGTGCCCCATCTCCGCCTCGTGCTCGGAACCTCGATGGGCGGGATGCAAACCTGGCTTTGGGGCGAGCGCCATCCCGGTTTCATGGACGCGCTGGTGCCGATCGGGGCGATGCCGGCGGCGATCAGCGGCCGCAACATGCTGTGGCGCGAGATGGTGATCCGTTCGATCCGCGACGATCCCGGCTGGCAGGGCGGCGAATACGACCCGGCCAAGCCGCCGCGCCTCTGGCTGGAAACCGCGGCGCCGCTGTTTGCGCTGATGACCGGCAACGCCGAGCGCCTGCAACAGGCGGCGCCGACGCGCGGCGACGCCATCGCGCTCTATAACCGTCTGGTCGCCGAGGGCTACAAATGGGACGCGAACAACATGCTCTATACCTGGGAAAGCTCGGCCGATTACAACCCGGCGCCCGATCTCGATAAGATCACCGCGCCGCTTCTGGCCATCAATTTCGCTGATGACCTCGTCAACCCCCCCGCACTCGATGTCATGGCGCCGGCGATGAAGCGCCTGAAACACGGGCAATACGTGCTCATTCCACGCGGCGCGACCTATGGCCATCAGACCCTGAATTATGCCGATATCTGGGGCCATCTGGTTGCCGAGTTTCTTGCCAAGAACTAGAGTTTTGTCATGACGTCGTCATGGGACGGGCACGGCTCGCCCGAGCGGCGCGGGAGAGCGGGAAGGAGACGAAGATGACGGAAAACTTTGGGGCGGAAAAATCTGGCCGGCTGGCGGGCAAGGTTGCGATCGTCACCGGCGCGGGCGGCGGTTTCGGCGAGGGCATCGCGGCACACTACGTCGCCGAGGGCGCGCGGGTCGCCGTCGTCGATATCCGCGCCGACGCAGCAAAGGCGGTCGCGGCTCGGCTCGGCGCGGCCGCGATCGCCGTCGCCGCCGATGTCGGCAGCGCCGAGGACGTGGCACGGGTGATGGCCGAGACGATGGCCGCGTTCGGCACGCCGACGATCCTCGTCAACAACGCCGGCACCACCCATCGCAACCAGCCGCTGCTCGAGGTGACCGAGGCGGAGTTCGACCGCGTCTATCGCGTCAACGTCAAATCGATTTTCCATTTCGTCCGCGCCGCGGTGCCGCCGATGCGCGAGGCCGGCGGCGGCGTCATCCTCAATATCGGCTCGACCGCCGGCATCCGGCCGCGGCCCGGGCTGACCTGGTACAATTCGTCGAAGGGCGCGGTCAATCTGATGTCGAAATCCCTCGCCGTCGAGCTGGCGCCGTGGAAAATCCGGGTGAACGCGATCTGCCCGGTGATGGGCGAGACCGGGCTTCTCGAAGCCTTCATGGGCATGCCGGACACGCCGGAGAACCGGGCCAAATTCCTCGCGACCATCCCGCTCGGCCGGATGTCACGCGCGAGCGACATCGCGCATGCCGCCGTCTTCCTCGCCTCCGACGAGGCCTCGCTGATCACCGGCGTGGAATTGCCGGTCGATGGCGGGCGGACGGTCTGAGCGGCTATTCGCCGGGCGAGGCTGGCGCCGCCCAGACCGTGTTCCGCCCCGCCTGCTTGGCCCGATAGAGTGCTGCGTCGGCGCGCATGATCAGATCACCGGGATTGACCGCGATCTGCGGCGAGACCGCGGTCGCGCCGATGCTCACCGTGACGAAGCCGTCCTCGCCCTGGCCGCGATGCGGCAACCGCGCCGCCGCCACCGCCGCGCGGATGCGCTCGGCGATGCGCTGGCAGGCGTCGAGATCGAGGCCCGGCAGCACGGCGAGGAACTCCTCCCCGCCATAGCGGGTGATGAGATCGATCCCGGCCCGCATATGCTGGCGGAGCAGCGTCGCGACGGCGCGGAGACAGGCATCCCCGGCGGGATGGCCATAATGATCATTATAGGTCTTGAAGAAATCGATATCGATGACGAGGATGCCGATCGGCGTCGGATCCGCCGCCGCGTCCTCGCGCTCGTCCCAGAGTTCGGCGAGCCGGGCGGCGAGCAGGCGGCGATTGGGCAAGCCGGTCAGAGGATCGTGATAGGAGAGGCGTTCGAGCTGGCGGTTGGTCTCGCTGAGCCCGATGCCGAGCAGCCGTTCGCGCAGGCCGAAAAGATAGGCCCGGCGCAATTGCCGCTCCAGCTGATGATTGGCGACCAGGGTGAGCACGATCGCCGCGCCGACCAGCATCCCGGTATAGGTCGCGATCGGCCAGGCCAGCGCCGGGGGCGCCCGCAGCGTGGCGATGAAGATGGCGAGCGTGCCGAGCGAACTCGCCAGCGCATAGCCGAAGCGGAGATGGAGCACGGTATTGGCGAAGGCGATGACGACGATCAGGCTGAACATGACCGGCAGCCGCACCGGTTCGGGCACGAGGCGGGTGAAATAGGCGATGCTGGCGGCGGCGGTGAGGGTTATCGCCACGCCGGCCATTTCGCGCCAGAATTTCGGCGGCTCGCGCCAGATACAGGCGGCGAGCACCACCCCGAGCGGGGTGACGATGCCGAGCTGCACCTCGACCATCCGCCCGACATGGCCGAAGTTCAGAATGACGTCATCGAGGATGAAGGCATCATAGAGCAAGACCCCGAGCAGGAGGCTCGACGCCAACTGGCGGCAGCGGCCGGGGCTGGTATCGCGCTCGAAGGCGGCTTCCAGCCGGGCCGGAAAGACCAGCCGCCAGATCGGCGCGGCGAGCGCGCGATCGGCGAGGGCGAGCAGATCGGCGCCATCATCCTCCCACCCCCCGCTCATCGTCCCGCCCCCTCTATTCCAGCCCGAGCGCGCGCAGCCGCGCCGTCTCCTCGTCCCAGCCGGGGCGCTCCTTCACGTGTAGGAAGAGATGCACCTTTTTCTCCAGGAGCGCGATCAGATCCTGGCGGGCGCGGCTGCCGATCGCGCGGATGCGCCTTCCCCGCTCACCGATCAGGATCGCCTTCTGGCCGCCGCGCGCGACATAGATCACCGCCTCGATCCTGACCGCGCCATCCGCCAGTGTCCGGAAACTCTCGGTCTCGACGGTGACCGCATAGGGGATTTCCTCGGTGGTCTGGAGAAAAATCTGCTCGCGCACGATTTCCGCGGCCAGCAGCCGGTCGGGCAGATCGGTGAGATCGTCGTCGGGGTAGAGATGCGGCCCCGCCGGCATCGCCGCGGCGAGGGCGGCGCGCAGTGCCAAAACGCCATCGCCGGTCGCCGCCGAGATCATGAAAACCTGCTCGCACCCGAGCAATGCGGTCAGCGCCGCGGTCAGCGGCAATAATTGCCCCGGCGCGACGAGGTCGATCTTGTTCAGAACCAGCCAGCAGCGCCGCTTTTCGTCACCCGCTCGAAGTCCTTCGGCGATGCCGCGCACCTCCTCGGTAAGGCCGGCGCGGGCATCGACCAGCAGCAGCACGAGATCGGCGTCGGCGGCCCCGCTCCACGCCGCCTCGACCATCAGACGGTCGAGCCGGCGGCGCGGCTTGAAGATGCCGGGGGTGTCGACGAGCAGGATCTGCGCCTCGCCCTCGAGCACGATGCCGAGGATACGAAACCGCGTCGTCTGCGCCTTCGGGGTCACGATCGAGAGCTTGGCGCCGGCGAGGCGATTGAGCAAGGTCGATTTGCCGGCGTTCGGGGCGCCGACGATCGCGGCATAGCCGCAGCGCAAGGTCATTGTTTGCTCCGTCGCGAGATCACGGCTTGAGCCGGGTCAGGAGATCGGCCGCCGCCGCCTGCTCCGCCGCCTGCTTGGTGCCGGCCCGGCCATGTCCTGCCGCCGCCGGATCGGCGCCGATGGTGACGGTGATCGCGAATTCGGGCGCGTGCGGCGGCCCGTCGCGACCGGTGACGGTATAGGCCGGAAGCGGCAGGCCGCGCCCCTGCGCCCATTCCTGCAAGGCGGTCTTGGCGTCCTTGGGCGGGGCGCCTTGCGCCGCCATCATCGGCGCATAGGCGGCGCGGACGAAAGCGCGCGCCGCCGCCAGGCCGCCATCGAGATAAAGCGCGCCGATCACCGCCTCCATCGCATCGGCGAGCACGCTCGCCCGCTTGCGCACCCCTGCCCGCGCCTCCCCCGGCGCCACCGCCAGCGCCGCCGGAAGCCTCAGTTCCGCGGCGATCGCGGCGAGGGTCGGCCCCGAGACGAGATGGGCGAGACGGCGCCCGAGCGCCCCCTCGTCCTCGGCCACGAAACGCTCGGCGAGCCATTCCGCGACCAGGAGGCCGAGCACGCGATCGCCGACGAATTCCAGCCGCTCGTTGGACGCCATGCGGTGCCGCCCGCGCAGCGCCGAGCGGTGGGTCAGCGCCTCGGCGAGCCATTCCGGGCGCGCGAAGCGATGGCCGAGGATCCGCTCGGCCTCCGCCAGGCGTTCGCTATCGGTCAATGGAGGCTGGTGAACAGCCGGCTCCAGCGGATTTCGAACGGCCACTCCCATACCTCCCACCACGGCGCCTCGGCATCGATCGAGAAGAACAGGAATTGCGCCCGCCCGACCAGGTTCTCAACCGGAATGAAGCCGACCGCGTTCAGCACCCGGCTGTCCAGGCTGTTGTCGCGGTTGTCGCCCATCGCGAACACATAGCCCGGCGGCACCAGATATTCCTGCGTGTTATCAAGCGGCCCGTCATCGGAGGCTTTGAGGATTTGGTGGCGCACGCCGCCGGGCAGGGTCTCGATATAGCGCTTATAGACCATGCTCGGCCCGTCATCGGTGACGGTATAGGTGCCGTCCGGCTCGCGCGGCACCTCGGCGTCGTTGATATAGAGATGCCCTGCGCGCATCTGGATGCGGTCACCGGGGAGGCCGATGATGCGCTTGATGTAATCGGTCGAGGTATCGCGCGGCAGCTTGAAGACAACGACATCGCCGCGCTGTGGCAAGCGCCCGAAAATCCGCCCCGAGAACAACGGTGGCGACAGCGGGAAGGAGAAATGCGAGTAGCCGTAGCTGAATTTCGAGACGAAGAGATAATCCCCGACCAGCAGCGTCGGGATCATCGAGCCCGAGGGGATGTTGAACGGCTCGTAGGCGAAAGTGCGGATGCCGAGCGCGATCAGCGCGGCATAGACGATGGTTTTGACGTTGTCGATCAGGCCGCCGGGTTTGCTTTGCGCCATGCGAGGGGATTCCGTTCCGGTCAAAAAAGCCGGCGGATCAAGCCGCTCCCCCATGCCCCTGTCAAGCCGGCGCGGGCGGGGGGCAAGGCAATCGGTGGTGATTTCAGAAAAAATCGTTCTTTTTTGAAAAAATTTTTACCCGTTGGGCAGTGCCTGCGGCACTGCCTGCTCCGAGGAAACGGGGAGAAAGTCCTTTGCCTCTTTTTCTTCGGGAAAAGAAGTTTTTGTTTTACATTTTAAATTTTTATAACAAAGACTCTGCCGAGATGATCACCTGGGCGAAGGCGTAGGGGTATTCGTCGGTCATGGTGAGGGCGATCGCGGCCTGCCTGCCGGGCGGCGTCAGCGCCGCGAGCCGGGCCGCCGCGCCGCCGGTGAGAATAAGGCTCGGCTGGCCGGAGGGAAGATTGACGACGCCGAGATCGGCCATGAACACGCCGCGGCGGAACCCGGTGCCGAGCGCCTTGGCACAGGCCTCCTTGGCGGCGAAGCGCTTGGCGTAGGTCGCGGCGGCCAGCGCCGGCGCGCGGCGCGCGGCGCGCCCGCGCTCGGCCTCGGTGAACACCCGGCGCAGAAAGCGCTCGCCATGGCGCGCGAGCACCGCCTCGATGCGCCTTATATCGCAGAGATCGGCGCCGAGGCCGAGGATCACGCGAAATCCCTCACGCCCGCGCGCGCTCCACCTCGGAAATGCCCTGGGTTGCCCTGAGACCGGCGATGACATGCGAGAGATGGCGCAGATCGCGCACCTCGACATCGACCACGATCTCGCAGAAATCCTGCTGGCGGTTGACGGTGCGGAGATTGGCGATGGCGCCGTCCTGCTTGCTGATGGCATTGACGAGGTTGGCCAGCGCGTTCGGCTCGTTGCCGGTGATGACGCTGATGCGCCCGACATGCTTGCCGGATTTTTCGCGCCCGAGCGCCGCCGGATCCCAGTCGACATCGATGAAGCGCTCGGGGGTCGCGGCGAATTGCTCGAGCGTCTGACAGCTCCGGGTGTGGATGGTCACGCCCTTGCCGGTGGCGATGATGCCGACGATCGGGTCACCCGGCAGCGGATGGCAGCAGCCGGCGAAATGCACCGCCATGCCGGAGATGAGGCCGATGATCGCCATGCCGGGATCGGCCGACGCGGTGCCGTTGCGCGGTGCGCGGGCGGCAAAGCCGGGGACCATGCGCGGCGCGCGCGACGCTTGCCGCAATTCCGGATAGGCGGTGTGGACGACCTCCTTCGGTCCGATCGCGCCAAAGCCGACGGCGATGAAGAGATCCTCGAGCGAGGCCTGTTTCAGGGGCTTGAGCGTCGCTTCGAGCATTTTCTCGCTGCCCTCCACCCCTTCCTGGCGGAAGGCGCGGACCAGCATGGCGTGGCCATCGTCGCGCTGCTGCTGGCGCTGCTGCTGGTGGACGAAGCGGCGGATGCGCGCCCGCGCCTTGCCGGTGACGCAGAAGCGCTCCCATTGCGGCGACGGCGTGCCGCCGCGCGCGGTCATGATCTCGACCTGGTCGCCGTTCTGGAGCTGATAGCGGAGCGGCACCAGCCGCCCGTTCACCTTGGCGCCGACACAGGTATCGCCGACCTGGCTATGCACGGCATAGGCGAAATCCACCGCCGTCGCCCCGCGCGGCAGCGGAATGAGCTTGCCCTTGGGCGTGAAGCAGAAGACCTGATCCTCATAGAGTTCGAGCTTGGTGTTTTCCAGGAACTCGTCAGGGGCGGCGGAATCCTCGAGGATTTCGAGCAGATCCTGGACCCAGCGGAACTGCTTGACCTCCTTGAGATTGGCGGGCTCGGCGCTGCCGGCGGCCTTGTAGGCCCAGTGGGTGGCAACGCCGTTTTCGGCGATCTCGTGCATGGCGCGGGTGCGGATCTGCACCTCGATCTTCTGGTTGCGCGGATGGCGCAGCGTGACGCCGGTATGGAGGCTCTGATAGAGGTTCGATTTCGGGGTCGAGATGTAGTCCTTGAAGCGCCCGGCGATCACCGGATAGGCCGCGTGGACGGCGCCGAGGGCGGCGTAGCAGGCTTCGCGCGTCGGCACCACGATGCGGAACGCCATGATGTCGGAAAGCTGCTCGAAGCTCACCTTCCGGCGCTGCATCTTCTCCCAGATCGAAAACGGCGATTTCTCGCGCCCGGTGACCTCGAACACCGGCACGCCGGCGGCCTCGCAGATGCCGCGCAGTTCGTGACGGATCTCCTCGATGACGTCGGCCCCCTGGCCACGGAGGAAATTGAGCCGCGCCTGGATGGTCTCATAGGCGGCGGGCTCGATCTGGGCGAAGGCGAGGGTTTGCAATTCGGTCTTGACCTGGTCCATGCCGATCCGCTCGGCGAGCGGGGCATAGATTTCCATCGTCTCGCGGGCGATGCGCTCGCGCCGGGCCGCCTCACGCACGAAATGGAGGGTGCGCATGTTGTGCAGACGGTCGGCGAGCTTGACCAGGAGAACCCGGATATCCTTGCTCATCGCCAGCACCAGCTTGCGGAAATTCTCCGCCTGCTTGGTGCGGTCCGATTGCAGCTCGAGCCGGGTGAGCTTGGTCACGCCATCGACCAGGCCGGCGACATCGGCGCCGAAGCGGCGGCTGATCTCGGCGAGCGACGCCTTGGTGTCCTCGATGGTGTCGTGGAGCAGGGCGGTGCAGAGACTGGCGGTATCGAGCTTGTAGCCGGCGAGGATCATCGCCACCGCGAGCGGGTGGGTGATGTAGGGATCGCCGTTGTCGCGGCGCTGCTCGGCGTGGGCGGCGCGCGCGAATTCATAGGCGGCGGTGATCAGCGCGCCATCGGCCTTCTGGTCATAGAGGGCGACGCGGCGGACGAGTTCCTCGGCCGGGGAAAGCCGGGGAGCGCCGGCGAGCGCGGCGAAAGGCTGGCTCAGGCCGCCTTCCGGGAGGCGCTGGAACGCCGGGATCGCCCTGCCGCCGCTACCCGCTGCCACTCCATTGCTCCTATCGGCTGGCTCCTACCGGCTGGCTCCTATCGGCGGGAACGCCCGGAAAGCTCGGCCTCGATCGCCGCCTCGAGATCGCGCGGCGAGAGATCCTCGCCCTCGATCGGCAGATTGCCCATCTCCTCATCGGCCGAGATATCCTGAAGGCCGAAAATGTTCTGCTCGGTCGGGATCAGGTCCATCACCTCCACCTCGGCCGGCTCCGGCTCCGGGGCGCGGGCCAGCGAGCGGATGAGATCGCTTTCGAGCTTCTTGATCTCCACCGTCTCGTCGGCGATTTCGCGGAGCGCGACCACCGGGTTCTTATCGTCGTCGCGATCGATGGTCAGTTCTTCGCCGCGGCTGAGATTGCGCGCCCGCTGCGCCGCGAGCAGAACCAGCTCGAAGCGGTTGGGAACTCTCTCGACGCAATCCTCGACGGTCACGCGTGCCATGCGGGCAAGCTCCACGCTGTAATGGTTGGGAATAACCAGATTTAGGCGCGCGGGGGGCGAAAATCAAGCCAAATTGGCGGAAAGCAAAATGGCGGAAAGACGGCACGGGTGGCCAGGGCAACGGCACGCGGGTAGTCTCGCCCCCCAATCCGAGGGGAAGATGGCCGTGAACGAAGAGACCCGCCCGAACGCCGCGCAATGGAAGAACTGGAACGAGGTTTCCGGCCCGAAATGGGTGCGCGCGGCGGCGGTGATGGAGCAGCGTCTGGCGCCGGTCAATGATCTGCTGCTCGCCCACGCCGCGCCGCGCCCGGGCGAGCGGGTGCTGGAGATCGGCTGTGGCACCGGCGCGACCACGCTTTTGCTCGCCGAGGCGGTGGGCGCGGCGGGCAGCGTGCTCGGGGTCGATATCTCGGCGCCGATGCTGGCGCTGGCCGAGGCGCGGCTCGCCGACGCGAAAGCGGCGCAGGCCCGGCTCCTCGCCGCCGACGCCCAGATCCACCCCTTCCCCGCCGCCGCCTTCGACCTCGCTTTGTCGCGCTTCGGGGTGATGTTCTTCGCCGAACCCATCGCCGCCTTCCAGAATATCGCCGCCGCCCTCAAGCCCGGCGGGCGGCTCTGCTTCGCCGCCTGGGCCGGGATCGAGGCCAATCCGCACTGGCAGGCGCCCTACGCCATCGCGCTCCGCGCGCTCGGCCCGCCCAAGCCGCGCCCGGCGCGGAGCCCGGGGCCGCTCGCCTTCAGCGATCCCGAATACGTGCGCGAGATCCTGGCGGCGTCGGGCTTCGCGGCCATCACCATCACCGCCGCGCCGGTCGCGCTGGCCGGAAGAGAGGCGGCGGAAGAAGCCGCGCTGGCCATGCTGTTCGGCCCCTCCGGCGCCCTGGTCGAGGAAAAGCGCCCCGATGACCGTCTGCGCGCGACCCTGCTCGGGGAGATGACGGCGGCGTTCGCGCGCTTTCCGACCATCCCCGGGGGAGCCCCTAGGGGCGACATCGCCCTTGCGGCCACCGTGCAACTGGTCACCGCGCGCCGCCGCTGACGCGCCTGCCGCCGCGCCCGGCCAAGCGGACAGGGTTGCTGGCCTTCCTTGAACCTCCGGGCGATCCGGCGCATATCGGGGGCGCGAAAGGAGGGTATCCGCACCCATGAACGAGACGGCATCCCCCGCGCCTCCCCAGGGCGCCGAGACGGCGCGCGGCGAGGAGCGGCATGATTTCAGCGCCGAGGTCGGGCGGCTGCTCGACCTCGTGGTCCACGCGCTCTATTCCAAGCGCGAGATTTTTCTCCGCGAGCTGGTCGCCAACGCCGCCGACGCGCTCGACCGACGCCGCTTCGAGGCGCTGACCGAGCCCGCGCTCGCTTTGCCTGAAGGCGCCAGGATCCGCATCCTGCCGGACAAGCCAGGCCGCACCCTGACCCTCTCCGATGACGGCATCGGCATGACCCGCGCCGAGCTGATCGCCCATCTCGGCACCATCGCCCGCTCCGGCACGCGCGCCTTCAGCGCCGAGATCGCCAAGGCGCGGCCCGAGGAGCGGCCGAACCTGATCGGCCAGTTCGGGGTCGGCTTCTATTCCGCGTTCATGGTCGCCGAGCGCGTCGAAGTGGTCTCGCGCCGCGCCGGCGGCGACGAGGCCTGGCGCTGGCATTCGGCGGGACGCGGCGAATTCGCCCTCGCCGCGGCCGAACGCGAGACGCCGGGGACCGACGTCATCCTCCATCTCAAGGCCGACGCCGAGGAATTCCTCGAGCCGCACCGGCTCGAGGCGATCGTGCGCAAATGGGCCGATCACATCACCTGGCCGGTGACCATCGCGCGGGACGGCAAGGATCTCCCGGCCAATGAGGGCACGGCGCTGTGGCGCAAGCCCAAGGCCGAGATCACCGAGGCCTCCTATACCGAATTCTACCGCCATCTCGGCCATCTCTTCGACGCCCCATGGGCGACGCTGCATTGGAAAGCCGAGGGGGCGCTGGAGTTCCACGCCCTTCTCTTCGTCCCCTCGTCCCGCCCCTTCGCGGTGGTCGAGGAGGAGCGGGCGTCACGTGTGCGGCTCCATGTCCGGCGCATGTTCATCACCGACGAGGCCGGCCTGCTGCCGAATTGGCTCCGCTTCGTGCAAGGCGTCGTCGATACCGAGGATCTGCCGCTCAACGTCTCGCGCGAGATGTTGCAGGCAACCCCGGTGCTCGGGCGGATCCGCAACGCGCTCACCAACCGGGTGCTGACCGAACTCAAGACCCGCGCCAAGGATGACGGGGCCAAGGAAGACGGGAGCTACGAAAAATTCTGGGAGAATTTCGGCCCGATCCTCAAGGAGGGGCTGTGGGAGGATCACGCGCATCAGAAGGACATCCTGCCGCTCGCGCGCTTTCGCTCGACCGCGGACGAGGGCTGGACCTCGCTCGCCGCGTACGTCGCGCGCATGAAGCCCGGGCAGGAGGCGATCTATGTCCTGGCGGGAGAAAATATCGCCGCCCTCCGCCGCGCGCCGCTCCTCGAGGGGTTCCGCGCCCGTGGCGTCGAGGTGCTGCTGCTCGCCGACCCGATCGATGCGTTCTGGCCCGATCGCTGCTCTGCCTTCGAGGACAAGCCGATCCGGAACGCGATCCGGAGCGGCGATGATCTCGCCAAGCTCGCGGGTGACGGCGAAGCGGCGCCGGCGGCCGATGTCACCGCCCTCGCCGGCGCGCTCAAGACCGCGCTCGGGGCGGCGATCTCGGAGGTGCGCGCCTCGGAGCGGCTGGTCGAAAGCGCGGTCGCGCTCGCCCCCGGGATGGCGGGCGGCGATCTCTTCCGCGAGCGGCTGATGCGCCGCGCCGGGCGCGATTTCCCCGCCCCGGCGCCGGTTTTGGAGATCAATCCCCGCCATCCCCTGATCGCAGCCCTCGCGGCGCGCGCCGAGACCGCCGATCTCGCCGAGATCGCGGCAACCCTCTTCGATCTCGCGCGGGTGCAGGAGGGCGAGGCGCCCGCTGACGCCGCCGCCTTCGCGCGCCGCGTGACCGCGCTCATGGCCGGCGGGCTCATGGCGACCGGGCTCGCGGCTTCGGCGGCACCGGGCGCGTGAGCGCCCCGGTGGCGCTGGCCCTCGCCGACGACGCCCCGGCGGCGCTGCCGCTTTACGCGGTCTCGCCGGCGGATCTCGCGGCGCTACGCGAGTCATTACCCGAGACGGCGCGGCGCTATCTCGACGCCACCGATTTTTCCGCCAAGGCGCAACAGCTCGTCCTGCTCCCCGGCGCGGCCGGGCTTTCGGGCGCGGTGCTCGGCCTCGGCGACAGCGTTTCCGCCGCCGCTATCCCGCCCGATACCCCTCCTTGGGCCTTTGGCGATCTCGCCTTCCGTCTGCCCGAGGGCACGGTCTGGCGGCTGGTGCCGGGCGGGTATGATCCGGGGCGCGCGGTGCTCGGCTTCGCCCTCGGCGCCTATCGTTTCTCGGCCTTCAAGCCGCCGTCGCGGCCGCCGGCGCGGCTCGTGCCGCCGGCCGGCACCGAGTCGGCGCGGGCGGCGGCGGAGGCGGTCATCATGGCCCGCGATCTCGTCAACATGCCGGCCAATCATCTCGGCCCGGCGGAGCTGGCGGACGCGGTCTCGGCGCTCGGCAAAGGATTCGGCGCCAGCGTCGAGATCGTCGCCGATGACGCGCTGGACGCCGGCTATCCGGCGCTGGCCGCGGTCGGGCGCGGCGCGGCGCGGGCGCCACGGGTCGCCATTCTGCGCTGGGCGGGAAGCGGTGCCGGGCCGGACGCGCCGCTGATCGCGCTCTGCGGCAAGGGGGTCTGCTTCGACAGCGGCGGCTATGACCTGAAACCCTCCGCCGCCATGCTGCGGATGAAAAAGGACATGGGCGGCGCCGCGGTGGTGATGGCGGCGGCGCGGATGATCATGGCGGCGGATCCGCCGGTGCGACTCGTGCTCCGCGTCGGCTGCGTCGAAAACAGCGTCTCCGGCCAGGCCATGCGCCCGCTCGACGTGCTCGCGACCCGCAAGGGCCTCACCGTCGAAATCGGCAACACCGATGCCGAGGGCCGCCTCGTGCTCGCCGATCTGCTCGCCGCCGCGTGCGAGGAGACACCTTCCCTGATCATCGATTGCGCGACCCTGACCGGGGCGGCGCGCGCGGCGCTCGGGCCCGACCTGCCGGCGCTCTTCAGCAATGATCAAGCCTGGGCCGAACGGCTGATCGACGCCGGAAAAACCTGCTGCGATCCGCTCTGGCAATTGCCGCTCTGGGCCGATTACGGCATCTGGCTCGGCAGCCCTGTCGCAGATTTGAACAACATTGCCGGAAATACACATGGAGGAGCGGTCGTCGCGGCGTTATTTCTTGAGCGGTTCATTGCGACAGGCGTGCCCTGGGTGCATATCGACCTCTATGCCTGGAACGACGCGACACGCCCCGGCCGGCCGGAAGGCGGCGAAGCGCAAGCGGCCCGTGCGATCGCCACCGCGGTCGGCCTACGATTTTCCGGCCCGGCGACCGGTGACCAGACAACCGGCGACCAGAAGAAGGATTAACGCCATGCCCGCCTCCGCCTCTCCCTCCGCCACCGACACCTTGCTCGCCATCCTCCGCGACACCGTCGTCTCCCTGGTTCGCCGCGAAGGCCCGGATCTCTCGGCGCGGCAACTCGCCGTGTTTCTGACCTGCTATCTTCAGGACGGCAACCACACCGTCCGTGGCCTGGCGGCCGATCTCCGCGTCTCCAAGCCGGCGATCACCCGCGCCCTCGATCGCCTCGGCGAGCTGGAACTCGCCCGCCGCAAGGTCGATCCCCAGGACCGCCGCAGCGTTCTCGTGCAGCGGACATTGAAGGGCAGCGCGCTGCTCCGCGATCTCAAGCACATGATGGCCGAGGCCGCGGCGGACGCGAAAAAGAGCGCCGCCGGCCACAGCGATTCGCCGCGCAAAGTCGCCAACGGATGACAGCCGGAGGATGAACTCCGGGCCCGGTCCCATGCCGGCGGCGGCGCCCTCGGCATGGCCCCGCGCCGTTCTTTTTTACTTGATGGTGAATGCCGAAACCCGCTCGCCGGAGATCGCGGCGATGATTTCCTTGCCGTCGGCGCGGTAGGCGATGGCCGGCGCGGTGATCGGCGCGCCGGTGTCGTCATGCCAGAGTTCCCGGCCATTCTCGGCCGCAAAGGCAACGAAACTCCCGTCCGGCGCGGCGGTGAAAACCAGGCCGCTCGCGGTGAGCAACACGCCGGCATTGATCGGTTTTTCGAGTTGCGGGCCAAGCTTCGGCGCCCCGAACGACGCGGAGGGCGGAGCGGCGTGCCGCGACGGTTCGAAATGCCGGCGCCAGAGGAAAGTGCCGCTGGCGACCGCGATGGCGTTGAAACTGGTCTCCCCGGGGCCGAGGACGCTGACATCGCTGCCCGTCTTGCCGGTTGCAACCGCGGCGCACTGGTCGGCGCTGGCGATGAAGAGGGTGTTGCTGGCGGTGTCGAAGGCGCCGCCATGGCTTTGAATGCCGCCGTCGAAAGCCGGACAAATGACGGCGCCGCCGCCGGCCGCCCTTGTGGTGCCGTTTTTCACGAAGCTCAAGGCGGCATGGTCGAGCAGGGCGCCGTTATCGCCGTCGAGCACCCAGAGATTGCCGCCCTTGTCGCCGGCCACGACGAGATCGCGCGGCTTATCGGCAACCCGGCCGAAGACCAGCATCGGCGCCGTCGCGAGCCCCCAATTCCAGGTGTCATGGGCGATGAACTGGTGATAGCCGCGGAGCTTGGGCGCAGGCGTCGCGAGATCGAGCGCGACCAGCGCGTCGCTATAGAGGTTATCGCCGGGACGGGCGGCGCCGTCATAGGCGGGGGCGGGGCCGCCGAGGGCCGCGAAGGCAGTGTGGGTGGCGGGTGAGATGGCGATGCCGACCGGGGTCGCGCCACCTTGCCGCCAGGACGTGCCGCCCCAGCTCTCATGGCCCGGCATCCCGGGGCCGGGGATGGTGGTCCAAGTCCACAGCCGATGGCCGTCACGCGCGGCAAACGCGGCGATCGCGCCGCTGCCGCCCGGCGCCGTCGCGGCAACCCCGATCAGCAGCAGATCCTGGCCGGTCGCCGGGTTGTGATACGGCATCGGGGCGGTCGCGAACCCCGCCTCCGGCGCCGCCGCGATCTCCCAATTCTTATGTCCGGTGGCGGGATCGAGGGCGATCAGCGTCCCGCTTTCGGTGGCGAGGAAGACATTGCCATCGAACAAGGCGAGCCGGCCGGGGCCGGCCGCCGCGGTTGCGAAGCGCCATTTCGCCTGGCCGTTCGCGGCATCGAGGGTGATCACCGCGCCGTCCGCGGTCGCGAGGAACATGGTTTCATGCCAGACCAGGGGGGTCGCCATGATCGGCCCGCCTTTCTCCTCATGGCGCCAGGCGAGGTGGAGTTTGGCGACATTGGCACGGTCGATCGCGGTTGCCGGCGTGAGCGGGTTGTTGGCATAGCTCTTCGCCGGCAGGATCCAGTTATCGGCGTCGCTCGCGGCATTGAGGAAATCGGCGGCGCCCGGCGTCGTGGATTGGGGCGTCGCGGATTGGGGCGTCGCGGGTTGGGCGAAAGCGGGACGGAGGCAGCTTGCTGCAAGCAGCGCGGCGATGGCGGCGCGAACGAAGGGCTGGGCGGTCATCGGTTTCTCCTCATCCTTGGGCGAGACTGCCATGCCGGCCAGTGTAGCCATGTTTGGCCGAAAATCGCGCCTCACAGTTTCCGGCGCTTGCCGCCGGCCACCGGCCGGAGGAAACTGCAACCCGGCCGCGTGCGACGAGGCTGCGTTTCTTTCGAGGAGAATGCGTGATGCTCCCTGCCCCGATGACGTCCGCTGCGATCGCGCAACGCCTTGCCGATCTCGGCTTCGCGCTGCCGACGCCGACGGCGCCGGTCGCCAATTACCTGCCCTTCGCCGCCGTCGGTAACCTGATCGTGATCTCGGGTCAGGGGCCGATCCTCGGCGAGACGCGGATTCTCGGCAAGCTCGGCGCCGAAATCAGCCTCGAGGAGGGCATCCGGGCGGCGCAGCTTTGCTTTATCAATCTGCTCGCGCAAGCGAGCGCCGCTCTCGACGGCGATCTCGGGCGGGTGCGGCGCGTCGTGCGGCTCGGCGGCTTCATCGCCGCGACCGCCGCTTTCACCGAGCATGCGCGGGTGATGAACGGCGCCTCCGATCTTGCCGTCGCGGTGTTTGGCGAGCTCGGCCGGCATGCCCGCACCACCGTCGGCGTGCCCTCGCTGCCGCTCGATTTCGCGGTCGAGGTCGAAGGCTGGTTCGAAATCGCCTGAGCCTTTATTTCCGCGCCCGCGCCGCCACATGCCGGTGATGCCGGACGGCTCCGCCAGGTTCAGCCTCACGCTGCATGCCCGCATCGCCGAGATCGCGGCCGGGGAGTGGAACGGCTGCGCCGAAGTCGAGGATAATCCCTTCATCGGCCATGCCTTCCTGAGCGCCCTCGAAGATAGCGGCGCGGTCGGGCCGCGCACCGGCTGGCTCGCGCGCCACGCGGCGCTCCGCGATGACGAAGGGCAATTGGCCGCCGTCGCGCCGATGTATGTCAAATCGCACAGCTACGGCGAATATGTGTTCGACCATGCCTGGGCCGATGCGTTCGAGCGGGCCGGCGGGCGCTATTACCCGAAATTACAGGTCGCGGTGCCGTTTTGCCCGGTGCCGGGGCCACGCCTGCTGATCCGCCCGGGCGCCGGGGTGACGGCGGCGACCTTCGGCCAGGCGCTGGCGGACGCCTGCGCCGGGCTCGATCTCTCCTCGGTGCATGTCACCTTCTGCACCGAGGGCGAATGGCACGCGCTCGGCGCGGCGGGGTGGCTCCGCCGTCAGGGGTTGCAATTCCACTGGCACAATGCCGGCTATGGCGATTTCGAGGATTTTCTTGCCTCCCTCTCGTCGCGCAAGCGCAAGACCATCCGCCGCGAGCGGCGCGAGGTCGCGGCCCAGGGACTCACCCTGCAGACCCTCGAAGGGGCGGCGATCACCGAGCGGCATTGGGATGCGTTCTATCGCTTCTATCTCGCGACGGTGGAGCGGAAATGGGGCGGCGCCTATTTGCCGCGCCGGTTCTTCAGCCTGCTCTCAGCGCGTCTCGGCGATAAAATCGTCCTCATGATCGCCGAGAAAGACGGGCGGGCGGTCGCCGGCGCGCTCAATCTGCGTGGCCGCGCGACACTGTATGGCCGCAACTGGGGGGCGGTCGGCGAATGGCCGTTCCTCCATTTCGAACTCTGCTATTATCGCGCCATCGAATACGCCATCGCGCAGGGATTGGCACGGGTTGAGGCCGGGGCGCAGGGGGAGCACAAACTCGCGCGCGGCTATCTGCCGGCCCCGACCTATTCGGCGCATTGGATCGCGCATGCCGGGCTGCGCCGCGCGGTGGGGGATTTTCTCGAGGCCGAACGCCTCGCCATCGCGGCGCGGGAAGCCGATCTCCGCGCCTTCACGCCTTTTCGCAACGACGACGCCGAGGAGACCAGAACCCCATGACCTCTCACCACACCGCCGAACATGCCCGTCAGATCGACCGCGAGGAGATCCGGGTGACGGAATGGCGCTTGGCGCCGGGGGCGACCACCGGGCATCATCGCCATGATTTCGATTATCTGGTGGTGCCGCTGACCGAGGGATTGCTGCGAGCGATCTCGGCGACCGGCCAGACGGAGACGCCGCTGCAGCCGGGCCGCCCCTATTTCCGCAAGGCCGGGGTGGAACATGACGTGAGCAACGCCGGCCCGGCGCCGCTCGCCTTCCTCGAAATCGAACTCAAGGACCGCCCCGGCTGAAGACGGCGCGGCGACCGCGCTATCGCCGCTCGCGTGACGCGAGCCCCGGCACCATGCGGGCGAGCACGCCGTCGCGCCAGAAATAGTGGTGCGCCAGCGCCGCCGCGGCGTGGATCCCCGCGAGAATGAGGATGATCGTCGCGACGGTGCCATGAAAATCATTGATGGTCTCGGCCAGGGCCTTGTCCTTGGCGAGCAGCGGCGGGAAGGTGACGAGGCCGAAGAAGCCGAGCGGATCGCCGCCGGCCGAGCGGTTGAGCGGCCCGCTGATCGCCATCAGGATGAGCAGAAGATAGAGCGCGCCATGCGCCGCCCGCGCCCCCCATTCCAGGAGGCGCGGCCCCGGCGGCGGGGCGAGGCGCCGCCCGGCCGTCGCGCGCCAGAGAAGGCGTGCCAGCAGCACCAGGATGAACACCATCCCGAGCGAAACGTGCAGCGCCTGCGCCGCGTGCCGCGGCGCCGAGCCGCGCGGCAGCCAGCCCCACACCTGCGCGATGCTCCACAACGTCAAAACCAGCGCGACCGTGAGCCAGTGCAGCGCGAGCGTCAGCGGGTCATAACGTTCCGTGGTCATTCCTGGCTCCTTGAGGATCAACTGCTGCCGATCAGAATGCCGACCCCGAACACCAGGGCGCCGCCGAACGCGACCTGAAACGCGGCGGCGACGGGCGGGGTATCCATATAGCGCCAGCGCACCCAACTGATCGCGGCGAGTTCCACCACCACCACCGCGATGGCGAGCGTGGTCGCCGTCCAGAAACGCGGGATCAGATATGGGAGGCTGTGGCCGAGCCCGCCGAGCGTGGTCATCGCGCCGCAGATCACGCCACGCAAAAGCGGCGCGCCGCGTCCAGTGAGGCTGCCGTTATCCGACAGCGCCTCGGCGAACCCCATCGAGATGCCGGCCCCGAGCGAGGCGGCGAGGCCGACGACGAAGGCGTTCCAGGACTGGCCGGTGGCGAAGGCGGCGGCGAACAGCGGCGCCAGCGTCGAGACCGAGCCATCCATCAGCCCGGCGAGCCCGGGCTGGACGTAGCGCAAGACGAACATCTGCCGCGCGGTGTGTTCCTCCTCGGCGCGGACGTCGCGGGGCAGGTTCTCCGCCATCAGCTTCTCGGCGGTCGATTCATGCACCGATTCCGCCTCGGCGAGATCGCCGAGCAATTTCCGGATCGAGGCATCGGTGCTGCGGCTCGCGGCCTGGCGGTAGAAGCGCTGGGTCTCCATCTCCATCAGCTCGGCCTGCTTGCGCACCGTCTCGAGCCGGACCTCGCGCATCTGCCAGACCGGCTTGCGCTGCACGAAGCCGCGCACGTCCTGGCGGCGGATGAGCGGGATGTGTTCGCCGAATTTCTCCTGATAGAGTTCGATCAGCCGCCGCCGATGCTCGTTTTCCTCCTGCGCCATTTCGGCGAACACTTTTCCCGAGGCGGGGAAATGCTCGCGCAGCACCTCGGCGTAATCGATATAGATGCGGCTGTCTTCCTCCTCGTTGCTGATCGCGAGGGCCAGGATCTCGCGCTCGCCGAGGTCGGAAAAATCTCGCATGGAAAACCTCATGGCCCGGTGATCCCCGGCGCGGGGCCGGCGTCAGATGTGGCCAATTTTTTCAACCGCCGCAAGAGTAAAGACGATGAAAGTTTTTGCTTGCGGCGTTCGCTTTGGTCCTAATTCTTACTGATATTGCAAATGATTTTCATTTTCCTGATCGCTCATCTTCCTGAAACCGGGCAGGAACGGCGGCAAGCGGCGGCAGATCGCCCTCCGGGGTGCGCGCGTGCCGATCGAGCCACGCCTCGGACGGGGCGAAAAGCGCCGCATCCAGCCGCCGGCACAACGCCCGCGCCACGACCCCCGGCCAGTCCGGCGGCAACAGCGCCAGCGGCAGATCGGGGTCGTGCAGAATGACCCGGCGGTAGTGGTGAATGAGCAGGATGCGGGCAACCAGCGCCTCCAACCCGGTGATCTGGCCGCCCTCCTCCAGCCACCGCGCGAGCGGGGCAAAAAGCGCGACGAACCGCTCATAGCCGCCAGCAAGCCGCGCCAGCGGCCAGGCCTGTGCGGCGAGGCGCGGTCCGGACAAGCCCTCCGCTCTGGCATCAAACACCACCGCCGCGGCCAGCGACGCGATCGGCGCCGGCACCGCCTTCTCTCCTGGCGGCGCGATCCAGAGGCCCGGCACCGGGGCCGCGAACCCGGCATCGAGGAGCGCCGTCCGCGCCGCCTCCGTCGCCGTCTCGGGGGGCAGCAGCACGAGGCGCAAAACCCCATCCCATTCCGGCGGCGCGGCGCGATAGATGCGCGCGCTGGCGACGGCGAAAATGGCGTCCCCCTTGGCGGTCAGGCGATAGAAGCTCGCCCGCCCGACCCTGCGGCCCACGAGCCAGCCATCGGCGGCCAGGCGCGAGACGGCGGTTCTGACCGCGCCGGGATCGATCGCCAGCGCGGCGAAAATCCGCAGCATGGTGGCGAGGTCGAGCGTGCCACCGCGCGGCACGATGGCGTCACCGTAGAGGGTGATGATGATCGACCAGATGCGCAGCGGCGAGGCATGCAGCGCCGCGAGGATCGGCGAAAGCGGCGACACCGGCTCAGTGCAGCTTGACCGGCGGGTCGGCGCGGCGGTCGAGGGCGCGGGCGAGGGTTTCGAGAACCACGGTGCCGGCGCCGTGCAGCGCGTGCTGGTGCATTTTATAGAGCGAGCGATACATCAGGCGGGCGAAATAGCCTTCGATGAAAAAGCTCCGCCCGACCAGAAACCCCATCAGGCTGCCGACCGTGCTGTAGCGGCCGAGCGAGACCAGCGAGCCGAAATCGCGATAGACGAAGGGCTGCACCGCTTCGCCGCGCTCGCGCCGCGGCAATTGCCGGAACAGATGCGAGGCCTGCTGATGCGCCGCCTGGGCGCGCGGCGGCACCAGCGTCTCGAAACCGGGGCGCGGGCAGGCGGCGCAGTCGCCGAGCGCGAAGATCGCCGGATCCCGGGTGGTTTGCAGGGTTTCGCTGACCACCAGTTGGTTGATCCGGTTGACTTCGAGACCGTCGAGGGTTGCGAGAAAATCCGGCCCCTTCACCCCCGCCGACCAGATTACCAGCTCGGAGGGCAGAAAACTGCCATCGGCGAGGCGCACGCCATCCGCCGTCACCGCCACCACCCGCGCCGCGACCCGCACCTCGACGCCGAGTTTTTTGAGCAAGCCCTGGGTCGCGCGCGCGATGCGCTCGGGCAGCGCGGGCAGGATGCGCGGCGCCGCCTCGACCAGGGTGAGCTGGATGTCTTTCCCCGGGTCGATGCGGTCGAGGCCATACGCGACGACGGCGCGGGTGGTGTGGTGGAGTTCGGCGGCAAGTTCGGTGCCGGTCGCGCCGGCGCCGATGATGACGACGCCGAGCTGGCCGGGGCGCACCGGCCCGGGCTGGGTCTGGGCGCGGATGAATGCGTTGATCAGCCGGCGATTGAACCGCGCCGCCTGATCCGGGGTCTCCAGCGGCACCGCGAAGCGCGCCGCCCCCGGCGTTCCGAAATCATTGGTGACACTGCCGAGCGCCATCACCAGCGTGTCATAGGCGATGACGCTGGGGGCGGTGATTTCGTGTCCTTCCTCGTCGAAGACCGCGCCGAGCGCGATCTCGCGCCGCGCCCGGTCGATGCCGATCATCTCGCCGAGGCGAAAGCGGAAATGGTGCCAATGCGCCTGCGCGAGGTAGCTCAGATCATGGGCGGCGCGGTCGAGACTGCCGGCGGCGACCGCGTGCAGGAGCGGCTTCCAGAGATGGGTGCGCGATTTGTCGACCAGGGTGATGCATGCCTGCCCGCGCTTCCCCAGCCGGTCCCCGAGCCGGGTCGCGAGTTCCAGCCCCCCCGCGCCGCCGCCGACGATGACGATATGATGCGCGCCCGCCGCCGCTGCCGCCATGAGCTTTATCTCCCGATTCTGTTACCGCCAGAATAGGGCGCGGCGCTGTGGATGCGAACAACGATCTGCCGCCTTATCGACTGTCACCATGGCCGAATTCAGGCCATGGGAATTAACGTTTCCCTTGCGTTTCAGGACAGCGGGAGGTTATCCTCAAATTGAGAAATTTACCCGCAACTGTCGCGTGTTTTGATACTTTGACGACGCGCGGGGCGTGTTTGGCAGGCCGTAACGTTGCTTCGGGAGAGAGCGGGGGAAGATGCTGCGCGCGAGGATCGGGACGATGATCCCGCCCGTCTTCCGGACCGGGAACGATGCCGGGCGGGGGGGCGGCCGGCGTGAGGTCGGCGCGGCCCTGGCGCCGCCATGAAAGCCGCGATGCGGGTGATCGGCGCCGGATTCGGGGCCGCTGCCCGGCGCACCGACCGCGATATCGTGGCGCCGCGCCAACTCGCCGAAGACCTCGCGCGGTATCGGGTCATCAGCTGCGATATTTTCGACACCGCCCTCGTCCGCGAACTGGCGCGGCCGGCCGATGTGCTGCTCGCCGTCGGCGCCCGGGCGCGGGCGCGCGGGCTGATCGCGTGTGACGCGGATGCGTTTCGCGTCTTCCGTCTCGCCGCCGAGGACGCGGCGCGCCGCGAGGCGCGGGAAGCCGGCCATGACGAGGCGCGCATCGACGAGGTCTATGAACGTCTCGCCGCCTGCGGCCTGGTTTCCGACCCGGTGGCGGCGGCGGCGCTGGAATTCGCGACCGAAGGCGCGGTTTGCCGGGCGGTGCCGGCGCTGCGCGAGACGCTGGCGCAGCGGGCGCCGGGGCAGCGGCTGATTTTCCTCTCCGATTCCATCCTGCCCGGCGCGTGGCTGGCGACGCTGCTCGCCGAAAACGGCTTCGGCGGCGCGTGCGAGGTCATTTCGTCGGCCGATGTCAGACGCAGCAAGGATAGCGGGCGGCTCTTCGCCTGGCTGCTCGATCATCTCGGCGGTCCCGCCGCGGAGATCATTCATCTCGGCGATAACCCGGTCTCCGATATCGCCCGCGCCCGCGCCCATGGCCTCGCGACCCGCCATCTGCCGCGCCCCGCATCCCCGCCCGAGGACGAAGCGGTCGCCGCCCGCGACGTCGCTCTCCGCCTCCTCCATAGCCGCCGCCGCGCGCCCGGGCCGGCGGAGACCAGCGGGCGCGCCGGCCGGGGCGCGAGCCAGGAAAAGCCGCTCGCCCATTACGTCACCCTGCTGATGCTCGGCTTCGCCCTGTTCACGCTCGCCGAGGCGCGCCGGCGCGGCATTCGCCGGCTCTATTTCACCGCCCGCGACGGCTATCTGCCGCTCGCCATCGCGCGCCGCATCGTCGCCAAACGTGGCGATCCGGTGGATTTGCACTATCTCGAGGTCTCCCGTCAGGCGATCGTGCTGCCCGGCCTCGCCGATGATCCCGAAACGCTCGCCGACATGCTCGCCCATACGGTGAACGGCGACCGCCTCGCCTCTCTGTTCGCGCCGCTCGGGGTCGCGGCCGAAACCGTGGCCCCGCTGCTCGTCGGCCTCGGCTTCGACCCGGCGCGGATCGTGGAGGACGAATACGGGCTTTGTCTCACCGCGGCGCGGCGCCTGATCGCCACTCAGCCGGCGCTGATCGGGGCGGCGCTGGCGGCGCGGCGCGAGGCGGCGCTCGGTTATCTCGCCAGCGAGGATTTTCTGGCGCCAGGGCGGCGGATGATCGTCGATATCGGCTGGCACGGCTCGATCCAGCGCCAATTGGCGCGGCTTTCCGGGCTCGCCGCGGAGGATCTGTTCGGCTGCTATCTCGGCCTTTTCCCCGAGGCGCTGCGCCCCGGCCTCGATCCGCGCACGGCGTCGGGCTATCTTTTCAGCTTCGGCCATCCCAAACCGTTCTGCGATCTGGTCCGCGACGGGCCGGTCCTGCTGGAACTCTTCTTTTCCGCCCCGCATGGCTCGGTTGCGCATTACGTGGCGGCGGAGGGCCGGTTCCGCGCCGTGCATGCCATCGAGCAGGCGCCGGCGGGCGCGATCCGCGCGGCATTCTTCGCCGCGCTGGAACAGGAATGTCTCGCCGAAATCGACGCCCTCGATGGATTGCTCGATGGCGCCTGGCCGGACAGCATCGACCCGGCTTCGGCGCTCTTCGACATCGCCCGCCTGCTGCACCGGCCGAACGCGCGTGAGGTGCGGGCGATCAACGCCATTCCGTTCGTGCATGGGATCGACGGTCGGCGCATCTCGGCCGCGGTCAACCCGGTGCCGCTGCATGAATGGCTGCGGCATCCGTGGGCGAGTTTGCAGCGCCTCGCCGATGCCCCCGCCCATGCCCCCTGGCGCGCCGGCGCGGTCAGGGCGAGCCTGCCCTGGCCGATGCCGGATATGGCTCATGCCGATTTCCGCCACCGTGTCGGCCAGTTGCGGCGGATCGTCAGCCGGAAATAGGTGGGCGGAGATAGGGGGCGGACATCGGGGGCGGACATCGGGGCGCAAGACCAGCGGAGGACGTTGTCCCCGCTGGTCCAGGACCGAACCCTGCCCTTAGGCGACCCGGCCTTGGGCGACCCGGCCTTAGGCGACCTGGAAACCCGCCCCGGTCGCGCGTTCGATGGCCCGGAGCGCGCCGCGTTCGGCGTTGCCGCAGAACGAGATGGCGATGCCGCGCGCGCCGGCGCGCGCGGTGCGGCCGATGCGGTGGACATAATCCTCGGGCTGCGCCGGCAGGTCGAAATTGATGACGTGCGAGACCTGCGCGACGTCGATCCCGCGCGCCGCGATATCGGTCGCGACCAGCACCCGGGCGCGGCCATCGCGGAAGCGGTCGAGCGCCTTGCCACGCGCCGCCTGGCTCTTATTGCCGTGGATGGTGCTGACCTCGACCCCGTCGGCGCCGAGGGTTTCGGCGAGGCGGTCGGCGGCGCGCTTGGTGCGGGTAAAGACCAGCACCCGCGACAGCGCCGGATCGGCGAGCAGGCGGCCGAGCAGCGCCCGTTTGCCGGCGGGATCGACGAAATGCACGTGCTGCTCGATGCGCGACGCCGCGGGCGCGGTGCGGGCGATTTCGACTCGCGCCGGGTTGCGGAGCAGGCTTTCGGCGAGCTTGCCGACCGCGGCCGGCATCGTCGCCGAGAACAGTGCCGATTGCCGCGCCGCCGGCAAGGCGGCGATGATGCGGCGGATATCGGCGATGAAGCCGAGATCGAGCATGCGATCGGCCTCGTCGAGCACGAGATGGCGGACCTCATGCAGGCGGAGTTCGTTGGTCGCCATCAGATCGCGCACCCGACCGGGCGTTCCGACCACGATATCGACGCCGGGGCGCATCCGCTGCACCTGCGCGTGACGGCTCAAGCCGCCGACGATGGTCACCAGACGCCGGCGCGCGACGCCCCCGAAGTTGAGCAGGCTGGCCTCGATCTGAAGCGCCAATTCGCGGGTCGGCGCGAGGATCAGGGCGCGGGTGGTGAAAGGGCCGAGCGGCGCCGCCGGCGGGGTGGCGGCGAGGTGATGCAGGATCGGCAGCGCGAAGGCCGCGGTCTTGCCGGTGCCGGTTTCGGCGATGCCGAGCAGATCGCGCCCGGTGAGAAGCGGCGGGATGGCCCCGGCCTGGATCGGCGTCGGGGTTTCGAAACGCGCCCGCGTCAGGGCGCCAAGCAGCGGCTCGGCGAGGCCGAGGCTAGCAAAACTCATGGATGGCACGAAAATTCATCTCCAACGCCGAAGGGCCGCCAATGCGGCTCGAAGGGGCGCCTTACTGTCCGCCTGCCCGCGCGATACCGGGGCGAACGATTGATAACGGGAGTCCCGCAACTGAAACGCGCCCGGGTCAAGGGCGCGCCGATCACGCGATGTGCGGAACGCCCCCTCTATCCTTCGCATCCGCAAAAAAAGCAAGAAAAATCCACCGGCTGGTGCCGGGCGCGCTTGGTCAAACGCCTCGGCAATGGGATAATGGCTTGCTGCCAGCGGCTTTTGTTCCATCCCGCCAGAGCGAGGCATGACGCATTCTTCCCCGTTCCACGCCGATCGGCCGGCGACCGCCCGGCTCGAACACCCGGTTTGCACCGTGGTGATCGACGCCGAGGAGGATTTCGACTGGCTGACCCCGATCGAGGGCACCGGCTTCACCACCGAATGCATGCGCCAGATTCCCGATTTGCACGAAATCCTCGGCGCCTATGGCGCGGTGCCGGCCTATCTGCTGACCTACCCGGTGCTCGCGGACGAGGACACGGTGCGGCTCATCCGCCGCCAGCTCGAACGCGGGCAATGCGTGGTCGGCGTGCAGTTGCACACCTGGGTGACGCCGCCGCTCGGCGCCGAGCCGAGCCGCCGTTTTTCCTTCTCGGGCAATCTCGACGCCGGCCGGGAGGAGCAGAAACTGCTCGCGCTCAAGGCAAAGTTCACCGCCTGCTTCGGATTTGCGCCCACCATCCACCGCGCCGGACGCTACGGCATCGGCGCGCAAACCGCGGCTCTGCTCGAAAAACATGGGTTTCTGATCGACACCAGCCTCGCCCCGCGCACCAGCTTCACGCATGAAGGGGGGCCGGACCACAGCAGCTATGATTATCGGCCGTTCTGGTTCGGCGAGCACCGCGACCTTCTGGAGGTGCCGCTTTGCCGCAGCGTCGTCGGCTGGGGGGGCGAGCTTGGGCGCTGGCTCTACCAGGCGCTGTCGGGGCCGCGCATGACCCGGCTCCGCGTGCCCTCGCTCCTCACCCGTTCACGCTGCGCCGAGCGCATCACCCTCTCCCCGGAAGGCAATGACGCCTCGGCGATGCGCCGGCTGGTCCGTCATCTCCGCCGGCGCGGCGAGATGGTCTTTCCGCTCAGTTTCCATAGCTCCTCGCTGGCGCCGGGCCGCAACCCCTATGTCCAGAGCCGCGCCGATCTGCATTATTTCTACGATCGTCTCTCCGCCCAGCTCGACCACTTCGCCGGGGCGCTCGGCGGCCGTTTCGCGGCGCTGCCCGAAATCCCCGCCCTCCTCGCCCCGCCGCCGGAGCGGCGGGCATGACGGGGCCCCCGGACAAAGACCGCAAGGTATTGCTGGTGGTCAATAATTTTCCTCCCGTGCGGGGCGGCTCGGCGGTCGTTTACGACAACCTCGCCCGCCATGGCGGCGGCCGGGTCATGGTCCTCGCGCCGCGCATCAGCTACACCGACGGCCTGCCCCTGATCGGCTGGCGCGAACACGACCGCAAGGCGCCGTTTCCCGTCCGGCGCCTCAAGCTGCTGCGGACGGTGATCGATCCGCCACGCGGCCAATGGTTCGGCAAGCTCGGTTTCCGCCTTCACGACGTCATGATCCGCCTGCGTCTGGCCGCGACCGTGCTGTGGCTGATCGCGCATGAGCGAATCGGGGCGGTCTGCCTCGGCGAATTGCTCGCCAGCGGCTGGCTGGTCGGCCTGCTCGGCAAAATCCCCGGCGTCACCACCCTGGTCTATATCCACGGCGAGGAGATCACCACCGACGACCCTTACGACCCTGGCCATCACCGCCGCCGCCACGGCTTGCTCGGTGTCGATCACATCATCGTCGTCAGCCGCTTCACCCTCGGCGCGGTACGCCGTCTTTTGGGCGCGGAAAGCCCGGCGCGCATCAGCCTGATCGAAAACGGCGTCGATACCGCCCGCTTCCGCCCGGCCGCCAAACGCGCCGATCTCTTGCGCCTCTATCGGCTCGAAGGCGCCTTCGTGTTCGTCTCGGTGTGCCGGCTTCTGGAGAAAAAAGGCATCGACCAGGCGATTCGCGCCTTGGCCGAAATCGCGCCGCCGCGGCCCGATATCCGCCTGCTCGTCGTCGGCCAGGGCCCCTACCGGGCGCGGCTCGAGGAGATCGCGCGCGAAGCGGGGATCGCGGACAAGGTCGTCTTCACCGGCCTCGTGCCGGAGGAGGAACTGGTCGATCATTACTGCCTCGGCGATGTCTTCGTGATGCCCAATCGGGCGCTTCCCGATGGCGACACCGAGGGCTTCGGCCTGGTTTTTCTCGAAGCCAATAGCTGCGGCCTGCCGGTCATCGCCGGGCGCGACGGCGGCAGCACCGATGCGGTGGCGGACGGGGTGAATGGCATCGTCGTCGATGGCGGCTCGGTCGCGGCGATCGCCGGCGCGATGGCGCGGCTCCACGACGATGCCGATCTCCGCGAAACCCTCCGCCGCCAGGGCCTCGCCACCGCCGCCGCCGCCGGCTGGGAGGAAAAAAGCGCGGCTTTTCTGCGGCTTGCGCTCGAGGGCGATGCGCCAGCGGACAAGCCTCGGGATGGGGCGCGCTAGCGGCGATGTCGCTCGGCCCCTTCGCCATTGCCGCTATCGTGCCGCCGCTCAACCTGGTGCCGCTCGGCCTCGCCGGGGTCGCGCTCGCCGCGCTGACGCGCTGGCGCCGGCTCGGGCTCGCCATCGCCGGGGTGGCGCTGGCCTTGCTGCTGGTGCTCGCCTTGCCGTTCACCGGGGGGCTGCTGATCGCCTCGCTCGAGCGCGGTTTGCCACTCATCCCACCCGCCGATGACCCGCCGCGCGCCATCGTCGTGCTCGCCGCCGAGGTCGATCATGGCGCGCGCGATCCCGGGGCGAGCAGTGCCGCGGACGATCAGGCGGTCGATCTCGGCCCGCTCACCGTCATGCGTCTCCGCGCCGCCGCCGCCCTCGCCCGGCGCACCGGGCTGCCGGTGCTGGTCAGCGGCGGCAAGCCGCCGGACGGGTCGGTCTCGCTCGCCGCCCTGATGGCCGAGAGTCTGCGCGACGATTTCGGCGTCCCGACGCGCTGGCGCGAAGACCGCTCCGACGATACCTGGGAGAACGCCAGCGACAGCGCCGCCATCCTCCGCCGCGAGGGGATCGGCTCGGTCTATCTCGTCACCCATGCCTGGCACATGCCGCGGGCGCTGATCGCGTTCCGCCATGCCGGCCTCCGCGCCACCGCCGCCCCGGTTCTGCTCGACCACGCGCCGACCGGGATCGCGAGCGATTTCGCGCCCCGCCTCAGCGGCTGGCGGATGAGCTTCTATGCCCTGCATGAATGGATCGGTTGCCTCTATTATGCCTGGCGGCGCTGAGCGGATGGAGGTGTTCGCGACCCCCGATCTCGCGGCGCTGCCGGAGGCGATGTTCCCCGAAGCGGCGGCGGATTTCTTCTCCTCGCGCCTCTGGTACGCGACGGTGATCGCCGCTGCCCTGCCGGTCGGGGTCGCGCCCTGTTTCGTCGCGGCGCGGCGGCGCGGCGCCGTCCGGGCGGTGTTTCCGCTCCGCCTCGACCCGGCCGGCCCGGCCAGCCTCACCACCCCCTATACCTGCCTCCACGCCCCGCTCTTCGCCACTGACGCCGATCAGGAGGAGCGCGCGGCGGCGGCGGCGGCGTTCGGGGGGGTTTGCCGGCGCTATCCGGTGGTGCGGCTCGACGCGCTCGCCGCCGGGACGCGGGATCTGGCGGCGCTCGCGGCCGGGGCACGTGCCGCGGGGCTCATCGTGCGGCGGTTTCAGCATTTCGGCAATTGGCACGAGGATCTCGCCGAGCGCGACTTTGCATCCTACCTCGCTTGCCGGCCGGGGCCGCTCCGCGAGACCATCCGGCGGAAGCTCCGCCGCGCCGACGAGCGCACGCAGCTTACGATGATCTCCACGGCGGACGGGTTGGAGGCCGGCATCGCCGCGTTCGAGCGGGTCTATGCGCGGAGCTGGAAGGGGCCCGAGCCGTTCCCGCGTTTCAATGCCGCGCTGATGCGGGCGGCGGCGCCGCTCGGCCTCCTCCGCCTGTTCATCCTCGCGGACGCATCCGGCCCGATCGCGGTGCAGTTCTGGATCGTCGCCGGGGGCACAGCGACGGTGCTGAAACTCGCCCATGACGAGGCCGCCCGCGCCCTCTCGCCCGGCACCGTGCTGACGGCGCGGGCGATTCGCAGTCTGATCGCCACGGACGGCGTCTCCGGGCTCGATTTCGGCCGCGGCGACGATCCCTATAAATCGCTCTGGGCGAGCCGGCGGCGCCAGCGGATCGGGCTTTTGCTGATCAACCCCCGCCGCCCCGGCGGGCTCGTGACCCTCGCCCGCCACATCGCCGGCGAGGTGAGCCGCTCGCTGCGCGGCAAACGTCCGCCGCCGGGACGCGCCAACCTGGGCAGCGCCAACCCGGGCAGCGATTGAAGGAGCCTTCATGCGTATTCTTTATAGCCATCGCATCCAGTCGCGTGACGGGCAGAGCGTGCATGTCGAGGAACTGATCGCCGCCTTGCGCGCCGAAGGCGCCGAGGTTCTGGTCGTCGGCCCGGGGTTTTATGAGCAATCCGGCTTCGGCGGCGAAAGCCGTCTCGTCGCCCTCGCCCGCCGCCTGCTGCCCGCAGCCCTCGCCGAGCTTGCCGAACTCGCCTACAACCTTCCGGCGTATCGCCGCCTTCGCCGCGCCGCGCGCGGCTTTCGCCCCGATGTCATCTATGAGCGCTATAATCTTTTCTATCTCGCCGGGGCCGCTCTCGCGCGGAACGAGGGGATACCGTTTTTTCTCGAAGTCAATGCGCCGCTCGCCGAGGAGCGGGCGCGGTTCGGCGGGCTTCGCCTCGGCGGGCTGGCGCGCTGGGCGGAGCGCCATGTCTGGCGCGCGGCGGCGCGGGTTTTTGCGGTGACCGGCGTGCTCGGCGAGATGATCGCGCAGAGTGGCGTCGCCTCCGAGCGCCTCGTCATCACCCCGAACGGCATCGATCTCGCGGCGTTTGCCGAGCCCCGCGATGGCGCCATCGGGCGCGAGACACTGGTGCTCGGCTTCACCGGCTTCGTGCGCGAATGGCACGGGTTGGACGCGGTGATCACGGCACTCGCCGCGCCGGGCACCGATCCGCGTCTTCGCCTCGTCATCGCCGGCGACGGTCCGGCGCGGCCGCGCCTTGAGCGCCAGGCGGCGGCGCTTGGCGTTGCCGCGCGGGTCCGCTTCACCGGGCTCGTCGGCCGGGCGGAGATTCCGGCGCTGGTCGCGGATTTCGATATCGCGCTACAGCCGCGCGTCGTGGCCTACGCCTCGCCCTTGAAGATTTTCGAATACATAGCCGCCGGCCGCGCCATCGTCGCCCCGGACCAGCCCAATATCCGCGAAATCCTCGACCATGAACGGAGCGCGCTGCTCTTTGACCCGAACCGGGAGGGCGCGATGTGGGCGGCGATCATGCGCCTTGCCGGCGACCCCGATCTCCGCGCCCGGCTCGGCGCCGAGGCCCGCGCGGACATCATCCGCCGCGACTACACCTGGGCCGGCAATGCCCGCCGCGTCCTCGCCCATGCCGCCGCGGCGGCGCGGCGATGAGACCCCCCGCCTAGCGCACGCCGCCCGGCCACAGCACCACCCGCAGGGTCTGGGCGATGATCAGGAGATCGAACAGAATATTGAAATTCTTCACGTAATAGAGGTCATAGCTGAGCTTCGAGCGGGCATCGTCGATCGAGGCGCCGTAGGGGTAGTTGATTTGCGCCCAGCCGGTGAGCCCGGCCTTGACGACGTGGCGCTCGTGATAGAGCGGCAATTGGGCGGCGAGCATGCCAACGAAGGCGGGCCGTTCCGGGCGCGGGCCGACCAGGGACATATCGCCGCTCAGCACGTTGAAGATCTGCGGCATCTCGTCGATGCGGGTGCGCCGCAGCCAGGCGCCGACGCGGGTGATGCGTTGGTCCTTGTCCGCCGCCCAAACCGCGCCCGCTCGCTCGGCATCGACCCGCATGGTGCGCAGTTTCATGATCCGGAAAATCCGCCCGTTCCGGGTCACCCGCTCCTGGCGATAAAAAATCGGCCCGCCATCGTCGAGCTTGATCACCAGCGCCGCGGCGAGCAGGAAGGGGATGAAGCCGAGCAGTAACATCACGCTGACCAAGAGATCCAGGCTGCGCTTGAGGACACGGGTGACGAGGCCGAACTGGAACCCATCGGAGTAGAGCAGCCAGCCGAGTTCCATCCGCTTGAGATCGACGCGGCGGATCTCCTTCTCGACGAAATCGAGATACTGCTTGACCGGGAAACCGGCGATCTTGCAGGCGAGCAGAACTTCGAGATCCATGCCCCGCCGCTCATCCGGGGCGACGATGATCTGCTCGGCGGCGAAACGGCGGGCGGCGGCGAGCAGGCCCTGCCCGCTTGCCGCGACGATCGGCCCGGCGGCGCCGTCCGCGAGACGGGGATCGACCTCGCCGAACACCGGATCATGGGCGAAAGCGATCTGATAATGAACGCCGCGCCCCTCTTTCCCCAGCATCCAGACCAGATCCCAGGCTCGCCGCCCGGCGCCGATGATCAGCACGCGGCGGCGGAACAGGCCCTGCCGGCGCAGGCCATAAAACACCAGCCGCGCGAAAACCCCGCTGACCGAGCCGCTGCCGAGCGCCACGGTGAACAAAAGCGCCTGATTATGCAGCGGCACCGCCGGCTCGAGCGTGGTGAGCAGGGCCATCGGCGCGGCGATCCCGACGGCGCCGAAGCCGACCGCGAGCGGCAGGCGGGCCAGCGCCTTGCGGGTCTCGAGGATCATGTCGCGGCGATAAAGACCGAGCGCATAGAGACCGGCGAGCATCGCCGCGGGATAGAGCAGCAGCGTGACCGCGGTAACCGGAGACGGCGGCGGCAAGCCGGCGAGCGTCGCGACCGCGGCGAAAACCCCCGGCCAGATCGGCACGAGGAACGCGCAATCCAGCAGGAACAGCGCGAGCCCCGGCGAGGGGCCGGAAAACCGCCCGCCCGCGCCCCTGCCCCCGGCATCGCCCCGGCCGGCATCGCCGCGGTGCGATTGCGCCGACCCATGCTCGAAGCGGTCACCCTCCGCCGCGACGAACCCGCTCTTGACGCCACCCATGCCCGAGCGCTTTCCCCTTGTCGTCCGATCGGTTCTAATAGCGTGGATTCCTTAATAATCCGCTGATGGTCCGGCGGTTTACCCGGCCGCGCGCCGGGCCTGCTCCCAGAAGCCACGATAATCATAGGTCGGGTAGAATTCCGTGGTGTAGCCGCCCCAGGCCGCGCTTTCGACGACGACGTTGACCTCGCGCAGTTTTTCCGGCGGCAGGCTGAGAATGACCACCTGGCCGATGCCCATCATCACGTACCAGCCGATGATCTCGACCCCGGCGGGGGGGAATTTCTTGAACCAGCCGGTCTCTTTCAGATGGGCGTTGATTTCGCCGAGCGTCTTCTTCTCGTCATGGCGCAGGAAAATGGTCAGCATGACGCGCCCTGGGGGAAGATCACCCGGCGGCGCGGCCGGCGCCGCATCGGCGCGGGCGCCATTGGCTTTGACCAGGGCGGCGAGCGGCAGGCTGGCGAGCAGGCGGGCGAGGGCGCGGCGCGGCGCTTTGATCCGGGCGAGCCCGGTTGGGGCGGGTTGGGTCATGATCGATCCTCCGTTCTGGACAGCAAAACCCCGATCGCCGCCGCCGGCGCATGCGTGGCCGCGGCGCGATCGGTGAAAAGCGGCTGGCACCTTCGCCCCAGCCGGGCGGCGAGGCGGCGCATCAGCGCGGCGCCGACCCCGGCGGCGATCACCGGCGCGTCGGCGGGCAGCGGGCAGCGCGAGAGCACCAACAGCGCCGCGTCATGGATCCGGCGGAGCTGCGCCTCGGCGAGAAACCCGGCGAGATCGCGCCACGCAGCCGGGCTCGCCTCGCCGGCATCGCGCCCAAGCATGCGGGCGAGCCGGGCGATCGAGGCGGCCGGCGTCTTTTCCCGCCCATCCGCCGCCGGCATCTGATCGTCGGCCTCGTCGAGTTCGCCGAGAATGCGGTAGAGATCGGCGCTGGTCGCGAAATGCTCGCAAGCGAGCGGCGTCCATATCCCGGCGAACGGCACGCGGTCGGCCAGCGCCATGACGAAGCTGCGGGTCAGCCCGGTATAGACTAGCTCCCCGGCGGCGAGCCGCTCGGCGTCACCCGTCCCGCAGGCCACGATCTCCCCGCCCGAGATCGGAATGAGGTCGGTCGTCGTCGAGCCGCAATCGGCGAACAGCGCCGCCGGATGGGCGGAGGCGGCGAGCGCGGCGGACGCATGCCAGTTCGCCGAGGCGATGGCGCCCTCGCGCCCGGCGACGTCAGCGACGAAGCCCTCCCGCCCGGCATAGAACGCGACCGGCGCCGGGGCCAGGGCGGCGGTCATCAGGGCGGCGAGCCGGCGCACGCCCTCGCCTCGCTCCGGAAAAATATCGGCAAGCTCGCCGGTCATGGTGACGCCGTGGCGGCGCGCCGGGCCGAGATCGCGCCGCATTTCGGCGATCGCCGCCTCCAGACGGTCGAGACCGAGCCAGAGCGGCGCCGGTAGCTGCCGCGCGGCGACGACGCGCCCGGCCCCGCTCCCCCCGGCCTCGATCCGCGCCGCCTTGAGATGCGCGCCGCCGATATCCCAGCCGATCACCGCCACCATCCGCGCCCCCTATCGTCGCGAGAGGATGCACCGCGAGCGCCACTTGTGCCAAGCTCGCGGCGAGACATCATGGCAGGCGGAGGCGCGTCACATGGAGGTGATCCCGGTCATCGACCTCAAGGGCGGGGAGGTGGTGCATGCGCGCCGCGGCGAGCGGGCCGCCTATCGCCCGATCGCGACCCCGCTCGCCGCCGGCAGCGCGCCGGAGGCGGTGCTCGCCGGCCTGTTCGGGCTTTTCCCGTTCCGAAAAGTCTATGTCGCCGATCTCGACGCGATCGCCGGCGGCGCCGGGCATGGCGCGGTGCTCGCGGATTTGGCGGCGCGGTTCCCGGAAGTGGAATTCTGGGTCGATAACGGCGTCGGGACGGAAGCGGCGGCGCGGGCGTGGCTCGCGCGCCATCCTGACGTCCTGGTCATCGGGAGCGAGTCGCAAAGCGATCCCGCGCTGCTCGCGGCGCTGGCCGGGGAGCGGCGGGTGGTGCTGTCGCTCGATTTCCGGGGCGAGGATTTTCTTGGCCCGCCGGCGATCCTCACCGAGGCGGCGCGGTGGCCGGGGCGGGTGATCGCGATGACGCTGGCCCGGGTCGGCGCCGGGGCGGGGCCGGATTTCGCGCGTCTCGCCGAGATCGAGGTGCGGGCGGGGGGGCGGGCGCTTTATGCCGCCGGTGGGGTGCGCGACGCCGACGATCTCGCGGCGCTGGCGGCGGGGGGGATCGCCGGGGTGCTGGTCGCGAGCGCGCTCCATTCCGGCGCCCTCGATGGGGCCGCGCTGGCGCGGCTGGCGGGGTGAGGGCTCAGGCTTCCCGAAGATCGAGGCGGCGTTCGATGCGGTCGAGCCGTTCTTCCGTGCGATCGGCGCGCACCGCGACATTCGCGTAATGGCTGGCTTCGGTGGCCGCGAGGTTGGCGATGCCGATTTCCAGCGCGGTAAGCCGATGTTTCACATCGCGCATATCCTCGCCCAGGCGATCGACCTTGTCGTCGATGCGGCGAAGATACCGGAGGACGATGTTTTCGGGGTCTTCGGTCACGTCGTTTTTCCATTCAGATGCGAGCGCGCCTGGGCCAGTAAGGCCGCCGGTTTCGCCAATGCCGTTTTTTATTTACGCCGTTTGCCGCTCGGTCTCAATCGCCCTTTCGGCGGGGCGCGGGATTGCCGGGGTTCCGGTCGCGGAGCGCGCTCCACTCCGGCGCCCTCGATGGGGCCGCGCTGGCGCGGCTGGCGTGAACGGGATGCGGGTCCGGGGGCGCTGCCCCCGGCGGGTCCAGGGCAGCGCCCTGGCCTTTCTTTTTCCCGCGTTTTTCCGATGTCTGGTGGTGGGGCGTCAGATGGAACCTGTCATTTCCACTGCCTTCCCTCGCGATAGCCATCCTCCTGCCAGCAGCCCCCATTCCGACGTCCTTGATCGCGCGGCGCTGGTGAAAACCACCTCACTCAGTGCATGGGCATCTTTATTTGGCGCGTAAGACCACCTGCATTCCAGAAAGGACGCCGCCTTCCGATGTTGGAACACAATCTTCTCCATCGTGAGCCACAACCAGATCAGAACTGCCTGAAAATTTACCTATCGCTTCCAGACCAAATTTTTTGCGATCCTGCTCTTCCAGACGTATCGAAAAGCCGGTCAGGTTCTCGCTTTTTCCCATAGTTCCAACGAATTTTCCTTTGCTTGCCCAGTCCGTCCAAGCGCCATCCGCGAGGCGAGCGCGGTAGGCGAGTTCGCAAGCCAAGTCCTCTGGCGGAAAAATAGAAAATCCTTGGATATTGTGTCCGATCTTCAGCGGGCCAATGCACCCTCTTTCATTTTCGAAATCTCCGTAATTCCCAATATGAGCACGCACAATTAAAGGCAAAAAATCCTGGTCGCGACTGATATCAATGTACGGAGAACCAATCACCAAATATTCACTCTGCGTGTCTGGCATTATTTTTTCAATAAGGCACATTCTTCTATAGAACGTGATCGAGCGCATCGCTCGACCATAAGTCCTTAAGAAAGGATCTTCCTCGGCACTGATATCTATTTCAGCGTCGGCAACCCTCAAATCCACAAGTTTTTTCAGATAGTCCATACATGTAATATTAGAAACTCCACGATATATTATCTCCATTTTCTTGCCATAATTTGTCCGTAGGTCTTCAATGATATATATTCCATTGTTTTTTACGAAGGGGAATAGTGTCTTCAAAGTAGTAATTTGATGCTCCCAAAAATGAGATCCATCCTCAATGATAATATCAAATGGGCCGTGCTTCATGCCGACGCGCACGAGGTCTTCAATGTTAGATTGATCAATTATTTCTATAGATACTCGTGATCTAGAAAATCTTAATGTAGTTTTATCAATATCAGCACCTATGATTTTCGCATTAATAAAATAATTTTCCCACGTCGCCAACGAGGCCCCTCCTAAAATTCCAATTTCAAGCAATTTTATTTCTTTTTTTTGGAATTTATTAAAATACCTCTCATAAAATGTCAAATAATCATGGTGAATAGAAGATTTATCCGTGCCAAATTTAACACCTATTTCATCAAGAGAGTTCGAAAAATCAGTAAATTTATGTTCTTTATTCATATTTTTTTCTGCTTTCACGCATGGATAAATCAGATTATCTTCGTTTCTGGCATCGGCACTTAGTGTTCTTGTTTCATTTTTTAGAATTTCCGCGAGTGCTTTTTCAAGGCGATCTGGCTCTATTTCAAAATCGTTATGGCCAGGCTGTCGTTCCGTCGTATTTTTGCCAAATATCTCAGCGTACCGCATGCCTCTTTGACCGGCTATATCCCAGAAAAAAGGATCAGGAAAATCATCTGGCGAGAGGCAAATTACGGTGCAGTTAGATGGCGAGAAGATTAAATTCGCAAGTCCAGCGCCTTTAGGCCCCATTATGACGCTGGCTTCTGCGAAGAGCGTCGCCTTTTCGTGAAGATTCAATCCAGATAGTGTAATTATGTCAAAACCATATTTTTCCAACAATCCACGAATGTTTTCTTCATTCGACAATTTCCGAAGCCCCGCGTCAGCACGAGATATGTATATGCGTTTTTTATTTAGTAAATTTTGTTTTTTGACAAAAATTTTTCTAACTAAATCTAAAGTTTCTGGAATTTTTGTTTGTGGTGGTGTATGTGGCGGCATAAGATATCTAAGATCTTTGAATAAAATGGGTGATTCATTTTTATGCTCAATGATGGATGCATCTGGACAAATCGTACAGATTGTTTCCTGCATAATTTTGCGCATGCCTTGGTCAACATCAGCGCCAATTACGATAGACCAGCCATCTTTTTTTATTTCTTCTTTAAGAAGAGCTAAAATAGTCGCGCAATCAACGAGCCAGTGGCCGAAATTCGCTGTCCAAGGCCTCTTTACTAATAAGCAAGTTTCCTCAATTTGAAAATTGACTTGATTTTTTAGATCAAAGTTATTATTTTTGCTTTTTTTTAATCCATCCGGCACCAAATCTTGAGCAACAAATTCAGCCGCACTCTCCCACAAAAGAAAATTATTTTGCGTAATAATGGAACCTTGCCCAACAATTTTTGCATTTCTAATCGAACATAAATATCTTGTAGTATAGGATTGATTTAAAATGTCGGTGTAAAAACCAAACCAATGCTTTGTTTCCGGCTTGGCAAGCTCGAAATCGACATATACTGGTGCAGTTCTATTGTAGAAACCTGATTTTATCTTAATTTTTATGTCATAAATTCCAGCCTCCGCAAGCAAATTTGTGCAATTGTTTTCGATAAGATCAAGAATTTTAGCCACTTTTATCATTGTAACTCCTTACATTCATCATTGCTTCAAGTGTATTGAATTATATATTCAAATAAATAACGCATGAAATATAGGGTTGATTGTAAATTCTGTGTTTCATCATAATTGTTATCTTCTTATCATGCTGTGCGGCTAATGGTTATTCTTGCCTCAATGGGCAGATCCTTCTTCAATTCATCGGAAATGGCAGCGTCGGTTTCTCTCAGAATATTCCAGGCCCACTCCGGCAACGCGCGCATTACGGCCTCTTCTGACAAGCCTAGCGAGAGGCGCAAATTAGTCAGTGTCTGCCGCGTAAAGCAATCATCGCTGAGATTAATCGGCTCGATTTCCAGATCATAACCGCCGAGGGGCGCAATGACTCCCTTGAAAAAAGCATGAGTAAAAAGCCATTTATCATCGAGGTCGCGGAAAATCGGCGCCGATTTATCAGAGCCGGCGCGGACTACATAGTCTTGAATCAGAGCACGCAGGGTATGGGTCGCCGCTCCGGACAGTGGCACGATAGAACCATCCGCGTTGCGTGCAAGAATGCGCTCATAGGCGAGCCGCAAAATGGCGTTGCCTGCTTCGAACGGCTCAAAAAAAATTGCTGTCCCATTCGGGGACAACGCATGGCAGGCCCGGCGGACGCATTCCGCCGGATCGAGAAGATGATGCAAAACCGCCGCACCGACGACAAGATCAACCGCCCCCTCGACATAATCCGCACTCGTGGCGTCCAGGCATACCAGCGATACCCTGGAACGCTTTTCCGAATCCGCGCCGAGATGGTCCCGTAAAATAGCAAGAAGATTTTCGCTCAGGTCGGTTGCGACCACCCTGGCCTTGGGAAACAAATCGAGGAGAGGCAGCACGGAATTCCCCGACCCGGACCCGATGTCGAGTACAATGGAAGGCTCGCGCGCAAGTCGCCCTTTGGTTGCCTGCTCGATAAGCCACCGAAAGTAAGGTGTCGCGCTATAGCGCTCATGGTACACCCAGGCTTCTTGAAGAAATTGCTTGGTGATGCCGATTTTGGCGGCACCGACATCCTCGGCAGGCATAAGAATACCGGAGAATTCCGGACCGCTCACACTTCCCATATCAATTAATTTTCCCAATACCACGCGATTAGCAAAATGCTTTTTATTAGCAATAGCTTTTGTCATAATTCATCTCTCACGAAAATTCACGGACGGCTTTACCCATTTTTACGGTCATGCATGCGCCCTCGCCGCATGAACGCGCTCCAGCATATTAAGCAGGGACTTGCCTTCGCAAAACGGCAGGATCGCGCCGTTCGCGTAATACCTGATCCGCTCCGCCGGCGCGCCGAGGTCGAAAGTGGCGAGCGGCAGGCCGAGCGCCATGACTTCCTCGGCAACGAAGGAAAACGTCTCCGGCCAGATGGAAGGCAAGAAAATCATATTGACGCCCGCCTCGATCAGCAAGGCGCGGATGTTGGCGTGGTTATAGGCGGGGATGCTCGTGACCCCCTCCGTTTTCAGTTCAGGATCGGTCTCCGGGGCGAGGGCGCCGAACAGCACCAGCCGCGCGCGTGAGCCGCCGCGCCGGATCGCCGCCGCCAGGCCGCGGATGATGCGCGAGCCCTTGGCGACGTTCAGATTGCCGAGAACGCCGAGCGTCAAATCCGGCGAGGCAGCCGCAACGATCGGCTCGGCGCCGAGGAAGTGGGCGAGGAAATGCGGGCTGACGATGATATTGTCGAGCGCGGGAAACACACGCCGCACCAACGCCGCCGATGAGCGCGAAAAGCAGAGAACACGGTCCGCGCGGGCGAGCAGGTTCCCCATCGCGCCACGCCACGCCGCGATGGTGAAGGGGACGGCCGTCTCCGCCGGAGGGCGAATATTCGCATTCCGTGGCAGGCAGTCGGCGCACACCTCGGGGGCGGGAAGGTGGCAAAAACGATCGTGGTCGTCGAGAAGATTGATCGAAGGACAGAGAAGAAAGAAATCATGGATCATGATGTCGAGCGCGAGGCCGCGCAGGGTGAGCAGCATATCGATGCGGGCGGCGAGGCGCAGGGGCTCCTCCCAATGGCCGAGATTGTTGACCACCAGCCGCCGCCCCCGCACGCGGGCGAGCAAGGCATCGAGGTCGTCCCAGGCGGAGTCGGGGAAAACATGTGAAATCCCGGGCGCGCGGAGATGCAGCGTGATCGCGTCACCCTCCGCGCCGGGCAGCACGATGATGTGCGGAACACCCTCTTCCGCCAGCCGGGCGGAAATCTCCTCACGGGTGATTTTCGAGCCGCCACCGAGAGCGTGGTCGATGATCACATCCACCGCGGCGGCGCGCTCGGCGGCGATCAGGAAAGCGACGCAGGCGCGCACCGGGGCGAACGGATCGAGCGCGAGGAAATCCATGACCCGGTTGTGATAGGCAGGGAAGCGCTCGTTGATGACCCCGAGACTGTTCGCCATCAGGGCCTTTTTCTCCTCGCTCAGATAGATGCCGCCATGCTTGTGATAGACGAAGAGGTTGGCGACATGGACGTTGTGGTAGCCGAACGCCTCGGCGCGCAGGCACCAATCATTCTCCTCGCCATAGCCGCGCCCGAAGGCCGCCTCATCGAACCAGCCGGCTTTCTCGACGGCGCGGCGATTCATCCCCATGCAGAAGCCGACGCCGGAGGGGATCGGGATATTGGCTTCCTCGGGCAGAACGCGACGGAACATACGGTCGATCCGTTCGACGCCAAACCCAAGATAGAGCGGGTTATCCTCGCCAATTGTCGGAAAACTGCAAACCGTCCCGGCATTGGTGAAAGGCGTGGTGCTGGCGACGGCGGGATTAAGAAAAATCGGCCACATCAATCTTTCCAGCCAATAATCGGGCAGGACGATATCGGTGTTGAGCGTCACCAGATGCCCGGGCGGGGCATGTTTGATTCCTTCGCACATCGCGCTGACGTAGCCGTTATTGACCGGAATGCGCACCAGGATGACGTGGTCGTGGGCGGCGGCGAGGGCGCGGAGATAGGCGCTGATGGCGCCATCGGTGTTGCCGTTGTCGATCAGCACGAGATGATGCGGCGAGCGGGTATGCGTGAGGAGGGATTGAAAGAACGCCGGCAGATACTGTGCGCCGCGATAGACGGACACCATGATGACGACGGGTTCGGGCAGCGGCGGTGGCAGCGAGGGGGCGGAGGAACGCACCACCGACAATGTCGCGCCGAGCCCTTCTTCGACGACGAACCGGCGTTCAAAATATTGATCGAACGTCGCGCCGGCGAAATCGAATTGCGGGGAGTTCACATAGATTTCGACGTCCCGCCACTCCCCCTCCGCCTCGTGCCAGCGCAGCGTCGCGAGCGGCACGGCAATCTCGTTGCCGTCGGTAAGAGTAACCACCAGACGGACGGCGCCCCCCTCGGCGGAGGGGAGCTTGGTGGCCGAAAAACCGCAATGGACGGCATGGGGGTTTCCCCATGTCTCGAAAACATCCATCCGCTCGGCGCCGATACGGCAGGGGCGGCGATGGGTCCGGTCTCCGGCATCGATCTCCAGCATAATGCTGGCGACCGGGATTTTCTCATGGAAAAGCCAGCCGCGAATATTCAGGCGATCCCGGCGCGAAACCTCCAAATGGTCGACATAGAGCTTTATTCCATGCGCCAGCGGATCCGGAATGCGGGGCGCGATCTTGCGCGGCATTTTTCTGTTTTTCAGAACACGGTCCATCGTCACCGAATTTGCCAAATCGCCGCCCCTCGCATCGTCTCGTCTTACACCCCGGCCAACGCCGTCTCAATATACTCATCCCAGAGCGCCGCCTCGGCGGCGGCGGAGAGCCTTATCGGGTCGGTGTTGATGCGGACCATGGGCTCGGAGAAATCGCTTTGCTCGGCGAGATCGAGGGCGCAGGCGAGCTTGCTCCGCGCCCGTGTCTCGCGCGCGAAACGCTCGGCAAACGCCCCTTGCGTCTCGACATAGAAACTCGGGCCGAGGCGGGTTTCCGCCGCGCCGCCGGGGATTTTCGCGGCAAACCCGGCATAGGCCTCGGCGAGGGCGCGGACCGGGACATTGTCGCGGACATAGCGCGGGGTGCGCACCTCGGCGGTCTTGCCCTCCCGCCAGGTGCGGAGAAGATAGGCGCCGAAGCGCGGCTCCTCAAGCGGGCCGAACGGGTTGGCGATGACGAAATGCCCCAATGGCACGCCGATCTCACCGCAGCGATAGCGAAACACCGCCGCCGTCAGCCCCTTCGAGAGGCCATAGGGCGAGAACGCGCGGAGCGGCGTCTCGCCGGCGCCCTCGTCGGGGGCGAACACCGAGCCGGTGAGGACGACGCCGGCAAGACCGCGCCCGACCATGGTGTCCAGCACGGGGCGCAGCGCGCGCGTATTCGTGGCCAAGGCGCCGGCGACGTCGAAATCCGGGCTGCGGTAATCGCCGACCTCGGCGGCGTGGTGGCAGAGGAGATCAAAATTCTCCGCCCCGATCAGGGCCAGGAACGGCGCCGCGCCGAACGGGCATTCGGGCACCAGGCGGACCTCTCCGGCCAGCCCGCGCACACGCTGCGCCCGCGCGCCCTCATAGCGCGCCGGCGCGCCCCGGAGCGGTGCCGTGACCTCATGGCCGGCCGCCGCCAGGGCTTTGGCGAACCAATAGCCGGTGAACGAGGAGGCGCCGGTGAGCAGGATTTTCACCGCAGCCCCCGCAGCCGCGCGGTGCCGTGGAACACCTCGTCGAAATCCGGCCAGGCGGCATCCTTGTCGGAGACCGTGGTCGGCGTGACCGGCCAGTCGATCGCGAAGCGCGGATCGCTCCAGCGCACGCCGCGCTCCTCCTCCGGGCCGTAGAACGCGCTGACGAAATAGAGCGCCTCGGCATCGTTGCTCAGCGTGACAAACCCGTGCGCGCAGCCGCGCGGCACATACATCATGCGCCGGTTCTCGGCCGAAAGCTCGGCGCCGAACCAGCGCCCGAAGCTCGGGCTCTCCGGGCGAAGATCGAGCACCACGTCCCAGAGCGCGCCGCGCACCGCGCGCACCAGCTTGACCTCCGCCGCCGGCGGCAACTGGTAATGGAGGCCGCGCAGCGTCCCCGCCTCGGCGGTGAGCGAATTATTCGCCTGCACGAAGCGGGTCTCCAGGCCGGCTTGCGCGAATTCGCGCTCGCAGAAGACGCGGGCGAAAAACCCGCGCGCGTCGCCGCGCTTCTCGATCTCGATCAGGCGGCAGCCCTCGACCGGGGTTTCATGGAAAATCATCGTGCGGCCTCTCCTTCGCGCCAGCGCAGATCGGCGCCGAGCGTGCCTTGTTGCGTCAGGTGTTCGAGAACTTTCAGTCGCATCAGGGGGGAGTCGCGAAATGCCGCATCGGCGAAGGCGATCGCGGCGAGCCCGTCGCGGAGGGCGGCGATCGAGCGGTCCAGCGTCATCGCCGGCTGATGCGCCGGCGCCAGCGTGCGGAACAGGCTGAAATCGACGCGGTAGGAGCGCTGGTCGGGCGGGGCGGCGTGGTTGATCGAAACCTCCGTCCCCGGCACGGCGTCCGCGACCGCGGCGGCGAGGTCGCGGACCTGGAAATTCCACCCATCCGCGCCGGCATTGACCGCGAGAAGCCGCCCACCCGCGCTCTCCGGCCGGATCAGCGCCCATTCGATGGCGCGCGCCATGTCGTTGACATCGATCAGCGGCCGCCAGGGCGAGCCGTCGGAGAGCACGCTGATGCGGCGCGCGGCAAGCGCGGCGGCGACGAAATCATTGAGCACGAGGTCGAGCCGGAGGCGGGGCGAGAAGCCGCAGGCGGTCGCGAAGCGGAGCGACGTCGTCACCATCGCGCCGAGATCGGCCTGGGCGAGCCCCTCCTCGGTCGCGATTTTCGAGCGCGCATAGGCGGTGAGCGGGTTGAGCGCGTCCCCCTCGCGCCGAGGGGTCGCATCGGCGAGGCCATAGACACTGCACGAGGAGGCGAACACGAAGCGCCCGACGCCCCTTGCTGCGGCAAGCTCGGCGAGACGCAGGCTGGCGCGGTGATTGATCGCGTCCGTCACCGCCTCGAAGCGATTGCCCATGGGGTCGTTCGAGACCGCGGCGAGATGGACGACGGCATCGACGCCATCGAGCAGATCGCCGGGGAGATCACGCACATCGCCGAAATATTGCCGTTCGAGACGATGCTCGGGGAGCGGCGCGCGCGAGGTCAGGCAATGGGCGAAAAACCCGGCGTCGAAGCCGACCAGGCGGGCCTCCGGCAGCGCGCGGCGGAGATGGCCGACGAGAACCGAGCCGACATAGCCGAGATTACCGGTGATCAGAATGCGCATGAGACTCACCAGATCTTCCAGGGGGCTTGGCCTGAGGCCCAAAGCCCCTCGAGGTAGCGCCGGTCGCGGAGGGTATCCATCGGGTGCCAGAAACCGTGGTGGAAGCGCACCGAAAGCTGCCCCTCCTCGGCCAGCCGCTCCAGCGGCTCGCGCTCCCAGACCGTGTCATCGCCGGCGATATAGGCGCCGACCGCGGGGCTCGCGACGAAGAAGCCGCCATTGATCCAGCCGCCATCGCCCACCGGCTTCTCGGCGAAGCGCGTCACCCGCGCGCCGTCATGGCGGATGGCGCCGAAGCGGCCGGGCGGCTGCACCGCCGTCACGGTGCAGAGCCGGCCCTCGTGGCGATGGAAATCGATCAGGCCACGCACGTCGATATCGGCGACGCCGTCGCCATAGGTGAGGCAGAACGCCTCGTCACCGGCGACATGCGGCAGGATGCGCCGGATGCGGCCGCCGATCTCGGTGGTCTCGCCGGTTTCGACGAGGGTGACGCGCCAGGGCTCGGCCTGCGGGCGGATCACCTCGACGGCATTGCGGCCGAGATCGACAACAATGTCAGAACTGTGAACAAAATAATTAATAAAAAACTCTTTTATGACGTAACCTTTGTAGCCAAGACAAATAATGAATTCGTTGATCCCATGCAGGGAATATATTTTCATGATGTGCCAGAGAATGGGACGGCCGCCGATGTCCACCATCGGCTTCGGTTTGGTTTCCGTTTCTTCGGCCAGCCGCGTCCCGAGGCCGCCGGCCAGAATGACTGCTTTCATTTTACGTTGTCTTCCTCATTTTTCGCGATGACCCATTCCCCATGCATTTCATCAGTGCATGACCTGATCGCGGCTCCACCCTATTTTTCTAACATGCCGCGCAGCCACGGCACCAGCGCGCGAGGGTAAAAAACCAAGGCTTTTGACGCGGTTACGCCGCAAGGGTGGCCAATAAGAAAGATTTATCCCATGAAATAAGATTTATTTGACCTGACGTTGTTATTGATTTATTAACATAAAAATAACGCTTAGAGAGTCATCGGCGGCCAGAAAAAGGCAAAAATTCAAATGATTCAAATGATACCGCGCCCCCGAACGGCCGGCAAAGGGTCGGGAAAACTCGTGGGATATCTCCTCCTCGCTCTCGGCGGCCTCTGCCTCGCGGCGGCTCCCGCCGCGGCGGCCGTGCTGGATGAGAGCCTGACCGATTATGTCGGGAGCGGCACGCCTTCCTTGGCATCGCCCTACGGCACCGTCACCTTGAACGACAACGGCGGGCCCGATGTCACGGTCACCGTGGCACTGGCCTCGGGGGTCGGCTTCGTCAATACCGGCGCCGGCTATTCCCTGACCTGGGATCTGGCCGGCGCGCCGACGATCACCGTGCCGGCGAATTCCTTGACCCCCGGGTTTTCCCTGGTCTCTTCGTCCCCCGGGTCATTGACCGCGGGCGGGAGCGGCAGTTGGGATTACGCCATCGCCTGCGCGACGGCGACCTGCGGGCATGGCGGCAACAGCCCGTATACGGGTCCGCTCAGCTTCACCATCGACAACGTCGCCCTCGCCGATTTCATCGCCAACGGGAGCGGCAATGATTTCAGCGCCGATGTCTGCCTCGGGGTCTCGAACGGCTCGTGCAGCGGCGGCATCACCGGTGTGGTCGTGGCCAATACCGGCACCACCGGTCAAAGCACCGTGCCGGAACCCGCTACGATATCGCTTTTCGGCGCCGCTCTCGGCACCCTCGCCCTCCTCCGCCGCCGCGGAGCGCGGCGCTCCGGGTCACCCAGCCAGGGGTGACTTCGCGAGGTCGTCGAACGCCTTGAGCCGCGCGAGCAGGGCCGGCATCGCGGCCAGCGGGATCATGTTCGGCCCGTCGCTCGGGGCGCGGTCGGGATCGGGGTGGGTTTCGATGAAGAGCGCGGCGACCCCGACCGCCAGCGCCGCGCGAGCAAGAACGGGCGCAAAACGACGCTCGCCGCCCGAGGCGGTGCCGGCGCCGCCCGGCAATTGCACCGAGTGCGTCGCGTCGAACACCACCGGATAGCCGGTCTCGGCCATGATCGGCAGCGCCCGGAAATCGCTCACCAGCATGTTGTAGCCGAAACTCGCGCCGCGCTCGGTCAGCAGGATACGGCGGTTGCCGGTGCTGGCGATCTTGGCGGCGACATGCGCCATGTCCCAGGGCGCGAGGAACTGGCCCTTTTTCACGTTGATCGCGGCCCCGGTTTCGCCGGCGGCGAGGAGAAGATCGGTCTGGCGGCAGAGAAAGGCCGGGATTTGCAGGATATCGACGGCGGCGGCGACCGGCGCGCATTGGCCGGCATCGTGAACGTCGGTGAGCACGGGAATGCCGAACCGCGCCCGCAACTCGGCCAGAATGTCGAGCCCCGCCGCCATCCCGACGCCGCGCGCGGCGCCGACGCTGGTGCGGTTGGCCTTATCGAAGCTGCTTTTATAGATCAAGGGAATGCCAAGCTCGCGCGTCATCGCGACGAGCGCCCCGGCGACCTCGATCGCGTGCTCGCGGCTTTCGATCTGGCAAGGGCCGGCGATCAGCGCAAACGGGAGGTTGTTGCCGATGGTAACCGGGCCGATGGTGACGCTGTTTTCGGCCATCGCGCCCTTCCTATACCAGCCGCGCCTGGCGTACCGACGCGGCGATGAAATCGGCGAAGAGCGGGTGCGGCGCGAAGGGTTTCGATTTCAGCTCGGGATGGAACTGCACCCCGATGAACCAGGGATGATCGGGATATTCGACGATTTCCGGCAGGACGCCATCCGGCGACAGCGCGGAAAACCGCAGCCCGGCCCGCTCCAGCCGGTCGCGATATTCGATATTGACCTCGTAGCGATGGCGGTGGCGCTCGGAAATTTCCGCAGCCCCGCCATAGACCCGGCGCACCAGCGAACCCTCCGCGAGGCGCGCCGGGAAGGCGCCGAGCCGCATCGTGCCGCCCAGCGCGCCGGCGGCAGAGCGCCGCTCGATCGCGTTGCCGCGCTGCCATTCGGTGAGCAGGCCGACGACCGGGGTCGCACACGGGCCGAACTCGCTGGAGGAGGCATCGGTGAGGCCGGCGAGATGCCGCGCCGCCTCGATCACCGCCATCTGCATGCCAAAGCAAATGCCGAGAAACGGCACCAGGCGCTCGCGCGCGAAGCGCACGGCGGCGATCTTGCCCTCCGTCCCGCGTTCGCCGAAGCCGCCGGGCACCAGAATGCCATGCACGCCTTCGAGCCGCAGCACCGCGTCCGGCTGCTCGAAAATCTCGCTGTCCATCCAATCGAGTTCGACCCGCACGCGATTGGCGATGCCGCCATGGGCGAGGGCCTCGGCGAGCGATTTATAGCTGTCGAGCAGGTTCATATATTTGCCGACGACGGCGATCCGCACCGAGCCTTCCGGCGCGCGGATCGCGGCGGCGATGCCGTGCCAGCGCGCGAGGTCCGGCGCCGCTTCGAAAGGCTGCGCGAAATGGCGCAAAACCTCGCGATCCATGCCCTCCTCGTGATAGCTGAGCGGCGCCGCATAGATGGTATCGACGTCGAGCGCCGCGATCACCGCGTCCGGGCGGACATTGCAAAAGAGGGCGATCTTGCGCCGCTCGTTTTCCGGGATCGGCCGCTCGCAGCGGCAGAGCAGCATATGCGGCTGAATGCCGACATTGAGCAATTCCTTGACCGAATGCTGCGTCGGCTTGGTTTTCAATTCCCCCGCGGAACGGATATACGGCACCAGCGTCAGATGGACGAACATCGAGCGCTGCGGCCCCAATTCGTTGCCGAGCTGACGGATGGCTTCCAGAAACGGCAGGCTCTCGATATCGCCGACGGTGCCGCCGATCTCGACCAGGACGAAATCGAGCCCCTCGGTCTCGCGCAGAATGGCGTCCTTGATCGCGTCGGTGATGTGCGGGATCACCTGCACCGTCGCCCCGAGATAATCGCCGCGGCGCTCGCGCGCGATCACCTCGGCATAGATGCGCCCGGTGGTCGCGTTGTCGGCGCGGGTCGCGGCAACGCCGGTGAAGCGCTCGTAATGGCCGAGATCGAGATCGGTCTCGGCGCCGTCATCGGTGACGAAGACCTCGCCATGCTGATACGGGCTCATCGTGCCGGGATCGACATTGAGATAGGGGTCGAGCTTGCGGAGCCGCACGGAATAGCCGCGCGCCTGCAACAGCGCGCCGAGCGCCGCCGAGGCGATGCCTTTGCCGAGTGAGGAGACCACGCCGCCGGTGATGAACACGAACCGCGTCATGGGCATTCAGTCTAGACCATCCGCGCGGCGGAGGGAAACCGGTTTCGACATCCGCCGGTCTCAGTTGGTCGGCACCGGCGGCGCGGCCGGTTTGGCGGGCGCGCTCGCCGCCGGCGCATTCGGCGCGGCGGGCGCGGGCGCATTCGGCGCGGCCGCGGGCGTGGCTGTATTTTGCACGGGCGTGGCCGGCATCGCAGCGCCCTTGGCCGGCGGGCCGGGGAGAGCGCTTGCCGCCGGCGGCGGCGCGAGGTCGAGCAGACCGCGGCCAGTGCTGCCGGCGCCGCGATCGAGGAGGGCGAGCACCAGGGCGAGGCCCATGAACAAGGTCGCGAGAACGGCGGTGGCGCGGGTGAGCAGATTGGCGGTGCCGCGCCCGCTCATCAGCCCGCCCATGCCCTGCGAGGAGCCGATGCCAAGCCCGCCGCCCTCGCTCCTTTGGATCAGCACGATGCCGATCAGGGCGATGGTGACGAACAAATGCAGAATGATCAGAACATTGGTCATCGGCGATCCTTGCGCGAGCGCGCGGGAGGCGATCCTTGCGCGGGCGGGCGGGTTCTAGCCCGCGACAGGTGTCCTGCCAAGCGCCGGCGCCATGGCGGCGCCGGCGATCGCGAGAAAATCGCCGGGAACCAGGCTCGCGCCCCCGACCAGGGCGCCGCCGACCTCGGGAAGCGCGAGCACGGCGGCGGCGTTGGCGGGCTTGACCGAGCCGCCATAAAGGATGGCGATCGCCCCCCCGGCCGCGCCGAACCGGGCGCGGAGGGCGGCGCGGATCGCGCCATGCATGGCGGCGATGTCGGCCTCGCTCGGGATGCGCCCGCTGCCGATCGCCCAGATCGGCTCATAAGCGACCAGCCCCACCACGCCGGCGGTGAAATCCTCGGGCAGAGAGGCGGCGAGTTGGCCCAGTACCACCGCGTCCGCACGGCCCGCCTGGCGCGCCGCCTCGTCCTCGCCGACGCAGACGATCGGCGTGAGCCCCGCCGCCCGTGCCGCGCCGACCTTGGCGCGCACCTTCGCGTCGCTCTCGCCATGGTCGGCGCGGCGCTCGGAATGGCCAAGGATGACATGGCTCGCCCCGGCCTCGCGCAACATCCCGGCGGCGATATCGCCGGTATGGGCGCCGGAGACCCGCTCATGGCAATCCTGACCGCCGATGGCGATGCCGGGGAGCGCCTGGGCGAGCGGCGCGATCAGCGTCGCCGGCGGGCAGAGCACGAGGTCACAGGGAAGCGAGGCGGCGCGGGCGTAGACTTCCCGCGCCATCTCGTCGACCAACGCCCGCGAGCCGTTCATTTTCCAGTTGCCGATGATGATTTGCCGCATCGCTCGCCCCGCGCTTTGGAATATCCCTGCGAAGAAAAATCTTCTTTCGACTTCCGAAAAAGAAGCCAAAAAGACTTCCTTCCCGGTTCTCGGCGCGGCCCTGCCGCAGGCGGCCAAAAATGATGGATTTCCGCCGCTCGTTTGGTCGGGCAGGCGGGATTTGAACCCACGACCCCCAGTCCCCCAGACTGATGCGCTACCAGGCTGCGCTACTGCCCGACCGAGCCGGCAAACGGCGCTCTCCCTGTAGCAGCGCCGCCCGGCGGCCGCAACGCTCCGCGAGCGCGACGCGCCCGACAAAAACCGGGTGCCCGACAAAAATCGGGTAAAAGAGCTAAGGAGGGGCGGCGCCCCTCCTTAGCTCACATCGCCGTGGGAACCACCTGGCCGCGGATCTCGCCGCCGGGATGATCCTTGGTGTGGATGTTGATGTACCAATCGCCGGCCATCATCTCCTTGGCGTCGGCCTCGGAGAGGGTGGCCTCGCCGGTGATCGGGCCGTTGACGGCGCTGCCCTTCTTGCTCAGCCAGAGCTTCACCCCGGCATTCTTGCCCATGCCGGCGGGGCCGTGGAAATGCGCCATCGTCACTTCGCTGGAGAGATTCTCGTAGGTCACGTTCCAGGTCAGCTTGCGGCTGGCGGGGTCGAAGGTGAGGCGCGCCATCCCGCTGCCTTTGGTCGCGACCGGCGGCACCTGCTCGGCGCCGCTGAGCTTGACGGCGAAAGACATCGCCGCCGCGAACGCCAGCCTCACCCCGCCGAGACCAGCGCCAACCACACCAATGGTGCCAAAAAACGCCCGCCGAGACACTTCCTTCGCCATCGCGACCTCCATTAATCGGGTTCCGGGGCGGCGATGATGGCGCATCTCGGGGACGAAGGCCAGGGATTGACGATCAACGGAAGGGGCGGCGCTTGCTTACGATGGCGGATCGCGCGACAACGTGACATGAGCGAATGATCATTCACATTTGGTCATGGCCGCCCGACCTGGCTCGGGCGACAACCGGCTTTGTCATGAGACCTGAAGGGGGAGCACCGTGGATCTGGCAAACCGTACCGTCATCGTAACCGGCGGCGCCTCCGGTATCGGCCGGGCGACGGCGCTGCTGCTGGCCCGCGAAGGCGCGCGCGTCTCGGTCGGCGATATCGACGCCGAGCGCGGGCACGCGCTCGCGGCCGAAGCCAAGGGCGCCGGTCTCGCGATCGCGTTTCTGCCGCTCGACCTCACCGATCCGGCATCGATCGAGGATTTCGCGGCCGCCGTGCATCGCGGGGTCGCGCCGGCGGGTGGGGCGGTGGACGGGCTGGTGAACGCCGCCGGCTGGAGCCTCGTCGAGAATTTTCTCGATAACACGCCGGAGATGTGGGAGCGCACCATCGCCATCAACCTGATGGCCGCGGTGCGGCTGACGCGCGCCGTGCTGGCGCCGATGATCGCCGCCGGGCGCGGCAAGATCGTCAATATCGCGAGCGACGCCGGGCGCGTCGGCAGCATGGGCGAGACCGTCTATGCCGCCGCCAAGGGTGGGCTGATCGCCTTCACCAAATCGCTCGCCCGCGAGATGGCGCGGCACCGGCTGAACGTGAATTGCGTCTGCCCGGGGCCGACCAACACGCCGATGTTCGTCCATCAGCCCGACAAGCGCAAGGAAGCGCTGATCCGCGCGATCCCGTTCCGCCGCGCCGCCGAGCCGAGCGAAATCGCCGAGGCGGTCCTGTTCTTCCTCGGCCCGCGCTCGGACTACATCACCGGCCAGACGCTGAGCGTGAGCGGCGGGCTGACCCTCGCCTCATGAGCCATCCCTCCCCGGCAAGCAGCGCCCCGGCAAGTAGCAAAAGGCGATCCGCCATGACACTGAGCCACGGCCGCGACGAAATCGATTTCGCGCAGTATCGGCCGCGCCATTTCCGGTGGGCGATGGACGGCGCCGAAGCCGAACGTTTCGGCTTTTTCAACCGCCTCGTCGCGGCCGAGACGCTGGCGGCGAAGGCCGAGGCCCTCGCCACTTCTCTCGCCAACGGCCCCAGTTTCGTCCATGCGATGACCAAGCGCTGCCTGCATCAGGAGGGGAACATGTCGATCGACCAGGCGATCGAGGCGGAGGCGCAGGCGCAGGCGATCTGCATGCAGACGAAGGATTTCGGCCGCGCCTATCGCGCCTTCGTCGCCAAGCAGAAACCGGCGTTCGAAGACAACTGAGCCACGGAGGGGCATCGCCATGGCCGACACCACTTTCCTCGACTGGCCGTTTTTCGAGGATCGGCACCGCGATTTCGCCCACCGCCTCGACGCCTGGGCGGTCGAGGCCATCGGTGCCGCCGCCCATGATCCGGCCGACCTCGATGCCGCCTGCCGGCAGCTCGCGCGCGAACTCGGCGCCGCCGGCTGGCTCGCGCCGGCGGTGCCGGAAGCCGGGGCGGAGGGGTTCGACCTCCGCACGGTTTGCCTCGCGCGCGAAATCCTGGCCCGCCATTCCGGCCTCGCCGATTTCGTTTTCGCGATGCAGGGTCTGGGGAGCGGCGCGATCACCCTGTTCGCCGACGAGGCGCAACGCCAGCGCCTTTTGCCGCCGGTGCGGGCCGGCCGGCATCTGGCCGCCTTCGCTCTCTCCGAACCCGATGCCGGCTCGGATGTCGCGGCTTTGACCACCACCGCGACCCGCGTTCCCGGCGGCTGGCGTCTCGATGGCACGAAAACCTGGATTTCCAATGGCGGCCTCGCCGCGCATTACGTGGTGTTCGCCCGCACCGGCGAGGCCCCCGGCGCCAAGGGGCTCAGCGCTTTCCTGGTGATGGCCGATACGCCGGGCCTCCGCATCGCCGAGCGCATCCCCGTCATCGCGCCGCATCCGCTGGCAACCCTCCGCTTCGAAGCCTGCGTCGTTCCCGAAGACGCGCTCCTCGGCCAGGCGGGGGACGGCTTCGCCGTCGCCATGGCGACGCTCGACCGCTTTCGTCCCTCGGTCGGCGCGGCGGCGTTGGGCTTCGCGCGCCGCGCCCTCGATGAGGCGGTCGTCCGTGCCGAGCAGCGCCGCATGTTCGGCCGCCGGCTGGCCGACCAGCAGATCACCCAGGCCAAGATCGCCGACATGGCAACCGCCGTCGATGCCAGCGCGCTGCTCGTCTACCGCGCCGCCTGGCGCCACGATACCGGCCAGGCGCGCATCAGCCGCGAGGCGGCGATGGCCAAGCTGCACGCGACCGAAATGGCGCAAAGGGTGATCGACGACGCGGTGCAGATCTTCGGCGGGCTCGGGGTGAGAACCGGCGTCACGGTGGAGGCGCTGTATCGCGAAATCCGCGCGCTGCGCATCTATGAGGGCGCGAGCGAGGTGCAGAAGCTGATCATCGCCCGCCAGGTCATGCGCGCGGCGGCCGGTGCCGCGCCGCGGGCCTGATCGCGATGCCAAAAAAGACGCCCGGCGAGTGGCCGGGCGCAAGGTTTGGTTTCCGAACTCCGACGCGGGCGGGAAACCCGCGTCGCTCACCGAGGGGTGGTGCTCTGTCTCGCGCGCCCTCACGAACGGCGGGAGCGCGCGGGATCAGGCGCCACTGGGAATGGACGCACCCCCCTCCCTCAGCCATTTCCGTTAGGAGATGACTGATCCGTATGGGCCGCGGGGGCGCGGCCGTAGCCCTGCAAGGCGACCTGGTAGGTATGCGCCTTGCCGATCTGATGAATGCCCGCCCGCGCCGCCGGCTGGCCGGCACCGGCCCGATCGGGTTGGAGTACGGCGCCTCCCGCAAGCAGGCCGAGGGAGACACCCGTCACGATAAGAATGCGCCGCATAGGAACTCTCCTCATGCTGATATCCGTCAGGCCACGAATAACTCGTGGCACGACCGACAACAAAAGGTATAATAGCATTTGCTATTGGATGCAACGTGATTGACGGAAATTTGAACCAACCTCTGGCGAGGCTTGCGCGCCACCCCCGAAACCATGCAGGCTGCGGTGACCGTCACCCTGTCTTCGCTCATGAGGTGCCCCATGCCGCCCATCGTCCCTCGCTGGTCCGGTTGCTTCGCTCTTGGCATGATCCTGTGGCTATCACTCCTCGCCAGCCTCCCGCTCGCCGGGGCGCGGGCGGCGGGCTCGGGCTCGCCGACCCTGGATGCGGTGCGCGCGCGCGGCCTGCTCATCTGCGGCGTCGCCGGCAACGCCGCCGGCTTCTCGCTCCCCGACAGCCAGGGCGTGATGCAGGGGATCGACGCCGAGGGTTGCCGCGCCATCGCCGCCGCCGTGCTCGGTGATCAGCACAAGGTGAAATTCGTCCCGACCACCACCGAAAACCGCTTCACCGCGCTGCAATCCGGCGAGATCGATGTCTTGGTGCGCGAGACCACCTGGACGCTCGGGCGCGAGGCGAGCCTCGGCCTCGAATTCGGGGTCATCAATTTCTATGACGGCACCGGCTTCCTGGTGAAAAAATCCTCGGGCGTGACCTCGGCCCGCGATCTCGACGGCGCCACCGTCTGTGTCGAGCCCGGCACCTCGACCGAGCTTGCGATCGCCGATTATTTCCGTGTCAACAACATGAAATACACGCCGGTCGAAATCCAGGATCTCCAGGAAATCCACAACGCCTTCCTCTCCGGGCGCTGTGACGCCTATTCCACCGACAGCTCGGCGCTCGCCGGGTTCCGCTTCACCCAGGGCGCGCACGCCGAGGATTTCCTGCTTCTACCCGAGCTGATCAGCAAGGAACCGCTCGGCCCGATGGTGCGCAAGGGCGATGACAAATGGTTCGACATCGTGCGCTGGGTGTCGTTCGCACAAATCACCGGCGAGGAATACGGCGTCTCCAGCCGCAATATCGATAGTTTCGCCAATACCACCAATCCCGATATCCGCCGCCTGCTCGGGCTCGAAGGCGGTCTCGGCAAGGCGCTCGGCCTCGATGACAAATGGGCCTTCTATGTTTTGAAGCAGGTCGGCAATACCGGTGAAGTCTGGAACCGCACGATGGCGCCGCTCGGTCTGCCGCGCGGGCTCAACGGGCTCTGGAATCGCGGCGGGTTGCTGTTCGCGCCACCGATTCGCTGAACGAAGATGATCCGGCCGTCTTTCCGCTCGCCATCATTCCGTTGGCAGGCGCTGGGATGGCAGGCGCTGGCGCTGGCGGCGGTCGCGCTGATCATCGTCATGTTCACGAAAAACGCGAGCCAGCATCTCGCCGCTCGCCACATCGCGACCGGGTTCGGCTTTCTCCGCGAGGCGGCGCCGATTCCGATCGGCGAATCCCTTCTCTCATACACGCCATCGGTCAGCAGCTATGGCCGCGCCTTCCTCATCGGCATTCTCAACACCCTGAAAGTGGCGATCCCCGGCTGTCTGCTCGCGACCCTGCTCGGCACCCTGATCGGGATCGCGCGGATCTCACCGATCCCGCTGCTCGCGCGGCTCGCGGCGGTCTATGTCGAAGTGTTGCGCGACCTGCCACTGTTGCTGCAATTGCTGTTCTGGTATGGCGTTTTTCAGACCTTGCCGGCGCCACGGCAATCCTTCCGGCCGCTCGCCGGGGTGTTCCTCTCCAATCGCGGCATGCGCTTTCCCGCCCTCGCCTGGCAAAGCGGATTCGGCTGGATTTTGTTCGCGGCGCTCGCCGGGATCGCGCTCGCCATCGTGCTCGCGCGCGCAACGGCGCTCAGCCCGCATCGCGCGCGAAGGCTCGCGGCCTTTCTTCCGATCCCGCTGTTCCCCGCTCTGGTCTTCGCCGTAACCCGCCCGACGATCATCATCGCGTGGCCGGCCCTGCGCGGGTTCAATTTCCAGGGCGGCATGACGATCAGCCCGGAATACGCGGCGCTCACCACCGGCCTCGTCCTCTATACCGCGAGCTATGTCGCCGAAATCGTTCGCGGCGGCCTGATTTCCGTCGCCCGCGGCCAATGGGAGGCGGGCGCCGCGCTCGGGCTCTCGCGCGCGGCGGCGCTGCGCCTGATCGTATTGCCGCAGGCGCTTCGTCTCATCATTCCGCCGATGACCAGCCAATATCTCAATCTCGTCAAGAATTCCTCGCTCGCGGTCGCCATCGGCTATCAGGATCTGGTCTCGATCGCCGATACCGCCCTCAACCAGACCGGTCAGGCGATCGAGGGGATCGGCCTGATCATGGCGGTCTATCTCACCATCAGCCTCGCGATCAGCCTCGCGATGAATCTCTATAACGCGCGGATCGCGCGGCGGACACGCTGATGGCGGTCCATCCCCTTTATCGGATCGCACGCCGTCTGATCTCGCCGCTGGTCACGCTCGTGCTGGCGCTCATTCTTGCCGATATAGCCTGGCATTTTTTCTCCTGGGCGGTGCTGCACGCGGTCTGGCGCCTGCCGGAAAACGCCGCCCAAGCGCCGGATACCGATCCCTGCCGGGCTGCGATCGGGCACGGCGCCTGCTGGGCGGTGGTCAGGGAGAAATTCCGCTTCATCCTGTTCGGTTTTTATCCTTATGACGCGCAATGGCGCCCGGCGCTCGCGGTTCTCTGTTTCGTCGCGTTGTTCGGGCTTTCCATCGCGCCGAGGTTCTGGCGACCGTCGCTGATCTTGCTTTGGATCGCCGTTCTGGCCGCAGTCGGCGTCTTGATGTGGGGCGGCGTATTCGGGCTTTCTTTCGTTGCCGCCGATCAGTGGGGCGGGCTGCCGATCACGCTCATTCTCGCGACCTTCGGCCTCGCGGCGGCGTTTCCGCTCGCCATTCTGGTCGCGCTCGCGCGCCGCGCCGAGGGGCTGCCGGTGATCCGCATGCTTGCGATCGCCTATGTCGAGCTGATCCGCGGCGTCCCGCTGATCAGCCTTCTCTTCATGGCGAGCGTGATGCTGCCGCTGTTTTTACCGACGGGGTGGGACATCGACAAGCTGCTCCGCGCCCAGCTCGCCTTCGTCCTCTTCGCCGGCGCCTATCTCGCCGAGGTGGTGCGCGCCGGCCTTAGCGCCCTGCCGCTCGGCCAATACGAGGCCGCCGCGGCGCTCGGGCTCTCTTATTGGCAAAAGACCCGTCTGATCGTGCTGCCGCAGGCGCTCCGCCACGTCATTCCGATGCTGGTCAACACCTTCATCGGATTCTTCAAGGATACCTCTCTGGTTCTGATCATCGGCATTTTCGATCTGATGACCACCGGGCGCACCGCGACGCTCGAGCCGGCCTGGCAGGGTTTCGGCAACGAGGTCTATCTGCTGCTCGCCGCGATCTATTTTGCCTTCTGCTTCACCATGGCGCAGATCAGCCGCACCCTTGAGCGCCGTCTCGCCGCGCCGCATCGAGACATCGAGGAGCCGGCATGAGCAACCCTTCCGCGTCCGCCCCCCAAACACCCGCCATCGTCTTGGAGGATGTGCATAAATGGTACGGCCGCGTGCATGTGCTGCGCGGCCTCTCGCTCAGTGTCGCGGCGGGCGAGCGGATCGTCATCTGCGGCCCCTCGGGCTCGGGCAAATCGACCATGATCCGCTGCATCAACCGTCTCGAACACCATGAAAAAGGCCGTATCCTCGTCGAAGGGACGGAGATTTCCGACGAGCCCCGGGCGCTCGCGCTGATCCGGCGCGAGGTCGGCATGGTCTTTCAGTCCTTCAACCTCTTCCCCCATCTCAGCGTTCTCGACAATTGCACGCTGGCGCCGATCCGCGTGCGGGGCCTCGCGCGCGCTGACGCCGAAGCCCGCGCCATGGAGTATCTGACGCGCGTGCGCATTCCCGAACAGGCGCGCAAATACCCGCCCCAGCTCTCCGGCGGCCAGCAGCAGCGCGTCGCCATCGCCCGCGCGCTCTGCATGCAGCCGAAAATCATGCTGTTCGATGAGCCGACCTCGGCGCTCGATCCCGAAATGGTTCGCGAAGTGCTCGACGTCATGATCGAACTCGCCGAAAGTGGCATGACCATGCTGTGCGTCACCCATGAAATGGGGTTTGCCCGCCGGGTTGCCGACCGCATCCTGTTCATGGACCAGGGCGAGATCGTCGAGAGCGGCGCACCCGCGGAGATTTTCGATCGCCCGCGATCGGAGCGGCTGCGGAATTTCCTCAATCAGATTTTGCATCAAACATAGCCGCTCTCTTGACCTGGATCATGGCGCGGCGGCGCGGCTGGCCTTTAGCGTCGCAGCATGGCAAAAATCGTATTCATGAAGGATCATCAGCCAGCGGCGCAGCAGGCCGGGCGACCGATATTGCAGGGTGTCAGCCTGCGCGGCGGCGCGGGAGGTGGCCGGGTCGCGCTGCTGGATGCCGCCGGGCGCGATGAGTTGGCCACCATCGGCACCCTCACGCGCTTTCCGCGCGGCGCCATCCTGCAGGCCGAGGGAGAAAAAATCTCGGCCATTTTCAACATCACCGAAGGCTTGGTGAAAACCTATCGTTTGACCGAGGACGGCAAGCGCCATGTCCTCGCCTTCCTGTTCCCCGGCGATCTGGTCGGTCTTTATGAGGACTATCGTTATCTCAACACCGCCGAGGCGGTGAACACGGTCACCGCCTATCGCCTGCCGATCGCGGCGTTGGAGAAGCTTCTCGAGCGCGACCCGGCGCTCAATTTGGCGTTTCTTAGCAAGGCTTGCCATGATCTCCGCCAGACCCAGCGCCACGAAATCATGCTCGCGCGTCGCGAAGCGCGCCAGCGTTTGCTGATGTTTCTCAACATGCTGGCGCCGCAAGCGAGCGCCATCGCCGGCAACCCGCAGGGGGCGGTCCTCTCGCTGCCGATGCGCCGCTTGGAGATCGCCGATTATCTCGGGCTGTCCCCCGAAGCCGTCAGCCGCGGCTTGCACGCGCTGGTGCGCGAGGGGAAACTCCGTCTGCATGGGCTGCACCAGATCGAAGTGCTCGATCGCGGCGACCTTGCGGCGCTGACCGGCTGATCAGCGCGGCGGCGCTTCCGCGCGCGTCTTCGGGCCGTAATCGCGCAGCACCTCGACCACCCGCCCGCCGAGCGGCGCGGCCATCGCCGCCGGATAAAGCCCGGCGCGATGGCCAGGGCGATAGAGGCTCTCGAACACCTCCCCGCCCGGCGCGAGGTCGGCGCCCGCCTCGGCCATGAGAAGCCCGAGCGAACGCGACCCCGGCGCCGCCGCGATCCGCCCGACACGCAGGCGATAATCGGTGAAAATCTCCTGCCGTCCCCGCGCCTGCGCCGCTTTGTGATCGCCCTGTTCGCGCCAGGCGATGAGCGCCGCCTCGGTCTCCCAGAACGACAGCGACAAGAGCCAGCCCGGCTTTGCCAGCGCCGCGAAGCGCTCGACCGAGCGGAACCCGGCGATGCCCTCCAGCGCCCCGCGCAGGGACGCCGCGAGCGCCAGATACGCCTCCTGCCGACCCGGCGCCGGCAGCACTTCGAAAATCACCACGAACATCGCCACCTCCCGCTGTCACATTATGACACACGAACGAGACGCGCCAGCAATCCCGCCGCGATAGGCTGAGGCCATTGGTTCCGGGCGGGCTTGATGACCGAACCGTTCGGTCGTATCCTCGTTGCCCGAGGAGACGCGAAACCTTGGCATCCCTCGCGAGAGGGGCATGTTAGAAGCGGTGCGGTGCCACGCCTTGCCCGAGACCCCCCGAGACGGAACAGCCCTTGACCATGGACCAGAACCTCAGCGAAACCGAGCCTAGCGCGGCCCCGGCGCGCGCCGACGCGCCCGCGCGGGTGGCGCCCGAAATCGCCCCGCACGAGCCGATCACCCGCCCCCCCACGTCCAGGCGGGGGCTGCGGCGCGGGTTGATCCTCGTTCTCCTTCTCGCCGCCGCCGGGCTCGGCTGGTGGTGGCAGCCGTGGCGCGGCCCCGCCCATCACGCCGCAACGCCCCCCGCCGGCGCGCTCTCCCAGCCGGTGCGCGAGGCCGAGGCCATCGCCGGCGATTTCCCGGTCGAACTGGTCGAACTCGGCACCGTGACGCCGGTCTATACGGTCACGGTGATTTCCCAGATCGCCGGCTATCTGATGGATGTCGAATTCCACGAGGGCGAGATCGTGAAACAGGGCCAGGAGATCGCGCTGGTCGATCCCCGCCCCTACCAGGTTATGCTCGAACAATACGAAGGCCAGCTCGCCGCCGATCAGGCGTCGCTCGGCCAGGCGCGCATGGATCTCGAGCGCTATCACACCCTCAACCGCCAGGATTCGATCGCCCGCCAGACTTTTGAGGACCAAGTCTATGTGGTGAAGCAATATGAAGGCAAGGTGAAGCTCGATCAGGCGCAGATCGACAACGCCAAGCTCGATCTGATCTATTGCCACATCGTCGCGCCGATCACCGGGCGGATCGGGCTCCGCCTCGTCGATCCCGGCAATTTCGTCCAGCCGGGCAGCGCGACCGGCATCGCCGTGATCGCGCAGGTCCAACCGACCACCGTCATCTTCACCCTGCCCGAGGATAACGTGCCGGTGGTGCTCGGCGAGATCAAGAAACAGGGCAAGCTCAAGGTCGCCGCCTTCGACCGTAGCGATGCCATCCATCTCGCCGACGGCACCGTCTATGCGATCGACAGCGAGATCAATACCTCGACCGGCATGGTCAATCTCCGCGCCATGTTCGACAACCAGAACGAGGCGCTGTTCGCCAACCAGTTCGTCAACGCCCATCTCCTCGTCACCACGCGGCAGCACGCGACCATCGTGCCGCATGCCGCGGTCCTCACCGGGATGCCGGGGGATTATGTCTATGTCATCAACCCGGACGATACGGTCAGCGTCCGCAGCGTCACCATCGGCCCCGCGAACAAGGACGAAACCGTGATCACCTCGGGCCTAAAACCGGGCGAGCATGTCGTCGTCGATGGCGCCGATCGTCTGCGTGACGGCAGCAAGGTGAAAATCATCGCCCCGCCGCCGGCTTCCCGGGCGCCTTGACCGTCCAAGGCATAATCCGGTGAATCCCTCGCGCCTTTTCATCCTGCGTCCGGTCGCGACGACGCTCCTGATGATCGCGATCATGCTCGCCGGTCTCGTCGCCTTCGGCTTCCTGCCGGTTTCGGCGCTGCCCGAGGTCGATTACCCGACCATTCAGGTGCAGACCTTCTATCCCGGCGCCAGCCCCGAGGTGATGACCACCTCGGTCACCGCGCCGCTCGAGGAGCAGCTCGGCCAGATGCCGGGCCTCAATCAGATGCTCTCGGTCAACTCCGCCGGCGCGTCGATGATCACCTTGCAGTTCAATCTTTCGCTCGGCCTCGATATCGCCGAGGAAGAAGTGCAGGCGGCGATCAATGCCGCGAACAATCTTCTGCCCGCCGATCTGCCGGCGCCGCCGATCTACGCCAAGGTCAACCCCGCCGACGCGCCCATCCTCACCCTCGCGCTCACCTCGAAAACGCTGCCTTTGATTAAACTCGAGGATCTCGCCGAAACCAGGCTCGCGCAGAAGCTTTCCGAATTGTCCGGCGTCGGCCTAGTCACCATCGGCGGCGGCCATCGCCCGGCGGTGCGGGTGCGGATCAACCCGGTGGCGATGGCCGGCTTCGGCCTCAATATCGATGATCTCCGCACCACCATCACCAACATCAACATCAATCTCGCCAAGGGCGGCTTTGACGGCCCGGCCCGCGCCAGCACCATCAATGCCAACGACCAACTGACCACCGCCGCGGCGTATCGCGACGCCGTGGTCGCCTACCGCGCCGGCGCGCCGGTCTATCTCTCCGACATCGCCACCGTCATCGATGGCGCCGAAAACGACAAGCTCGCCGCCTGGATGAACCGCGAGCCGGCGATCGTGCTCAATATCCAGCGCCAGCCCGGCGCCAATGTCATCGCCACCGTCAATCGCGTGCAAGCGCTGTTGCCCGATCTCAAGGCGACCCTGCCGGCGTCGGTCGATATCGCCGTTCTCGCCGACCGCACCACCAGCATCCGCGCCTCGGTCCGCGATGTCGAGGTGGAACTCGCGCTCGCCGTCGCGCTCGTCTTCTTGGTGATCTACCTCTTTCTCCAGAGCGTGCCGGCGACGGTGATCCCGAGCCTCGCCGTGCCGCTCTCGCTCGTCGGCACGTTCGGCTTCATGTATCTCGCCGGATTCAGTCTCGATAATCTCTCGCTGATGTCGCTCACCATCGCGACCGGCTTCGTCGTCGACGATGCCATCGTGATGATCGAAAACATCTCGCGCTTCATCGAAGCGGGCGAGACGCCGCTCGCGGCGGCGCTCAAGGGGTCGCAGCAGATCGGCTTCACCATCGTCTCGCTCACCGTCTCGCTGATCGCGGTTCTGATCCCGCTTTTGTTCATGGGCGATGTCGTCGGGCGCTTGTTCCACGAATTCGCGATCACGCTCGCGGTCACGATCATCATCTCGGCCTTCGTCTCCCTCACGCTGGTGCCGATGCTGTGCAATCGGCTGCTTTGCATGCGCCCGCGAAAGCGCGACGACGGGGGTGGATTTTTCACCTCGTTGCAGAGATTTTATGATCGCCTTCTCGGTATCGTCCTTCGCCATCAGACGCTGACATTGCTGGTCGCGCTGGCCACCCTGGCGCTGACCACGGCGCTCTATATCGCGATCCCGAAAGGGTTCTTCCCCCTCCAGGACACCGGGTTGATCCAGGGTATTTCCGAGGCGCCGGGGAGTATTTCGTTCGCCGCAATGGCCACGCATCAACAGGCGCTGGCCGAGGAGATCCTGAAAGACCGCGATGTCCTCGGTCTCGCCTCGTTCATCGGCGTCGACGGCACGAACACGACGCTCAACCGTGGCCGCTTCCTGATCACGCTGCGCCCCCCCGATCAGCGGCAACTGGGCGTCCGGGACATCATCCGCCGCCTCCAGCGCGAGACGGCGAACGTCACCGGCATCACGCTTTACATGCAGCCGGCGCAGGATCTGACCATCGATAGCGCGATCAGCGCGACACAGTATCAGTTCGTGCTCGAAAATCCCGACCCCGCGTTGCTCTCGCTCTGGGTGCCGCGGCTGGTGGATCGGCTCCGGCAATCCCCCAACCTTGCCGATGTGGTCAGCGATATGCAAAACGGTGGTCGCGCCGTGCAGGTGGAGATCGATCGCGCCACCGCCGCCCGCTTCGGCGTCACCCCGGCCACCATCGATAACGCGCTTTACGATGCGTTCGGCCAGCGTATCGTCTCCACCATCTTCACCCAATCGAACCAGTACCGGGTGATCATGGAGGTCGATCCTCATGCTCAGCAATCGCTGACCGATCTCGACAAGATCTATCTCCCCTCCGCGACCGCGACCACCGGCGAGGTGCCGCTCTCGGCCATCGCGACGATCAGCGAGCGCGCCGCCCCTTTGCAGATCGATCATCTCAGCCAGTTCCCGGCAAGCTTCATTTCCTTCAATCTCGCCGAAGGCGCCTCGCTCGGTGCTGCGGTCGGCGAGATCAAGGACGCGGTCGGGGAAATCGGCCTGCCGGCGAGTTTCATGCTCCGCTTCCAAGGCGCGACCCTCGCGTTCAACGCAGCCCTCGGCAATGATCTGCTGCTGCTCCTCGCCGCCGTCGTCACGATGTATATCGTGCTCGGCGTGCTCTATGAGAGCTTCATCCATCCGGTGACGATTCTCTCGACCCTGCCCTCGGCCGGGATCGGGGCTTTGCTCGCGCTGATGATCGCCGGCAAGGATCTCGATGTCATCGGGATCATCGGGATCGTGCTCCTGATCGGCATCGTCAAGAAGAACGCCATCATGATGGTCGATTTCGCGTTGCAGGCCGAACGCGAGGGCGGGCTTTCGCCGCTGCTTGCGATCCGCCAGGCGGCGCTGCTCCGGCTGCGTCCGATCCTGATGACCACGATGGCGGCCATTCTCGGCGCGCTGCCCTTGATGTTCGCGCACGGCACCGGCGCGGAACTGCGCCGCCCGCTCGGTCTCGCCATCGTCGGCGGCCTGATCGTGAGCCAGGTTTTGACGCTGTTCACGACGCCGGTGATCTATCTCTTCTTCGATCGTCTGATCCGCCCGCGCCATACCCGCGATCAGGCAAACCCAGAGCCTGCAAAGTGATTTTTTCGGCGATCTTCATCCGCCGTCCGGTTGCGACGACGCTGCTCACCCTCGCGATCGTGCTCGCCGGCATTCTCGGCTACGTCAAGCTGCCGGTGGCGCCGCTGCCGGAAGTCGATTTCCCGGTGATCCTGGTGCAAGCGACGCTGCCCGGCGCCAGCCCGCAAACCGTTGCCAGCAACGTCGCAGCACCACTCGAGAAGCATCTCGGCCAGATCGCCGATATCGACGAAATGACCTCTCAGAGCTTCACCGGCACCAGCCGGATCGTGCTGCAATTCGGCCTCGACCGGAACATCGATGGCGCCGCGCGCGATGTCGAGGCGGGGCTCAATGCCGCGCACGCCGATCTGCCGACCCAGCTTCGTCTCAATCCCGTCTACCACAAGATCAATCCTGCCGACGCACCTATTCTGGTCATCGCGCTGACCTCGAAAACCCGCAAGCCGGGGCAGATTTTCGATGCCGCGGCGAATATCGTCCAGCAGCGGCTGTCTGAACTGACCGGCATCGGCGAGGTCGATGTCGCCGGCGCGGCGCTGCCTTCGGTGCGCGTCGAACTCGACCCCGACCCGCTCGCCGCCTACGGGATCGGGCTCGAGGATATTCGCGCGGCACTCGCGTCCGCGAATGCCGACAGCCCCAAGGGCGCGATCGAGATCGGCCCGAAACGCTATCAGGTTTATACCAACGATCAGGCGCTGCGCGCCGCCGATTACCGCCCGCTGGTCATCGCCTATCGCAACAACGCGCCGGTATTTCTCACCGATGTCGGGGAAGTCGACGATTCGGTCGAGGATTTACGCAACGCGGCACTCGCCAATGGCCAGCCGGCGGTGCTGGTCATCGTCTATCGCCAGCCCGGCGCCAATATCATCGAGGCGGTCGATTCGGTGCGGGGCGCCCTTCCCGAATTACAGGCGGCCTTGCCCTCCGATATCGATGTCACGTTGATCGCCGACCGCACCCCGACCATTCGCGCGTCCCTGCATGACACCCAGACGGCGCTGCTCATCGCGCTCGCCCTCGTGATCGGCGTCGTCTTCGTCTTTCTCCGCGATCCCCGCGCCGCGCTGATCCCGAGCATCGTGGTGCCGGTCTCGATCATCGGCACGTTCGGGATCATGTATCTGTTCGGCTACAGCCTCGATAATCTCTCGCTGATGGCGCTCACCATCGCGACCGGATTTGTAGTGGATGACGCGATCGTGGTGCTCGAGAACATCAGCCGCCATATCGAGGCCGGCATGTCCCGCTTCGAGGCGGCGTTGCTGGGCGCGCGCGAGGTCGGGTTCACGGTGCTTTCCATCAGCGTGTCCCTGGTTGCCGTGTTCTTGCCTATTCTGCTCATGGGCGGCCTGGTCGGGCGGCTGTTTCGTGAGTTCGCGGTGACGCTGTCGCTATCGATCATCGTCTCGCTGGTCGTCTCTTTGACGACGACGCCGATGCTCTGCGCGCAGTTCCTGCGCGGCCACCACACCCCAGGCCGCGCCGGGCGCGCGGCGGAGGCGGTGTTCGACGCCGCTCTTCGCGCCTATCGCCACACGCTTGCAATCGCGCTTCGCCATCCGGCCTTGATGCTGACCTCATTGTTTCTGACGATTGCCTTCAATTTCTACCTCTTCACCGTCGTCCCCAAGGGATTTTTCCCGCAGCAGGACACCGGCCGGCTGATCGGCACCCTGGTCGGCGATCAGACCATTTCGTTCCAGGCGATGCGTGACAAGATGGTGCAGTTCATGAATATCGTGCGCGCCGATCCGGCGGTCGAGAACATCGCCGGCTTCACCGGCGGGCGGCAAACCAATTCCGGCTTTTTCTTCGTCGCCCTCAAGCCCCGTTCCGCGCGTCATGCCTCCGCCGATCAGGTGATCGCGCGGCTGCGCGGCAAACTCGCCCGCGTCGCCGGCGCGCAGCTTTATTTGCAGGTGATACAGGATATCCGTGCCGGCGGCCGCCAAGGCAACGCGCAATATCAATTCACGCTCCAGGATATCGATCCCGACGAGCTTTACGTATGGACCCAGAAATTGACCGCGGCACTCGCCAAGAACCCGGCGCTCGCCGATGTCAGCTCCGATCAACAACAAGCGGGCAGCGAAACCTATTTGCGGATCGACCGCAAAACCGCGGCGCGTTTCGCGCTTTTCCAGAGCACGATCGATCAGAATCTCTATGATGCGTTTGGCCAACGGCAGGTCTCGACGATCTATAACCCGCTCAACCAGTATCATGTGGTGATGGAGGTGGCGCCGCGCTTCTGGCAGGATCGCACCGAGCTGCCGCGTTTCTATATCAGCCCGGTCGGCTCTTTTCCCAATGGCACGTCATTGACCAACGCGGTCATCGGCACCGTCACCACGCCGCATGGCCGCATCGCCAATTCACCGCTCTTCGTCGCTGGTTCCACCTTCGATCCAACCCTGGTCGGGCAAGACGCCGCCGCTGCCATCGCCTCCAACGCGGCGCGCAACAGCCTCAATAACGCCATCGCCAATACCGGCGGCCATGCCGGCTCGACCGGCGCCGCGGTCAGTACCGCTCGCGAGAACATGGTGCCGCTTGCCGCCATCGCGCAGATGGCGGTCGGGAAGACCCCTGTCGTCGTCAATCATCAGGGGCAATTCGTCGCCGCCACGATCTCCTTCAACCTGCCGCTCGGGCGCTCGCTCGGCGGCGCGGTGCAGGCGATCGAGACCACCATGCGCGATCTCGACATGCCGGCCGCGATCCATGGCAGTTTCGCCGGCACCGCGCGCATCTTCCAGCAATCGCTGCGCTATGAGCCGGTGCTCATTCTGGCCGCGCTGGCCGCGGTTTATATCGTTCTCGGCATGCTCTATGAAAGCTATGTCCACCCGCTCACCATTCTCTCGACCCTGCCGTCGGCCGGGGTCGGCGCCATTCTCGCCCTGATGCTGACCGGCCAGCAATTCACCATCATCGCCTTGATCGGGGTGATCCTGCTCATCGGCATCGTCAAGAAAAACGCCATCATGATGATCGATTTCGCGCTCGATGCGGAGCGGCGCCGCGGGCTCGATCCGCGTGCCGCGATCGCCGAGGCCTGCGCTCTTCGCTTCCGCCCGATCATGATGACCACGTTCGCCGCGATTCTTGGCGCGCTGCCGCTGGCGATCGGCGGCGGCGATGGCGCCGAACTCCGCGCCCCGCTCGGCATCTCGATCATCGGCGGCCTGTTGGTCAGCCAGGTGTTGACGCTGTATACGACGCCGATCGTCTATCTCGCACTCGACCGGCTGCGTCTTAAGGTTTTGCGCCGCCACCGGAGCGTGCCATGAAGCCGGCGGTCATCCTTCTGGCCCTGCTGGGCCTCGCCGGCTGCATGATCGGGCCGAATTACAAGCGGCCGACGGCGCCGATCGCGATCTCCTACAAGGAACTCGCCGGCTGGCAGCCCGCCGCGCCCGAAGACGCCAACGATCGCGGCGTCTGGTGGCTGATCTATCACGACCCACTCCTCGACCAGCTCGAACGTCAGATCGATATCTCCAACTACACGCTGGCTCAGGCAGAAGCGAATTACCGCAACGCCCAGGCGATCGTGCAGGAAGCGCAGGCCAATCTGTTTCCGGTACTCAGCGCCGTCGGCAATTTCCAGCGCACCGGGGTCGGCGGCGGCAGCAACAGCATCGTCTCCACCGGCAATGGCGTTGCCGTCTCCGGCGCTTCGGGTTTCGTCGGCAACCAATACACGCTACAGGGAAATGGAAGCTGGGATCTCGATGTCTGGGGCGAGATCCGCCGCCAGATCGCGAGCGATGTCGATCTCGCGCAATATAGCGCCGCCGAGGTCGCCAACGCCCGGCTCTCGGCGCAGGCGGCGCTGGCGAGCGCCTATTTCAATCTGCGCGGCGAGGATTCACTTGCCGCCGTGCTGGAGAGCAATGTCAAGCAATTCGCCGACGCGCTCCGCATCGCCGAAAACGAGTATCACGCCGGCTATGTCGCGCGCGGCGATGTCCTGACCGCGCAGACGGAATTGCAGACGACACAGGCGCAGCTCACCGCGGTCGGTGTCGCCCGCGCGCAGTATGAGCACGCGATCGCGGTCTTGATCGGCAAGCCGCCTGCGGAACTCGGCATCAGTCCTGGCGCGCTACCCAATGACGTGCCGGCGATGCCGCCGTCACTCCCCTCCACTTTGCTCCAGCGCCGGCCGGACATCGCCGCCGCCGAGCGTCAGATGGCGGCCGAAAACGAGCTGATCGGCGTCGCCCTCGCGGCTTTCTTCCCGCAGATCAGCCTCAGCAGTCTTTATGGCTATACCGGGCCGCAGCTTGCCAATTTGATTTCTATGCCGAACCGCATCTGGGCGCTCGGGGCGGCGTTCAATGCGCCGATCTTCGAGGGCGGCGGGCAAATCGCCGCGGTGGTCGCGGCGCGCGCCAATTATGATGCCGCGGTCGCCAATTATCGCCAGACCGTGCTCACCGCGTTTCAGCAGGTGGAAGATGAGTTGGTCGCGCTTCGTATCCTCGCGCAAGAGAAGGCGCAGCAGGATATCGCGGTGAAATCGGCGCAGGACAATGTTGCCTTCGCGCTCAACGAATACAAGGCGGGGACGGTGATCTACACCACCGTGCTCACCGATCAGGAACTCGAGCTGAGTGACGAAATCACCGATGTCACCATCCAGCAGAGCCGCATGATCGCCTCGGTCGCTCTTGTCGAGGCGCTCGGCGGCGGTTTCGCGAGCGACTCTCTCCCCACCGCGGGCGATCTCCGGAGTCTCGATTTCTATCGCCCGGCAAATGTCCTCGGGACCAAAGACACGACGGAATAACGCCGGTGGCACAGCGCCACGGGATAAAATTTTTGGTTCTTTTTTTAAAAAGAACGAATCTTTTTTCCTTCAGGCCCGCTCAAGCCAAATTTGCGCCGCGCGGTCGGCGCCGGAGGGCAGCGGTGCCGCCGGCGCCTGCAACCAATGCAGGATGTCGCCGATCGCCGTCTCGCGTTGGTGATCGCGGAGCAGCAGGTGATAGCCGCCGGGATAATAGGCCAGCCGCAAATCGGCCGGCGCCTCTGCCATCAGCTTCCGCCATGACGCGGCCATCGCCCGTTTCGGTATCAATTCATCCTTGCCGCCATAGAGCACCAGGGTCGGCGCCGCGACGTGCCGGCTCGACCTCTGCGCCTCGTCCATCAGATCGACGAGGCCGCGCACGGTGCCGATCCGGGTCTCGTGGATGGTGAGCGGATCGGTGGAAAGGCGGATCAACGCGGCGCGGTTGTCGCTCGCGGTGATATGCGCGGCGGCGCCCGAGAGCCGCCAATCGGGGGCAACGCCGGCGCCGAGCCAGAGGGCGGCGCGGAGGAAGACGTTCATCTCCGACCACCCCCAGACCGCCGGCGCGACCAGCACGTAGCCATCGACCGGCGGCGCCTCGGCGCTGGCTGCAAGACAAAGCAGCACCGCGCCGCCCATGCTCTCGCCCATCAGATAAAGGCGGAGGCCGGGATAGCGGGCGCGGAGCAGGCGGGCCATCGCGGCGGCATCGCGCGCCAAGGCGGCCGCGCCCGGCCAGCGCCCGCGCCCGGGGGCTGCGCCAAAGCCGCGCTGATCGGGGGCGTAGAGGGCGATGCCGGCGGCGGCGAAGGCGGCGGCGGGGATTTCGAAGGCGTCGCGGCTGTCATTGAAACCGTGCAGCGCGAGGATGACGGCTTTTGGCGGCGCATCGGCGGGCAGCCAGCGGCGATAAGGCAGCCGCGCGCCGTCGGCCATGACGAAAACGCCGTCTTCCTCGGCTGGCGGCGGTTTTGCCACGCTCTCGCGGCGTTCCGGCGCGACGGCACATGCCACCAGTGTCGTCGCCACGCCCAGCATCGCCGCCCGCCGTCTCATGCGCTCCTCTTCCCGCCTTTCCCTGCATGTCTTCCGGCCACTCGGTTGAAAAACCGGCCGACATCGCTATCATCCCGCCCGCCAAGCGACCAGAGAGGACGGCCATGCCCGCCGGCGATACCCAGTCTCCCGACCCCACCGCGTCCACGCCTCGCGCCATCATCCCCACCGAAATCATCCATGTCGATCAGCGCGTGGTCGCCTGTGATGGCGGCGGCGGCCCGCTCGGGCATCCCCGCGTCTATCTTCGCATTCCCGACCGCGAGGTGATGTGCCCCTATTGCTCGCGGCTGTTCGTCGTCAACGAGGGCGTCGCGCCGGCCGACGGGCATTGACCGCCCGGCTTCACGCGCCATGACCGAGACGTCCGTGGCCACGCCGCCGCGCCTGGTGCTGATCGACGGCTCGGGCTTCATTTTTCGCGCCTTTCACGCCCTCCCGCCGATGACCCGGCCGGATGGCACGCCGGTGAACGCCGTGTTCGGGTTCTGCAACATGCTGGCGCGGCTGCTGCGCGAGCATACCGGCAGCCATCTCGCGGTGATTTTCGATGCCGGGCGGCATACGTTCCGCACCCGCCTCTATCCCGCCTACAAGGCCCAGCGCCCCGCGCCGCCGCCCGAGCTGGTGCCGCAATTCGCCCTGGTGCGCGAGGCGACGGAGGCCTTCGGCGTTCCCGCCATCGACGCCGTCGATTGGGAGGCCGATGACCTGATCGCGGCCTACACCCGCGCCGCCGAGGACGCCGGCGGCGAGACGGTGATCGTGTCTTCGGACAAGGATCTGATGCAGTTGATCCGCCCCGGCGTCAGCCTGCTCGATCCGATCAAGCAAAAACCGATCGGCCCGGCGGAGGTTTTCGAAAAATTCGGCGTCGCGCCGGAAAAATTGATCGATCTCCAGGCGCTGATGGGCGACGCCGTCGATAACGTCCCCGGCGTTCCCGGCATCGGGCCGAAAACCGCCGCGCAATTGCTCGGCGAATTCGGCGATCTCGATGCCGTTCTGGCCGCCGCTCCGGCGATGAAGCCCTCCAAGCGGCGTGACGCCTTGATCGAGAATGCCGAGGCGGCGCGGCTTTCGCGACAATTGGTCACTTTGCGCGAGGATGCGCCGCTGTCCCGCCCATTGGCCGCCCTCGCCGTCGCGGCGCCGGATCGCGAGCGTCTCGCGGCGTGGCTCGCGGCGCAGGATTTCCGCAGCCTGCGCCAGCGCCTCGGCCTCGATGCCCCGGCCAGCGCCGCGCCGACGCCGGCCACCAGCGCCGCCCCGCGCGCGCCCGAAAGCCAGCTCGGCTTCGGCCCCTACGAGACGGTGAGCGATGCCGACACGCTCGCGCGCTGGATCGCCGAGGCCGAGGCGCGCGGCCATCTCGCCCTCGATACCGAGACCGACGGGCTCAATGCGCTCCGGGCGCGCCTCATCGGCGTCTCGCTCGCGACCGCCCCCGGCCGCGCCTGCTACCTCCCGCTCCGCCACGAGGGCGCCGCGACCGCGCTCACGCCGGAGGTCGCCCTCGCCGCGCTCGCGCCGCTCCTCGCCGATGCGTCGGTGCTGAAAATCCTGCAAAATGCCAAGTTCGACCTCGCCGTCCTCGCCGGCGCCGGCGTTCCCGAGATCACGCCGATCGACGACACCATGCTGATCTCCTACGCCCAGGCGGCCGGCGCGCATGGGCATGGGATGGATGAACTCGCGCATCTCCATCTCGGCCACCGCCCGATCTCCTATGACGAGGTCACCGGCACCGGCCGCGCCCGTCTCGCCTTCGCCGCCGTGCCGCTGGAGCGCGCCACCGCCTATGCCGCCGAGGATGCCGATGTCACGCTCCGGCTGTGGCATCGTTTGCGCCCGGCGTTGCGCGCCAATCAGGCGCTGGCGCTCTATGAGCAGATCGAACGGCGGCTCATTCCGGTCTTGCTGGCGATGGAGCGGGAAGGCGTTTTGGTGGACGCCGCCGAGCTTTCACGCATTTCCGTCGAATTCGCCGCGCGCATGGCGGAGATGGAGCGCGATATCCACGCCCTCGCCGGTCGTCCTTTCAATCTCGCGAGCCCCAAGCAGCTCGGCGAGGTGCTGTTCGACGAACTCAAGCTTTCCGGCGGCAAGCGGATGAAAACCGGCGCCTGGGGCACCGATGCCGCGGTGTTGCAGAGCCTCGCCGAGGACGGCCACGAAATCCCGGCCCGCATTCTCGCCTGGCGGCAATTGGCGAAGCTGAAATCGACCTACGCCGATGCCCTCGTCACCCAGATCAATCCCGCGACCGGGCGCGTCCATACCAGCTTCGCGATGGCGGTGACCAGCACCGGGCGGCTCTCCTCGACCGACCCCAATCTGCAAAACATTCCGGTGCGCAGCGAAGAGGGCGGGCGCATCCGCCGCGCCTTCATCGCCGCCCCCGGCCATCTTCTGATCAGCGCCGACTACTCGCAGATCGAGCTTCGTCTCCTCGCCCATGTCGCCGATCTGCCCTCGCTCAAGGACAGCTTCGCGCGCGGCGAGGACATCCACGCCCGCACCGCCTCCGAGGTGTTCGGGGTGCCGATGGCGGGGATGGACGCGCTGACCCGGCGGCGCGCCAAGGCGATCAATTTCGGCATCATCTACGGCATCAGCGCCTTCGGTCTCGCCCGTCAGCTCGGCACCACGCCCGGCGAGGCGCGGCTCTATATCGACGCCTATTTCGCCCGCTATCCCGGGATTCGCGCCTATATGGAGCGGATGAAAAACCTCGCCCGCGAGCAGGGCTATGTGCAAACGCCGCTCGGGCGGCGCTGCTACATCCCGGGCATCAATGACCGCAACGCCGCCCGCCGCGCCTACGCCGAACGCCAGGCGATCAACGCGCCGCTGCAAGGGGGGGCGGCCGATGTCATCAAGCGCGCGATGGTGCGGCTCGCCCCCGCCCTCGCCGGCGCCGGCCTCGCCGCGCGGCTTCTGCTCCAGGTGCATGACGAATTGCTGCTCGAAGCGCCGGCGACGGAGGCCGAGGCCACCGCCGCCCTCGTCGGCGAGGTGATGCGCGAGGCCGCGGCACTCAGCGTGCCGCTGGTGGTCGCAACCGGGATCGGCGCCAATTGGGCCGAGGCGGCGCATTAGCGGCGGGCGCATGGACGGCGGGGGCGGAGACCCGCCGGGTTTCGGGCCGGCTGCAGCAGCGTGCGCCATAGCGCGAGTTCCCGGGGATCGGCGAATTCGTCGAGGCCGATCCGCATTCCCTCCTGCCCGGCCTCGGGCGCCGCGCGATAGGTGCCGAACAGCCGGTCCCACCACGGCAGGTTGAAGCCGAAATTGCTGTCGGTCTCACGCCGGATCACCGAATGGTGAACGCGATGCATATCCGGCGTGACCAGGATCAGCCGCAGCCAGCGATCCAGCCGCGCCGGCAGGCGGGCATTGGCGTGGTTGAACAGCGACGTCGCGTTGAGGATGATTTCAAAGGCGAACACCGCCGTCGCCGGCACCCCGAGGGCGATGATGACGGCGAATTTGATCAACAGCGACAACACGATCTCGCCGGGATGAAACCGCACCCCGGTGGTGACATCGAAATCGGGGTCGGCGTGATGCACGCGATGCAGCCGCCAGAGCGGCGGGACGAGATGAAAGAGAACGTGCTGGGCGTAGATCGCGAGATCGAGCAGGAGCAGGCTCACGCCAAACGCCAGCCAGCGTAACCCCATCCCGGGCGGCGCCGGCAATGCCGCGAAAATCCCCCACCCATGCGCCGCCGCCAGCATGGCGACGCCGATCGCCGCGGTCGGAAACAAGGCCCGCACGATCATGGTATCGAGGATGACGAGAGCGAGATTGCGCGGCCAGCGCCGCCCCCGCCCGACCGCGAGGCGGCGCCGCGGTGCGAGCGCCTCCCATGCCGCCATCACCGCGAACACGGTGGCGAACACGCCAAGACGCAAAGCCGGCTCCAGCGCGGGCGTCATGGGCGAGATTTGGGCCCCGCCCACGGCATTGCAATCCGGCGGGCCGGCCTTACTTCGCGAGCGGCACCTTGGTCCGCGAGCTGAGCGTCAGACGATCGAGACAGGCGGCCCGTTCCTGTTCGGCATTGCCGCCCGGCTTGTCACCGGCATGACAGGCGAGGACGTCATTGATCAGCACGCGCCCGATCGAATCGCAGGCGAGGCCCTGCAAATCGAACAGCCGCACCCCGGTTTTCTTCGCCGCCAGCGGGCCGAGATCGAGCGCGATCCGGCGCAGGATCACGCCATCGGTGCCGAACAGGATGAGGTCGAGCCGCAACTGCCCGACCGTTTCGGCGTCGGGGTTGGTGACCACGAAATAGACCCGGCACCCGGCCTCGCCCTGGGTCAAGGGTTCGAGCTTGTTGAGTTCCAGCGGCAGCGGCGCATCGGCGCGCGCGGCGCCGCCGCTCAGCAGTAAAAGGCCGAACAGGGCGACCCCGAATATGAAGATCGGATCAAAAAAACGCCGCGGCACCTTCCCCTCCCTTGATCGTCACCAGCGGCCGCTCATGCGGCCGGCGCGACCATAACGAAGCCGACCGGCAACGCCTAGTGTCTTGTCCCTGAAATGCTCTCGCATTTCAGGGACGCGCAGACCACTCGAAACAAAGGGCGCCAGCGCCTTCCGCCGCGCCGGCGGCGCCAGGGATGCGGTAAATCGACATGACAAATTGATGAAGTCTGCGCAGCTTGCCCCACCTCGGCGCCGGCGCTTGCATCGGCGGCCGAAACCCATCACCCTTCGATCACGACACACAAACCGCGTCGTCCTCGGCGATGTGGGGGAATGAGTGTTGTGAACGGTGAGAGGAGGGATCAGGCGTGACGCATCGGCATGACTGGCACGGATGGCGCATGGGCTTCGTGATATGCGGGGCGCTCTGCCTGGCGGCGGCGGGAGCCGCTCGCGCCGACGAAAACAGCCCTTTCATCGGCCACTGGCGCTGGGACCGCGCGCTCTCGAAACTGCCGCCGGGGGAGCCGGCGCCGACCGACATGGCGCTCGATTTCGAGCGTGTCGATGCCGTCCATGTCCGCTGGACGGTGACGGTGAAGGACGCGCAAGGGCGGCCCTCGCTCGAATCCCACGACACTCCCGGCAATGGCGAATTCTACCCGATCAGCGAGGATACCACCGCCTCCTTCCGCATGCTCGCGCCGGATCGTCTGCAAGCGAGCTTCAAGGGACCGGAGGGCGAGACCGACAGCATGACCTGCACGGTCGCGCCAGACCGGCGGAAAATGACCTGCGAAGGCGCGAAAAGCGCAGGCGGAGGCAAGGCCGTGAGCTACGTCGACGTCTATGACCGCGAATGATCCCCGGCCCGCGGCGCTCGCCGCAAGACCGAGACGCCATGGCGTGACCAAGACCGCGTCGGCGACGATCGTCGTCCTCCTCTGCCTCGCCCTCGCCGCCTGTGGCGAGGGCTATGGCTATGGTGGGCCGGTCGTCGGCGGCTGGGGCGATGGTTGGGGCGGCTGGGGCGACGGTTTTGGCGGCATGTGGGGTGGCGGCTGGGACCGCGGTGGCTGGGACCACGGCGGGTGGGGTCGGGGCGGCTGGGGACATGGCTTTGCCGGCCACGGTTTCGGGGGCGGCAATTGGGGCCACGGCTTCGGCGGGCACGGCTTCGGCGGCCACGGTGGCTTCCATGGCGGCTTCGGCGGGCATCACTGACAAAATGCTGGCGGTTTTTAAAACCGCTCGACCCAGGGGCGCAGTTCGACCTCGAAGCTCCAGGCGTTCCGCGGCTGCTGCAAAGCGGCCAGGTAGGTCGCCGCGACCGCATCGGGATCGAGGAGGGAGTCGGGCGCATCCGCCGGCGGTGGATGGTGCTCGCCACGAATACCGCCATCGATGACTAGATGCACGACGTGGACGCCTTGGGGATGCAGCTCGCGCGCCATGCTCTGGGCGAGGCCGCGCAACGCGAATTTCCCCATCGCGAAGGGGGCCGAGAGCGCATAGCCCTTGACGCTCGCCGACGCCCCGGTGAACCCGATCGCGCCGGCGCCGCGCGCGAGCATTCGCCGCGCCGCCTGCTGGCCGACGAGAAACCCGCCATAGGCGGAAACCGCCAGCACCTCGGCCACCGCCGCCGGATCCAGATCGGCGATCGGGCCGCGCAAGCGCCGGCTCGGGTTATAGATCACGCAATCCGGTATGAGGCCCAGCCGGTCGGTCTCGGTGAAAAGCGCCGCCACCTCGTCCGGCATCGCCGCATCGCAAGCCAGCGCAACCCCGCCGATTTCGGCGGCCAAGGGCGCGAGTTTTTCGGCATTCCGCGCCGCCAGCGCAACCCTGGTACCTTGCTCGGCGAGCCGGCGCGCCAGCGCCGCGCTCAATCCGGCGCCGGCGCCGACGATCAACGCGGTCCGAAAATGCACTTTGTCCTCGCGGTCAGAGGATTTCACAGGCTTCGGCGAAATCGAGCCTTGGGCTCCGCGGAAACAACACGCTCGCGTCACCATGGCCGAGATTGACCAGGAAATTGCTCCGCCAGCCGCGCCCGGCGAAGAAGGCGTGATCGACTTTCTCCTTGTCGAAGCCCGACATCGGCCCGCAATCGAGCCCCAGCGCCCGCGCCGCGATGATCAGATAGGCCCCTTGCAGCGTGCCGTTGCGAAACGCCGTCTCCTCGGCGAGCGCCGGATTGTCGGCAAACCATGCGCGTGCGTCGGCATGCGGGAAGAGTCGTGGCAAATGCTCATAAAACCGCGGATCATAAGCGACGATCACGGTCACCGGCGCGGCCATCGTCTTCTCCACATTGCCCGGCGACAGCGCCGGCTTCAGCCGCTCCTTCGCCGCCGCGCCGCGCAGGAAAATAAACCGCGCCGGCGAACAATTGGCCGAGGTCGGACCCATGCGCAAAAGATCATGGAGTTCATGGAGCGTCTCATCGGAAACCGGCTGATCGGTCCATTTGAAATGGGTGCGCGCCTCGGTAAACAACGCCGCCAGCGCGCTCGGATCGAGACTCATCCCTTCCTCCTGCAATCGAACGCAAAGAAAAAATCTTCTTTTTCTGAAGAAAAAGAAGCAAAAAGACTTTTATCGTGTTTTCTCGGAGTGGCAGTGCCGCAGGCACTGCCCAGGGGAGAATTTTTTTCAAAAAAGAACACTTTTTTATGCTTAAACCTCGACCTGCTCGACCGCGACCACCTCGGGGATATAGTGGCGGAGCATGTTTTCGACACCATGCTTGAGGGTCGCGCGCGAAGACGGACAGCCGCTGCAGGCACCCTGCATGTGAAGCCGCACGATCCCGTCGCGATAGCCGCGAAAGACGATGTCACCGCCGTCGCCGGCCACCGCCGGGCGCACGCGGGTATCGAGCAGTTCCTTGATCTGCGAGACGATCTCGGCATCCTCGGGGGCGACGTCCTCGTCGGCCTCGGCCTCCGCGCCGGCGATCACCGCCCGGCCGGCGGCGAAATGCTCGACGACCACGCCGAGAATCTGCGGCTTCAAGGCCTGCCAGTCCAACGCCTCGCTCTTGGTCACGGTGATGAAATCATGGCCGAGAAAGACCCGGGCGACGCCGGGGAGATCGAACAGCGCCGTCGCCAGCGGGCTCCGCTCCGCGGCCTCGGCGGCGGCGAAATCCGCCGTGCCCTGCGCCATGACCGTCCGGCCGGGAAGGAATTTCAGTGTCGCCGGGTTCGGCGTGCCTTCAGTTTCGATGAACATTGCGCGACCGCTTGCCTCTTGCCTGCCTGTTGCCGAAAGTGGACCGAGCGGGTCCGGTTGGATAGGCAGTAGATCGGTCAGCGCGGCGCAAAAGGCAAGACCCAAGGCTTATCCCACCGGAATCAGTCGGGCAGCTCGGCCTCCTCCTCGCCGGCGGTCGCCAGCATCGCGTTCGCGACCACGCCGGATTGCTCGCGCACCTTCTGCTCGATCGCCGCCGCGACGTTCGGGTGGTCGCGAAGGAACTGCTTGGCGTTCTCGCGCCCCTGGCCGATGCGCTGGCTGTCATAGCTGAACCATGCGCCGGATTTCTCCACCACATTGGCCTTGACGCCGAGATCGATCAATTCGCCGACCTTGCTGATGCCCTCGCCGTACATGATATCGAATTCGACCTGGCGGAACGGCGGCGCGAGCTTGTTCTTGACCACTTTCACCCGCGTCTGGTTGCCGACCACCGTCTCGCGGTCCTTGATCTGGCCGATGCGGCGGATTTCCATGCGGATCGAGGCGTAGAATTTCAGCGCGTTGCCGCCGGTCGTGGTCTCCGGGTTGCCGAACATGACGCCGATCTTGAGGCGGATCTGGTTGAGGAAGATCAGCATCGTCTTGCCGCGCGAGACGCTGCCGGTGAGCTTGCGCAGCGCCTGGCTCATGAGGCGCGCATGGAGGCCGACATGCGAATCCCCCATCTCGCCCTCGAGTTCGGCGCGCGGCACCAGGGCGGCGACGCTGTCGATGGCGATGATGTCGACCGCCCCCGAGCGCACCAGGGTATCGGCGATCTCCAGCCCCTGCTCGCCGGTATCGGGCTGGCTGATCAGGAGATTATCGACATCGACCCCGAGCTTGCGGGCATAGGTGGGATCGAGCGCGTGCTCGGCATCGATGAAGGCGCAGGTGCCGCCGCGCTTCTGCGCCTCGGCGATCGCGTGGAGGGCGAGCGTGGTCTTGCCGGAGCTTTCCGGGCCGTAAATCTCGACGATGCGCCCGCGCGGCAGCCCGCCGATGCCGAGCGCGAGATCGAGCCCGAGCGAGCCGGAGGAAATGACATCGATCTGCTCATCGATCCTCTTCGACCCGAGACGCATCACCGAGCCTTTGCCGAAGGCCCGCTCGATCTGCGTCAGCGCCGCATCCAGCGCCTTGTTTTTATCCATCTATCCGGCTGCTCCACATTGAGGAATGCCACTTAAATCTTTCATTCGGAATAATTTTTAACCAGCCCCGCGGCCGCGCGCAAGAGCGCGGGCGGCGGGGCTGCGCGCTCGCCTAGCCGTGGCCCGGCACCGGCAGGACGAGCGGCGCGAAGGCGGCCGGGGTCATCAGCTTGGTTTCCTGTTTGATGAGATAGCCCATCTCGGTCGATTTCGTGAGAAAAGCGATCCATTCCGGATCGGCCTGCATCGCCGCCCGCTTGCGCGCGCGGTCGGCGGCATCGGCATAAACCCAGATATGGACATAGGTGTTCAACTCGCCGCTCTCGGTCACCAGCCAGGCGAGCGGCTTGCCGAGATGGCGCTGCTGCGCGGCGAGGCCGAATTGTTCATAGAGCGCGATCTGCTTGGCCAGCGTGCCAGGGCGGACGGTGTAGGTGCGATGATCGACGAGCATGGCGCATTTCCTCGTAAATGATATACCCATCTCGGGTGTGGGATGAGGATGTTAGCGCGGCGCCGGCGCGGTGGGCAGGGGTTGCCCTCAGCGCGTGATCCGCGCGCCAGGGACAGGCCAGGAACAGGCCAGGAACAGGAGCGTAAAGCGATGCCGCCACGGCCGGTGATGCTGGTCATTCTCGATGGGTGGGGCTGGCGCGAGGCGAGCGCCGACAACGCCGTCCGCCTCGGGCAGACGCCGCATTTCGACCGTCTCTGGGCGACCTCGCCGCACGCGCTGCTCCAAGCCTCGGGCGAGGATGTCGGGCTGCCGGCGGGGCAGATGGGCAATTCCGAGGTCGGGCATCTCAATATCGGCGCCGGGCGGGTGGTGATGCAGGAATTGCCGCGCATCGACGCCGCGATCCGCGACGGCGCGCTGGCCGGCAATCCGGCCCTCACCGCGCTCATCGCGGCGCTCCGGGCCTCGGGCGGCACCTGCCATCTGCTCGGCCTCGTCTCGCCCGGCGGCGTGCATGCGCATGACCGCCATGCCCTCGCCCTCGCCCGGCTGCTCACCAGCGCCGATATTCCGGTCATGGTCCACGCGATCACCGATGGCCGCGACATGCCGCCGCAATCCGCCGCCGGCATTCTCGCCGCCTTCCGCGCCGCCCTCCCGGAAGGCGCGAAAATCGCCACCGTCTCCGGCCGCTATTACGCCATGGACCGCGATCAGCGCTGGGAGCGGGTGCGCAAGGCCTATCTCGCCATCGCCGCGGCCGAGGGGCCGGCCTTCGCCGATGCCGCCTCGGCGATCGATGCCGCCTATGCCGAGCACATCACCGACGAATTCATCGTCCCGGCGGTGATCGGCGGCTATCGCGGCATGCAGGACGGCGATGGCCTGCTCTGTTTCAATTTCCGCGCCGATCGCGTGCGCGAGATCCTCGGCGCGCTAGTGGGCGCGGCGTTTTCCGGCTTCCCCCGCCCACGCCGGATCGCGTTCGCCGCCCGCCTCGGCATGACGCAATACAGCACCACGCTGGCCTCCGATCTCGCGGCACTGTTTCCGCCGCTTTCGATGGAAAATCTCCTCGGCGGCGTGGTCGCGCAAGCCGGCCGCAAGCAGTTGCGCATCGCCGAGACCGAGAAATACGCCCATGTCACCTATTTCTTCAACGGCGGCGAGGAAACCCCGTTCCCCGGCGAGGACCGTATCCTGGTGCCCTCGCCCAAGGTCGCGACCTATGATCTCCAGCCGGAAATGTCGGCGCCGGAGGTGACGGAAAGGGCCGTCGCCGCGATCGGCGCGGGCCAATACGATCTGATCGTGCTCAATTTCGCCAATCCCGACATGGTCGGCCATACCGGCAGTCTCCCGGCGGCGATCCGCGCCGTGGAAGCGGTCGATCGCGGCCTCGGCGCGATCATGGCGGCGATCGAGAAAGCCGGTGGGGCGATGATCGTCACCGCCGATCACGGCAATTGCGAATTGATGCGCGATCCCGAAACCGGCGCGCCCTATACCGCCCACACCACCAACCCGGTGCCGGTGATGCTGTTCGGCGCCCATCCCGAAACGCTGCCCCGGACGCTCCATGACGGCCGCCTCGCCGATCTCGCGCCGAGCCTGCTCGTCTTGCTCGGCCTCGCTCAGCCGCGCGAGATGACCGGGAAGCCGCTCTTCGGCTAAGCGCGCGATGCCAAAATGGTGGGCGCTGCTGGCGTTGGCGCCGCTCCTCTGGCCGCCGGCGCTCGCGGCGGAAGAGGCCGGCGCCGCGGCGGGAACGCCGCCGCCGGAAAGCGGCGTCGCCGCCGATCTCCGCGACACCCAGGAAAACGAGACCGAACATCGCGCGGCGGCGGCGGATGCCCGCGCGCGCGCCGCTGCCGCCACGGCGGAAGCGGCGCGGCTCGAGCGTGAGCGCGCGGCGGCGGCTTCGCGGCTGCGCAGCGCCGAGGAAGAGAGCGCGGCGGCGATGCAGCGCCTCGCCGCCCTGCAAGCCCGCGCCGCCGAGGCGGAGACGCGGCGGCAGGCGACGGCGGCGGCGTTGCAGCGTCTGCTGCCGCTCGCCGTCCGGCTTTCGCTCTATCCCACCGAAACCCTGCTCGCAGCACCAGCCGCGCCGGAGGCCGCGATCGGCGATGTTCTGGTGGTGCGGGGTCTCGCCCGCGAGATCGCCGCCGAGGCGGCGTCGCTCCAGCGCGAGACGGCGACGGTTGCCGCCCTCGGCGCCGAGACCGAGGCGGCGCGGAGCCGGCTGGCTTCGGATGTAGCGGCGCAGACGGCGCTGGCCGCGACCCTCGATCAACGGATCGGCGCGGCGCAGGAGACCGCGCGCGCCGAAGCCGACGCCGCCGGCGCCGCCGCCCGTGAGGCCGCCGCCGACGCCGCCCAC
>JAJZBV010000032.1 GCA_021851785.1 Pseudomonadota bacterium
AGAGTGGGGGGGCAGCCTTGGCAAACGGTAGAGGGGATAGAATAGGGGACGATCGGATCTTCTGCCATGAAACCCGCGGAAAACCTTAGAGTCTGGCGGAGAGGGTGGGATTCGAACCCACGGTACGCTTGCACGCACACACGCTTTCCAAGCGTGCGCCTTAAGCCGCTCGGCCACCTCTCCTCGGGACGCGGAGCGAAACTAGCAGAGCCGGGAAAAGGCGCCAAGCCGGCCTCATGGTGCGGCGCGGGAGGGCTTTGCCGCCGGGGCGAGGGCGGCGTTGACCCTTGGCAGCACTTTTTCCGCCATCAGCACCATCGAGCGCCGCGCCAGCGCCGGATCCCGCCAGTCATGCCCGGCGTAGAGCAGGGTGCCGAAATCGCCGGTTTCCTCGCGAAAGGCAAGAATTTCGTCGGCGACCCGGTCCGGCGTGCCATGGATCACGAGCTGCCGGCAGACGTCATCGAGGGTCACCGCGTCATCCGCCATCGCCGGGTCCGGCTTGAACAGATTGAGCCGTCCCGCGCGGCGCATCTTGGTCAACATCTGGGCGTAATAGAAGCGATAGGGGCTGGCGGCCTCGGTCGCATAGGCGCGGGCGGTGGCGGCGTCGTCGGCGACGAAAACGCTTTTGGCGACGCGCCAGCCCGCCGGATCGGCGGCGCGGCCGATGCGCGCGCGGCCCTCGGCAAAGCGCGGCCAGTGTGTCGCAACCCAGCACGGCAGCAGAAAATTGGCCGAAATCATGTCCCACCCCCGCGCCGCCGCCTCGGTCACGCCCTTTGAATGCGGCGCGACCGCGGTGACGATGATCGGCGGATGCGGGCGTTGCAGCGGCCGGGGCAAGACGCCCTGGCCGATCTCGGCGATCAGCGTGCGCGCGGTCGAGATCGTCCAGTATTTCCCGGCGATGTCATAGGGCGGCTCTCCCTCCCAGATCGCGAGCACATGGTTGATCGCCTCCAGGAACATGGCGTTGCGGTCGGCCGCCAAGGTGCCGAACACCTCCCAGTCGGAGGGCAGACCGCCGGGACTGATGCCGAAATTGAGCCGCCCGTCGAGCAGATGGTCGAGCATCGCGATCTCGGCCGCCACCGAAGCCGGATGGCGGTTGGGGAGATTGACCGTCCCGGTGCCGAGGCGGATCCGCCGGGTCGCGCCGGCGAGGGAGGCGAGGAACAGCGGCGAGGAGGTGATGTTTTCGGCCTGATCGCTCGCGTGCTCGCCGACATAGGCCTCCCGGAACCCGAGTTCGTCGGCGAGCAGGAACGCCGCGCGATCCTCGGCCAGCGCTTGCCGCCAATCCTTGTCCAGCGGGTGGACGGGCATGGTGAAGAAACCGAGCTGCATCGTGTCGTTCCTGAAAATTCGTCAAATGGGGATAACGCCGCCGTCAGCTCTCGCGCGCCTCGCGGCCATAGAGCAGCAGGAGGACGAGGATGATCACGCCGTAGATGATGCTCCGGCCATATTCGGCCATGTTCATCGCCAGCAGCACGCTGATCAGGGTGACCAGGCAGATCGCGCCGGCCACCGCGCCGAGATAATGCCCGCGTCCGCCGAGAATGGAGGCGCCGCCGATCACCACCGCGGCGATCGACTGGAAGAGGTAGGGTTCGCCCATGCCGAGCGAGGCCTGGCCTCCGAAGCCGACCAGCATGATCCCGGCGAGTGCGGCGGTGACGCCGGAAAGGCCATAAAGCGCGATGACCGTCGCGCGGACGCGGAGCCCGGCGAGTTCGCTGGCGCGGAGATTGGTGCCGATGGCATAGGTCGCGCGGCCGAACACGGTGGCCTGGAGCAGGAACGAGACCAGCCCGATGACCGCGAGCCACAGCCAGAGCGGCGCCGGCACGCCGAGCAGGCTGCCATGCGCGAGCCCCTGCACCAGGGGCGGCGCGTAAGAGGCGCAGGCGCTACAGGTCATGCCGCCGCTGAGGCCGAGCGTCAGCCCCTCCATGATGCCGTTCATGGCCAGCGTCATCACCACCGCCGGCACGCCGAGCACGGCAACGCCGATCCCGTTCGCAACGCCGACCAGCGCCCCCATCCCGAGCGTCAGCGCCAGCGCCGCCGCGGCGCGCGCGTTTTCGCCGCCCGAACTCGTCGTCAATAGGATCGCCGCCGCGTTCAAGACCCAGGGCACCGAAAGATCGATGCCGCCGATCAGGATCACGAAGCTCTGGCCGGCGGCGACGAGGCCGACGAACATCGCGACGGTGAGGATGGTGAGCACGTTCGTCGCCTGGATAAATCCCGGCCGCACCAGCCCGCCGAGCAGAAACAGCAGCACCGTCGCGGCATAGGCATAGAGCACCCGCCGCCCGGTCGGCGAGAGCCCGGGCAGTACCCGCCGCCTTTTGCCGCCGCCGCTCATGCCCGCGCCCGCCGCCTTCGCACCAGCCGTCCGAGCCCCTCGGCGAGCACCACCGCGATCACCAGGAACGCGCCCTCGTAGAAGGATTGATAAAGCGGATCGATATGCGCGAAAAACAGGATATTGACGATCATCGTGGTGACGAAGGCGCCGAGAATGGCGCCGATCCCGCTGCCCCGCCCGCCGAACAGGCTGACGCCGCCGAGCACCACCGCGACGATCGAGGTCAGGGTGTAGCCATTGCCGGTGGTGGCGTCGCCGGCGGTCGCTTGGGCGGCGAGAAACAGCCCGGCGGCGGCGGCGATCAGGCCGCTCAGCGTATAGGCGACGAGCTTCGTCGCAACCGGATCGATGCCGTTCGCCGCCGCCGCCGCCTCGTCATCGCCGATGGCGAGGAGGGCGATGCCAACCTGGCTGCGGCGCAACACCGTCCAGAACAGCATCAGGGCCAGCACATAGACCAGCGCATAGGGCGCGCCGGTATTGACCAGGAGCGCGGTGTAGGCTTCCGGCACGGCGCCGCCCGGCTGCGGCAGGACACGGATCGCGAGCCCCTGAAAAATCGCCAGCGTCGCCAGTGTCACCAAAATCGGCTGCAAGCGGCCATAGGCGACGAGGGCGCCGTTGACGAGGCCGAGCACGGCGCCGGCGAGCAGGATCAGCGCCGAGGCCAGCGCCATCGACGCCGCCGTGGTCCCGAGATAGAGCGCGGCCAGCGCGTTGCTGAGATCGATGATCCCGCCGATCGAGAGATCGAGCCCGCGGGTCAGGACGACCATGGTCTGGGCCAAGGCGGCGAGCGCCAGCGGCATGGTGTTGTTGAGGCTGGAGGTGAGTTCGAACATGCCGGGCAGCCGCGCTTGGGTCGCGAGATAGAGCGCGCAATAGCCGATCACCGAGACGGCGAGCAGCACCGAGACCAGCACCAGCCCGAGATGGCGGGCGAGCGCGTGGGCCAGCGGCGGGCGGCGCGGCGGCGCCATCACGCGGCGGCCTGGTCGCGCATCGCGGCGGCGACGATGTGCTCGGCGTTCAGGCCGCTTGCGGGGAGTTCGGCGGCGATCCGCCCTTCGCGCAGCACCAGGACGCGATGGGCGAGATGGGCGAGTTCCTCGGCATCCGAGGAATAATAGAGAATGGCGCGGCCATCCCGCGCCAGCGCCGTCATCAGTTCATAGATTTCGTGCTTGGTCGCGACATCGACCCCGCGTGTCACGTCGTAGAACAGCAGGACGGCGCAATCGGCGAGCAGCCAGCGCCCGAGCAGGATTTTCTGCTGATTGCCGCCGGAGAGTGCTGCGACCGGGCTCGTGATATCCGGCATGCGTACCTTGAGCCGCGTGGTCATCGCCGCGGCCACCGACCGAAGCCGCCGCCGGCGCAAGACGCCGAGGCGGCTTTCCCGCCCGAGCACCGCGAGCGTCAGGTTATCGCGCACCGAGAGCGGCAGCAAAAGTCCCTCGGTCTTGCGGTCCTCGGGCACCAGCGCGATCCCGGCCCGTATCGCCTGGCGCGGCGAGCGCGGGCGGATCTCGTGGCCGGCGCGGAGGATCCGCCCCGCCTTGCGCGGCATCGCGCCGAACAGCATCAGGAACAGCTCCCGATGCCCGTGCCCGGCGAGCCCGCCGACGCCGAGAATTTCGCCACGATGGAGGCTGAAGGAAGCAGAGGCGAGCCGCCCGCCGGCGAGATCGGCAACCGTGAGCGCCGCCTCCGACGCGGGCGCGGCCGGGCGCGGCGGATAGAGTGTCTCGACGCGCTGGCCGGTCATCAGCGTCACCGCCTCGTCCTCGCCGAGGGTCGTGAAACTGCCGACATCGCGCCCGCCACGAAACACCGTGATGCGGTCGGCGATGGCGGCGATCTCGTGCCAGCGATGGGAGGTGAACACCACCGTCCGCCCGGCGTCGCGCAGCCGGCGCACCTCGCCGAACAGCCACGCCGTCTCGCGTTCCATCAGCGCCGAGGTCGGCTCGTCGAGCAGCAGGATGTCGGGATCATGCGACAGCGCGCGGACGATCTCGATCACCTGGCGGTCGGCGAGCGGCAGATCCTCGACCAGTGCGCCGGGATCGATATCGTGGATGCCAAAGCGCGCGAACACCGCCTCCGCCGTCTGCCGCAGGCGGCGCTCGCTCGTGAGGCCGAACGCGCCCCTGGGCTCGCGCCGCAGCAGCAGGTTTTCGGCGACACTCATCGCCGAAAGCAGCGTCAGTTCCTGAAACACCGTCCAGCAGCCGAGGCGATGCGCGGCATCGGGGGTCTTGAGGGCGACCGCCGCGCCATGGTGGCGAATGACGCCACTATCGGCGCGGAGCCGCCCGCCGAGGAGCTTGATCAGCGTCGATTTGCCGGCGCCATTCTCGCCGACCAGCGCATGCACCTCGCCGGGAAAGGCGCGGAGCGAGGCTTCGTGGAGTGCCCGCACCCCGCCGAAGCTCTTGCTGACCGAGATCGCCTCCAGGCTGGCGGCGTGACGCTCGTCGGCGTCGTTCATGCCGCCGGGAGTTCGACCGCGAGGCGGCCTGCGCAGGCTTTGCCGTCGAGCGCGGCATCGACGCAGATCTTCACCGTCGCGTGCGGGCCGGCATCGGTGAAATCGGCGAAGAAACTATCCGGCAGATCGGGAAATACCGTCTCGCCGACCTTCACCGTTTCGCTGGTGACGTAGGGGAAGGGGATGGTGATGTCCTTCTTCGGGTAATCGCCCTTGAGCGCCCGGCGGGCGAGTTCCAGCGAAATCACCGAGAGGAACGGCGGCTGGCCGATCGAAATGCCATCGACTTGATGGCCCATATAGCCGGTGAGGAATTTGCGGAAGCCGTTTTCCGCCTCCCCCGCGGTCGGCGGCAGCTTGCGTCCGGCGGCGATGAACGCCTTCAAGACGCCGTCCGTTCCGCCCTGGCACCAGATGCCGTCGATCGGCGGCAGCGAGGGAAGGGCGGCGGCGGTGTTGCGCTCGGCGGTGGCGCTGTCCCACATGCCGGTATAGCGGCTCACCACCTTGATATCGGGATGCTCCGCCCAGACGCTCTCGGCGCCCTTGTTGCGGTCGAGATCGACATGGGTGCCGGCGACGCCGGTGACCATGATCACATTGCCCTTGCCGCCCATTTTCTTGGCGACGAACTCGGCGCCCATGCGGCCGAACGCGAATTGGTCGGTATTCACTTTCAGCGCGCTCGGCGCGGTGACGACGTTATCGAAGGAGACGACGAGAATGCCGCGATCGGTGGCCTGTTTGATGATGCCGTTGAGCCCGGTCGGCGAGGCGGCGTTGAGCACGATGGCGTCCACCCGCTCGGCGATCAGGTTGGAGAATTGCTGCGACTGCTTGGAGACATCATTGCCGGAATTGAACCAACTTCCTTCCACCTCGCCGGCGAAGGGCTCCATCGCCAGCGCCGCCTTGAACAGATTCTCCATCTCGATCCGCCATTTATTGCCGATATAGGAATTCGAGAGGGCGATCTTGAATTTCCGCGCGGCAAAGGCGCGGCGGGGCAGGAGGACCGGCGTCGCGGCGAGGGCGAGACCGGTGCGCAACAGATCGCGGCGATGCCAATCGCGGCGGCGGATATCGGACATGGCAGTTTCCTCTTTATAGGGACGAGTGCCCGGTTTGTTGAGCGCCCGGCGGAACGACGGGCTGGCGGAGAAACAGCGGGACAAACTCTGCCCGATCCTCCAAGGGCTGTCGAGACCGCGCGGAAGGCAAGAATTTATTCACGAAATCGCGCCATTCTGGGCTGAGAACCGAGGAGAACGCGAAGATCATGAGTTTTACGGCGCTGCGGCAATTGCTGGGCCGCGCCCGGCGCGCGGCGGTGCCGGCGGCGCTGTCCCTGCCGCCACCGGCGGCGGGGGCTGGGCCGTCATCGGGTGTGCCTGGGGCCTCGGCGGCGCCGGAATCGCCGCATCGCTCGCCCGATCGGTCGCCGAACGCCGGGTTGGCCCCGCAGATCGCGCTTCGCCACGATCTCTGCGGCGAGGGCTTCCTGTTCCCCGACGGCGCCGAGGAGGTGGTGCGGCTCGCGCGCCCGCTCGGACTCTCCGAAGCCTCCAGCGTGGTGCTGCTCGGCGCCGGGAGCGGCGGTCCGGTCACCGCCATCACGTCCGCGTTCGGCGCCTGGGTCAGCGGCTTCGAGGCCGATCCGGCCTTGGTCGCGATCGCCGTCGAGCATTGCCGCCGTGGCGGCCACGGCAAGCGTGTCTCGGTGGCGCCGTGGCAGCCCGCCGCGCCGGAATTGCCGCGGGCGCAATTTCATCATGCGTTCTCATTGTTCGCGCTCGCCGGGGTCGCGCCGAAGCCGGTGCTGGCGGCGCTGGTGCAGACGCTCCGCCCGCGCGGCCAACTCGTTTTGCTGGATCTCGTCGCCGCGCCGGGTCGCCCGCCGGACGCCAGCTTCGCCGATTGGGCCCGGCTCGAGGAGCGTCCCCCGCTGCTGCCGGCACAAGCCGAGATCACCGGCCTGCTCGGCGCGCTCGGCTGCGATGTGCGGGTGGCCGAGGATGTCTCCGAGCGGCATGTCGAGGCCGTCATCGAGGCTTGGCGTGCCCTGGTCCGCCCGCTGGCCAGCGCCCGCCCGTCCCTCGCCCGGGCCAAGCTCCTGGTCGCGGAAGCGGAACGCTGGCTGCTCCGGGTGCGGCTGCTGCAAGCCGGCCAGATCCGCCTCGTCCGCTGGCACGCCATCGCCAGCGGCAAGGCGCCGCCGCTTGCTTGACAAAGCCGCGCGAGACGCTTAACCGGACCGCCGCCAGGTGGCCGCCGCGTCGAGAGAAAGTGTCAGAGACCCGCCATGAAGATCCGTAACAGCCTGAAATCCGCCAAGGCGCGGGACAAGAACTGCCGGGTGGTGCGCCGCCATGGCCGGGTTTACGTCATCAACAAGAAAAACCCACGCATGAAGGCGCGCCAGGGCTGATTTCTTAGGCCGCGCGTCAGGGAACAGGGTAAAAGCCCTTCTTTTTATTTTCGAAAAAGAAGCAAGAAGACTTTCTTCCCGTTTCTCGGGGTGGCAGTGCCGCAGACATGGCCCAACGGGTAAAAAGTTTTTTGGTTCTTTTTTTCAAAAAAGAACAAACCCTCATCTCTTCACCTATATGATGTGGATGTCGGGAGGATGCCATGATCGACCTGCCAGCCCCGAATCCCGCGACCCTCGCCGCGCGTGAGCGCATCGTTGCCGGTCTTCGCGCCCTTTTGCCCGAAAGCGGGGTGATCGCCGAGGCGCTGCGCCTCAAGCCCTATGAAGCCGATGGACTTTCCGCCTATCGCCAGGTTCCGCTCGCGGTCGTCCTGCCGGAAACCACCGAGCAGGTGGCTTCGGTGTTGCGCTTCTGCCATGAAAACGGCGTGCGCGTGGTGCCGCGTGGCGCCGGCACCAGCCTCTCCGGCGGCGCGCTCCCGCTCGCCGACGCGGTGGTGGTCGGGCTCATGCGCATGAACCGCATCCTCGCCATCGACTACGCCGACCGCCTCGCCGTGGTCGAGCCCGGGGTCACCAATATCGGCATCACCGAGGCGGTGCGCGGGGCCGGGTTTTTCTATGCCCCGGACCCTTCGAGCCAGCTCGCCTGCATGATCGGCGGCAATGTCAACATGAATTCCGGCGGCGCGCATTGCCTGAAATACGGTGTCACCGCCAATAATCTCCTCGGCCTCAAGATCGTCACCATCGACGGCGAGATCATCGAGATCGGCGGCGCCCATCTCGATGCCGCGGGGTATGACTGGCTCGGCATTCTGACCGGAAGCGAGGGCCAGCTCGCCATCGTCACCGAGGTCACGGTGCGTATCCTGCGCGGCCCCGAGGGCGCGCGCGCCATGCTGGTCGCGTTTCGCGGCAATGAGATCGCCGGCGCCTGCGTCGATGCCATCATCACCTCCGGCATCATTCCGGTCGCGCTCGAATTCATGGACCGCCCGGCGATCCACGCCTGCGAGGCCTTCGCCCATGCCGGCTATCCGCTCGATGCCGAGGCGATGCTGATCATCGAGGTCGAGGGCAGCATCGCCGAGCAGGATGATCTGCTCGCCCGAATCGGCGCGATCTGCCGGCGTTTCGATCCGATCAGTCTCAGGATCTCGCAAAGCGCCGAGGAATCGGCGGCGATCTGGAAGGGGCGCAAGGGCGCGTTCGGCGCCATCGGGCGGATCAGCCCGGACTATCTCTGCATGGACGGCACCATCCCGACCGGCCGCTTGCCGGAAGTGCTCCGCCGCATCGGCGAAATGAGCGAGAGCTACGGCCTCAAGGTCGCCAATATTTTTCATGCCGGCGACGGCAATCTCCATCCCCTGATCATGTTCGACGCCAACGACCCGGAGAGTTTCCATCGCGCCGAGGCGTTCGGCGCCGATATCCTGAAGCTCTGCGTCGAGGTCGGCGGGTGTCTTACTGGCGAGCACGGCGTCGGGGTCGAAAAACGCGATCTCATGACGGTGCAGTTCAATTCCGTCGAACTCGACCAGCAGCGGCGCATCAAAACCGCGTTCGACCCCGATTGGCTGCTGAATACGGCAAAGGTGTTTCCGCTCACCGCGGCCCTCGCGCCCGCCGTGCCGCACGCCGCATGAGCACGCTCGCCCCGGCCGAGGAAGCGGCGATCGCGCAGGCGATCGGCGAGGCTCGGGCGCGCGCGACACCGCTGCTGCTTGCCGGCCACGCGACCAAGGACGGGGTTTTGCGGCCGGTGCAGGCGGAGACCACGCTGTCCCTCAAAAACCATGCCGGCGTCACGCTCTATGCCCCGAACGAGCTGATCATCAGCGCCCGCGCCGGAACCACGCTCGCCGAGATCGAGGCGCTGGTCGCGAGCGCGGGCCAGCAGATCATCGCCGAGCCGCCCGATCTCACGGCGCTTCTCGGCACGGAAGGCGCGCAAACGCTGGGCGGCGTCGTTGCCTGCAATCTCTCCGGCCCGCGCCGCGTCACCGCCGGGGCGATGCGCGATCACGTGATGGGGCTGCGCGCGGTGAACGGCGCCGGGGAGATCATTCGCGCCGGCGGGCGGGTTTTGAAAAACGTCACCGGGCTCGATCTCTGCAAGCTTCTGACTGGCAGTTTCGGGACGCTGGCGGCGATCACCGAAATCACCCTGAAAGTGCTGCCGGCGGCCGAGACGATGGCGACGCTGGTGCTCCCGGGGCTCGCCGCGCGGGGCGGGGTCGCGGCGCTCTCGGCGGCGCTCGGGGCGCCGTTCGGCGCGTCCGCCGCCGCCTGGCTGCCACGCGCGCAAGCCGAGCGGGTCGCCGAACTCGCGCCCTTCGCGGCCGCGGTCGCGCTGGTCCGGGTCGAGGATTTTCGCCCCAGCGTCAGCTATCGCGGCGAGCGGCTGCGCGCGCTTCTCACCGAATTCGGCGCGGCCGAGATTTTGGACGAGGCGGCGAGCCGCGCCGTTTGGCGGGCGGTGCGCGATGCCGCTCCCCTCGGCGAGGGTGAGGGGAATGACGCGGTCTGGCGGGTCTCGGTGCGGCCTTCGGCGGGGCCGGATATCGTTGCCGTGGTCGAAACCCTGGGCGGGCGCTGTTTCCTCGATTGGGGCGGCGGCCTCGCTTGGATCGCGGCGGAAGCCTCGGCGGCAACCCATCGCGCCATCACCCAGGCCGCGCGGGCCGCGGGTGGCGTCTGGTGGCTGATGCGCGCCCCCGATGCGTTGCGCGCCAGCCTCGATGTCGTCCCCGCCGAGCCGGCGCCGCTCGCCGCGATCGCGCGGCGGGTGAAGGCGGCCTTCGATCCCGCCTTCATCCTCAATCCCGGGCGCATCCACGCCGGCCTCTGAAACCCTTCGCCCCGACCGCGATCATGCAAACGAATTTCACGCCCGAACAGCTTCGCGACCCCGAGATCGCGGTCGCCAATCAGATTCTGCGCACCTGCGTCCATTGCGGCTTCTGCACCGCGACCTGCCCGACCTTCGTCCTCCTCGGTGACGAACTCGATAGTCCGCGCGGGCGCATCTACCTGATCAAGGACATGCTGGAGAGCGGCCGCCCGGCGAGCGAGGAGGTGGTGCGCCATGTCGATCGCTGCCTCTCTTGCCTTGCCTGCATGACCACCTGCCCCTCGGGCGTGGATTACATGCACCTCGTCGATCATGCCCGCGCCCATATCGAGGAAACCTATCGCCGGCCCTGGCATGATCGCGCGTTGCGGGCGCTACTGGCGCGGGTATTGCCGCGCCCGCGCCTGTTCCGCGCCGCCCTCATCGCCGCGCGGCTGGCACGGCCGTTGCGTTTCCTGCTTGCCGGCAAAGGCGTTTTGGCCAGGCGTCTCGCCGCGATGCTGGCGATGGCGCCGGCGCGGCTGCCAGCGCCGAGCCCGATCGAGCGGCCGCGCGCCCATCCCGCCGCCGGGCCGCGCCGCCAGCGCGTCGCGTTACTGGCCGGCTGCGCGCAGCAAGTTCTCGACCCGGAGATCAACGCGGCGACGATCCGCCTCTTGACGCGGCTTGGCGTCGAGGTCGTGGTGGCGAAAGGCGCTGGCTGCTGCGGCGCGCTCACCCATCACATGGGCAAGCATGACGACGCGATGGAAGCGGCGCGCGCCAATATCGCCGCCTGGAGCCACGAGATCGAGGCGGGCGGGCTCGACGCGGTGATCATCAACGCCTCCGGCTGCGGCACCACGGTCAAGGATTACGGCTTCATGTTTCGGGGCGAGCCCGAACCCTGGCGCGCGCGCGCCGCGCGCATCGCGGCAATCGCCCTCGACATCAGCGAATTTCTGACGCGGATCGGCTACCGCCCGACACGTGAGCCCCCCGGCCTGACGCTCGCCTATCACGCCGCGTGCAGCCTCCAGCACGGCCAGCAGATCACCGGCGAGCCGAAAGCCCTGTTGCGCGCGGCGGGGTTCACCGTCGCCGAGCCGGCCGAGGGGCATCTCTGCTGCGGCTCGGCCGGCACCTATAATCTCATGCAGCCCGACATCGCGACGCGACTACGCACGCGCAAACTCGCCAACATCGTCGCGACCGGCGCCGATCTGATCGCCGCCGGCAATATCGGCTGCTTGACGCAGCTCGCCTCCGATACCTTGCCGGTCGTGCATACCGTGCAATTGCTCGACTGGATGGCCGGCGGGCCGGAGCCGGCGGCGGTCACGAAAGCGCGCGCCCCGCGATTGGCGCATTGATATAATTGGCACCGGCGCGATCCGGCGGGATGAACGCCTGGCGCCGCCGTCATTCGTCGTGGCGCTTGGCAAGGCCGGTCACGGTCGCGACGAGCAGGAGCCCGGCGATCCAGCCGAACAAGGTTTCGCCCCAGACCGCGATTTGCGTTGCCCAGGCGAGCGCCTTGTTGGCGGGCGTCCTCGCCCCTTTCGGGTCGAGCGGCGCCCAGTGATCCTGCTGGCCGAGTTTTCCCACCGGCAACAGCACGTCGAGCGCGTAAAGCGGCGGGTAAAAGGCGGGATAGGCGCGCGGGAAGATTTGGCAGCGGGTCCAGTTCGCGCGCGGATTTTTCTCGGGATTGCAGGGATCGTAGGCGGCGTTCGTGAAAATTTGTGGATCGGTCGGGCCGAAAACCCGGCTATGGCCGCCGATGTCGAAAAGCACGGTGCCGGCAAGCCAGACCGCGACGAGACTCCAGAACAGCCGCGCGGGGCGATAGCCATAGCCGATCAGGCAGCCGTAGAGCCAATGGAAACCGCGCGCCGTGCGGCTTTGGAGCCATTGGCGAAAGCAGGCGACGATATCCCCGGGGGCAGCCGGGGCGGAAATCTCGCCGATCACGCCGCATTCGCGCTTGCGTTCCTCGAACGCGATCGCGACCTGGCGCGAATCCTCGAGATGGCCCATGTCCCGCAGCACCTTGCGCAACTGCTGCCATGGCTGCGGCCGGAATTCACGCGGTTTTTTGGCTTTGCCGCTATGATCTGGGTGTTGCTTGTCCAGCCACGCCAGACGTTCTGTCGCCGTCGTCGGCGCGTTACCGGCGAAGCTGTCATAGACGAAGCCATCGAGCACGATATTATCTTGGGGCCAGGATGTCAGATCGTCGACGAGGTGGGCAATATGGGCAGTGTGCAAATCGACCGCGCCGCCGGCGACAGTCACGCCATCAAAAATGAACGCACCGGAGACGAGAAGGCCCTGGCCATTGATCGCCCGGGCACTTTTATCGCTATTGCCGAAATTTCCTCCACGAAAAGAGACATCGCCGCCGATCTTGGCACCAAGAAGACGGACTTCGCCCCGCGCACTGAAGCCATCGCCCATAAAGACATTTCCGCCGACCTTGATACGGTCGGCGCTAATAGCACTGCCGTCCGGGTTCTCGAATGTGCTTTTGGTACAGACCAAAATGCCGCTGATCGTGGCGCCGGAAAGACGGATTTCGCCCTGCGCCTTGAAGCCATCGTTCATGAGGACCGATCCGCCGACTTTGATGCCGTCGGCGCTGAGGGCCTTTCCTTCCGGGTTCTCGAATGTGCCTTTGGTGCAGTCCAAACCGCCGCCGATCGTGGCGCCGAGCAGGCGGATTTCGCCCCGCGCGCTGAAGCCACCTCTCATGAAGACCGATCCGCCGACTTTGATGCCGTCGGCGATAATCGCCTTGTCGCCCGGGTTCTCGAATGTGCCTTTGGTGCAGGCCAAATCGCCGCCGATCGTCGCGCCGGGGAGGCGGATTGCGTCCGTTGAGGTAAATCCGTTTCTCAGGAACACGTCCGAGCGACAATTCAGCCGATCGGCGCACAGCCCCGGCACGGCGCTTCCCTCGAGTGAAAACAAGCCTCCGATTTGCGTATTTACGAGTTCGGGGGCTTCCGCGAACCGGCATTTCGCGAGAGTCAGCGCCCCGGCGATCTCGGCTTGGGACAAATCCAGGGTTCCGGTGATCCAGGCGCCTTGCACGTGAAGGCCCTGCTCGTGGACCGGCGTCTCGTCATCGCCGCCGAGGGCGAGGAAGCGGAGGAATTCGGCGCGCACCGCGCCTGCCTCGCTCGGGGCTTCCGGCCGGGTTTCGCCGATGATCGCCCACTTGCCCGAAGCGGCGGCTTCGAGAATCTGCATTTCCGCCGCGTTGAGGGAAGGAAAATCGGCGAGGCTGCAGCCTTTGGCGCGTTTCCCCATGGCGGCGCCTCAATCGAGCAGGGCGCGCAAATCTTCGAGCGAGCGGAGGGTTTCGAGCAGGACGAGGCGGAGGCGCTCGGCCTCGGAGGGCGCGTCGCCGGCGCGGGCGGGGCGCGGCGCGGCGCGTGGCGAGGGCGGGGTGAGGCCGGGGATGGGGAGTTCGGTTTGCGCGACCGGGGCGGGCATTTCGGGCTCGGCATCCTCGGGCGAGGGCGGCGGGATGTCATCGGCGAGTTTCCCCCCGCCTTCCCGAAGCAGGCGCTGCACCCCCTTGATGGTGTAACCCTGGACGTAGAGCAGGCCGGAAATCCGGCGGAGCAGCGCGATATCCTCCGGCCGGTAATAGCGCCGCCCGCCGCCGCGCTTGAGCGGTTTGACCTGCGGGAATTTGGTTTCCCAGAAACGCAGCACGTGTTGCGGGATGTGGAGATCGTCCGCGACCTCGCTGATGGTGCGAAAGGCGCTCGGCGCCTTGCGCGGCTTGGCGCGCGCGCCCTCGGCGCCCTCCTCGGGCCGGCGATCGGCCTTGCCCGCCCGTCCCTCCGCGTCCGGCGGGGCTCCGGCCATCAATCTTCGTCCGGCAGGTCGTGGCCGTTGACCTGGGCCTTGAGCACCTGGCTCGGGCGGAAGACCAGGACGCGGCGCGGCAGGATCGGCACCTCGACGCCGGTTTTCGGGTTGCGCCCGATCCGGCGGCCCTTCTGGCGCACCGAAAACGTGCCGAAGCGGCTGATTTTCACCGTCTCGCCCTCGGCCAGCGCCGCCGCGATCCGCGCCAGCAGGGTCTCCAGGAGATCGGCGGAGTCGTTACGGGAGAGACCGATCTCGGTATAGATGGTCTCGGCCAGATGCGCGCGCGTCACGGTGTCCATCGCGCGAAGCTAGGCGGAAGCCGCGGCCTCGTCAAGAAATCCCTTAGGATCAGGGGATTGCCGGTGCATCGTTGCGCCTGACGGCGGCGGCGGGGCGGGGCGGGCCGGCCTACATCCTGACCAGCGCCGAGCCCCAGGTGAGGCCGCCGCCGAGCGCCTCCATGAGCACGAGATGGCCTGGGCGGATGCGGCCATCGCCCACCGCCTCGGCGAGGGCGAGCGGGATCGAGGCGGCGGAGGTGTTGGCGTGGCGATCGATCGTCACCACCACCCGCTCGGGGGCGAGGCCGAGCTTCTTGCCCATGGCGTCGATGATCCGCCGGTTGGCCTGATGCGGCACCAGCCAATCGACGGCCGAGCGATCGAGCCGGTTGGCGGCCAGCGCTTCCTCGACCGCGGCGGCGAGGTTGACGACGGCGTGGCGGAACACCGCCGCGCCGTTCATCGCGAGCGTCCCCGGCCGCTCGCGCTGGCCGACCGCGCCATCGACATAGAGGATGTCGCCCTGGCGGCCATCGGCGTGGAGGTGGGTCGAGAGCACGCCGGGCGCATCGGGCGTCGCCGCGCCGTCGGCCGCGTGCAGGAACACCGCCCCGGCGCCATCGCCGAACAGGACGCAGGTGGCGCGGTCCTGCCAATCGAGAATGCGCGAATAGACCTCCGCGCCGATCACCAGGACACCAGAAGCCTGGCCGGCGCGGATCATCCCGTCGGCGACGGCGAGCGCATAGATGAAGCCCGAGCAGGCGGCGGAGATGTCGAAGGCGAAGCCGCGCGTGACGCCGAGCGCCGCCTGGACGCGCGCGGCGGTTGCCGGAAACGCCTGATCCGGGGTGCTGGTGGCAAGGATGATGGCATCGACCTCGTCCGGGCCGGCGCCGGCCCGGCGCAGCGCCGCCCGCGCCGCCTCGGCGCCCATCATCGCCGCGGTTTCGCCGGCGCCGGCGATGTGGCGCTGGCGGATGCCGGTGCGTTCGCGGATCCATTCATCCGAGGTGTCGAGCGAGCGGGCGAGATCGTCGTTGGTGACGATCAGCTTCGGCAGATAGCCGCCGACGCCGGCGAGAACGGCATGGCGCGCCATCGGCCTAGCGCCCGGCATCGGCGAGGCCGGCGGCGGCGTCATCGACGGCGGCTTTCTTCGCCGCCTCCTTCGCCGCCCCATCTTTCAGCGCTTGGGCGGCGAGCACGCCGATCAGCCCCTCGCGGATGCGTTCGTTGAAATCGTGCAAGACCATGTCCATCGCGACATCCATCGCATGTGCGAAACCCTGCGCGTCGGTGCCGCCATGCGATTTCACCACGACGCCGTTGAGCCCGAGCATCACCGCACCGTTATAGCGCCGCGGGTCGAGCCATTCGCGCAGCCGCTCCAGGCTCGATTTCGCCAGGAGATAGCCGATCCGCGCCGAGACGCTGGCGGTGAACACCTGGCGCAGCAACTGCCCGATCAGCTTCAAGGCGCCTTCCCCGGTCTTGAGCGCGACATTGCCGGTGAACCCGTCGGTCACCACCACGTCGGTGGTGCCGGCGGCGATGTCGTGGCCCTCGACGAAGCCGTGGAACCGCGCGGCGATCGGGCTTTCGCGAAGAATTTCGGCGGCCTGGCGCAGCCGCTCATCGCCCTTCATCTCCTCGGCGCCGACATTGAGGAGGCCGATGCGCGGCGCCGGCAGGCCGAGGGTCACGCGCGCGAAGACATCGCCCATGACCGCGAATTCGACCAGGTTGCGGGCATCGCACTGCACATTGGCGCCGAGATCGAGCATCACCACGTCGCCGCGCGCGGACGGCGCGATGCCGGCCATCGCCGGGCGGTCGATGCCGGGCAGGGTCTTGAGCACGATTTTGGCGAGCGTCAGCAGCGCCCCGGTATTCCCCGCCGAGACCACCCCCTGCGCCTCGCCGGCGGCCACCGCGTCGATCGCAAGCCGCATCGAGGCCTGGCGGAGGCGAAGCGCCGCCGTCGGCTTGAGGTCACCAGGGATCACCTCGGCGGCGTGGCGCAGCTTGGTCGCGCGGGCGAGCCGGGGATGGCGGGCGAGCAGCGGGGCGAGCCGGACCTCGTCGCCGAACAGCAGAAACCGTGCCTCCGGATGGCGTTCGAGCGCGATAGCCAGCCCGGCGACGATGACCTCCGGCGCATGGTCGCCGCCCATGCCGTCGATCGCCAGAGTCGGCGGCGCGGTCACCCGCGACCTGCCGGCCGCGGAGCGACCAAGTGCCGGGCCGATCCATGACCCGATCCATGACCCGATCTGGGGGCGGGCGGCATCGCCATGCCGCTTTCAGGCGCGCACGGCGCCCTTCAGCTCCTTGCCCGCCGGCGCCACTTCGCGGCCGTCATAATGGCCGCAATGGCTGCAAACATGATGCGGGCGCTTCAATTCGCCGCAATTCGGGCACTCGGCATGGGCTTCGTGCCCCAACGCCTGGTGACTGCGCCGCATGCCGCGCCGCGAGGGCGAGGTTTTTCTTTTGGGGACCGCCATGGCTTACGCCTCTCCTGCTCGAATACCGGCCTCACCCGAGGCGGGCGCCGCATTCTCTCGTAAAAGATCGAAGGGCGCGCGTCTAGCAGACACGCAACCCTGCGGCAAGGGGATGCCGGCGCTCAGTGGCGGAGGCGCGCGGCCAGCGTGGCGAAGGGATGGGCCGGGCTGGCTTCCGGCGAGGCGGCGAGTTCGCTGGGCAGGGTCGCCCCCGGGAGACGCGGATAGGGGTCGAGGAGGAGCGCGAATTGCTCCGCCGCCGCTTCGCCGAGATCGAGCACCCCGGCGGTGCAGCCGACGGTATCGATCGCCTCCGGGTCGTCACCCTCCGGCTCGCGCCCGGCGGGGACGAAGCGGAGCAGAAAAGGGGTCGCGATCGTCGCGCTGAAGGGGGTGAGGCTGACGACGCAGATCTGGGTGAAACGGGCGAGGAGGCGGGCTTTCGCGAGCACGCTGCCATCGACCGCCGGGAGGAGATGAAAGCGCGCCGCGAGATGGGCGATGGCGGGCAGATCGAAGCGCCGCGCCAGCGCCGCGCGTTCGGCGAGGCGGGCCGCGACCGCTACCGTCTCGCCGGCCGGGGCGAGGCTCGCCATCGCGCGCGGGCGGTGGAATTCCGGCGTCACGGGTGGCCGCCGGCAAGGGTTTCGGGGGAAGGGAAGGCGACCTCGCCGGCGGCGAGGGCGGCGAGATTCTGGCGCGCCAGGGCCGCGTCGCTCGCCATCATGATCGCGGCCAGCGCCCCCGCCCGCGGCGCCGCGCCGCCACGCCAGACATTGCGCGCAAGCGCCGCGGCGAGGGCGGCGGCGTCGCCGGCATCGAGCGCCGCCTCATAGGCGCGGGCGCGGCCATGCAGCGCCTCCCACATCGCCCGCACCTTTTTCCCGACCGAAAGATCGCCGACGCCGAGTTCGCGCAGATTGATGTCCATGTCCGCAAACATGGCGTCGAACACCGCCTGCGCCAGCGCCGGGCCGGGCCGGCGGTCATGGCGCAGGCGGCGGATGAGGAGCGAGACATGGAGCCCGATGAGGTCGAAGCGGCCATCGAGCGTATCGGGAACCGCGAGGACATCATAGAAAAACGGCCGCCGCGCCGCGCCCACGGCGTGGCCATAAAGCGAAAACCCCGCCCGCTCCCGCTGTCCGCGCCGCCAGAAGGCCAAATCCGCCACCCCACCCATCCTCTCGCGTTGCCGGCGCGCGCGGCCCCGGCGCTGAATACGTCTTGCACGCCGCCCCGCGATCGCCGAAAAAGGGCACGAACCCGATGCCGGACCACGGCGCGGCCGTCCCCGCCGCCATTGTCGAGGCCGCGTGCGAGACATAGCGCCTGGGTTTCGTGGGTCAAATGCCGGGGGTTCGATGCACGGGGGTTCGATGCACGGCCGGGAGTTCGGTCATATCGCCGAGGTTTGCTGATGCTCGCCGCCTCCGTTCGCCTGTTCGCGCTGCTCGTCCTGCTCGGTGTCCTCGGCGCGTGCGGCCCCCTCGCGCCGCCGACCCAGGTGCGCGGCAATCCGGTCGACCCCGATCAGCTCGCGGAGCTGGTGCCGGGGGTCTCCACCCGCGCCGACGCGCGATCCCTGCTCGGCACCCCGACCTCGAAGGCGACGTTCGACGACGATACCTGGATTTATATCGGCCAGGTGACCAAGCCGATCGTCGCCGGCACCCTCCACGTCGCCAAACAGCAGGTGGTGATCCTGACTTTCGACGACAAAGGCGTCTTGCGGGCGATCAAGACGCTCGGCCAGAAGGACGCGCTGCCGGTGCGCGTGGTCGAGCGCATCACGCCCTCGCCGGGCGGCAATGTCTCGGCCTGGGATCAGATCGTGAGCGGCATCGGCATGATCAATCCGTTCGGCGGCATGATGGCCGGCATGGGCATGAACGGGGCCGGCATGGGCAGCACCGTGCCCGGCGCCGGCGGCATGATGGGGGGTGGCTTCGGCGGGATGGGGATGGGCGGCGGCATACCGTAGGCCCGGGGTCTCGCGGGCGGCGCGCCAATTTCGCGGATCTGACCCCCGGCCGGGCGGTTTCCCCCCGCCGCGCGCGGTGCTAGAGCGCGGGGACGGACAGCGGTTTTCAGGAGAGCAGGGCAGGCAATGCGTGAGCAACGCGAAGCGCCGGAGAGGGCGCGGTTTTTCGAGGCGCCGCTCGGCGAGGCGGATCCCGAGCTGGCGCGGGCGATCGCGCGCGAACTGGCGCGCCAGCAGGACGGCATCGAGCTGATCGCGAGCGAGAACATCGTCTCGCGGGCGGTGCTCGAGGCGCAGGGCTCGGTGCTCACCAATAAATACGCCGAGGGCTATCCCGGCCGGCGCTATTACGGCGGTTGCGCCGCCGTCGATGTCGCGGAAGACCTCGCGATCGCGCGGGCGCGGGCGCTGTTTTCCGCCGAATTCGCCAATGTCCAGCCGCATTCCGGGGCGCAGGCCAACCAGACCGTGTTTTTGGCCCTGCTCCAGCCCGGCGATACCATCCTCGGCATGAGTCTCGCCGCCGGCGGACATCTGACCCATGGCGCTGCGCCCAATCTCTCGGGCAAATGGTTCCGCGCGGTGCAATATGGCGTCCGCCGCGAGGATGGCCGGCTCGATTACGAGGAATTGGAGCGTCTCGCCCTCGCCGAGCGGCCGAAGCTGATCATCGCCGGCGGCTCGGCCTATCCGCGGATCATCGATTTCGCCCGCATCCGCAAGGTGGCCGACGCGATCGGCGCGTGGTTCATGGTCGATATGGCGCATTTCGCCGGCCTCGTCGCCGCCGGGCTTTACCCGAGCCCGCTCGCAGACGCCCATGTCGTCACCACCACCACCCACAAGACGCTGCGCGGCCCGCGCGGCGGCATGGTGCTGACCAACGATCCCGAGCTTGCCAAGAAGATCAATGCGGCGCTGTTTCCGGGGCTCCAGGGCGGGCCCTTGATGCATGTGATCGCGGCCAAGGCGGTGGCCTTCGGCGAGGCGCTGCGCCCGGAATTCCGCGCCTATCAGGCGCGGGTCGTGGACAACGCCAAGGCGCTGGCGGCGACCCTGGTCGATCAGGGCCTCGCGATCGTCACCGGCGGCACCGACAGCCATCTGATGCTGGTCGATCTCCGCCCCAAGCGGGTCACCGGCAAGGCCGCGGAAGCCAGTCTGGAGCGCGCCGGCATCACCGCCAACAAGAACGCGATCCCGTTCGATCCGGAGAAGCCGGCGATCACCTCCGGCATCCGTCTCGGCACCCCGGCGGCGACGACGCGCGGCTTCGGCGTCGCCGAATTTCGCGCCGTCGGCGAGATGATCGGGGAGGTGCTGGAGGGGCTCGCCGCCAGCAATGACGCCACCAACGACGCCGCCGAGGCCGCGGTGGCGGCGCGGGTCAGCGCGCTTTGCCGGCGCTTTCCGATCTATTCCCCGCTCTTGCGCGCCGAGGGGTAGGGGCGCGATGCGCTGTCCGTTCTGCGGGCATGAGGATACCCAGGTCAAGGACAGCCGCCCCTCCGATGACGGGGCGGCGATCCGGCGCCGGCGTTTCTGTCCGGCGTGCAGCCAGCGCTTCACCACCGTCGAGCGGGTGCAGTTGCGCGAACTCACCGTGGTCAAGGCCGATGGCAGGCGGGTGCCGTTCGAGCGCGACAAGCTCGCCCGCTCGGTGCGCATAGCCCTCAGGAAGCGCCCGGTGCAGGAGGAGCGGATCGAGCGCATCGTCAACGGTATCGTCCGCCAGCTGGAGGCCAGCGGCGAGAACGACATCGCGAGCCAGCAGATCGGCGAGGCGGTGATGGAGACGCTGCGCGAGGTCGATGAGGTGGCCTATGTGCGCTTCGCCAGCGTCTATCGCGATTTCCGCGAGGCCAAGGATTTCGAGGCCTTCCTCGGCTCCCTCGATGACCCGGCCTGATCCCGCCGACGAGGATCGGGGCCACATGCGGGCCGCCCTCGCCCTGGCGGCGCGGCGGCTCGGCGAGACCTGGCCCAACCCCGCCGTCGGCTGCGTCATCGTCAGCGCCGAGGGCCGGGTCGTCGGCCGTGGCGCGACCGCCCCCGGCGGCCGGCCGCATGCCGAGACCGCGGCGCTGGCCATGGCCGGGGCGGCTTCGCGTGGCGGCAGCGCCTATGTCACGCTCGAACCCTGCTGCCATGTCGGCCACACCCCGCCTTGCACCGAGGCCCTGATCGCTTCCGGCATCGGCCGTGTGGTGGTGGCGCTCCGCGACCCCGATCCGCGCGTCAACGGCGCCGGCATCGCCGCCCTGCGCGCCGCTGGGATCCCTGTCAGCGAGGGGGTAATAGCGGACGAGGCGGCCGATCTCGCCGCCGGCTTCGTGAGCGGGGTCACAAGGGGCCGGCCGCTGGTGACCCTGAAACTCGCGACCACCCTCGATGGCCGCATCGCAACGCGAACCGGCGAAAGCCAGTGGATCACCGGCGAGCCCGCCCGCCGCGCGGCGCACGCCTTGCGTGGCCGCCATGACGCGGTGCTGGTCGGGGTCGGAACGCTGCTCGCCGATGATCCGCGCCTCACCTGCCGCCTCTCCGGGTTTCGCGCCCGGCCCTTGGTGCGCGTCATCGCCGACAGCCATCTCCGCACCCGGCTCACCGCGAGCGTGCTGGCGAGCCTCGATCTCGGGCCGGTCTGGTTTCTCATCCATGATCGCGCCGATGCCGCGCGCCAGCGCGTTTTCTCCGATCTCGGCGCGCGGCTGTTTCCGCTGCCCGGCGCCGAGGCCGGCGTCGATCTCGCCGCCGGCTTGCGCGCGCTCGGCCAGGCCGGCATCACCCGTTTGCTGGTCGAGGGGGGCGCGCAGCTTGCGGCGGCGCTGCTCCGTGACGATCTGGTGGACCGGCTCGCCTGGTTTCATGCGCCGACCGTGATGGGCGGCGATGGCTGGCCGGCGGCGCAGGGGTTCGGCGTGGCCAGCCTCGCCGCGCTGCCGCGCTTCGCGCGCCGCGCCGTGACCCTGTTCGGGGAAGATGTGTTGAGCGAGTTCGAGAGGACGGAATAGATGTTCACCGGCATCATCACCGCGCTCGGCGAGGTGCGCGAGATCCGCCCGCTCGGCGCCGGCGCCGATATGCGCCTCGTCATCGCCGCCCCCTGGCCGGATACCGGGGCCATTCCGCTCGGCGCCTCGATCGCCTGCTCGGGCTGCTGTCTCACCGTCATCGCGCGCGGGGCGGACTGGTTCGCCGCCGACGTCTCCGCCGAGACGCTCGCCCGCACCACGCTCGGCTTCTGGCGCGCCGGGAGCCCGGTCAATCTCGAACGCGCGCTTCGTCTCGGCGACGAACTCGGCGGCCATCTCGTCTCCGGCCATGTCGATGGCATCGCCGAAACCCTCGCCGCGAGCCCCGAAAACGGCTCGACCCGCTTTCGCTTTCGTCTGCCCGCTTCACTCGCCCGGTTCGTCGCCGAAAAAGGCAGCATCGCCATCGACGGCGTCTCGCTCACCGTGAACGAGGTCGGGACGCCGGGGAGCGCGGAAGAAAACGATTTCGGCGTCAATATCATCCCCCATACCGCCGCCGTCACCCGGTTCGGCGCCCTCGCCCCGGGGATGGCGGTGAATATCGAGATCGACCTGCTGGCGCGCTATGTCGCGCGGCTCCAGGCGCGGCCATGAAGGACAGAACCATGCCGGATGCGTTGAAAACCGCCCATCTCTCGACCTATTTCGCCACCGCCGAGGAACTGATCGCCGAGGCGCAGGCCGGGCGGATGTTCATCCTCGTCGATGACGAGGACCGCGAGAACGAGGGTGATCTCGTCATTCCGGCGCAGTTCGCGACCCCGGATGCGGTCAATTTCATGGCGCGGCACGCGCGCGGGCTGATCTGCCTCGCGCTCACCCAGGCGCGGATCGAGCAACTCGGCCTGCCGCTGATGAGCCAGTCGAACGGCACCCGCCACCAGACCGCCTTCACCGTCTCGATCGAGGCGCGCGAAGGCGTCACCACCGGCATTTCCGCCGCCGATCGCGCCCATACCATCGCGGTTGCGATCAACCCGGAGGCACGGCGGGCGGATATCACCACCCCCGGCCACGTCTTTCCGCTCGCCGCGCGCGAGGGCGGCGCGCTGGTCCGCGCGGGGCACACCGAGGCGGCGGTGGACATCGCCCGGCTCGCCGGCCTGATCCCCGCCGGCGTGATCTGCGAGATCATGAACGACGACGGCAGCATGGCGCGGCTGCCCGATCTCATCGCCTTCGCCCAGCTCCACAACCTCAAGCTCGGCACCATCGCCGATCTCATCACCTATCGCCGGCGCACCGAGAAGCTGGTGCGAAGGGTGCAGGACGGGCATATCGAGCACGCGATCGGCGGCGACTGGCAGATCTCGGTCTATGCGACCACCGTCGAGCATACCGAGCATCTCGCGCTGGTGAAGGGCGATCTCGGCGCGCCCGGGCCGGTCCTGGTGCGCATGCACGCGGTCGATCTTCTCGACGACATTCTCGGCGGCGCCCACAGCTCCAGCCTGCATGGCGCGATGGCGATGATCGAGCGGGCCGGGCGCGGCGTCGTGGTGCTGCTGCGCGAGCATCGCCCGAACGCGCTCTCGGAGCGGGTGCGCCTGCTCGCCGCCGCCGAGCGGCCGCCGCTCGAACTCCGCAATTACGGCATCGGCGCGCAGATCCTGCTCGATCTCGGGGTGCGCGATCTGATCCTGCTGTCCAACACGCCGCGCACCATCATCGGCCTCGACGGCTACGGCATCGAGATCATCGAGCAGCGGCCGATCGAAGCGCCGGCGGCGGAGGCGCGCCGATGAGCACCGAGGACGCGGCGCCGCCGCGGGCGCCCGAGATTCCCGGCCCGCCGCCCTCCGTCCTGATCGTCCGCGCGCCCTATTATCAGGCGGTGGCCGACGGTCTTTCGCGGGGGGCGGAGGGCATTCTCGATGCCGCCGGGGCGGCGCACGAGACCATCGATGTCGCCGGCGCCTATGAACTCGCCCAGGCGATCCGGCTCGCTCTGCGCGGCGCCAAGCGCTTCGATGGCTTCATCGCGCTCGGCTGCGTGGTGCGCGGCGAAACCGATCACTACGAATTCATCTGCAGCGCCGCGATGAACGGGCTGATGCAGCTCTCATTGACCTATGGCATCGCGCTCGGCACCGGCCTCCTCACCGTCGACACCTTGGCCCAGGCGGAAGCGCGTTCCGGCGCCGACGGCCACAACAAGGGGGCGGAGGCGGCGGTCGCGGCGCTCAAGCAGATCGCCGCCGGCCGTCGCCTCGGGGCGCTGTGATGTGTCGAAAACGCCGATGACCGCAACGCGCCCGCGCACCGCCTCCCGGGTGGCCGCGGTGCAGGCTTTGTTCCAGGCCGAGCAGCGCGAGCAGAGCGTGGAAGCGGTGATGCAGGAATTCATCCGCCACCGTCTCGGCGACCCGCCGGGGGCGGGCGGCTTCGCCGAGGGCCGGGTGCCGGAGGCCGAGGTCGACCTGTTCGCGCGTATCCTGCGCGCCGCCGCGAGCCACGAGGCGCTCGATCACGACATCGCCGCCGCCCTGCCGCCGGAATGGCCGCTCGCGCGGCTCGATGCGGTGCTGCGCGCCCTGCTGCGCGCGGCGGTGGCGGAGATCCTGATGGCGGGCGGGCCGCCGGCGCGGGTGGTGATCAACGAATATCTCGATATCGCGCACGGATTTTTCTCCGGCGAGGAGCCCGGCCTGGTCAACGGCGTTCTCAACCATATCGCTCGCGAGCGCCGCGCGGCGGAATTTTCCGGCCCGCGCTGAGTGGTTTCGCGCCGCCTCGGCAAACCATCCCCCTTATTCACCCAATCCACAGGGGGCGCGGGCACGACGCCGGACGCCGGGCGGGATAGAGTGCCGCCGGCATGAACAAGATCGATCCTGCGCCGCCCGGCGGTGTCGCGCTGCGCCTACCGCCCTCCAATCTCGAGGCCGAGCAGGCCCTCCTCGGCGCGCTCCTCGCCAATAACAAGGCCTATGAGCGGGTTTCCGAATTCCTCGCCCCCGAGCATTTCGCCGACCCCATCCATGGCCGCATCTATCAATCGATCGCGCGCCGCATCGAGGCCGGGCAGCTCGCCGACGCGGTGACGCTGAAAGCGGAGTTCGAGCATTCCGGCATCCTCGCCGAGGTCGGCGGCACCGCCTATCTCGCCCAGCTCCTCGGCGCCATGGTCGGCATCATCAACGCCGGCGATTATGGCCGCGCCATCCACGATTCCTGGATCCGCCGCCAGCTCGTCGATCTCGGCGAGGTGGTGGTCAACCGCGCCTTCGGCGACGAGGACGCGATCGACGGCCGGGCGCAGATCGAGGCCGCCGAGCAGGCGCTGTTCGACCTCGCGACGCGCGGCTCGGCCGAGGGCGGCTTCATCACCTTCGATCGCGCGCTGACCGAGGCGATCGCCGGCGCCGAGCGGGCGTTCCAGCGGAGCGGCCACGTCTCTGGCCTCTCGACCGGGCTCCGCGATCTCGACCAGCGCCTCGGCGGCCTCCACCCCGCCGATCTTCTGATCCTCGCCGGGCGGCCGGGCATGGGCAAAACCGCGCTGGCGACCAAGATCGCCTTTGGCGCCGCACTCGCGCTCCGCGCCGAGGCGGCGGGCGGGGCGGCCCCGCGGGCGGCGGCGGCGATTTTCTCGCTGGAGATGAGCGCCGAACAGCTCGCGTCCCGCATCCTCGCCGAAAACGCCCGCATCAGTGGTGACCGCATCCGCCGCGGCGATATCGCCCAGCGCGATTTCGACCGCTTCGTCGAGGTCAGCCGCACCTTGACCGGCCTGCCGCTGGAGATCGACGACACGCCGGCGATCACCCTCTCCGCACTCCGCACCCGCTGCCGCCGGCTCAAGCGCACCCGCGGCCTCGCCCTCGTCGTGGTCGATTATCTCCAGCTCATGCGCCCCGCCGCCGGCACGCGGCCGGAGAACCGGGTGCTCGAGATCAGCCAGATCACCCAGGGGCTGAAAGCGATCGCCAAGGAATTGGCGGTGCCGGTGATCGCCCTCTCGCAGCTCTCGCGCGCCGTCGAAAGCCGCGAGGACAAGCGCCCGCAACTCTCCGATCTCCGCGAATCCGGCACCATCGAGCAGGATGCCGACGCGGTGATGTTCATCTATCGCGACGAATATTATCTCCAGCAGCGCGCGCCCAAGCAGCTCGCCTTCGATTCGGAGGAAAAATACCAGGACGCGCTCGCCAAGTGGCAGCGCGACATGGACCGCGTCTATAACAAGGCCGAGCTGTTCATCGCCAAGCAGCGCCACGGCCCGACCGGCAAGATCGACCTGTTCTTCGAGGCCGAATTCACCCGCTTCGCCGATCTCGATCCGGATCATCATGGCGACGACATTCACTAAGGTAAGGAAGAGCCTTCTTTTTCTGAAGAAAAAGAAGCAAAAAGACTTTTGTCCCGTTTTCTCGGAGCGGCAGTGCCACAGGCACTGCCCAACAGATAAAAGTTTTTTGGTTCTTTTTTTCAAAAAAGAACAATCTTTCTACCCTGGCTTCTCATGACTTCACCCGGCGCGAGCGCGGTGCTGGAGGTTGATCACGCGGCGGTCATCGCCAATTGGCGCGCTCTCTCGGCTCGCCATCGTGGCGGCGCGGTCGCGGCGGTGGTCAAGGCCGATGCGTATGGATTGGGCGCGGCCCTCGTCGCGCCGGCCTTGTTCGGGGCCGGATGCCGGCATTTCTTCACCGCCCATCTCGGTGAGGCGTTGGCGCTGCGGCCGCGTCTTCCGGGGGCGATGCTCGCGGTACTGAACGGACTCGGCCCCGCCCCCGGCGCCGATGTCATCGAGGCCTTCGCGCATCACGATCTCGTGCCAGTGCTGGGCGCGCTCGGCGAAATCGCCGCTTTCGCCGCTGCCGCCGGCCGTCTCAGGCGCCGCTTGCCGGCGATCCTGCATATCGATACCGGGATGGCGCGGCTCGGGCTCGATGCGCGTGAACTCGATTGTCTCGCGCAAGCGCCCGAGCTGCTTTCCGGCCTCGATCTCCGCTTCGTGATGACCCATCTCGTCGCCGGCGAGACCGCGGCGGACCCGCTGAACGCGGCGCAACGCCAGCGCTTCGCGAGCGCGTGCGCGCGTCTGCCGCCGGCGAAGCGGAGCCTCGCCAATTCCTCCGGCATTTTCCTCGGCCCCGCCTTCGCCTCCGATCTCGCCCGCGCCGGCGCGGCGCTTTATGGCATCAACCCGATTCCGCATGCCGGGATTGGCAATCCGATGCGCCTCGCCTGCCGTCTCCTCGCGCGCGTGTTGCAGGTGCGGGAGGTGCCGGAAGGGGCGCCGGTCGGCTACAACGCGACCTGGCGCGCCGCGCGGCCGAGCCGGATCGCGACGCTCGGCATCGGCTATGCCGATGGCTGGCCGTTCCGTCTCGCCGGCCAGGGGAGCGCGTTTTTTGACGGCGCCCCGGTTCCGCTGGTAGGGCGTGTCTCCATGGACCTCACCACCTGCGACATCACCGACCATCCCGGTATCGGCCCGGGGATCTGGCTGGAGCTGATCGGCCCGCAGGCGCCGCCGGAGCGCATCGCGGCTCTGCTCGGCACCTCGCCCTACGAAATCCTGACCGGGCTCGGCGCGCGCATTGCCCGCGTCGTGCTTCCCGCCGCGGCGCTCTAGGCCGATGCCGCTCACGGCGCTCGCGGCGCTCGGCCGCTTCGTGCTCGATGCCTGCGGCTTCGCCGGCCGGCTCGCGCTGTTCGCGCTGGGCGGGATCTCGCATCTCGTCCGCCCGCCCTATTACGGGCGGATGTTCGCCCGCGCCCTGATCGAGATCGGCTATTTCAGCCTGCCGGTCGTCGCGCTCACGGCGGTGTTCACCGGCATGGTGCTGGCGCTGCAATCCTATACCGGCTTTGCCCGGTTTTCGGCCGAGGGCGCGATCGCCAATCTCGTCGTGCTCTCGGTGACGCGCGAACTCGGCCCGGTGCTCGCCGGCCTGATGGTCGCCGGGCGGGTGGGCGCGGCGATGGCGGCCGAGATCGGCACCATGCGCGTCACCGACCAGATCGACGCGCTCGCGACCCTCTCCACCAACCCGATGAAATATCTGGTGACGCCGCGCCTGCTCGCCGCCGCCATCGCGCTGCCGCTGCTCGTCGCCATCGCCGACATCATCGGCGTGCTCGGCGGCTTCATCATCGCGACCGCCAAGCTCGGCTTCAACCCGCACACCTATCTGCACAACACGCTGACCTTCCTGCAAACGATGGACGTGGTGTCGGGCCTCGTGAAAGCGGCGGTGTTCGGCTTCCTGGTCGCGCTGATGGGCTGTTTCTTCGGCTATAACAGCCGCGGCGGCGCCGAGGGCGTGGGCACCGCGACCACCGCCGCGGTGGTCAGCGCCTCGGTCCTGATCCTCGCCTTCGACTACGTGCTCACGGAGATGTTTTTCGCGCGATGAGCGCCGCCGTTCCCATGATCAGGCTCCGCGGCCTCACCAAGGCGTTTGGCGACAAGCAGGTTCTGGCCGGGATCGATCTCGACGTCGCCGCCGGCACCTCGCTGGTCGTCATCGGCGGTTCGGGCTCGGGGAAATCGGTGCTGATCAAGTGCATTCTCGGCCTGATCACGCCCGATGCCGGGACCATCGAGATCGGTGGCGTCGCCCTCGGCGGGCTTTCGGGCAAGGCGCTGGCGGAGGTGCGGGCGCGGGTTGGCATGCTGTTTCAGAACGCGGCGCTGTTCGACAGCCTGCCGGTCTGGGAGAACGTCGCTTTCGGCCTGCTCGCACGCCACCAGATCACCCGCCGCGCGGCGCGCGAGACGGCGATCGAGATCCTGGCGCAGGTCGGGCTCGGCGCCGATGTCGCGCCGCTCTTTCCGGCGGAGCTTTCGGGCGGGATGCAAAAGCGCGTCGGCCTCGCCCGGGCCATCGCGGCGCGGCCCGAGATCCTGTTTTTCGACGAGCCGACCACCGGGCTCGACCCGATCATGGGCGCGGTGATCGACGGGCTGATCGTCGATTGCGTGAAACGCCTCGGCAGCACCGCGATCGCCATCACCCACGACATGGCGAGCGCGCGGCGCATCGGCGACCGCGCGGCGATGCTGCATGGCGGGCGCATCGTCTGGCAGGGGCCGGCGGCGGATTTGATGGCAAGCGGCAATCCGCTGGTCGATCAATTCACCCATGGCCGCCGCGAAGGCCCGATCCAGATGGAAGTGCGGCGGTAGGGAAAACGGGGCTCCAACAACCCGGCCGCGATGACAAGGCGATTGACCTCGCCGAGGCGCTGACCTAGGAGTTGACCGCGAGAGCGTTTCGCGCCCGTGGAGGGGTGGCCGAGCGGCTGAAGGCGGCGGTTTGCTAAACCGTTGTGCGGGGTAAACCCGTACCGGGGGTTCGAATCCCCCTCCCTCCGCCAAGCTGCGAGTTTTCCGTGAAATTCCTAAGACTCAATGAGTTGGGGCTTGCCGGTGCTACAAAACGATGCGCCAAATGGACCCGCGCAATGGACCGCCACGGGAATCGGCCATGAAAACCATGTCGGCGCGCGAGGCGAAGAACGCTTTTGGGCTGATGATCGGCACCGCGCGCGGAGCCAGTGCTGATCGAAAAACATGGGCGCGGCGTCGTCATGGTCATTGCGGTGGAGGAATA
>JAJZBV010000033.1 GCA_021851785.1 Pseudomonadota bacterium
TGTTGTTGACCAGCGCGTTGCAGAACGCGGTCTCCGCCGCACTCCCGCGCGGGCCGATGAGCAGATCGATATGCGCAACCTCGTTGCCGTCGCCGACCAGCGATTCGCCGACCGAAACCTTGGTGATCGGCAGGCGCGGGCCGCTGGCGGCGGCGGGCGGGGATGCGGCGGCGGCCGGCGACGCGCCGGTCAGCGCGACACCGAGCTTCTGCGAGAGATAGCCGAACCCCGCGCCGATCGCCGCCGACAGCGCGGTATTGATCAGCGGATTGGCTAGCGAGGGTTCCAAGAGGCGGGAAAGCCCGTTGGTCAACAGCGTGTAGCCGGCGAAGGTCGCGAAGCCGTAGACATTGGCCGGGATGGTCGCAAACAGCGGACAGCGCGCCGCGACCACCAGCACCGCGACGCCGACGCCGACGACGATGCCGGCCCAGACCGGCAGCCCCAGGCTGGCCCCGAGCGGCACGAAAACCAGCACCAGCATCGCTATCCAGCCGATGACAGCGCCGAAGATCATGCCGAGGATGGTGTTCTTGAGGCCGGCTTCCAGCCCGCCGCAATGGTAAAAACAGCCCCAGGCGACGAACGCTATCCAGATCTGTAGGACGCCACCGAGCGGGCCGAGAAACAGCCACGTCGCGACGGCGGCCAGAACGCCGATGGCAATGGTCAACGCATTCAGCAGAGACATTGCGATTTCCTCCCGGAGATTCTTGTTTATTCGGATTTTGCCGGAGCAGGCACGTTTTCGTAAGAGAGCAATAAGGCGATGGGGCGCGCGGCTCAAAGGGCGAACCGCGAGCGAGCAAATCCTGAGCATTGGACAGCTAAATCATATTTCAGAATGAATTGGAAGCGAAATCTGGCACGGCACGGCGGCTAGATGACTGAGAATACGTGCGGAAGCAAGAAACGGCGGCACACGAGAACGGGGTCGATCGCGGCCACCAGCTCCCGGTCCGCCTCGCGGATGATCCCAACGACCTGCTCGTCCGTGAACCTCGATTTCCGCATCGCTCCCTCCATCCAGGGATCCAGTCTCTCAAGTTAACCGCGGTCCGAAGAAACAGGGCAGGTCAATCAGAACGGCGCCACTTTCGGCGCGGCGCGATCGCGGGCTATTCTCCTCCCGAACCGCGTTCCGGAGGGGAAAATGGAACCGCTCGTCAGCACGTCCTGGCTTGCCGCGCATCTCGGGGAAAAAGACCTCGTGGTGTTCGACGCGACGATGTATTTGCCCAATGAAAGCAAGAACGGCCGCGAGGAATTCGCGCGCGGACACATTCCCGGCGCCGGGTTTTTCGATATCGACGAAATCGCCGATCCCGAAAGCCATCTTCCGCACATGGTGCCGACCCCGAGCCGGTTCGCGGCGCTCATGGCGGGGCTCGGCGTCGGCAATGCGAGCCGCGTCGTGTTCTATGACCAGAAGGGATTGTCCTCGGCGGCGCGCGGCTGGTGGCTGATGGGGCTTTTTGGCCATGACCGGGCCGCGGTGCTCGATGGCGGGCTGCCGCAATGGCGGCGCGAGGGGCGGGCGGTGGAAGCCGGGCCGCCCCAGCCCCGCGCGCCGGCGCTCTTTTCCCCGGCGTTTCGCCCCAAGCGGCTGCGCGGGCTTGGCGACATGCTGGAAAATCTGCAAAGCGGCGCCGAGCTGGTGCTCGATGCCCGTGCGGCGGGACGATTCGCGGCCACCAGCCCCGAGCCACGTCCCGGCCTTCCGGGCGGCCATATCCCGGGGAGCCGCAACCTTCCCTATAGCGAGCTTCTGACGGCGGAGGGGGCGCTGAAATCGCCCGCCGAATTGCGCGCCTGTTTCGCTGCGTGCGGGGTGGACGAAAATTGCGCGGTGGTGACCTCGTGCGGCTCCGGCGTCTCGGCGGCGGTTCTCAGCCTCGGCCTCGCCCTTGCCGGCTTCCCCCCAGGCGCGCTCTATGACGGCTCGTGGACGGAATGGGCGAGCCATCCCGACACGCCGAAGGAATCCTGACCCCATGGCCGAAGACCAGCCGCGCTCGCCGCTCCGCGCCGATACCCGCCTCGTTCAGGTCGGGCGCGCCGCGCCGCGCGCCCACGGCTTCGTCAACCCAGCCCTGGTGCGCGGCTCGACGGTGCTCCACCCCTCCTGCGCCGACCGCGCCGCCGCCGGCGGCCATCGGTTCGAACAGGCGCTGGTCTATGGCCTGCTCGGGACGCCGACCCATTTCGCCCTCGAGGACGCGATCGCCGAGATCGAGGGCGGCACGCGCTGCCAGATCGTCTCCTCGGGCCTCGCCGCCTGCACCCTCCCGCTGATGGCCTATCTCAAATCCGGTGATCACTGCCTGATGCCGGACAGTGTCTATGGCCCGACGCGGCATTTTTGCGACACCGTGCTGAGCGGTCTCCGCATCACCACCACCTACTACCCGCCGACCATCGATCCCGCCGCCCTCGGCCTGATGTGCCGCCCGACGACGCGGGTTTTGTTTCTGGAGAGCCCCGGCAGCCACAGCTTCGAGATGCAGGACGTGCCGGCGCTGGCCGAAGCCGCCCATGCCCGCGGCATCAAGGTGCTGATGGACAATACCTGGGGCATCCATTTCTTCCAGCCCTTCGCCCATGGCGTCGATGTCTCGCTGCAAGCGCTGACGAAATATGTCGGCGGCCATTCCGACCTGCTGCTCGGCGCCATCACCACCCGCGCCGACGAGGACTGGGAGCGGGTGCGGGGAACGGCGCTCGCCTTCGGCCAATATGCGAGCCCCGATGATTGCTGGCTCGCGCTCCGCGGCGTGCGCACGCTCTCGGTCCGGCTCTATCACCAGATGGAATCGGGGATTCGCGTCGCGCGCTGGTTCAGTGAGCGGCCGGAGGTGCGGAGCGTCCTTCACCCCGCCCTTCCCGGCGCCCCCGGGCATGCCATCTGGCAGCGCGATTACACCGGCGCCTGCAGCCTGTTCGGCGTCGTCTTCCAGCCCGATATCAGCGCGGAATCGATGATCGCGATGATCGATGCCCTCGCCCTGTTCGGCATCGGCGCCTCCTGGGGCGGCTATGAGAGTCTGGCGCTGCCGACCACCGGGACCATCCGGCGCACGAACTCGCCGCCGCTTGCCGGCCCGGCGGCACGGTTTCACATCGGGCTCGAGGATCCGGCCGATCTCATCGCCGATCTCACCCAGGCGTTCACCCGCTTGCGCCGGGCATAGAGCCTGCCCGGATCATATCGATCCAGACACGCTCTATTAAGGTATTGTTGTAGAGTGTGATTCACGTCTCCGGCGATTCCGCCTTCGACGATCACGCTCTAGCCGCACACGCGGCGCATACCCCCTCGGCCTCGATGGTCGCGCCGGCGATGGTGAAGCCGCGTTGGGAGGCGGCGGATTTGAGGGCGGCGGTGACGGCCGGCGCGGCGATCTCGACCACCTCGCCGCAGTCGCGGCAGATCAGGAATTGCGCGGCGTGGCCGGGTTCGTGGCCGATACAGGCCATGAAGGCGGAGAGCCGGGTGATGCGATGGATGAGGCCGCTCACCAGCAGGAAATCGAGGGCGCGATAGACCGTCGGCGGCGCGGCGTTTCCGTGGCTTTCGCGCAACCGGGCGAGCAGGTCATAGGCGCCGATCGGCGTCTCGGCCGCGAGGATCAGGCGCAGCACCTCGCGCCGGAGCGTGGTCAGCCGTCCGCCTTGCGCCTCGACGATCGCCTGCGCCTGTGCGAGCTTGGCGGCGACCGATGGCGGCTCGGTTGGCCCTCTCTTTCCTTCCGGCATCACCACCCCATCTTATCCGCCCCCCGATCTTATCCGCCAGCGAGGAAAACGACCATGGCCCCAACCGCTTCCTCTCCAGCCACCCCGCCCGGGCTTGCCGATCTGTTCGCGGCGCTGCGCTTCGATGCCGCCGGCCTGGTCCCCGCCATCGCCCAGGACGCCGAAGGCGGGGACGTCCTGATGCTCGCCTGGATGGACCGGGCGGCGATCGCCGAGACGCTCGCCACCGGCCGCGTCTGCTATTTCAGCCGGAGCCGCGACCGGCTGTGGCGCAAGGGCGAAACCTCCGGGCAAATCCAGCGCCTCGTCGAATTGCGGCTCGATTGCGACGGCGACGCGGTCCTGCTGCTGGTCACGCAAACCGGGGTTGCCTGCCATACCGGCCGCCGCTCCTGTTTCTTCCGCGCCGTCCGCGACGGGGTTTTTCGGGAGATCGCGCCCCCCCTGGTCGCGCCGGAAACGCTTTACGGCGGCTAAATCGCAAAACCAGCGAAAAACCACGCAATTTCTGCGCGCAAGGGTTGCCGGGCGCCGCGCCCTGGCTAGAGTATTCCTTATGTCCGTGCCGCCCCTCCCTGTTGCCATGCGCTGCTGAGCCACGGCGATGGCGTCTCTCTCGCCCGATTTCAGCCCGGTGCCGCAATTTCCGGTGGAGATCGCCGCCCCCGATCTTTCGCCGTGGATCGGCAAGGCGCGGGACATCCCGGGCTTCGTCACCTTCGCCTCGGCCATTCCCGGCCCGCATGTCGCGCTGACGGCGCTGGTCCATGGCAACGAGATCGCCGGGGCGATCGCGCTCGATCGGCTGCTCCGCGCCGGGGTGCGGCCCCGCCGCGGCCGGCTGACCTTCGGCTTCGTCAATCTCGCCGCCTTCGCGCGCTTCGATGCGCGCCAGCCGACGGCGTCGCGCTTCGTCGATGAGGATATGAACCGCCTCTGGGACCGCGCCGTGCTCGACGGCCCGCGCCGCTCCTGCGAGCTTGCCCGCGCCCGCGCCATCCGCCCGCTGATCGAGACGGTGGACGTGCTGCTCGACCTCCATTCCATGCTCTGGCTCTCCGGCCCGCTGACGCTGTGCGGGCCGGCGCCGGCGGGCCGCGATCTCGCGCTCGCGCTCGGCGCGCCGGATCTCGTGGTCATCGATCCCGGCCATGCGGACGGCCGGCGGCTGATCGATTATCCCCGCTTCGATAGCGGGCCAGGGAGCGGAGCGGGGGGCGGGCCAGGGGGCGGATCGGGGGCGGCCTGCCTGGTCGAGGCGGGACAGCATTGGCGGGCCGAGACGGTGGAGATGATGCTCGCGAGCATCGCCGGCTGTCTCCGCCATACCGGCGTCGTGCCCGACCATCCGGCGCTGCCGGCGCAGTGCCGGGAGCGGCCGCGCCTGGCCGCGGTCAGCGCGACGGTGACCGCCGAGGCGCCCGGCTTCACCTTCGTCGAGCCCTTCGCCGGCAATACCGTGCTGGCCCGGAAGGGGACGCTGATCGCGCGGGACGGCGGGCGCGAGATCCGCACGCCGCATGATGACTGCCTGCTGGTGATGCCCAATCTCCGCCCGGCGACCGGCCATACCGCCATTCGCCTGGCGCGGTTCTTGACCGCCGCCGAGCGCGGCGACGCAACAAGACCCGAGATATTTAAGTAAATTTTTACGCCTCGCCGGCTCCCACCACCGCCAAGAACTCCGCCCATTCGCGCTTGGAAAGCCCGGACTCCCCCTGCTCGACCCGCTCGCCGGCCAGCATCCGGCGCAACACGGTGAGCATCGGCGCGGACAGCGTCACCGCGCCGAGGCGATAGTCGCGAAACGCGCGCGCCGCCATCGGCACCCAGGCTTCGACGGTGTCCAGCATCGCCTCGGCATAGGCGCGGATTTCGTATTGCGCGTGGGCATCGGCGCGGAGGGCAAGAAAATGCAGGAGATTATGGAGATCGGTCTTCCAGTACCATTGCGTATAGGTGTTGAGCGTCAGATTCATCCGCGCAAGCTCGCGCGCGAGGCCGCGCCGGGCCGGGTCGCGGGGGGCGCCGTCCTCGCTCTCGTTCAGCATGGCGAGATAATGGTCGTGGCAGCGCGCGGCATCGGCGCGGAGCAGATCGAGCACCAATGCCGCCTCCTCGCCGGTCAGCAAATCGCCCCGCCCCTGGCGGTTGGTCGCCGATTGCGCCGCCAGATGCTCGGGCGCCGGGAGATAGAATTCGCGGTCGAGGATGGAATAGCGGGCGGAGTATTCGTTGACGTTCGCCATGCGATGGCGGATCCATTGCCGGGCGACGAAAATCGGCAATTTGACGTGATACTTGATCTCGCACATCTCGAACGGCGTGGTGTGGCGATGGCGCATGAGATAGCGGATCAGCCCCTCATCCTCGCTCACCTTGCGCGTCCCCCTTCCGTAGGAGACGCGCGCCGCCTGCACGATCGCGCCGTCATCGCCCATGTAGTCGACCACCCGGACGAAACCGTGATCGAGCACCGGATGGGGGTGGTAGAGCATTTCCTCCAGCGCGGGGACGGTCGCGCGCCGGGTTTCGGCGCGGGCGGCGCGCTGGGCTGCGATTTCGGCGGTTTGATCCGGGGCGAGCGGCATCAATGGAATCCCCTTTCAAGATGGTTGTGGCAAGCCTATATCTCAGCCGTCGGTTCGCCGACTATGGCGATAAACGGTGCGTGGAATAAGCGTAGTGGACCCGGGGGCAGTGCCCGGCGCCTCCACCAGATTTCCCGGGCGGGTCGGCCCGGGTCGGGGGGCGAAACAGGCTCGACACGCGTGGTAAAGATGTATCTTTCGCTCGGCATGGTTCCGCCGTCATCGGGCCGTTTGAGAAGTGCCAACGACAATACGGCGCTCGCTGTCGCTGCGTAAGCGATAAGCGCGGTTCGGGGGGCACCGGGCAACAGAAGCCCCCCACTTCCCGCCTTCCGTCATCCCGCGCCGAGCAGGACGAAAACCACGCCGCCGGCGACCAGGAACAATCCGGCGATGTCGCTCCGTTTCATCCGCTCCTTGAGATAGAAATGACTGAACAGGAGGATGAACGGCACCTCCATCTGGCCGAGCGAGCGCACGAGACCGACCGGGGCGAGCGCGAAAGCCGAGAACCAGCAGCCCGATCCCACCGCCGACATCACCCCGACCCAGAGCGAGCGCCGCCATGTCACCAGCGACGCGATGATCTGCCGTGGCTCGCGCCAGAGAAGCCAGCCGCCGAGCAGCACGGTTTGCATGACATTGGTCACCACCAGGGCATAGATCGCCTGGATGATCGGATGCCCGCCATGGAGCGCGAGGTTGGCCCATTTGATCAGCACCGAGACGAAGGCGAAGCAAAGCCCGGTGCCGAGCCCGCACAGGGCCGCCGGCTGGAATGTCGCCCGCAGCAGGCCGCGGAGACGCAGGCCATGCCCGGCGAGCGAGAGCGTGAGCACGCCGACGACCCCGATCAGGATGCCGAGCCAGGCGGTGAGGCGGAGCCGCTCGCCGGCGATCAGCCAGGCGACGAGCGCGGTCTGCACCCCCTCGGTCTTGGCATAGGCGCTGCCGACGGCGAAGCTGCGAAAGCCGAAGGAAAGGATGAGGAGGCCGGTGCCGATGATCTGCAAGGCGCCGGCGAGCGCGCATTCGGCCAAAAACGTCGCGTTCGGCGGCGGAAGATGCGCTCCGCTCGCCGCCAGCATGGCAACGAGAATCGCGAACCCGAACGGCACGCCGTAGAAGAATCGCACGAACGACGCGCCGTTCACCGACAGCACGGCGCGGAGCCGCTGCTGCAACGCCGTCCGCCAGGTTTGAAACAGCGCCGCGATCAGGGTGAAGACGATCCAGAGCGGCATCACGCCGGCCCTGAGGGCAAGGCGGGGTTGCGCTGGGCCAAAGGAGGCGAAGCAGCCGGAGATGGCATCACTGGTCCCTGGTTGAAAGCCCCGCCGAGCACGGCCGGGACAACCCAGACTAGAGGCGAACCGATCAGGGTCAAGCGCGGCGAAAACACTTGACAAATTGTATCATTGGCTACATATAGCGGAGCTAGAATTCGGCAAAGTCCCAGAAATCGCCATGAGCCAAGCCTCGTCCGAGCTTCCGATGCCGCTCCCGGGCTATCCGGGAGAAAGCCCGCCCATCAGCCGCGAGGATCTCCTGCGCGACCGGGACCGCCGTGTCGTGCTCGACGCGCGGGCGAAAAAGCGCCCGCTGCGCCTGCTCTGGCTGCTCGCCGGGCCGGGCGTTCTGGTCATGCTGGGCGAGAATGACGGCCCCAGCATGGTCTCCTACGCGACGACGGGGGCGACCTACGGGATCGGCTTCTTCGTCCCTTTCATCCTGCTCACCTTCGTCATGGCCTTCGTCGTGCAGGAAATGACGGTGCGCCTCGGGGCAGTGACGCATCGCGGCCATGCCGAACTGATTTTTCAGCGTTTCGGCCCGTTCTGGGGCTATTTCGCGATGGCCGATCTGGTATTCGGCAATCTTCTGACCCTGATCACCGAATTCATCGCGATCCAGGCCGGCGGGCTCTATTTCGGCGTGCCCGCGTGGCTCTCGGTCGCGATCGGTGTCGCGCTGGTTCTGGCCTCGCTCGCGCTCCGGCGTTACGCGACCTGGGAGCGGGCGCTGATGGCGCTCGCCCTGTTCAATCTGCTGTTCATCCCCGCCGCCCTGTTCGCCCATCCGAGCGGGGCGGCGCTGCTCCACGCGACATTCGCCTGGCGCCCGATCCCGGGTGGCATGACCGCGGCCTTCGTCACGCTGTGCATGGCCAATATCGGCGCGACCGTCACACCTTGGATGATTTTCTTCCAGCAAAGCGCGGTGGTGGACAAGGGCCTGACCACCGCCGACATCGCCGAAGGGCGGATGGATACCGCGATCGGCGCGATCTTGGCCGCCATCGCCGCGATCGCGACGCTGGCCGCGGCGGCGCCGCTGTTCGTCCATCACGTCGACGTCTCCAGCTTCGCGAGCGGCGCCGATTTCGCAACCGCCCTCCAACCCTATCTCGGCACGTTCGGGGCGACATTGTTCGCGCTCGGGATCATCGAGGCGGGCGTGGTCGCGGCGATGACGATCTCCACCAGTTCCGCCTACGCCCTGGGTGAGACCACCCATGCCCGGCACAGCCTCAATCTCGATTTCTCCCAGGGCAAATTGTTCTACGGCGCGGTCATCGTCTCCACGGTGATCGCGGCGTCGGTGGTGCTGATCCCGGGCGCGCCGCTGCTTGCGCTGACCCTCACCGTCAACGTCATCGCGACCCTCCTGATGGCGCCCGCCCTTCTTTTCCTGCTGCTGCTGGTCAACGACCGCGAGATCATGGGCGGGCACGCGAATACCTGGCGCGCCAATCTCGCCGGCGGGACGATCGTCGGCCTGATCGTGGTCGTCGGGGGTTTCTATGGAATTATCACCGTCTTTCCCGACCTCTTGGGCAAATAAGGGGAAGCCATGACCCATGATCCGAAATTCATCGCCGCCCTGGAGCCCGGGCAGTTGAGTGCTGCGCGCGCGGCGCTCTTGCCGCGAAGGCGACTGAGCCGGGAGGTGACGGTGCTTTTGATTCTGCTCCGGCTCTATGTCCTCGCCGCGATCCCGGTCGTCGCCTATGCCTTCATCCACGCCCTTTTGACCCAGGCATGACCGGCCGCGCCGCGCCGATCGCCGCGCATGAGGATACGGTGGTCGGCGAATGGATCGACCGCAACGGCCATCTCAATCTCGCCTATTACCTGGTGCTGTTCGACCGCGCGACCGATGTTCTGTTCGACCGGCTCGGCATCGGCGCCGCCTATAGCGCCGCCTCCGGCTATTCGCTGTTCGTCGCCGAGACCCACACGCTTTACGAGCGCGAGCTGACGCGCGGCGCGCGGGTTCGCATCGAATGCCATGTGCTGGGCGCCGACGAAAAGCGCCTCCATCTCGCCCACGAAATGTTCCGCGCGGATGAGGCGGCCCGCGTCGCGCTGTTGGAGGGGATGGTGCTGCATGTCGATCTCGGAACGCGCCGCGCCGCGCCCTTTCCCGCAACGATCGCCGCACCCCTCGCCGCCGCGGTGAGGGCAGCGCCGATCGCCGGCATCGGACGGCGGATCGGGATGAGGCGCGCGGGCTAGCCAAGACCTCTTGCCGGGCCCGGGCAAAACGGCAACTCTTCCCCGATGACGAAAGCCGATCATCTCGGGGATTATCTCGACGCCATCGCCCGGATCAGGAACCTCAACGCCGGCACGCCGGAAACCTCCTTCTATCCCGCGCTTGCCAACCTGTTCGACGCCATCGGCGCGGGGCTGACGCCGCCGGTTTTCTGCCTTTCGCATGTCTCGGGCAAAGAGGCCGGCATTCCCGATTTCGGGTTTTTCGAGCGCCGCAAGACCCAGCGGGGCGAGACGCCGGCATGGACCGCTGGCATCGCGCCCGAGCGCGGTGTCGCCGAAATCAAGGGGATCGGCCACAACATCGCGGCGCTGGTCGCCGGCGCGCAAATCCAAAACCAGTACCTGCCCGCTTTCGGCCTCGTTCTCGCGACCAATCTCTGGCAATTCCGCCTGGTCAGCGCCGAGGGGGTGATCGATTCCTTCGACCTCGCGGACAGCGAGGCGGGGTTCCTTGCCCTGATCCATGGCCCCCGGCCGCGCGCGCTCGCCATCCGCTGCGCCGATTTTCTCGAACGCTGCCTGCTCACCGCCGCGCCGCTGGCGTCCCCGGCCGCGCTCGCCTTCTTTCTCGCCTCCTACGCCCGCGACGCGCTGGCGCTGCTCGACGAGCGCGCCGATCTGCCGGCGCTCGCCGCCTTGCGCCACGGCATGGAGGACACCCTCGAACTCAGCTTCGACGCCGGGGACGGCGCGCATCTGTTCCGCTCGACCCTGGTGCAAACCCTGTTCTATGGCCTGTTTTCGGCCTGGATCGTCGAGGCGCGAGCCGGGCGCGCGGCGAAATTCGATTGGCGGGCGGCGCAATGGTCGCTCACCGTGCCGATCGCCCGTTTTTTGTTCCAGCAGGTGGCAACGCCCGAGGCGCTGGCCCCGCTCGGCATCGTCCCCCTGCTCGATGCCGCCTCGCGGGCGCTCGCCCGCGTCGATCAGACGGCGTTTTTCGCCGCTTTCCGGGAAGCCCAGGCGGTGCAGTATTTTTATGAGCCGTTCCTGGAATATTTCGATCCGGTTTTGCGGCGCGACCTCGGCGTCTGGTACACCCCGCCCGAAATCGTCGAATACATGGTCGAGCGGGTCGATCGCGCGTTGCGCGCCGAACTCGGCATCGCCGACGGCCTCGCCGATGAGCGGGTGGTGGTGCTCGATCCCTGTTGCGGCACCGGCAGCTTTCTCGTCGCCGTGCTCGCCCGCATCCGCCGCACATTGCAAGGAAAAGGGCTTGGCTCGCTGGTCGGCGCCGAGCTGAAACGCGCCGCGACGGCGCGCCTCCACGGTTTCGAGATCATGACCGCGCCGCTGGTGATCGCCCATTGGCAGATCGGCGAGGCGCTGGCGGAAGCGGGCGCGGCCTTACGGGGGGAGGAGCGCGCCTCGGTGTTTCTCACCAACGCCCTCACCGGCTGGCGCGAGAACGGCGAAAAACCGCCGATTCCCGGCTTCGAGCCCCTGACCCAGGAGCGCAGCCGGGCGCGCCGCGTCAAGCGCGAGGCACCGATCCTGGTGGTGCTCGGCAACCCACCCTACAACGCCTTCGCCGGCACCGCGCCCGCCGCCGAGGGCGATCTGGTGACGCCGTACAAGGAGGGGCTGCGCGAGAAATGGGGGGTGAAAAAATACAATCTCGATGATCTCTACGTGCGGTTTTTCCGCATCGCCGAGCGCCGCATCGCCGACGGCACCGGCAAGGGGATCATCTGTTTCATCTCCAATTATTCCTGGCTCTCCGGCGCCTCCTACGTGGTGATGCGCCAGCGTCTGGCCGAGCGGTTCGACCGGATTTGGATTGATTGCATGAACGGCGATAGCCGCGAGACCGGAAAGCTGACGCCGGAGGGAAAACCGGACCCGTCCGTCTTTTCAACCGAGCGTAATCGCGAGGGGATTCGTGTCGGCACCGCGATCGCTCTGATGGGGCGAACCGAAACCCAAGGCGTGACCCCTCGAAGCGCCAAACGGATCGTCAAGTTTCGCCAGTTCTGGGGCGCGAACAAACGCGCCGCCTTGCTGGCGGAGAAAAATTTCGATGCCGGCTATGAAACCCTCGCGCCGACACCGGAAAACCGCTTTTCGCTCCGCCCCGGCGCGGCGGCCGCCGATTATGCCGCGTGGCCGGCGCTCAACGAGATTTCGGCGATAACACCGATCCTTGGATTAAATGAAAACAGAGGCGGATCGCTAGTCGATATAGATCGCAAACAACTTCAGCTTCGTATGCAAACATATTTTGATAAAAAAATTTCATTTGATGCCGTTAGAAAAATTGCTCCAGGACTTGCTCAAAACCGAGCACGGTTCGATGCTGCCATTGCTAGAAAATATTTACTGACTAACTCTTGCTACAAAGAGGAAAATATTCAGAGATTTATATTTCGCGCATTTGATATTCGCTGGGCTTATACAACTGAATTACGACCTCTTTGGAACGAAAGGCGCCCAGAACTTTTACATATATTTTCAGATGCGGTCGGATTTATCACCACACGCGCCCATCAAATCGCAAATCCAGAAGGCTTTCCAGGCGGTTATTCACCTTATTTATGCGACCAGCACGCGCACCACAAAGACATATATTTGATTCCGATTGTCGAAAATCTCTCTGGGGCGCCGAGACCCAATCTTTCTCCTCAAACGAACGCCTATCTTTCCAATATCGGGTTATCCTGTTCCCCGGATACCGCGCGAGCCGTTTGGCTGCATGCCTTGGCGACACTGTACAGCCCGGCTTACCTGTCGGAAAATGCTGGAGGGTTGCACCAGGGCTTCCCCCGCGTGCCGCTGCCCGAAAACGCCGATCTCCTGCGCCGGTCGGCGGCGCTCGGGGAACAACTCGCCGCCCTGCTCGACCCCGACACGGCGGTTGCGGGCGTCACGGCCGGGAAAATCCGCCCCGAACTCGCCGCCATCGCGGTGCCGGTGGGGGGAAATTTCGCGCTCACCGCCGGCTGGGGGAACCGCACGGAAAACGGCATCACCATGCCCGGCCGCGGCAAATCCGAACCCCGCGCCTATACCGAAACCGAGGCCGCGACCGCCGCCCACGCCGCCATTCTGGGCGAAAAAACACGCGACGTTTTTCTCAATGACACCAGCTTCTGGCAAAACATCCCGGAAGCGGTGTGGGAGACCCATATCGGCGGCTATCAGGTGCTGAAAAAATGGCTTTCGTACCGGGAAAGACCGATCATCGGCCGCGATCTCACGGCCGGGGACATCCGCCACGTGATGGAAACCGCCCGCCGCCTCGCCGCCATCCTGCTGCTCGGGCCGGAACTGGATGAAAGCTTCCGGGCCTGCGCGAAACCGCCCGCCCCGGCGCCGGCCTGACCCCGGGGCTAATTCAGCCGCCGATCCGCGCGATGCCGCCGAGATAAGGCTGCAAAACGGTGGGGACGAGGAGCGAGCCGTCCGCCTGCTGGTAAGTCTCCATCACCGCGATCAGGGCACGCCCGACCGCAACCCCGGAGCCGTTCAGCGTGTGGACGAAGCCGGCGACCTTGCCGTCCTTGCCGCGAAACCGCGCATCCATGCGCCTGGCCTGGAAATCCCGGCAATTGGAGCAGGAACTGATCTCCCGCCACGCCTGCTGGCCGGGCAGCCAGACCTCGAGATCGAAGGTTTTCGCCGCCGAAAACCCGGTATCGCCGGCGCAAAGCAGCACCCGGCGGTAAGGGAGGCCGAGCCGCTCCAAGACCGTCTCGGCTGCCCGCGTCATGCGTTCATGCTCGGCGGCGCTGTCGTCCGGATGGGTGAGCGAGACCATCTCCACCTTGCGGAACTGGTGCTGGCGCAGCATCCCGCGCGTGTCGCGCCCGGCCGCCCCGGCCTCGGCGCGGAAGCAATCGGTGAGCGCGGTCAGGCGCAAGGGGAGGGTTTTCGCCGGAAGAATCTCGCCGGCGGCAAAATTGGTCAGCGGCACCTCGGCGGTCGGGATCAGCCAGCGGCCATCCGTCGTGCGAAAAAGGTCTTCGGCGAATTTCGGGAGCTGCCCGGTGCCAAAAACCGCCGCGTCATTGACCAGCAGCGGCACGGAAGCTTCCTCATAGCCATGCTCGCCGGTGTGGAGATCGAGCATGAACTGCCCGAGCCCGCGCTCGAGCCGCGCGAGCGCGCCGCGGAGGACGACGAAGCGACTGCCGGCGAGCCGGGCTGCGAGGGAAAAATCCATGAGGCCGAGCGCCTCGCCGAGTTCGAAATGCTGCTTGGGTGAAAACCCGAAATCGCGCCGCGCGCCGACCTCCTTCACAACGACATTATCGCGTTCATCGGCACCGTCGGGGACGTCCGCGTCGAGGATGTTGGGCAGGGTTTCGAGCGCGGCTTTGACCGCGTCCTCCTGCCGTTGGGCTTCCTTCTCGTGCGTCTCGCGGTCGTTCTGCAACGCCACGGCGTCGCGTTCGAGGGCGGTGGTTTCCTCGCCACGGCGCTTCGCCTCGCCGATGCGGCGCGAAATGTCGTTGCGGCGGGTTTGGAGATCCTGCGCCAAGCTTTGCGCGGTGCGACGCAACGTATCGATGTCAAGCAACCGGGAGGAAACCGGCGCGAGCCCCCGCCGTCGCATCGCGTCGTCGAACCCCTTGGGATCATCGCGAATGGCGCGGATATCGTGCATGTTCAGTCCTCGGCCGGTTTCGGCTCGACCATGCGCGCGGCGATGATCGAGATTTCGTAAAGCAGGATGAGCGGCACCGCGAGCCCGGTCTGGGTGAAGATATCCGGGGGCGTTAAGATCGCGGCGATGATGAACATGCCGACATAGGCATAGCGGCGCTTGGCGGCCAGCGCCTTGGAACTGACGATGCCGACTTTCGCGAGCAGCGTCAGCGCCACCGGCAATTGAAAGGCGATGCCGAAGGCGAGGATGAGCTTCATCACCAGACTGAGATACTCGCTCACCTTGGCTTCCAGTTGGATCGGCAGGCCGCCGGCGCCGTTGGGGGTCTCGAAACTCAGGAAAAACCGCCAGGCTGTCGGGAAAATCAGGTAATAGGCGAGCGCCGCGCCGGCCACGAACAGGATCGGCGTCGCGACAAGGAACGGCGCCAGCGCGCGTTTTTCGCTGCGATAGAGCCCGGGCGCGACGAACAGCCAGATCTGGATCGCGACCATCGGGAAGGAGATGAAGGCGGCGCCGAAAAACGCCACTTTGACGTAAGTAAAAAACGCCTCGTAGAGGGCGGTGAAAATCAGCCGCCGATCCTGCCCGGTCTGGTGCATCAGAATATTCGCCAGCGGCCGCGCCAGGAAGGAATAGATATCCCGGGAGAAATAGTAACAGACGCCGAACGCGACGAGAAACGCGATCAGCGAGAATAACAGCCGCCGCCGCAGCTCGATCAGGTGTTCGAGCAGCGGCATCGGCTTGTCGTGGATCGGGTCTTCCTGTTCGGGCGGGGGCAATTCTGTCGTTCCGGCAAGAGGTTGGGGCGTTATCCGAGCACGCGGGCGCGTTTGGTGCCGGGCGGGATGAAGGCCGGCGGCGCTGGCGCTGCGGCGATTTCCGGCGGGATGAAGGCCGGCGCCTCGGCATGCGGCATCGGCGATGGCGCGGTTTCCTCGGGCGGCAGGGGCGCAACCTCGTCGGGGCGCTCGATCACCGTCTCCGGGTGGGCGGCGACCGGGGTTGCCTCGAAGGGATTCTCGTTGAGGCTCCGCGCCAGCGAGCCATCGGGATCGACCGTGCCGGTGAACGCGCCGCGCACGTCGAAATTGCGGATTTCATTGATCTGCTGGCGAAACTCGCCGAGATCGGCGTCGCGCATCATCTCATCGACATGGCCCTGGAACTCGGCCGCCATGCGCCGTGCCTTCTTGACCATGCCGGCGACGGCGCGCATCGCCCCAGGCATGTCCTTCGGGCCGATGGCGATCAGCGCCACCACGCCCACCAAAGCTATTTCGGACCAGGCAAAATCGAACATCTCGGCTCCGCGCTCGCCCGCAGGGCATCAAGCAGACCAGGCAAATGACCCTTCTTTTTCTGAAGAAAAAGAAGCAAAAAGACTTTTTCCCGGTCTCCTCGGAGCGGCAGTTTCCCTCGGAACGGCAGTGCCGCAGGCACTGCCCAACGGGAAAAAAGTTCTTTTTTTCAAAAAAAGAACAAGCCTCTTCCTCTTTCCTTGCCCCGATAACCCTGAAGAATTCAGGCTTCCTCTAGCAGGAAAGCCTTCCCGCGCAAACCGCGCGGCTAGGCGCCGTCCGGCGCCGGCGCCTCGACCAGGAGATCGGCGCGGCGCGGCAGATCGCCGAGATCCTTGAGCCCGAATTGCGCGAGAAACGCCGCCGTCGTGCCCCAGAGCGCCGGCCGCCCCGGCGCCTCCTTGTGGCCGCGCGGGGCGATCAGGCCGGCTTCCAACAGCGCGTCCATGGTCGCCTGCGAGAGGCTGGCGCCGCGAATCTCCTCGATCTCGGCGCGCGTCACCGGCTGATGATAGGCGATGATCGCCAGCGTCTCCATGGCTGCGCGCGGCAGCCGGCGCGGCACCTCGATCACCCGGCGAAGCTGCGGCGCGAGATCGGGCGCGGTTTGGAACCGCACCCCGCCGGCGACGTGAACCAGTTCCACCCCGCGCCCGGCATAGCGCGCCGCCAGCGCCGCGACCACCGCCTCGACATCGCAATCCTCGGGCAGGATCTGGCCGAGCGCACGGAGCGAGACCGGCGCCGCCGCCGCGAACACGAAGGCCTCGGCGAGCCGGAGCGCCGCTTCCGAGACCGGCTCGGACGTTGGCTCGGACGTTTCGGGATTTTCCTCGCTCATGCTTCCTTCTCACCCGCAACCGCCGGGCGCAGCAGAATCGGCCCGAACGGCGCCTCCTGGCGGAGATCGATGGCGCCGCCGCGGGCCATTTCCAGCCCCGCGAGCAGGGTTGCCGACAAGGCCGCGCGCCGCGCGAGGCCGCTCCCCTCGCTCTCGGGCAGAAACCGCAAGAGGTCGGTCCAGTCCGGGAAACTCCCGAGCATCGCGCCGAGCCGCCGGAGGGCATCCTGGACGCTCCACAGCGTCATCGGCTTCGGGCGATAGCGCCGCTGGCCGCCGCGGCGGCGGAGTGCGGCGAGATAGGCGCGGAGCAGCGCCGGCACCTCCAAGAGCAGGCGTGAGCGATCGATCTCGGAGAAATCCTCGGGCGCGGCGCGGGCGAACACCTCCTGGCCAAGCTGCGGGCGCGCGCCGAGCCAGGCGCTGGCGGCGCGCATCGCCTGCAATTCGGCGAGGCGAGCGGCGAGCGTCTCGGCCGCCTCTTCTCCGGCCTCGGCCTCCTCCGTCCCCGCCGGGAGCAGCAGGCGCGATTTCAGCCAGGCGAGCCACGCCGCCATCACCAGCCAGTCGGCGGCAAGTTCGAGCCGCACCCGCCGCGCCCCCTCGATCACCGCGAGATATTGCTCGACCAAGGCGAGGATGGAAATCCGCGCGAGATCGAGCTTCTGCCCGCGCGCGAGTTCGAGCAGGAGATCGAGCGGCCCCTCGAACCCCTCCAGGCGCAAAACCAGCGTCTCGATCAGCGGTTCGGGCGGCGCCTCAGCCATGACCCGGCATGCCCGCCAGCCACAAGACGACGCCGATCGCCCGCGGCACGAGATGATCGAGCGCCGCCCCCACCGGATCGACATGCCAGCCGAGCCCGGCAAGAACCTGCGGCAAAATGAACACCACCAGCAGCACGATGACGATGCCCGCCCGCTCCAGCAGCGCCCAGCGCCGCGCGAGGCGGAGCGGCAGCAGGCCGACCATGATGCGCCCGCCATCGAGCGGCGGGATCGGCAGCAGGTTGAAGAGACCGAGGACGAGATTGGTGAGCACGAAATAATAGATGAACACGCCGCCGATCTCGGCCCCGCGCGCCGGGAGATAAGGAAGCAAGTGCAGCGCCAGCGCGGCGAGCCAGGCGAGCAGGAAATTCATCCCCGGCCCGGCCGCCGCGACCACCATCATGCCCCGCCGCGGGCTGCGGAATTTCCACGCCGCGACCGGCACCGGCTTCGCCCAGCCGAACAAAAACACCACCCGCCCCAGCGTCAGCCACTGCCCGATCAGCAGGAGGCCGGGCAGCAGGACAGTCCCAACCCGGTCGATATGGCGGAGCGGGTTGAGCGAAAGCCGCCCGGCCGCGCGCGCCGTATCGTCGCCCATGGCGAGCGCGGCATAGCCGTGCGCCGCCTCATGGAGCGTGATCGCCAGCACCACCGGCACGACCGCGAGCGCGAGTTGCAGGATCAGCCCCGTCATCCGAGCAAATCCCCCCGCTCCGCCGCCATCTGCTCGGACGCGGCGAGCAGGCCGGGATCGCGGCTCGCGGCGGCCAGGCGGCTTGCGGCGGCCAGGCGTTCGGCGGCCAATGCCGTCACCTCGGGGCAAGCGGCGAGCAAGGACGCGGTTTCAGCGAAGACGCCGGTGCAATGGAGCGCAAGATCACACCCCGCTTCCAGCGCCGCGATCGCGAGGTCTCCAGGCCGGCCGGCGAGTGCCTGCATGGCGAGATCGTCGGAAACCAGCACGCCCCGAAACCCGATCGGCGCCCCGCGGATCACGTCCCCAATGATCGTCGGCGAGAGGGTCGCCGGCCGGTCGGGGTCGAGCGCCGGATAGAGGATATGCGCGGTCATCGCCCAAGGGAGCCCGCCGTGCAGCCCGGCATTGGCGGCGAACGGCGCGAAATCGGCGCCGAGATCGGCCGCGGCCACCACCGGCAGGGTGAGATGGCTGTCAGAAGTGGCGCGGCCATGGCCGGGAATGTGCTTCATCACCGGCTGCGCGCCGGCGGCGAGGAGCCCCGCCGCCAGCGCCGCGCCGAGTTCGGCGACCATGCCGGGATCGGCGCCGAAGGCACGATCGCCGATCACCGCATGCGCCCCCGGGACAGCGAGATCGAGCACCGGCGCGGTGACGACGTCGAGGCCGAGCGCCGCGCATTCGGCGCCGATCAGCGCGCCCTGGAGAAAGGCCGCGCGCCGCCCGGCCGCCGGGTCGCGCGCGAACACCCGCCCGAGCGCCGCCGCCGGCGGGTGCGCGCGCCAGAACGGCGGCCGCAACCGGGCGACGCGCCCGCCCTCCTGATCGATCATCAGCACCGCCGCGCCGGGCAATATCGCGCGGAGATCGGCGACCAAGCGGTGGAGGGCCGCCGGCGTCGTGACGTTGCGGGCAAACAGGATCACCCCGGCCGGCGGCGCGCGGCGCAGCATCTCCGCCTCCTCGGCGCCGAGTTCCGGCCCGGCAAGGCCGATGATGGCGGCTTTCATGCGCTCCGGCCGCGATTGAGGGACACGCGCGGCGGCTCAGAAATCGGCGACGGCGCAGGCCGCGCCCTTGCCGCGGAGCGCCGCGCAAAACGCCCGCGCCTGCGCGGTATCGCCGAACCCGCCGGCGCGCACCCGCCAGAACACGTGCCCGTCATGGCTGACGATGCGGCTGATCAGCCTCTTGCGGTGGGCGAATTGGGCGGGGAAACGCTTTTCCAGCCGCGCCCATTCCTCCCGCGCCGCCGCCTCGCTCGGCAGCGCGGCGAGCTGAACCTCGATGCCGTGGCCGGACGGGGGCGCGACGGGCGGTGGGGGGGGCTTCGCCAGGCTGGCCACGGCCGCCGGATGCGGCGCGGCAACCGCCGGCGCGGGGGGGGCGGGTGGCGACGGTGCCGCTCGCGCCGGCTGGAGACGGCGGAGTTCGCCAGGCGCCGGCGCTTCCGGCGGCGGCGAGAGAGTTTCGGCCGGACCCGCTCCCGCCCCGCTCGCCGATGCCGAGGCACCGGGCGCGGCTTGCGCCCCCGATTGCCCCCCGGGGAGGCCGAGCACCGCCTCGTCCGCGCCGGCCACCTGCAAACCGCCGGGATTGACCGGCTTGACCTTGAGCGGGCCGGGATCGGCGCTGATCAGCGGCGCCGGCCCGTGGCGATGCCCCGCCAGCGACCACACCGCGATGATCAGCGCCAGCGCCGCGCCGAGACCGCCGGCGAGCGCGAGCAGGCGCCGCGTCGCGGGGTCGATCCCGTGCCGGGACGAGCGTAGCCGATTGGCCGGAATCTCCAGTTCGGGATGAAAATCTTGCGGCACCGGCGCATGCCCCCTTCAACGCATTTCCTCGACCGGCGCGACCCCCATGACGGCGAGACCGGAACGGATCACCATCGCCGTCGCCGCCACCAAAGCGAGCCGCGCCCCGGTTTCCGCCGGCCGCTCCGGCTGGATGAAGCGGAGCGTCGCAGCCTCTCGCCCGCGGTTCCACAATATATGAAAATCACCAGCTAAATCATAGAGAAAAAAAGCGATCCGATGTGGCTCGAAGGCCCGCGCGGCGCCTTCGACGAGGCGCGGCCAGCCGGCGAGGCGGCGGATCAGCGCGAGTTCGGCGGCATCGGCGAGACTGTCGAGGGCGACGCCGGCCAGCGCCTCGGGGGTGGTGGGGAAGCCCTGCTCGGCGGCGTGGCGCAGCACCGAGCGGCAGCGGGCATGGGCGTATTGGACGTAAAACACCGGATTCTCGCGCGTCTCCGCCACCGCCTGGTCGAGATCGAATTCCATCTGTGCGTCGCTCTTGCGGGTCAGCATGATGAAGCGCACGACATCGCGCCCGACCTCCTCGATCAGGTCGCGGAGCGTGACGAAGGTGCCGGCGCGCTTGGACATCCGCACCGGCTGGCCGCCCTTCAGCACATGGACGATCTGGCAGAGCAGGACATCGAACCTCGCCCGGTCTCCGGCGAGCGCCCTGATCGCCGCCTGCATGCGCGCGACATAGCCGCCATGATCGGCGCCCCAGACATCGATCAGGGTCGTGAAGCCACGCCCGATCTTGTCGGCGTGATAGGCGATGTCGTTGGCGAAATAGGTCGCCGAGCCATCCGATTTGCGCAACGGCCGGTCGACGTCGTCGCCGAATTGCGTCGCGCGGAACAGGGTCTGCTCGCGCGGCTCCCAATCCTCGGGGAGCTTGCCCTTGGGCGGCGCCAGCACCCCCTCATAGATCAGCCCCGCTTGCGCGAGCCGGGCGATCACCGCCTCGACCGCGCCGCTCGCGACGAGTTCGCGCTCGGAGGCGAACACATCCGGGCGCACCCCAAGGAGGTCGAGATCCTCGCGGATCGCCGCCATCATCGCGGCGATCGCGCAATCCCGCACCCGTTCGAACCACATTTCCGGAGGCGCGACGCCGCCATCCTCGGCGGCAAGGCTGCGGCCGAATTTCTCCGCGAGTGCGGCGCCGACCGGGATCAGATACTCGCCCCGGTATTGCAGCCCGGACGGCGCCCGGGCGGCGAAATCCTCGGCCGCGATGTCGCTCCCGATCGCCCGCAGATAGCGCCAATAGGCCGCCCAGGCGAGCGCCGTGACCTGCGCCCCGGAATCGTTGACATAGTATTCGCGGGTGACGGCGAACCCGGTCTTGGCCAGCAGATTGGCCAAAGCATCGCCGACCACGGCGCCCCGGCAATGGCCGATATGCATCGGCCCGGTCGGGTTGGCGGAGACATATTCGACATTGACCCGCTCGCCGGCGCCGATCGTCGCGTCGCCGTACGCCTCGCCGGCGGCGAGGATCGCCGGAATGACCGCGTGGAGGGCGGCGGGATGGAGGCGGATATTGAGGAATCCCGGCCCCGCGACCTCGGCGGCGGCGATCTCGGGGGCGGTCGCGAGATGGCGCGCGAGCGTTTCGGCGAGCACCCGCGGCGGCTGCCCGACCGCCTTCGCCGCCACCATCGCGGCATTGCTCGCCATGTCGCCATGGGCTGCCTCGCGCGGCGGGCTCACCTCGATGCGGGCCAGGACATCCTCCGGCACGGCCGCGGCGCTGGCCGCAAGGGCGGCGCCGACCCGGCCCCGGATCAGCGCGAAAAGATCGCTGTTCATGATTTTGGTTCCAGGAAAACGGCCGGCACGCGCGCACCTCAGCCGGAGATCGCAATATCGGTCAGCCGGCGGTGCTCGTCCATGGCGAAACGGTCGGTCATGCCGGCGATGTAGTCGGCGACGATCATCGCCGCCCGCGCCGATCCCCCCTCCCCCGCCCGCGCCCGCCATTCATCGGGCAGAAGCCCGGGATCGGCATGGAACAGGCGGAAAAGCTCCTCGGTCAGCCGGCGCGCCTTGCTGGTCATGCGGTTGACCCGCCAATGGCGATACATATGGGCAAAGAGAAATTCGCGAATGGCGCGGTTGGCGGCGGCGATATCGGCGCTGAAGGCGATCACCGGGGTTTTCGCCGCCCGGATCGCCGCCGCCGAATCGGGCGCGAGGGCGGCGAGGCGGCGGCGCGATTCGGCGAGCAGGTCGGAAATCAGGGCGTTGATCACCCGCCTGATGGTCTCGTGGCGGAGCCGCACCGGCGGCATGTCGAGGCTCGCCCGCCGCGCCTCCGCGAGCGCCGCGCCGACGATCGGCAATGGCGCGATATCGCCGAAATCGAACAGTCCGGCGCGCAGACCGTCATCGAGATCATGGCCATGATAGGCGATATCGTCGGCGAGCGAGGCGAGTTGCGCCTCGGCCGAGGCGAAGTTTTCGAGATCGAGGGGGTGGCTCGCGTCATATTCGGCGACATAGGCCGGCGGATGGAGGAGCGGCCCGTTATGCTTGGCGAGCCCCTCCAGCGTCTCCCAGGTGAGGTTGAGGCCGTCGAACGCGGCGTAGCGGCTTTCGAGCAAGGTCACCACGCGCAGGGACTGGGCATTGTGATCAAAGCCGCCGAACGGCCGCGCGGCCTGCGCCAGGGCTTCCTCGCCGGCATGGCCGAAGGGCGGGTGGCCGAGATCATGGGCGAGCGCCAGCGCCTCGGTCAGATCCTCGTTGAGGGCGAGGGTGCGGGCGCAGGAGCGGGCGATCTGGGCGACCTCGATCGAGTGGGTCAGGCGGGTGCGGTAGAAATCGCCCTCGTGATTGACGAAGACCTGGGTCTTGTATTGCAGCTTGCGAAAGGCGGAGCTGTGGATGATGCGGTCGCGGTCGCGCTGGAAGGGGCTGCGCCCGACCGCCTCGGGCTCGGGATGGAGCCGGCCACGCGAGGTCTCGCTGCGGGCGGCGAAATCGGCCGGGGCGTGCGCGTCGGTCATGCCGGCGCGGGATAGCACTGTCACGAGGGCTCTTCAATCCGTACCGGAGCGCTCCTATCTCTGCGGTCATGGACATCGCCCCCGCCCCCTGTTTCCGCCTCGCGCCGCGCGCCGCGCGCCGCGTCGCCGCTCTGCTCGCCGCCCCCGGCACCGCGCCGGGCTCCCTTGGGCCCGCGGCGCTCCGCGTCGCCGTGCTCGCCGGCGGCTGCAACGGCTTGCAATACCGCTTCGACCTCGACCGGACGATCGCCGCCGATGACGTGGTGATCGAGGCCGACGGGGCGCGCGTCGCCATCGACCCGGTCAGCCTCGATCTCCTCGCCGGCGCCGAACTCGATTACGTCGAGGAGTTGATGGGCGCCTATTTCAAGGTCAAAAACCCCAACGCCACCTCGTCTTGCGGCTGCGGCACCTCGTTCGCGGTCGAATAGGTGGCCGCGGGGATGAAGCTCGCGACCTGGAACGTCAATTCGATCCGCAAGCGGGTGGCGCAGGTGCGGGCATGGCTCGCCCGCGAGGCGCCGGATGTCCTCCTGCTCCAGGAGCTGAAATGCGAGGCGCGGGATTTTCCCGAACTCGATTTCGCGGCACTCGGCTATCGCGCCGAAATCGTCGGCCAGAAGGCCTATAACGGCGTCGCCGTGCTCGCCCGCATCCCCTTCGAGGTGCGGGAGCGGGAATTGCCCGGCCTCGCTTCCGCCGGCGGCGACCCGCTGGAGGCGCGCTACCTCGAAATCGCGGCGGCGGGGATGGTGATCGGCGGGCTCTATGCGCCGAACGGCAATTCCGGCGGCGTCGAAGGGTATCGGCGCAAGCTCCGCTGGCTGGATGCGCTGATCGCCCATGGCCGCGCGCTGCTCGCCGCCGATACGCCGCTAATCCTCGCCGGGGATTTCAATATCTGCCCCGATGACGACGATCTCGCTCCCGGCGCGCTCGCCCCCGATGACGCGCTGGTGCGCCCGGAAAGCCGCGCCCGCTTCCGTTCCCTGCTCTGGCTCGGGATGACCGACGCCTTGCGCGCGCTCACGCCGGAGGGGCCGCTCTACACCTTCTGGGACTACCAGGCCGGCGCCTTCGCCGCCGATCGCGGGCTCCGGATCGACCACGTCCTGCTGTCGCCGACCCTGGCCGAGCGCCTGGCGAGCGCGAATGTGGACCGCGCCGCGCGCGCCGCCGAGCAACCCTCCGACCATGCCCCGGTGAGCGTGACGCTGACTTAGCATCCTCTATCAACGGGTTAGAGCGCGATCGCGCGCCGCCTTCATCCGAACCCGGATCAGACGCGCGAGCCGGTCGCCGGCAAAACCCCGGCCTTGACCCACCACTCCCGCGGCAGACGGCGGCTGGCGGCGAGGGCGGCCTCGGCGGTCGCGAACACAGCGAAACAGGTCGCCCCCGAGCCGCTCATGCGCGCGAGCAGCACGCCGGGCAGCGCGCGCAAGGCGGCGAGCACGGTGCCGATTTGCGGGCGGAGCGCGATCGCCGGGGCTTCGAGATCATTGCCGAGCGCCGCGAGATCGGCGGCCATCGCGGCGGCATCCTCCCATCCCGCGGGCAATGCCGGAGGGGCGGAAAACGCGCCCCCGCGCGCGGCGAAAACATCCCTGGTCGGCAAGGCGATACCGGGATTGGCGAGGACGATCCCGGCTTCGGGAAGACGCGGCGGCGGCGCGAGAGCGGTGCCGATCCCGGACATCCGCGCCGCCCGCGCGCCAAGGCAGACCGGCACATCGGCGCCGAGCCGGGCGGCGATCGCCGGCAGATCGGCCCGCTCCCGCGCCCCCCCCTCCCGCGCCCACAGCCGGGCGAGCAGCCGGAGCGTCGCCGCGGCATCGGCCGAGCCGCCGCCGATGCCCGATGCGACCGGCAGGTTTTTTTCCAGCCTGAGCGCGGCCCCCGGCACGCCCTCTGGCACGCCCTCTGGCACGCCCCCTGGCACGCCCCCTGGCACGCCCCCACCGCTCGCCGCCAATGCCCGCGCCGCCGCGAGCACGAGATTGTCCTCGCCGGCGCCGAGATCGCCGGCAAAGGCCCCGGCGAGTTCGAGCGACAGCGTCGGCGCCGGGCGCGCGATCACGCGGTCGCCGATATCGGGAAAAACCGCGAGGCTGTCGAGCAGATGATAGCCGTCACCCTGCCGGCCGGTGATGTGGAGGTAGAGATTGATCTTGGCCGGCGCGAATTCGGCGTGCGGGTCGGCCGCGCTCAATGTCCCTCCTGGTGGGAGCCTTCCGGGTGAGGCGCAACCTGCTCGGCGGTGTTGGCGGTGCCATTGCCGGGGACGCTCGCCTGTTTGAGCCGCGCCTCGATCCGCGCCGCCTCGTCGGCGTCGGGCTTGAAGGTGAGGGCGAGGCGCCATTGATAGGTCGCCTCCAGCTTGCGCCCGGCGGCCCAGAGGGCGTCGCCGAAATGGCCGTTGATGGTCGCGTCCTCGGGCTCCATCTCGACCGCGCGCTCCAGCCAGTGAACCGCGCCGGCGGTATTGCCCTGGCGCAGCAGCACCCAGCCGAGGCTGTCGATGATGGCGCCGTCATTGGGACGGAGCGCCACCGCTTTTTCGATCAGCTTGCGCGCCTCGGCCAGATGCGTGCCCTGCTCGGCCCAGGAATAGCCGAGATAATTCAGCACATAGGGCTGATCGGGGGAAAGCTGCAAAGCGTGCTCGAAATCGGCCTGCGCCTTGGGCCATTGATGGGCGCGGTCATAGGAGATGCCGCGGGCGTAAAACAGCACCCAGTCACGCGCCTGCATGTCGTGGATACGTTCGATCGCGCCGTTATAGGCGGTGATCGCCGGGGTGAATTGCTCCTTGGCGCGATAGAGATCGCCGAGCTGGGCGAGCGGTTCGGGCCGGTCGGGGAATGCCTTGGCCAAACCTTGGAGGATCCCGATCGCGGTGTCGGCATGGCCGAGCTGATTCTCGATCGTCGCGCGGCGGAGCTGGATCAGGCCGGAGAGCGGCGCGTCATTGGGCACCGAGGCCAAGGTCTGGAGCGCGTTTTCCGGCTGGCCGCCGTCATCGAGCATGTCCGCCATCAGCAGCCGCGCCGGCGTGAAGCGCGGGCGGAGATCGAGCGCGAGGCGGAGGATGAGGAGCGAGAAATCCTCGGTCTCCGGCTGGCGCAGCGAGGCGGCGAGGGCGAGATAGGTCTCGGCGATGCCGTCCAGGGCGTTGGCGACCGGCCGCTCGCTGATATCGGCCTCCAGCGCCGGCACCGCCATCGACAGCACGCTATCGCCCTGGCGCAAGCTCGCGATGGTGCGCCGCGCCTCCTCCATCTGGCCGTGGCGGGCCTGCCAGCTCGCGAGAATCTGGGCGAAGCGGAGATTGGGAGCGGTGAAGGCGGTCTGCGCCTGATCGTAATAGCGCCCGGCCTCGGCGTCGCGGCCGGCGAGATCGGCGATCAGCGCGGCGTGCAGGGCATAGATGCCACCGAGACGCTTATTGGCGATGAGCGGCTTTAGAATGCCGAGCGCGGCATCGGGCTGCCCCGCGCCCATATCGGACCAGGCGACGAGGAGGGGTTCAAGAATCTGTGAGATCCCCTGATGCGGCAGAGCGAGATAGCGCTGCTTGGCCGAGTCCCAATCGCCCTGCCGCGCCGCCTCGTCGGCGAGCAGCAATTGCGCGGCGGCATTGTCGGGCAGCTTGACCGCCAATCGCACCGCATCCGGCCGCCCGGCGAGCAGATTGGCGAGAAACGCCTGGCGCAGGAGCTGCCCGTTGGTCGGATCGTCGGCGAGCGCCGCGAGCAGCCGGCTCGCGGCGATATCGAGCGACCCCTGGCTCAACGCGAACTGGCCGGAGAGATAATTGCCATAGGCTCCGCCCGGGTCGGCGGTGGCATTATTGGTGCTGGGAAACGCGGCGCTGCCGGCGGCGCAGGCCGAAAGCAGGGTCATCGCCAAGAGGGCCGCGCGCGGCCGAACGAGCGAGAGGGTCGCAACGAATGTGTTCATGGGCGCAATTCTAACAGCCCGCCGGCGGGCGCGCCATCTCCCCCGCGGTTCACAAAATCGGCCTCGCTCGGCCGGCTTGAGCGGCGCCGCCACCCGGCGCATCCTGGCCCGCGCGCGCCAGAAAAAGCGCCTTGGAACAGGAGCCGTGCATGACCGATCTCGCCGACATCTCCGCCGTCGATCTCGCCGCCGGTTTCGCCGCCGGAAAATTTTCGCCCCCCGAGGCGCTGGCGGCGGTCGCGGCGCGGATCGCCGCCTGGGAGCCGCGCTTGCACGCCCTCTATGCCTACGATCCCGAAGGCGCCAGGGTCGCGGCGCGGGCGGCGGAAGAGCGCTGGCGGCGCGGCGCGGCGCGCGGGCCGCTCGATGGCGTCGCGGTGACGATCAAGGAAAACATCGCCACCCAAAACGTGCCCTCCCCGCTCGGCACAAGCGCGAGCGACCTCACCCCCGCCGCCGCCGATGCGCCGCCGGCCGCGAGGCTGCGCGAGGCCGGGGCGGTGATCCTCGGCAAGACCACGATGCCCGATTACGGCATGCTCTCCTCCGGGCTTTCGAGCTTTCACCCGCTGACCCGCAACCCATGGAATCTCGCGCGCAATCCCGGCGGCTCCAGCGCCGGGGCGGCGGCGGCGGCGGCGGCCGGGTATGGGCCGCTCCATCTCGGCACCGATATCGGCGGCTCGGTGCGGCTGCCGGCGGGCTGGTGCGGCCTGGTCGGGCTGAAGCCGAGCCTCGGCCGGGTGCCGATCGACCCGCCCTATATCGGCCGCGTCGCCGGCCCGCTGACCCGGACGGTCGCCGATACCGCGCTGATGATGTCGGTTTTGAGCCGCCCGGACCGGCGCGACCATATGAGCCTGCCGCCGGCCGATATCCCCTGGCAGGCGCTGGAGGTCGCGCCCAGGGAACTTCCCCGGGGGCTCCGTCTCGGGCTGATGCTGGAGGCCGGATTCGGCTTTGCGGTGGAACCCGAGGTCAAGGCGGCGATCGAGACGGCGGCCAGGCTGTTCGCCGCCGAGGGGGCGGAGATCATTGCCATGCCGCCCTATCTCACGGAGGAGATGATGGCCGGGCTCGATACCTTCTGGCGGGTGCGCGCCTGGGCCGATATCAGCGCCTTGCCGCCTTCGCGCGCGGCCAAGGTGCTGCCCTTCATCCGCGCCTGGGCGGAAGGCGGCGCGGAGGCCTCGGGGCTCGCGGTCTATAACGGCATCAGCCAGATCATGGCCATTCGCGCCGCCGCCGCGCGGGCTTTCCAGGGGGTTGATTACGTTCTCACCCCGACCGCGCCGATGCCGGCCTTCGCCGCCGAATGGCCGGCGCCGAGCAACGATCCCGCGCGCCCCTTCGGGCATATCGGTTTCACGGTTGCCGCCAACATGTCCGAGCAGCCGGCGGTCTCGATCAATGCCGGCTATACGTCGGACGGGCTTCCGATCGGCTTGCAGATCATCGGCCAGAGATTTGATGATATAGGAGTTTTGCGCCTGGCCGCGCTCTGGGAAAAGCTGCGCCCGGCCCAGCGCCCCTGGCCGGAGGTGGCGTGAGATGGCAAAGCCGCGGGCGGTTCTGTTCGATGTGTTCGGCACCCTGGTCGACTGGCGCGGCAGCCTGATCGCCGCATTGACCGCGTTTGGCGAAAAGACCGGCCGGAACGCCGACTGGACGGGGCTGGCCGATGCCTGGCGCGGCGCCTATCAGCCCTCGATGCAGCGTGTGCGGAGCGGCGCGCTGGCCTGGACCGGGCTCGATGCGCTGCACCGCGCGAGCCTCGATGATCTCCTCCCGCGGTTTGGTCTTGCCGCTCTCGGCGACGCCGAGCGCGACTGGATGGTCGCCCTCTGGCATCGCCTGCGCCCGTGGCCGGACAGCGCCGCCGGGCTCGCGCGCCTCCGCGAGCGGGCGATCATCGGCACGCTTTCCAACGGCCCGGTCGCCTTGCTCGTCGATCTCGCCAAAACCGGCGGCATGACGTTCGACGTCATTTTCGGCGCCGATATCTTCCGCCACTACAAGCCCGATCCGGAAACCTATCTCGGCGCCTGCGCCCTCCTCGCGCTCCCGCCGGGCGCGGTGATGCTGGCGGCGGCGCATAATTCCGATCTCGCCGCGGCGCGGGGTTGCGGCCTCCAAACCGGCTTTATCCCGCGCCCGGACGAACACGGGCCGAGCCAGAAGCGCGATGTTCAGGCCGAGGCGGACTGGGACGTGATCGCGGACAGCGTCGGCGCGCTGGCGGACAAGATCGGGTAGCGGACAGGCTGAAATCGACTAATCTTCGTATTTTCTCTCTGTCTTTGCCATTCTCTAAGGTAGCGCGAACCGCTTAAACTACACGTTGCGCATGGAGACGAAATAACCCTGAGACGCCACCAGTCAGCCGTTCTGCCGCAAACAGCCCAGGATTTCGAC
>JAJZBV010000034.1 GCA_021851785.1 Pseudomonadota bacterium
GTCGCCGCCGCCAATGCCGCGCCGCGCCGCCCGACCCCGCCCGCGATCGCGCCGCGCCCGGTCGTGGCCTCGGTGCTGCGCCCGGTCGCGGCGAGTTTGCTCATCGATCCTCCGCGTCCGGCGCGCGCGCCGCAAACCGCCGCGATCCCGGTGCCGGCGGCGAGTTCGGCGCTCGGCGGCCCGCATGTCGCCTTGCCGCCGCCGGTCCCGCCGCCGCAAAGCCGGGCGGACGGGCCGTGAGCGAGCCGCCGCGCAAACCGGCGGCCCCGCCCAAGGACGCGCCGCCGCCGCACGCCGCGGCCCGAATCTATGGCGCGCCGCGCGCGGCCGCGGTGCCGCGCATGGAGGATGTGCGCGTCACCGCGCCCGATCTCGCGCGCCGCGCCCTGATCGAGAAAACCCATGCCCGGCTGGTGCTCATCGCGGCCGGGTTCGCCGCCCTGTTCGGCGCCGTCGCGATCAAGCTCGCCCTGGCGACGGTGCTGACGCCGCTCCGCCCGCCGCCGGAAAAGCCGCTGATCGTCGCCCCGCCGCCGGCCTCACCCGATGCTCCCGATCCCGCCTTGCCCCGTGTCGCGCGGGCCGAGATCGTCGATCGCAACGGGCAGGCGCTCGCCCTCTCGCTCCCCATCGCGGAACTCTATGCCAATCCGCGCGAGGTCATCGATGCCGGCGCGGTCGCGGACAAGATCGTCCATATCGTGCCGAGGCTCGATCGCGCCGCCATCGCCCAGCGTCTTTCCTCCGGCAAGGCCTTCGTCTATCTCGCCCGCGAACTCTCCCCGGGCGAGGAGCTGGCGATCAATGATCTCGGCATTCCGGGGCTCTATTTTCAGATCTCGGAGCGCCGCCATTACCCGCTCGGCCGCGTCGCGGCGCAGGTGCTGGGCGGGGTCGATGTCGATGAGCGTGGCGTCGCCGGCGCCGAACGCGCTTTCGATGCCCGGCTGCGCACCGATCCGCAGCCGCTCCGCCTCTCCCTCGATGTCCGGGTGCAGGCGGTGGTGCGCGAGGAATTGCTGGCGGCGATGACCGAGTTCCAGGCGATCGGCGCTTGCGGCATCGTCATGGATGTGCGCACCGGCGAAGTGCTGGCGATGGTCAGTCTCCCCGATTACGACGCCAACGCCTTTGGCGCGGCCCCCCCCGAGGACCGCTTCAACCGCGCCATCACCGGCATGTTCGAGCCCGGCAGCACGTTCAAGCTGCAAACCGCGGCGATGGCGCTCGATTCCGGGGCGGCGCATCTCTGGGACCAGTTCGATGCCTCCCAACCGATCCATATCGGGCGCTTCACCATCACCGATTTCGAGGGCAAGCATCGCTGGCTCTATCTCCCCGAAGTGCTCGCCTATTCCTCCAATCTCGGCGCCGCCCACATCGCGCTCACGGTGGGCGCGGAGCGGCAGCGCGCCTGGCTCCGCGCGATGGGGTTCTTCGAGCGCATCGGCATCGAGCTGCCCGAGGCCGGGCGGCCGCTGGTGCCGCCGGCGAGCAATTGGCGCGAGGCGGCGACGATGACCATCGGCTTCGGCCACGGCATCGCCGTCTCCCCGCTCCATGTCGTGCGCGGGACGGCGGCGATCGCCAATGGCGGCCTCGTTTTGCGCCCGACCATCCTCGCCCTGCCCGAGGGCGCGGCGCCGGAGGGGGCGCGGGTGATGCGGGAGAGCACGTCTGCGGTGATGCGCCGGCTGATGCGCCTCGTGGTCACCGAAGGCTATGGCAAGAAGGCGGACGTGCCCGGCTATTTCGTCGGCGGCAAGACCGGGACGGCGGAGAAGGTCGGCGCTCACGGCTATCGCAAGCACACCAACGTCTCCGCCTTCGTCAGCGTCTTTCCGATGAACGCGCCGCGCTATGCGGTCTACATGATGCTCGACGAGCCGCGCGGCAACGCCGAGACCGGGTTCTTCTCGACGGCGGGGCAGGTGAGCGCGCCGGCCGCCGGGCGGGTGATCGCGCGCATCGGGCCGATGCTCGGCCTGTTCCCGCAAATCGACAACGCGAACGAGATCGAGGCCGCGCTCGCGATCCCGCTCCAGCCGGCGCGCGCCGGCGCCCCGGCCGCGCACCCGCCGATGGCGACGATCGCGCCGCCGGCGCTGCCCGCCGCCGCGACCCCCGCCATCCCAGCGCCGCCCCGCGCCCAGCCCGCGCATGACGGCCGCCACGAGGCGGCGCTGCCGGCGCCGGCGGCGTGGCTCACCGCGTTTTCGCCCAGCGTCGGGGAAGACGGTCTTGCGGCTCGCTGACCTCATCTCCGGGCTGGAAACGCCGCTCGTCGTCGAAGGCGATGGTGGGCACGAAATCCACGCGATCACCGCCGATAGCCGCGCGGTGACGCCGGGGGCGATCTTTGCCGCCCTTCCCGGCGCTCGCGCCGATGGCAGGGCGTTCATCGCCGAGGCGCTGGCGCGCGGCGCCGTCGCCGTGCTGGCGCCGGCGGATATGGTGTGGCCGGAGGGGGTTCCCGCGGCGCCGCTGCTCCGCGCCAAGGCGCCGCGCCGCGCCCTCGCCCTGATCGCGTCTCGCCTCGCGGGCTCGCGGCAGCCGGCCACCGTGGTCGCCGTCACCGGCACCAACGGCAAGACCAGCGTGGTGAATTTTCTCCGCGAGATCTGGGCCCGCGCCGGGCTGCGGGCGGCGAGCCTCGGCACGCTCGGGTTGCAAGCGTCCGGTTTTCCGCCCGGCCCGAGCCTCACCACCCCGGATCCGGTGGCGCTGGCGGCAACGCTTGCCGCGCTGGCGGATGCCGGGGTCAGCCATCTCGCCATGGAGGCCTCCTCGCACGGACTCGATCAGCACCGGCTCGACGGCGCGCGCTTCGCCGCCGGGGCGTTCACCAATTTCACCCGCGATCATCTCGATTATCACCGCGACATGGAAGCCTATCGCGCCGCCAAGCTTCGCCTGTTCGCGGACTTGCTGCCCGAGGGCGCGCCGGTGGCGTTCGCGACCGGACTCGAGCGCGCAAGCCGCGACGCCCTCGCCGCCCTTGCGGCGCGGCGCCGCCTTCGTCTCCTCGGCGTCGGTGAGGGCGGGGATGCGATCGCGCTCGAGACGGTCACCCCGCGTCCCGACGGCCAGGAGATCGTGATCCGCGCCGAGGGCGCGCGCCAGACCCTCCGGCTCGCCCTCGCCGGGCGTTTCCAGGCGGAAAACGCGCTGCTCGCGGCGGCGCTCGCGATGGCCCTCGGCACCGATGACGCGCTTTCGGCGCTGCCGCATCTCGCCGGCGTGCGCGGGCGGATGGAGCGGGTCGCGCGGCTCGCCAATGGCGCCGCGATCTATGTCGATTACGCCCACACGCCGGACGCGCTGGCGCGGGTTCTGGCGGCGCTCCGGCCGCATGCCACCGGCAAGCTCGGGGTGGTGTTCGGCGCCGGCGGCGACCGTGATCGCGGCAAGCGCCCGCTGATGGGCGAGGTCGCCGCCCGTCTCGCCGATCGCGTGATCATCACCGACGACAATCCGCGGAGCGAGGATCCGGCATCGATCCGCGCCGCGATCCGCGCCGTCTGCCCGGCGGCGGCCGAGATCGGTGACCGCCGCGCCGCCATCGCCGCCGCGATCGAGGGGCTCGGCCCGGGCGATCTCCTGGTCGTTGCCGGCAAGGGCCATGAACAGGGGCAGATCATCGGCGCCGCGACCATCCCCTTCGACGACGCCGCGGTGATCCGTGATTTGCTCGGGGGCGCGGCATGACCACGCTTTGGAGTGCCGAGGATCTGGTGCTGGCGACGGCGGGACGAAGGCGGACGGCGTTCGCGGCCGAAGGTGTCGCCATCGACAGCCGCCGTCTCGCGCCCGGCGATCTCTTCGTCGCCCTCCGCGATCAGCGCGACGGCCATGATTTCGTTCTCGATGCGCTCCAGCGCGGCGCTGCTGGGGCGATGGTCGATCATGTCCCGCCCGGTCTGCCGGCGGATGCGCCACTGCTGGTGGTCGGGGACACGCTCGCCGGGCTCACCGCGCTCGGCGCCTATGGCCGGGTGCGCTCGGGCGCGAAAATCATCGCCGTCACCGGCAGCGTCGGCAAGACCTCGACCAAGGAAATGCTGCGCGTCGTTCTCGCCGGCCAAACCGGCGTCCACGCCGCCGAGGCCTCCTATAACAACCATTGGGGGGTGCCGCTGACGCTCGCGCGTCTGCCCGCCGATGCCGGTGCTGCGGTGATCGAAATCGGCATGAACCATGCCGGCGAGATCGCGCCGCTGGCCCGCATCACCCGCCCGCATGTGGCGATCATCACCGCGATCGCGCCCGCCCATCTCGGTCCTCTCGGCAGTCTGGAGGCCATCGCGCGCGAAAAAGCCGCGCTGCTCGAGGGCTTGCTGCCCGAGGGGGTGGCGATCCTGCCGGCCGAAAGCGCGTTCCTGCCGCGGCTCCTGGAATTTGCCGGCGGGCGCCGGGTGATCACCTTCGGCGGCGCGGGCGAGGTGCCGCTGCTCGCTTTCGCCGGCGACGCCCTCGGGAGCGAGGTGACGACCGTGATCGGCGGGCGGGAGATTTCGTTTCGCCTCGGCGTTCCCGGGCGGCACATGGCGGTGAATGCCCTGGCCGCCCTGGCCGCCGTCTTCGCCTCGGGCTTCGACCCTGCTGCGGGGGCGGCGGTGCTCGCCGGTTTCGCCGGCCTCGCCGGGCGCGGCGCGCGGCGGCAATTGCGCCTCCCTTCGGGCGAGATCACGCTGATCGATGAGAGTTACAATGCCTCGCCGGCATCGGTGCGCGCGGCCCTCGCCGTGCTCGGCCGGCATAACGGCGCGCGCCGGATCGCGGTGCTCGGCGACATGCTGGAACTCGGCGATGCCGGCCCGGACGAGCACGCGGCGCTGGCCGCCGAGGCTGCCGCCGACGCGGATCTGGTCTTCACCGCCGGGCCATTGATGGCCGGGCTGTTCGCTGCCATCCCCGCCGGCTCGCGCGGCGCGCACGCCCCGGATTCGGCGGCGCTGGCGCCGCGTCTGCTCGCGCGTCTCCGGGCCGGCGACGTCGTTTTGGTGAAAGGGAGCCTCGGCAGCCGCATGTCTCTGGTGATCGACGCTCTTGCCCGGGAGGCACGCTGATGCTGTACACGCTGACGCGGCCTTATGCCGAGCATTTCATCCTGTTCAATCTGCTCCGTTATCTCACCTTCCGCTCGGGTGCCGCGTGTCTCACCGCCTTGGTCGTGAGCTTCATCATCGGCCCCGGCCTCATTCGCTGGCTGAAAGCGGTGCAGGGGCAGGGCCAGCCGATCCGCGATGACGGGCCGGCGAGCCATCTGGTCGCGAAGAAAGGGACGCCGACGATGGGCGGCGTTCTGATCCTCGTCGCCCTCATCATCTCGACGCTGCTGTGGGCCGATCTCGGCAATCCTTATGTCTGGGTGGTGATGGCGCTGACGCTCGGCTACGGCGCGCTCGGCTTTGCCGATGATTATCTGAAGCTCAGCAAGCGCAATGCGCGCGGCCTTCCCGGGCGGCTGAAGCTGCTCGGCCAGGCGGGGCTCGGCCTGTTCGCCGCGACCGCGTTCATGCTGCTCACGCGCCCGCCGCTCGGCAGTGGCGTCACCCTGCCGCTCTTCAAGGAGGCGTTGATCCCGCTCGGTGTTTTCTTTCCGCTGTTCGGCGCCCTGGTGATGATGGGGGCATCGAACGCGGTCAATCTGACCGACGGGCTGGATGGGCTCGCGATCGTGCCGACGATCATCACCGCCGGCGTCTTCGGGCTCATCACCTATCTCGTCGGCAACCGCGTCTTCGCCGATTATCTCCAGCTTCATCATGTTCTGGGGGTTGGTGAGCTGGCCGTGTTCTGCTCGGCGCTGATCGGGGCGGGGCTCGGCTTTCTCTGGTTCAACGCGCCGCCGGCGGCGGTGTTCATGGGCGATACCGGCAGCCTCGCGCTCGGCGGCGCGCTCGGCGCGATCGCGGTCGCGGCCAAGCATGAGTTCGTGCTCGCCATCGTCGGCGGGTTGTTCGTCGTCGAAACGCTTTCGGTGATCGTGCAGGTGTTCTGGTTCAAGCGCACCGGCCGCCGCGTGTTCCTGATGGCGCCGTTGCACCATCATTTCGAGAAAAAAGGCTGGGCGGAGGCGACCATCGTCATTCGTTTCTGGATCATCTCGATGATCCTCGCCCTCGTCGGCCTCGCGACGTTGAAGATCAGATGAGCGGATTTGCGAAAATTTTCACCGGCCAGCGAGTAGCCGTCCTCGGGCTTGGGCGGAACGGCCTGCCTGCGGCCGCCAGCCTCGCGGCGATGGGTGCCGAGGTGACGGCGTGGGACGATCAGGAAGCGGCGCGGGCGGAGGCGATGGCGCAGGGGATCGCGGTCGCCCCGTTGGCGCCTTCGGGCGTGGACGCTTTGCTGCTCTCGCCCGGGATCCCGCATCGCCTGCCGGCACCGCATCCGGTGGCGGCGGCGTTTCTGGCCGCCGGCGTGCCGATCCTTTGCGATGTCGAATTTCTCTATCGCGCCGTGCGCGCCTCCGGCTCGGCGGCGAAGTTCGTCGGCATCACCGGCACCAACGGCAAATCGACGACCACCGCCCTGCTCGCCCACATCCTCGCGGGCGCCGGCGTTTCGGTCGCCGCCGGCGGCAATCTCGGCCCGGCGGCGCTCGCCCTGCCATTTTTGCCCGATCGCGGCGTTTACGTCCTCGAAATGTCATCTTACCTCTTGGAGCGAATCGCGCGCCTCCGCTTCGATGCGGCGGCAATGCTCAATCTCTCGCCCGATCATCTCGACCGGCATGGCGACATGGCCGGCTATATCGCCGCCAAGCGGGCGATTTTCGCGCGCCAGGAGGCGGCGGATTGGGCGGTGATCGGCATCGATGACGATGACAGCCGGGCGCTGGCCGATTCGCTGAGCGGTCCCGGAATCGTCCGAATCTCGGGCGCGAATCGGGACGGCGCCGATATCCGTCTCGAAGGCGGAAGGCTGCGTGACCAGGACGGCGTGCTCGCCGATCTCTCTCAGGCGCGCGCCTTGCCGGGGGCGCATAACGCGCAAAACGCCGCCGCCGCCGCCGCGCTCGCGCGGGCACTCGCTGTCCCGCGCGCGGCGATCGCGGAGGGAATCGCGAGCTATCCCGGTCTGCCGCACCGCGCCGAGCGGATCGCCGACATCGCCGGCGTTCTCTTCATCAATGACAGCAAGGCAACCAACGCGGCCTCGGCGGCGCGGGCGCTCGCCTGCCATGAGCGGATCGTCTGGATCGCCGGCGGCATCGCCAAGGCCGGCGGCATCGCGAGCCTGGCGCCGCTGTTTCCGCGCGTCAGCGAGGCGCTGCTGATCGGGCGCGATGCGCCGCAATTCGCCGAGACGCTGGCGCGGCACGGCGTTGCCCATCGTCTCGTCGGCACCCTGGCGGCGGCGGTGCCGGCGGCCTTTGCCGCCGCGCGCGCGGAGGGCGCCGTGGTGCTGCTCTCGCCGGCCTCCGCGAGCTTCGACCAATTCGCGAATTTCGAGGCCCGCGGCGAGGCGTTTCGCGCGCTGGTCGCGGCGCTGGCGGACGGGGAGGGGCGCTGATGCCGGCTCTCTCGCGCGCCGATACCTCGCTCCTCGGCCGCTGGTGGTGGACCATCGACCGCTGGACGCTGCTCGCCCTCGGCGTGCTCATCGGCGCCGGCTATGTGATGATGCTGGCGGCGAGCCCGGCGGTCGCGGAACGCATCGGCGAGGCGCATGACACGCTGATGCTGAAGCAGGTGGTGTTTCTCGCCCTGGCCGCGACGACCGTCGGCATGGTCTCGCTGTTTTCCCCGCGCGGCGTGCGGCGTCTGGCGCTGATCGGCGGGATCATCGCGTTGCTGCTCACCGCCCTCACCCTGATCAAGGGGGTCGAGATCAAGGGCGCGCGGCGCTGGATCGCCTTGCCCGGGATGTCGCTCCAGCCGAGCGAGTTTTTGAAACCCTGTTTCGCGGTGATCGCGGCCTGGCTGATCGCCGAGGGCGCGCGCCGGCCGCGTTTTCCCGGGCTCATGCTCGCCGCCGGGGTTTATGCGGTGATCGCGCTGCTCCTCAAGTCACAGCCCGATATCGGCATGCTCGCGGTGATCACGGCGGTGTTTCTCGCCCAGCTCTATCTCGGCGGGCTCAATCTTTTCCTGGTCGGGGTCGGGCTCGCCGCGATGAGCGGCGCCGGCGTTGCCGCGTATTTCCTGTTTCCGCATGTCCACAGCCGGGTTTCGCGCTTTCTCGATCCCGGCAAGGGCGATCATTATCAGGTCACGACCGCGCTCGAGGCCTTCGGCAATGGCGGGCTCTGGGGGCGTGGCCCGGGCGAGGGGCGGATCAAGGACATCCTGCCCGACGCCCATGCCGATTTCGTCTTCGCGGTCGCCGGCGAGGAATTCGGCCTCGTCATATGCACGGCCTTGCTCGGCGTTTTCGCGTTCATCGTCGTGCGCGGCCTGTTGCGCCTCATCGGTGAGCGGGATCTGTTCACCATCCTCGCGTCTTCCGGGCTGCTCGCCAGTTTCGGCTTGCAGGCCTTCGTCAACATGGCGTCCTCGCTGCACCTCATCCCGACCAAGGGCATGACGCTGCCGTTCATTTCCTATGGCGGCTCCTCGGTGCTCGCGGTCGCGCTCGGGATGGGGATGCTGCTCGCGCTGACCCGCCGGCGCCATCACGGTGATGGGCCATGAGGGGGATGATCATGAGGGGGGCGCGGTGATGGGTGCGCCGGCGCTCTCCCCGATCGTGCTGGCCGCCGGCGGCACGGCGGGACATTTTTTCCCCGCCGAGGCGCTGGCGGCGGCGCTGATCCGGCGCGGAAGGCGCGTCGTTCTGTTTTCCGACGCGCGCACCAAGATCGGCGCCGACAGCGTGTTCGCCGCGCGTGAGCGTTTCGTCATTCCCGGCGGCGGCATCGCCGGGCGTGGGTTTGGCCGCGCCATCGCCGGCACGCTGAAGCTGCTCGCCGGGTTTTTCGTCGCGCGCCGGGCACTCCGTGACCTGCGCCCGGCGGCTCTGGTCGCGTTCGGCGGCTATCCGGCGATCGCCCCGGTGCTCGCGAGCCGAAGTCTTTCGCGGCGTGTTCCGGTCATTCTGCACGAACAGAACGCGGTGCTCGGGCGCGCCAACCGGTTTCTCGCCCGCTTCGCCGCGCGGCTGGCGCTGAGCGTCCCCGACACGCGATCGATCCCGGCGGGGACGGCGACCGTCGTGACCGGCAATCCGGTGCGCCCGGCGATCGCCGCTTGCGCCGATACGCCCTACGCGCCGCCGCTCGCGGACGGGGGGATCCGGCTTCTGGTGCTCGGCGGCTCGCTCGGCGCGCGGGTGATGAGCGATGTCGTGCCCGCCGCCCTCGTCGCCCTGCCGCCGTCGCTCCGCGCCCGCCTCGCCCTCGCCCAGCAATGCCGGCAAGAGGATCTGCCCCGCGTCGCCGCCGCCTATCGCGAGGCCGGGATCAGCGCCGAATGCGCGCCGTTCTTCACCGATATCCCGGCGCGTCTCGCGCGTGCCCATCTCGTCATCGCCCGCGCCGGTGCCTCGACGCTTGCCGAACTCGCGGTGATCGGGCGCCCGGCGATCCTGGTGCCGCTGCCGGGCGCGATCGACGATCACCAGAGCGCCAATGCGCGCGCCTTTGGCGCCGGCGCGGTGGCCGTCGCCGAGCGCGATTTCGTGCCCGAGCGGCTTGCCGCCCTGCTCGCGGCCCTGCTCGCCGATCCGGAGCGCCTCGCCGGCATGGCGGCGGCGAAGCGCGGGCTGGCCGACGCCGCCGAACGCCTTGCCGATCTCGCCGAGGCGGCGCGGCCATGAGGGCGCTGCCGCTCGCCATCGGGACGCTGCATTTCGTCGGCATCGGCGGCATCGGCATGTCCGGCATCGCCGAGGTGCTGCACAATCTCGGCTATCGCGTCCAGGGCAGCGACATCGCCGAGAGCGCCAATGTCCAGCGCCTGCGTGAAGCCGGCATTCCGGTCGCGATCGGGCATGCGGCGGACAATCTCGGGCAGGCGCGCGTCGTCGTGGTCTCGAGCGCGATCCGGCGCGACAATCCGGAAGTGCTCGCCGCCCGCCAGCGCTTCATCCCGGTGGTGCGCCGGGCCGAGATGCTGGCCGAATTGATGCGTCTCAGATGGTCGATCGCGGTCGGCGGCACGCATGGCAAGACGACGACGACGAGCCTGATCGCCGCCGTGCTCGAGGCCGCCCGGCTCGATCCCACGGTGATCAATGGCGGCATCATCAACGCTTACGGCACCAACACAAGACTCGGCGCCGGCGAGTGGATGGTGGTCGAGGCCGATGAGAGCGACGGCAGTTTCCTCCGCCTGCCGGCGGTGGTCGCGGTGGTCACCAACATGGATCCCGAGCATCTCGACCATTGGGGCACGGCGGAAGCGATGATCGCCGGCTACGACCAGTTCGTCGGCAATATCCCGTTCTACGGCTTCGCGGTGCTCTGCGTCGATCATCCGGCGGTGCAGCAGATGATCCCGCGGCTTGGCGATCATCGCGTCATCACCTACGGGTTTTCGCCGCAGGCCGATATCCGCGCCGAGCGCATGGTGGCCGACAAGCTCGGCGCGACCTTCGAGGTGGTGGCGACCGACCGGGTGCGTGATCGCGCCCGCCGCCTCGGCCCGTTTCGGCTCCCCATGCTCGGGCGGCACAATGTCCAGAACGCGCTCGCCGCACTCGCCATCGGCATCGAGATGGAGATCCCCGAGGCGACGCTGAAAAGCGCCCTCGCCGCCTTCCGCGGCGTCAAGCGGCGTTTCACCCGCGTCGGCGAGGCCGGCGGGATCACGATCATCGATGATTACGGCCATCATCCGGTGGAGATCGCGGCGGTTCTGAAAGCGGCGCGCCAGGCCGGGGCGCGCGATGTCGTCGCGGTGGTGCAGCCGCACCGCTTCTCGCGTTTGCAGGTTCTGTTCGATGATTTCTGCACCTCGCTGAACGATGCCGGGACGGTGATCGTCGCCGATGTCTACGCCGCCGGTGAGGCGCCGATCGCCGGCATCGATCGCGACGCGCTGGTGGAGGGTCTGCGCGCCAGCGGCCATCGCAGCGTCGTGCCGCTGCCGGCGCCCGCGCACCTCGCCGAGATGGTCAACGCCATCGCCCGGCCGGGTGACTTCGTCGTGTGTCTCGGCGCCGGCACCATCACCGCCTGGGCGAATGCGCTGCCGGCGCAGCTCGCGGCGTTGCAGGCGGCACAAAATCGCCGCCCGGGGGGAGAGGAGGCGCCATGATGGCGGCCGAAATCCTCGCCCCCTTTGCGCCGCCGTCCCGGTTTCGGGGCCGGGTTCAGCCGGGCGCCGGGCTCGCGCCGCAGACCTGGTTTCGCGTCGGCGGCGCGGCGGAATGGCTGTTTCGACCGCTCGATGCCGAGGATCTCGCCCTTCTTCTCGCCGCTCTCCCCGAGGCGATGCCGTTTTGCGTGCTCGGCGCCGCCTCCAACGTCATCATCCGTGACGGTGGTCTCCCCGGCGCCGTCATCCGGCTCGGGCGCGGCTTCGGCGGAATCGCCTTCGACGGCGATGGCGTCGTCGCCGGCGCCGCCGTCCTGGACGCGACGCTGGCCGAGGCCGCGCTCGATGCCGGGCGCGGCGGGCTCGAATTCCTCGCCGGCATCCCCGGCACCATCGGCGGCACCGTCGCGATGAATGCCGGCTGCTACGGGAGCGACATCGCGAGCGTGCTCGACTGGGCCGATATCGTGCTCGCGGGGGGCGAGATCCGCCGTCTCGGCGCCGCCGATCTCGCGTTCGCCTATCGCCACGCGGCCCTGCCGGCGGGCGCCGTGGTGATCGCCGCGCGGCTTCGCGCCCGGCCCGACGACAAGACCGCCATCGCCGCCCGGATGGCCGAGATCCGCGCCCGGCGCGCGGCGACGCAGCCGCTGCGGGCGCGCACCGGCGGGTCCACCTTCCGCAATCCGGCGCCGCGGGAGAGCACCCTCAAGGCCTGGGAGCTGATCGCCGCCGCCGGCTGCCGCGGCCTTCGCCACGGCGCGGCGCAAGTCTCCGAACAGCACTGCAATTTCCTGATCAACACCGGCGGCGCGCGGGCGGGCGAGATCGAGGCGCTCGGCGAGACGGTGCGGGTGCGGGTTCTGGCCGCGACCGGCGTCGCCCTCGCCTGGGAAATCCGCCGCCTCGGGGTGCCGGAGGGGCGGCGATGACGCGGGTCGCGGTGCTCCATGGCGGGATTTCGGCCGAGCGCGAGGTGAGCCTGGTCTCCGGCCGGCAGGTCATCGCGGCGCTCGGCGCGGCCGGGTTCGCGGTGGTGCCGATCGAGGTCGGGCCCGATCTCGGCGCCGTCATCGCCGCCCTCACCCCCGCCCCGGATGTGGTTTTCAATGCCCTGCACGGGCGTTTCGGCGAGGATGGCGCGATCCAGGGCGTGCTCGAATGGCTCGGCATCCGCTATACCCATTCCGGCGTGCTCGCCTCGGCGCTGGCCATGGACAAGGAAGCGGCGCGGCGGGTGTTTGCCGCGGCCAACCTGCCGCTGGCGGCCGGCAAGGTGGTGACCCGCGCCGAACTCGCAGCCAGCGACCCGCTGCCCGCGCCCTATGTCGTGAAACCGCTCGGGGAGGGTTCCTCGGTCGGGGTCGCGATCGTCGCCGCCGGCGATAATCGCCGCGCCGAGATCGCCGCGAACTGGCGCTTCGGCGAACGCGCCCTGGTCGAGGAATTCATCCCCGGGCGCGAGATCACCGTCGGCGTGCTCGGCGACCGCGCGCTCACCGTCACCGAAATCCTCCCCGCCGCCGGGTTCTATGATTACCGGGCGAAATACGCCGCCGGCGGCTCGCGCCACGTGCTCCCGGCCCGGATCCATCCGGCGGCGTTCGCGGAAGCGCTGGCGACAGCACTCGCCGCCCATCGCGCGCTCGGCTGTCGCGGGGCGAGCCGCGCCGATTTCCGCTACGACGACAGCGCCGGCGAGCCCGGCCGCCTGGTGCTGCTCGAGGTCAATACCCAGCCCGGCCTCACCCCGACCTCGCTCTTGCCCGAGCAAGCGGCCCTCACCGGCATGGATTTTCCCGCGCTTTGCGCCTGGATGGTGGAGCAGGCGGCATGTCGCGTCTGACGCGCGCAAAGGGACGGGCGGCGGGGGAGCGGCCGGCGAGCTGGAAGCTTCTGCTCCGCCGCTGGCGCCGGGCGCTGCGGCGCCTGGCACTCACGGGCGGGGTGCTCGGCGCCTTGGTCGTGCTGGTCATCGCGCTCCGTGGTCATGACCCCGGGGGGCATGACCACGGAGGACATGACCCGGGGGGACATGACCCGGGGGGACATGACTCTGGGGGGTATGACTCTGGGGGCGACAGCCTCGCCCCGCGCGCCGCCTGGGCCGATGCGCTGTCGGCGCGGCTCGGCCTTCGCGTGCGGACGGTGGTGGTGGAGGGGCGCGGCAATACGCCGGAGCCGCTGCTCCGCGCCGCCATCGGCGTTGCCCCCGGCGATCCCATTCTCGGTGTCTCGCTCGCCGGCATGCGCGCCCGCCTCGAAAGCCTCGCCTGGGTGCAGCAGGCGACGGTCGAGCGGCATCTGCCGGGAACCCTCGTCATCCGCCTTGCCGAGCGGCGGCCGTTCGCGGTGTGGCAGACGCAGGGGCGTTTTGCGCTGATCGACCGCGCCGGGCGCGAGGTCGCCGATGAGGGGGTGGCGAATTTCAAGACGCTGCCGCTGGTGGTGGGCGCGGACGCGCCGGCGCATGCCGCCGCCATTCTCGATCTGCTCGACCGCTATCCGGAGATCCGCGCGCGGCTCGCGGCCTTGGTCAGGATCGGCGGGCGGCGCTGGAATCTGCGCCTCGCCAATGGCGCCGACGTGCTGTTGCCGGAGGGGCACGAGGCGGAGGCGCTGGCGCGGCTCGCCGCCTTGCAGACCGACCACGCGCTGCTCGACCGGCCGTTCGCGGCCGTCGATCTCCGTGCCCCCGACCGGCTGATCCTGCGCCCGCGCCCGGAGGCCAAGCCGGAGGGTGAATCGGGGAAGGCCCCGCCGGTGCCGCATGGCGAGGCGGCGGCACCGGGGAAGCCGACATGAGCGGGAGGGACGAATGAACGATCTTTCCGGGCGTTTCCTCGGCTCCGGCCGCCCGCCGACGCCGCCGGCGCCACCCGATCCGCCGCCGCGGGCGCGACCCCACCGCGCCGGGCCGTTCGGCGTCCTTGATATCGGCTCGACCAAGATCGTCTGCGTCATCGGCCGGGTGGAGAGCGACGGCGCGCTCCGCGTGCTCGGCGCCGCCCATCTCCAGGCCCGCGGGGTGAGGAATGGCGGCATCGTCGATCTCGACGCGACCGAGCGGGCGATCCGCAAATGCGTCGCCGAGGCCGAGGACATGGCCGACACCCATCTCCGCGACGTGACCGTCAACCTCTCCTGCGGCGCGCCGGAGAGCCGGCTCTTCAACGTCCAATGGCCGATCGGCGGCCGCCCGGTGGCCGCCGCCGATATCCGCCGGATCGTCGCCGAGGGCCGCGCCCGCGCCGTCTCCGAGGGGCGTCTGACCATCCACGCTTTGCCGCTCGCCTTCGCCGCCGATGAAACCGGCGGCATCAATGATCCGCGCGGCATGCATTGCGAGACGCTGGGGGCGCGCCTCCATGTGATCGACGCGACGACGACGGCGCTCCGCAATCTCACCGCCTGCCTCGCGCGCGTCGATCTCGCCATCGCCGAGCTGGTCTCGGCGCCGCTGGCTTCGGGGCTGGCGACGCTGGTCGCCGATGAGCGCGAACTCGGCGCGACCTTGATCGACATGGGCGGCGGCACCACCGGGCTTGCCGTGTTCGCCGAGAACCAGGTGCTGCACACGGCGGTTCTGCCGATCGGCGGGACGCATGTGACGAACGACATCGCCCGCCTGCTCTCGACCCCGATCAGCCACGCCGAGCGGCTCAAGACGCTTTACGGCAATGTCGAGGCGAGCCCGGACGATGAGCGCGAATTCCTCCCGGTGCCGCTGATCGGCGAGGATGAGCGCCATATCGTCAAGGTGCCGCGGAGCATGGTGATCTCCATCATCCGCCCGCGCCTCGAGGAGACCTTCGAACTCCTCAAGGAGCGCCTCGATGGCGCCGGGCTCGCCCGCGATGCCGGCCATCGCGTGGTGCTGACCGGCGGGGCGTGCCAGCTCCCCGGCGCGCGGGAGCTGGCGGCGCGGATTCTCGGCCGTCAGGTGCGGCTCGGCCGCCCGCTCAAGCTGCGCGGCCTCCCTGATCTGATGAGCGGTCCCGGCATCGCCACCGCCGCCGGCCTGCTCGCCTACGCGGGCGGCGCCGGGCGCGGCCTTCCCGATCTCGACCTCGATTCCGAGCGGCCGGCCGGCCTGTTTCGCCGCCTGGTCGATTTCCTGCGCGAGCGCGTCTGATGCCAGGCGCGCTTTTCATCCAACGTTTCCGCATCCGGCCTTAAAGGGGGAGATGTCCCAATGACCCTGAACCTCACCGTTCCGCAGCATCTGCACACCGATTTCACGCCCCGGATCACCGTCATCGGGGTTGGTGGCGGCGGCACCAACGCGGTCGACAACATGATCTCGCTCAATCTCCAGGGGGTGGATTTCGTCGTCGCCAACACCGACGCGCAGCAGCTTCTGCATTCGCGCGCCGATCGCCGGGTGCAACTCGGCCCGCACATCACCCAGGGGCTCGGCGCCGGCGCCAAACCCGAGATCGGCCGCGCCGCGGCGGAGGAGGCGGCGGAGGAACTCTATCGCCATCTCGACGGCGCCCACATGGTGTTCATCACCGCCGGCATGGGCGGCGGCACCGGCACGGGTGCGGCGCCGGTGATCGCGCGCATGGCCCGCGAGCGCAACATCCTCACCGTCGGCGTGGTGACCAAGCCGTTTTCCTTCGAGGGGCCGCGTCGCGCCCGCGCCGCCGAACTCGGGATCGAGGAATTGCAGGAATATGTCGATACCCTGATCGTCATCCCGAACCAGAACCTGTTCCGCCTGGCCAATGAGCGCACCAGCTTCCGCGAAGCCTTCAAGATGGCCGATCACGTGCTCTACATGGGGGTGCGCGGGGTCACCGATCTGATGGTGGTGCCGGGTCTCGTCAATCTCGATTTCGCCGATATCCGGACGGTGATGGCCGAGATGGGCAAGGCGATGATGGGCACCGGCGAGGCGGACGGCGAAAACCGCGCCGTGCGCGCCGCCGAGGCGGCGATCAACAACCCGCTGCTCGAGGATACCAGCATGGCCGGGGCGCGCGGCCTTTTGATCAACATCACCGGCGGCGACGACATGACGCTGTTCGAGGTCGATCACGCCGCCAACCGCATCCGGGAAGAGGTGGACGAGGACGCGAACATCATCTTCGGCTCGGCGGTGGATGAATCCCTGAACGGGCGCATCCGCGTCTCGGTGGTCGCGACCGGGATCGACACGCCGCGCGAGCAAGCGGCCGAGCGGCCGCGGCTGGTCGCGCTCGGCGGCGGCTATGCTGGGACCGAGGAGGCGACGGCGGTGGCCGGCGTGGCTGCCGAGATGCCGCAACCGCAGGCCGTTTCCCGGTTTTCGTCGGCGCCGCGGCACAACGGCGCCGCGCCGGTCGTGCCGGCGCCACGCGCGGCGTTCGCGGCGCATCCCGAAGACGCTGGGCGGGGGCAGGAATCACCGCGTTTCGAGCCGGCCCCACGCGCCATGGAAGCGCCCCCGGCTGAGGCGCGTGACCCCGATATGCGTGATCCCAATATGCGTGATCCCGATATGCGTGATCCGGGGGGGCGGCGGGTCGAGCCCCGTGTCGCCGCGTCGGCGGCCGCGCCGCGCGGCTTGTTTGCAGCACCGCGCCCGGGCGCGACCCAGGCCCCGATTCAGACCCAGACCCAGACCCAGACCCAGACCCAGACTGGGCCCCAAACCGCCCCCCCGCCCCCCCGTCCGAGCCTCTTCGGCACCGTGACCGGCGCGCTCCGCCGCAATTTTCAAGCCGCCCGCGCCGCCGAGGCGGACGCCTCGCCGCTGGCCACGGTTGGGCGCGAGCGCTATGCCGAGGAAGCGCCGCGAGAGATGCCGCGGGCCAGCGTGCGCCCGGCCGGGGAGGAGGATATCGGCCTCGAGATCCCGACCTTCCTGCGCCGGCAGACCTCGTGAATTGCGCCGATTCCGTGGCAAAAATACTGCAAGAATAGGGTGTTGTCGCGAAACAATCAGAAATAATGATTGACTGGCGCCGCCCCCCGAAGCTGCTTAGCTTGAGGGGCGGAACGAGTATCGGGTGTTCCGTGCCGGCGGGTAGGCCGGGTTTGCCGTGGCTATTGGCGGCGCGTGAACGAGATCGAATGGAACCCATGGATTTTTTGACCGACACCCTGCCGCCCCGCGCCCTTCCGCAAGGCCAGTTACCGCGTGGCGCGGCGCCGGTTGCCGCCAGCCACCGGGGCCTGCCCGGGCAGCGGGCGCTTCCCCGGCAGCGGACGCTCAAGGAAGCCATCGGCTGCGTCGGTGTCGGGCTTCATGGCGGGCGCGAGGTTGCGCTCACCCTCCACCCCGCGGCGCCGGGAAGCGGCATCCGCTTCCGCCGCGGCGATCTCGGCGTCGATATCCCGGCGCGCTTCGATGCCGTCGCCGATACCCGCTTATGCACCGAAATCGCCGCCGCCGATCGGCCTGACGCCGCCATCGGCACCATCGAGCATGTCATGGCGGCGCTCGCCGGCTGCGGCATCGATAACGCCGTGGTCGAGGTCGATGGGCCGGAAATCCCGATTCTCGATGGCTCCGCCGCGCCTTTCGTCTTTCTCATCGATTGCGCCGGGGTGGTCGAGCAGGAGGCGCCGCGGCGGGTGATCGAAATCCTCCACCCGATCGAGGTCCGCGCCGGCCGCGCCTGCGCCGCCCTTCTCCCCGCCCGCGGCCCCGAGGCGGCGATGGCGGGTGAGCTGGAAATGGCTTTCTCCATCGCCTTCGACGCGCCGGCGATCGGGCGCCAGTCCCTGCGCTTGCGGCTCACCGAGGACGGGTTTCGCCATGAATTGGCGCATGCCCGCACCTTCACCCTCGCCGCCGAGATCGAGGGGCTGCGCGCCAGCGGCCGCGCCCGCGGCGGTAGCCTCGATAACGCGGTGGTGGTCGATGGCGCGCATGTGCTCAACCCGGGGGGCTTGCGCGCCCCCGATGAATTCGTCCGCCACAAGCTTTTGGATGCGGTCGGCGATCTCGCCCTGGCCGGGGCGGCGCTGCGCGGGCGCTTCGTCGCCCATTGTTCCGGCCACGCCCTGAACAACCGCCTGCTCCGCGCGCTGTTCGCGAGCGAAGGCGCCTGGCGCGAAATCAAGCCCGCGGCCTCCCCCCGCCTTTCCGTCGCCGCCTGATTTTTCCACCCCCCAACTTTTCCACGCCGCCCGACTTTTCCACACCGCCCGACTTTCCGATGTGGGGCGGTCGTCCGTCGCGCCGATTTCCATCGCGTTGAATGCCCGGATGCTGGCGCGGCCGGGTGATCACGCTCTAAACTGACCGGGATCAGCGGAGAGAACGTCATAACGCTCGCGGTTTTTTTGCCCCTCGTCCTGCTCGTCGTCGGCTTTGCCGCCGGGGTGCAGAACGCGCTGGCCGGGGGCGGGTCGTTCCTCACGTTTCCGGCGCTTTTGCTCGCCGGGATGGATGCGCGGGCGGCCAATATCACCTCCACCGTCGCGCTCTTTCCCGGCCAGGTGACGACCGGGCTCGCCGGGCGGCGTGACGTTGCCGGGGGCGCGGGGTTGTCGTTCGCGCTGCTGGTCGGGATCAGCCTGGCCGGCGGGGTCGTCGGGGCGCTGCTCCTGCTTGCGACGCCGCCGCGATTTTTCGCCCGCTTGGTGCCGTTTCTCGTCCTGTTCGCGACGGCGGTTTTCGCCTGGGGCAGTTTTGGACGCCGCCAGCAGGGGGGGGTTCGCATCGGCCGCGCTGGCGCGGGTGCCGCGCAGTTCGTGATCGCGATCTATGGCGGGTATTTCGGTGGTGGCATCGGATTTCTCATGCTCGCCGTGCTGACCCTCGCCGGCCTTGCCCTCCGTCAGGCGGGGGCGACGAAAAACGCCCTGGCGGCGGCGATGAACGCGGCGGCGGTCGTGGTTTTCGCCGGCGGCGGCGAGGTCCATTGGCTGGCCGCGATCAGCCTCGGCATCGGCGCCATCGCCGGCGGCCAGGTCGGCGCCTGGCTGCTGCGCCGGGTCGATGACCGGAAGCTCCGCATCGGTGTCGTTCTGATCGGTGTCGCGCTGACCATCGGGCTCTTTCTGCGCCAGCCCTGATCTCGTGATCCGTCCCGATCTCGTGAAAAGACATGACGGGCGGGACGGGGTCGGCTATAGGGAGGCGCCGATGACACCCTGCCACCGTAGCGATCGAACGCCCGCTTCCCGCCGCCCGTGCATCAGTGCCGCCGGCGCGGGGCTGCTCCTGCTCGCCGTCGCAGCACTCGCCGCCTGTTCGTCGTCGAGCAACGATGAGGACGTGTCCAAGATCCCGGTCGAGCAGCTTTACAATCAGGGTCTCGATGCGCTGAACGCCGGCCGCTACACGATCGCGACCAAGCGCTTCGACCAGTTGCAATCCAATTACCCCTATTCCGCCTGGGCCGCGAGCGCCCAGTTGATGGACGCCTATGCGCAATACGCCAGCGGCAAGTTCAGCGATTCCTCGGCGACCCTCGACCGCTTCATCCAGCTCCACCCGACCAGCAAGGACATCGCCTACGCCTATTATCTCCGCGCCCTCGATTTTTACGAGCAGATCGTCGATGTCCAGCGCGACCAGAAGAACACCCAGCTCGCGCTCGCCGCCCTCAAGGAGGTGGTCAACCGCTTCCCTGACAGCGCCTATGCCCGCGACGCCCGCTTCAAGATCGATCTCTGCCTCGATCACCTCGCCGGCCAGGAGATGTCGATCGGGCGCTGGTATGAGGGCCAGGGTCTCTATGCCGCCGCCATCAACCGCTATCAGCGCGTGGTGCAGGATTACCAGATGACCAACATGGCGCCGGAGGCGCTCTATCGGCTGACCGAAATCTACATGCTGATCGGCATGCCCGATCAGGCGAAAAAGACGGCGAGCGTCTTGCAGCACAATTATCCGAACAGCGAATGGTATCGCGATAGCTGGAATCTGCTCGTCGATGATCATCAGGTCTCCGGCAAGCCGGTGGGGGAGGCGGATAATTCCGGGTTTCTCCACCGCGTCTTCGGCTGGATTTTTTGAACCGCGACCGCGTCGCCCGCCCGCATGCTGAGCGCCCTCTCGATCCGCGACGTGGTGCTGATCGAACGCCTCGATCTCGATTTCGACGCCGGCCTCACCGTGCTGACCGGCGAGACCGGGGCCGGCAAATCGATTCTGCTCGATAGCCTCGGCTTGGCGCTGGGGGCCCGCGCCGAGGGCGCCATGGTCCGCGCCGGGGCCGAGCAGGCGAGTGTCGCGGCCATTTTCACGCTGCCGCCGGCGCATCCGGCGCGTGCTTTCCTCGCCGCGCAGGGGGTCGCCCAAGAGGTCGAAATCGGCGCCGAGATCATGCTCCGCCGTGTCGTCTCGCGCGAGGGCCGCTCGCGCGCCTTCATCGACGACCAGCCGGTCGGGGTCGCGCTGCTGCGCGGCCTCGGCGCGTTGCTGGTCGAGGTGCAGGGCCAGCACGAGCAGATGGGGCTCGCCGATCCCGCCTCGCATGCCGCCCTCCTCGATGATTTCGGCGCAGCATGGGATTTGCGCGACGCGGTCGCCGAGGCCTGGCGGCGCTGGCGGGCGGTCCTCCTCGATGAGGCTGAGGCGAAAGCGGCGCTGGCGGCGGCGGCGCGCGATCAGGACTGGCTCGCCCATGCCGAGGCCGAGCTTGCCGCCCTCGCCCCGGCGCCGGACGAGGAGGCGCATCTGGCCGGCGCGCGCCAGAATTTGCAGCAGCAGGCGCGCGAGGCGGAGGCTCTGGCGATGGCGCTCGCCGAACTCGCCCCGCGCGATCGCCGCCATTCCGGCCCCGCCGCCGCGCTGCGCGCCTCTGCCCGCGCGATCGAGCGCGCGGCGCGACGCCAGCCATCGGCGGAGGCCGCCGAGGAGACCGGCGCCGCGGAGGCCGCGTCCCGCGCCGACATCCTCGCCGCGATCGGCCGTGCCGAGGAAGCGGTCGCGGAGGCGGAGCGGCTTCTGGAAGCGGCGCTGGCGGCCCTGGCCGTCGATCCGCGCCAATTGGAGGTCGCCGAGGAGCGGCTATTCGCGCTCCGTGCCGCGGCGCGCAAGCATCAGGTAACGGTCGCGGAACTCCCGGCCCTGCTCGACGATCTGCGCCGCCGCCGCGCCTCGCTGGCGGAGGGGGCGGCGCGGCTCGAGGCGCTGGCGGCGGCCGCGGCGGCGGCGCGGGCGGCCTATCTCGAGGCGGCGGCGCGGCTTGCGGCGCGCCGGGCGGAAGCGGCGCGGCGGCTGGAGCGGGCGATCGCGCGCGAACTGGCGCCGCTCAAATTCGCCGCCGCCCGCTTCATGGTCGAGATCACGAAGCTTGCGGACTCCGCCTTCGGCGCCTTTGGGACGGAGGCGGTGCGCTTCCTGATCGCGACCAACCCCGGCGAGGCGCCAGGGCCGCTCGCCCGCATCGCCTCGGGCGGCGAGATGTCGCGGCTGATGCTGGCGCTGAAAGTGGTGCTGGCGCGGTTTTCGCCGGCTCGGACGCTGATTTTCGACGAGGTCGATGCCGGGATCGGCGGCGCGACGGCGGCCGCCGTCGGCGAGCGCCTGGCCCGCGTCGCCGACGGGTTGCAGGTTCTGGTGGTAACGCACAGCCCGCAGGTCGCGGCGCGCGGGACGCGCCATCTCAGGGTCGCGAAGACGCTTGCCCGCGGCCGCGCGAGCACGGTGATCGAGCCGCTCGCCGGCCGCGCGCGGCGGGAGGAGATCGCCCGCATGCTGGCCGGCGAGACCATCACCGAGGCCGCCCGCGCCGCCGCCGACGATCTGCTGGGCGCGGCATGAGCGGGCGCCCGCCGGTCGAGGAACTCACGCCCGCGGCGGCGGCGGCCGAGCTTGCCGATCTCGCCGCCGAGATCGCGCGGCTGGATGCCGCCTATTATCAGGACGACGCGCCGGAGGTCACGGACGCCGTCTATGACGCGCGCCGCGCCCGCAATAATGCGATCGAGGCGCGGTTTCCCGATCTCGTCCGCGCCGATAGTCCCACCCGGCGTCTCGGCGCGGCCCCCGCCGCGGGGTTCGCCAGGCGCCGCCATTTGCAGCCCATGCTCTCGCTCGGCAATGTCTTCTCGGAGGCCGATTTCGCCGAATTCTGTGCCCGCGTGCGCCGCTTTCTCGGGCTCGCCGAGGACGCCGCGTTCGCCTTCGTCGGCGAGCCGAAGATCGACGGCCTCTCGATTTCGCTGACCTATGAGCACGGAAGTTTCGTCCATGGCGCGACGCGCGGCGATGGCAGCGAGGGCGAGGACGTCACCGCCAATCTCCGCGCCCTCGCGAGCCTTCCGAAGCGGCTTGCGGGCGCGGCGCCGGCGCTGATCGAGATCCGTGGCGAAGTGTTCATGACCAAGGCCGATTTTCTCGCCCTCAATGCCGAGCAGGAGCGCGCCGGGCGCAAGCTCTTCGCCAATCCGCGCAACGCCGCCGCCGGCTCGCTGCGCCAGCTCGACGCGAGCATCACCGCCGGGCGCAAGCTCGGGTTTTTCGCCTACGCGATGGGGGAGACGAGCGCGCCGGTCGCGGCGACCCATGCCGAATACCTCGCGCGGCTCGGCGCCTGGGGGTTCGCCGTCAACCCGCTGTCGCGCCGGCTCAAAGGCGAGGGCGAGGTGCTTGCGTTTCAGGCCGAGATGGCCGCGCGCCGTGCCGCGCTCGCTTACGATATCGATGGCGTGGTCTACAAGATCGACGATCTCGCCTGGCAGCGCCGGCTGGGCTTCGCCGGGCGTGATCCGCGCTGGGCGATCGCCTGGAAATTCCCCGCCGAGCGGGCCGAAACAAGGCTCGAGGATATCCGTATCCAGGTCGGGCGCACCGGCGCCTTGACGCCGGTTGCCGTGCTCCAGCCGGTCAATGTCGGCGGCGTCCTGGTCTCACGCGCGAGTTTGCACAACGAGGATGAGATCGCGCGCAAGGATATCCGCATCGGTGACGCCGTGGTGGTCGAGCGCGCCGGCGATGTCATCCCCCGGATCGTCGCCGTGATCGTGGCAAAACGCCCCCCTGGCACGGCGCCTTTCGCATTTCCGACGCATTGCCCGGTCTGCGGCAGCCATGCCGTGCGCCCGGCCGGGGAAGCGGTGCGGCGCTGCACTGGCGGGCTGATCTGCCCCGCGCAGGCGGTCGAGCGGCTGATCCATTTTTGCGCGCGTGGGGCTTTCGACATCGAGGGCATGGGCGAGAAGACCGTCGCCGAATTTTACGAAGACGGGCTGATCCATGGCCCTGGCGATATTTTCCGCCTCGCCGCGCGCGAAGCCGAGATCGCCGCGCGGGAGGGCTGGGGCGAGGTTTCGGCGCGTAAGCTGATCGCCGCCATCGCCGCGCGGCGGCGCATTCCGCTCGCCCGCTTCATCTTCGCGCTCGGCATCCGCCGTGTCGGGGAGACCACGGCGAAGCTGCTCGCCCGCCATTACGGCAGTTTTTCCCACTGGCGGGCGGAAATGAACGCGGCCCAAATAATGGGCTCGGAGGCGAGGAGTACGCTCGGCAACATCCTCGGCATCGGCCCCGCGATCGCCGAGGCATTGGTCGATTTCTTCGCCGAAGGGCGCAACCGCGCGGTGCTCGATGATCTCGCCGGGCTTTTGGAGATCGAGGACGCGGAGGCGGCGGGGGCGGCGCAATCTCCGATCGCCGGCAAACTCGTCGTCTTCACCGGCAGCCTCACCACCATGAGCCGCGCCGAGGCCAAGGCGCGGGCCGAGGCGCTCGGCGCCCGGGTGACCGACAGCGTTTCGCGGCGCACCGATTACGTCGTGCTCGGCGCCGAGGCGGGGTCGAAGGCGCGCCGGGCGGCGGAACTCGGTGTCACGACGCTGAGCGAGGCGGAATGGCGCGCGCTCGCCGGGATGGATTAGGAACAGTTAGAATTAAGGAATAAAAACCCTTCTTTTGACTTCCGAAAAAGAAGCAAAAAGACTTTCTTCCCGTTTTCCTGGTGTGGCAGTGCCGTAGGCACTGCTCACGCGGATAAAAGTTTTTGGTTCTTTTTTTCAAAAAAGAACAAATTTCTCCTTCTTTTTGTCATTCCCGGCGGACTCTTCTCGGTGCCTTCCGTTGGGCATTCCCCGCGCTCGCCGGCGCTGCTAAAAGCGCCTCGCATTCCCCGAAGCTGAGGTAAAGGCGCGGCGATGGCCGGACATTCGCAATTCAAGAACATCATGCACCGCAAGGGCGCGCAGGATGCGCGCCGGGCGCGGCAATTCGCGAAACTGATCCGCGAAATCACCGTCTCCGCCCGCGCCGGCCTGCCCGATCCCGCGTCCAATCCGCGTCTGCGCGCCGCGACCGCCGCCGCGCGCGAGGCCAATATGCCGCGCGACACCATCGAGCGGGCGATCAAGAAGGCGACCGGCGCCGGCGGCGGCGAGGATTTCGCCGAGATCCGCTATGAGGGCTATGGCCCGGCCGGCGTTGCGGTGATCGTCGAGGCGCTGACCGACAACCGCAACCGCACGGCGTCCGACATCCGCTCGGCTTTCGCCAAACACGGCGGCGCGCTCGGCGAGACCAATTCGGTCGCGTTCCTGTTCACCCGGAGCGGCGTCGTGCGCTATCCCAAAAGCGCCGCCGACGATGACGCCATGCTGGAGGCGGCGATCGAAGCCGGGGCGGAGAATGCCGTGAGCGATGGCGAGGGCCACGAGATCACCACCGGGGTCGAGGATTTCTTCGCCGTCCGCGACGCCTTGGAGGCCCGCTTCGGCCCGCCCGAGACGGCGCGGATCGAGTGGCGGCCGGGAACCCTGGTCACGCTCGACGAGGACAAGGCGGCGAGCGTGCTGAAACTGCTCGATGCCTTGGAGGAAAGCGACGACGTGCAGAACGTCTATGCCAATTTCGACATCCCCGAGGCGGTGATGCGGAAGCTCTCGGCCTGATGATCCGTGTTCTCGGCCTCGATCCCGGGCTGCGCTTCACCGGCTGGGGGGTGATCGGGCAGGAGGGCAGCCGCCTGATCCATCTCGCCGACGGCGTCATCGCGACGAGCGCCGAGGCGCCGGTGGCAACGAGGCTCCGGGTGCTGCACGACGCCCTTGCCGCCTTGATCGCGACCCACCGGCCGGAGGAGGCGGCGGTCGAGGAGACCTATGTCAACCGCAACGGCCAGGCGACGCTGAAACTCGGCTATGCCCGCGGGATCGCGCTGCTCGCCCCGGCGCTGGCCGGCATCGCGGTCGCCGAATATGGCGCCAAATCGGTCAAGCGGGCGGTGGTCGGCACCGGCGGGGCGAGCAAGGAGCAGGTGGCGATGATGGTCCGCCGGCTGCTGCCCGGGGCGGCGCCGACCCGGCTCGACGCCGCCGATGCGCTGGCGGTCGCGATCTGCCACGCGCATCATCGCGCGAGCCGCCTCGCCTGGGCGCAAGCCTCATGATCGCGCGGCTCGCCGGGGTGGTGGTGCTGCGCGCCGCCGATCACTGCGTCATCGATGTCGGCGGCGTCGGCTATCTCGTCCATGCCGCGGCGCCGACGCTGGCCGCGCTCGCCCCGCCGCCGGCGATCACGACGCTGCTGATCGAAACCCATCTCCGCGAGGACGCGCTGATGCTCTACGGCTTCGCCGAGGCCGCCGAGCGCGACTGGTTTCGCCTGCTGACGACGGTGCCGGGGGTGGGGGCGAAGGTCGCGCTCGCGATTCTCGCGACGCTGCCGCCGTCCGCCCTGATCGCCGCCATCGCCGCCGGCGATCGCGCCGCACTCACCCGCGCGCCGGGGGTCGGCGCCAAGCTCGCCGCGCGTCTTTTGGCCGAGTTGCGCGAGCGCGCCGGCGCGATGCCGGCGGAGGCGGGCGGCGCCGTCTCGCCCATGGCCGCCGCCGGCGCCGCCGGCGATGCGCTCTCGGCGCTCATCAATCTCGGCTACCGGCGCCCGGACGCGCAGGCGGCGGTGGCGCGGGCCGAGCAGGAACTCGGCGCGGCGGCCGGGCTCGACGCCTTGATCCGCGCGAGCCTCCGGCTTTTGGCGCGGTGAGCCGGCGATGAGCGGGGATCCGCCACTTCTTTCGCCGCGCCGCGCGCCCGAGGACGCCGCCGAGGCCAGCTTGCGCCCGCGGAGTCTCGCCGATTTCGTCGGCCAGAAGACCAGCCGGGAGAATCTCGCCGTCTTCATCGCCGCCGCCCGCGCCCGTGGCGAGGCGCTGGATCACGTGCTGCTGCATGGCCCGCCGGGGCTCGGCAAGACCACGCTCGCGCAGATCGTCGCGCGCGAACTCGGCGTCGGGTTTCGCGCCACCTCCGGCCCGGTCATCCAGCGCGCCGGCGATCTCGCCGCGATCCTCACCAATCTGCAGCCGCGCGACGTGTTGTTCATCGATGAGATCCACCGTCTCCAGCCGGCGATCGAGGAGGTTCTCTATCCGGCGATGGAGGATTTCCAGCTCGATCTGATCATCGGCGAGGGGCCGGCGGCGCGCAGCGTGCGCATCGATCTGCCGCCCTTCACCCTGGTCGCCGCGACCACCCGCGCCGGGCTGCTCGCGACCCCGCTCCGCGACCGCTTCGGGATTCCGCTGCGACTGGTTTTCTACACCCCGGAGGAGCTGGAGCGGATCGTCGCGCGCGGGGCCGAACGCCTCGCGATGCGGCTCAGCGCGGCGGGGGCGGCCGAGATCGCGCGGCGGGCGCGCGGAACGCCCAGGGTCGCCGGCCGCTTGCTGCGAAGGCTGCGCGATTTCGCCGCCATCGCCGGCACCGACCCGATCGACCACGCCGCGACCGATGCCGCGCTCACCCGGCTCGATGTCGACCATCTCGGGCTCGACGCCATGGATCGCCGCTATCTCCGCCGCATCGCCGAGCATCACGCCGGCGGGCCGGTGGGGGTGGAGACGCTGGCGGCGGCCCTGGCCGAGGCGCGCGACACGATCGAAGACGTGATCGAGCCCTATCTCATCCAGGAGGGTCTGGTGCTGCGCACCTCGCGCGGGCGGATGCTCGGGCGCCCGGGCTGGCAGCATCTCGGCCTCGCGCCGCCTGCGCCGGGCCAGCCCGATCTTCTCGCTCTCGATCCTCTTGCCGAAGATGAATGAATTGTCGGGATATAGTAATGTTCGAGGGTAAAAAACACCGCTATGAGGTAAGGGTCTATTTCGAGGATACGGATGCCGGTGGCATCGTCTACCACGCGACCTATCTCCGCTTCGCCGAGCGGGCGCGGAGCGAGTGTCTGCGCGATCTCGGAATCGCGCATGCGGAATTGGTGGCCGGGCATGGCATCTTCTTCGTGGTGCGACGGGCGAAACTGGACTATCTGCGTCCGGCGCGGCTCGATGACCTGCTCGTCGTCGTAACCGAGGTGCTGGCGGTGGGCGGAGCCTCGGCTTCGCTGCGCCAGAGTTTCTACCGCCGGGGCGAGGCAGCGGCGCTGGTGGTGCTGACGGTTGCGCTGGCGTCCGTCGGGTGCCGGGACCATCGTCCGGCGCGGCTGCCGTCGCGTTGGCGGGTGGCGATGGCGGAGCTGGTTGGGTGATAACGGCTGGACATAGTCAAGGAGTGGGTTGAGTGGATCGGGCAGTGGATGCCGCCAATCTGGCGGCGGCGGGAGCGGATCTGTCGCTCTGGGGCCTCTTCATGCAGGCCGATATCATCGTCAAATTCGTCATGCTGCTGCTGCTCGCGGCCAGCGTCTGGGTATGGGCGGTCGTGTTCGAGAAATATATGACGCTGCGCCGTGTCGGCCGCGCCGCCGACCGTTTCGAGGACCGTTTCTGGTCGGGCGGCAGCCTCGATGAATTATTCGAGCAGGAAGGCGCCAAGCCGACCAACCCGATCGCCGCCGTGTTCGGCGCGGCGATGGCGGAATGGCGGCGGAGTTTGCGCGTCACCGGCGCCGACGCCAGCCGCTCGGGCGTGCGCGAGCGGGTCGATCGGGCGATGACGGTCACCATCCAGCGCGAAATGGAGCGCCTCGAGCGCTGGATGATCTTCCTCGCCTCGGTGGGATCGACGGCGCCGTTCATCGGCCTGTTCGGCACGGTCTGGGGCATCATGCACAGCTTCTCGGCGATCGCCGCGATGCACAACACCAATCTCTCGGTGGTCGCCCCGGGCATCGCCGAGGCCCTGTTCGCGACCGCGATCGGTCTCGTCGCGGCGATCCCGGCGGTGCTCGCCTATAACAAGATCAGCACCGATCTCGCCCGCTTCGCCTCGCGCCTCGAAGGGTTCGGGGCCGAGTTCGGCGCCATTCTCTCGCGCCAATCCGAGGAGCGGGCCTGAGCGATGGCCTCCTTCATCGTCGGCAATGGCAAGGGGCGCGGTCGCTACCGCCCGCTGGCCGAGATCAACGTGACGCCGCTGGTCGACGTCATGCTGGTGCTGCTGATCATTTTCATGGTCACGGCGCCGCTGATGACCTCGGGCGTCGACGTCGATCTGCCGAAAACCGACGCCAAACCCTTGAACAGCGATAGCCAGCCGCTCACCGTCACCATCAACGCCGAGGGCCATATCTATCTCCAGGACAGCCAGGTCGAACTTCCCGATCTCGTCGCCAAGCTGGAGGCGATCTCGCAAAACAACCCCGAGCGGCGGATTTTCGTCCGCGGCGACCGCGCGGTGAGCTATGGCCTGGTGATGCAGGTGATGGGCACCATCACCCAGGGCGGGTTCAGCAAGGTGGCCCTCCTTGCCGAGCAGCCCACCGCCGCGCCCCCGAATGCCGCGTCACCGGCGGGATCGCCCAAGGCGCCGCCGGGCAAGCCCGGGCGCGGCTGAGGGCGCGCCCGCCTGCGGTACATTTCGGGACAGCATGGAGTTCGAACTCAAACGCGGCGCCGCCCTCTCGGCCGCCCTGCATCTGACGCTGGCGGCGCTGCTGCTGCTTGGCCTTCCCGCGCGTCGCCTGCCGGAAGAGCCGGAAGAAACCGCGGTCAGCATGGATTTCGTCGGCCCGGCGCAACCGAGCCAGAAATCGACCGCCCCCGGCGAAGTGCCGGCGCCGGCGCCGCTGCCCCAGGTGACGGCGGCGCCGCCGGCGCCGACACCCCCGAAGTCGGCGCCGATCGAGGCGCCGCCGCCGCCGCCGCCG
>JAJZBV010000035.1 GCA_021851785.1 Pseudomonadota bacterium
TGAGCGAGGTCGCGAAGCTCATCCCCGGCGGCGGCCACGGCCTCGGCTATCTGGAGACGGCATCCTATGAGCGCACGGTCGATGAACTGCTCGCCGGCAAATCCGACCCGGTGATCTCCAAGCACCCAGAGGGTGCGACCACCCACGCTGTCTGGGACAAGGCGTTCGCCCAGAAATAACGCCGTTCATTTCCATTTCCGCGCGGAGCGGTGCCTGCGGCACCGCTCCAGATGATTCTCGCATGATTCCGGCTCAGCACCTCTTCAGGCGTCGCTTCTTCCGACCGGACGCTGGGTGCGCGTTCGCCTCGGCGGCCTCTATCGCCGTGCCGCGCGTCTCTGCGTTCGGGAAGAAAGCGAGGATGTCTACCGTGGCCCGCCGCATTAGATCGCCGGCGAAGTCGAGCGCAAAAGCCATACATAAGGTGTCCGTGGGGTTCTGGAAGCCCCGGCCACGGCCGTGCTCAGCCATGCGGTAGAAGGCCACCGGACCGGTGTGCGTGTGATTGCTGAACAGACGGTATAGGAAGCGGAAGTTTCTCTTGTCCAAGTTAGAGCGCTCGATCATTTCGTCCTGCACGAAGGGCGTCTTCTCGCCTCTGATCAGCTCCTTCTGCCGCTTCTCGGGCAGACCTGATAGATACGCGTTGGCGTTGAACTTGCGGACGAGATCGTCATGGACTTCGGCCCGGGCGGCCGCTGTTTTGGCATCGTCGTCCGATTCATCGAGTTCCCCAAAGAGCTTTCGGCGAGAAGCGTTATCGTGGAGGTTTAGCAGGATGATTCGCGCGTCCTTCTCGACCTGGGGGACATCGTCGGCACAGAGGAAGTAGAAGAAGAGGTAGCACTCCGCGAGATTGCGGGTGATAGACGCCACCGCGCTAAAATCCCAGTGCCCGTCGGGTTGAATCTCCGGCGTCAGCACTTGGATGCTCACCGCCGTCACGACCATTCGCGTGAACAGAACCGACGCCCAGTAGTGTTGGGCTGTCTCGGAAAGGATGCCAGCAGCACCACGCGACACGCGTTTCGCGCGTAAAACCTCGGCGGCGAACTCCCTCCGAGCCTTCCTGTATTTGGCTTTCACCTGGAATTCCGACAGCCTAGTCGGATCGTCGTTCGTCGTTTCCTTTTCCATTTCTGAAAACTATGGCCGGAACGGAACGTCGTCGAGAGTGCCCGAACCGTGCTGCTCGCCGGACGCCGCAAACATGAACGAACGGCCGGTTTCGGGAGCCGTGCCGTGGCCTAGGAACGGCAAGATTGGGCGCAATTGAGCCGTCGCATCGCGGGTGGTCGAATGGCGACTCATCCTCATAATGGACGTTCAGACTGTGCCTTCACCCCGCCGCGTTCATCCCGGCGATCGCCGCGCACACCGCCCGCGTCACTTCCTTCGTCGTCGCCTTGCCGCCGAGATCGGGGGTGACGATTCCGGCGGCGCAAACCTGCTCCACCGCTGTCATCAGGGCTTGCGCAGCACCGTTTTCGCCAAGATGGTCGAGCATCATCGCGGCGCTCCAGAAACTGGCGACCGGATTGGCGATGCCCTTCCCCGTGATGTCGAAGGCAGAGCCGTGGATCGGCTCGAACATCGAGGGGAAGCGCCGCTCGGGGTCGATATTGCCGGTCGGCGCGATGCCGAGCGAGCCGGCGAGGGCGGCGGCGAGATCGGAGAGGATATCGGCGTGGAGGTTGGTCGCGACCACGGTATCGATCGAGGCCGGGCGGCGCACCATCCGCGTCGTCATCGCATCGACCAGCTCCTTGTCCCAGGTGACGGTCGGGAACTCGGCGGCGATTTCGGCGGCGATTTCGTCCCACATCACCATGCCGAAACGCTGGGCGTTGGATTTCGTCACCACCGTGAGGTGCCGGCGCGGGCGCGCGGCGGCGAGGCGGAAGGCAAAGCGCATGATCCGCGTGACGCCGACGCGGGTGAAGATCGCGACCTCGGTCCCGACCTCCTCGGGGAGGCCGCGATGCGTCCGCCCGCCATTGCCGGCGTATTCGCCCTCGGAATTCTCGCGCACGATCACCCAGTCGAGATCGCCCGGGCCAACCCCGGCGAGCGGGCTTTTCACGCCGGGCAGGATGCGGGTCGGGCGGACATTGGCGTATTGGTCGAAGCCCTGGCAGATCGGCAGCCGGAGGCCCCAGAGGGTGATGTGGTCCGGCACGTCCGGCGCGCCGACGGCGCCGAAATAGATCGCATCCATCCCGCGGAGATGCGCGAGCCCGTCTTCCGGCATCAAGGCGCCGAGCTTGCGATAGCGCGCCGAGCCCCAATCGAGCGTCTCGACGTCGAGCGCGAAGTCGCCGTGGCGCGCGGCGAGGGCTGCCAGAACCTCGAGCCCGGCATGGATCACTTCCGGGCCGATGCCATCGGCCGGGATGGCGGCGATTTTGTAGCGGCGCATGATGTCTCCTTGGATACGAATCTGGGGCGCGGATCCGGCGGCGAGAATGGCGGCGGGCGACCGCGGAGGCAAGGGCGCGAGAAAGGCTTGCAGAGGAGGCGGAAAAAGGCGGAGGATCACGGAAAGATTTTTTCAAGAACGCTTTTTCGAGGGGGTGAGAGATGTCCGACGACGCTATTTCCCGCTCATTTGCGCTGATCGGCCCGTTCGGGGTGGGCAAGACGGCGCTGTTCGAGGCGTTGCTGGATCTCGCCGGGGCGCCGCCGCGACGGACGCGGGGGGCGCGAGGAGCGGGGTTGCAGCTTGGCGGCGCGACCTATCTCGGCGAAAACTGGTCGCTGCTCGATTGCCCCGGCTCCATCGAATTTTTCCACGAAACCGAGGCGGCGCTGGCGGTGGCCGATTTCGCGGTGCTGGTCGCCGATCCCGATCCCGCCCGGGCGCTCGCCTCCGCGCCCTATTTCCGCGCCCTCGCCGAGGCCGGGACGCCGTATCTGGTGTTCATCAACCGGATCGACGGTTTCACCGGCCGGGTGCGCGACACCTTGGCGGCGCTACAGGGCTTGAGCCGGCGGCCGCTGGTGCTGCGCGAGGTGCCGATCCGGGTCGGCGAGCAGATCACCGGCTATGTCGATGTCGCGAGCGAGCGCGCCTGGCGCTATCGCGAGGGCGCGCCCTCGGAGCTGATCGCGATGCCCTCCGAGATCGTCTCGCGCGAGCAGGAGGCGCGGGCGGGTCTCCTTGAGACGCTCGCCGATCACGACGACGCGCTGCTCGAAAAGCTGCTCGAGGATATCGTGCCGACGCCGGAGGAGGTGTTCGAGCAATTGCGCCGCGACCAGCGCGCCGGCGCCATCGCCGAGGTGCTGTTCGGCGCCGCCGAGCGCCGCCAGGGGGTGCGGCGGCTGTGGAAAGCGCTCCGCCATGACGCCCCTTCGGCCGCCGAAACCGCGCGCCGGCGCGGCGTCGCCCCAGGGGGTGAGGCAGGGGGTGACGCCTTGGCGCAGGTGTTCAAGACCGTCCATGCCGGACATGCCGGCAAGCTTTCGCTCGCGCGTGTCTGGCGGGGCCGGATCCGCGACGGCATGACCCTCGCCGGCGCGCGCATCGGCGGCATTCAGCGCTTCATCGGCGATGAGATGCAGAAAATCGTCGAGGCCGGGCCGGGCGCGCTGGTCGCGCTCGGCCGGCTGGAGGCGGCGGCGACGGGAAGCGTGCTCAGCGCCGATGACGGCGCCGAGGCACTCCCCTGGCCGGCGCCGCCGCCTTCGGTGCATACGCTGGCGATCGCGACCGAAGACCGCAAGGATGACGTGAAACTCTCCGGCGCCTTGCAGAAAATCGCCGAGGAGGATCCGGCCCTGACCGTCGTGCAAAACCCCGAAACCGGGGAGACGGTGTTGCAGGGGCAAGGCGAAATCCATCTCAACGCGGTGCTGGAGCGTCTGGCCAAGGCGTATCATCTGCGGCTTGCCTCGCATCGGCCGATGGTCGCGTTCAAGGAGACCATCCGCCGCCCGGCCCGCCGCCATGCCCGCTTCAAGCGCCAGACCGGCGGCCACGGCCAGTTCGCCGATGTGACGCTGGAGATCGCGCCGCGCGGGCGTGGCGAGGGGTTTTTGTTCATCGACAAGATCGTCGGCGGCGCGGTGCCGCGGCAATTCATCCCCGCGGTCGCCGAGGCGGCGGAGGCGACGTTGCAGAAGGGCGTGTTCGGCTACCCGGTGGTCGATGTCGCGGTGACGCTGGTCGATGGCGGATTCCACAGCGTCGATAGTTCCGACATGGCGTTCAAGACCGCGACCAGGATGGCGATCCAGGAGGCGCTCGCCGAGGCCGATCCGGTGCTGCTGGAGCCCGTCGACCAGGTCACGCTCATTCTGCCGAACGATTTCACGTCGAGCGCGCAGCGCCTGCTGTCGGCGCGGCGGGGGCGGATTCTGGGGTACGCCGAAAAGCCCGGCTGGCCGGGCTGGGACGAGGTCGAGGCGCTGATGCCGGCGGCCGAGCTGCACGGGCTGATCATCGATCTGCGCTCGCAGACCCAGGGGCTCGGCAGCTATCGTCGGCGTTTCGATCACCTCGCCGAGGCGCCGGGCGCCCTGGCCGAGAAGGTCGCGGTGGCCGCCGGCCGGTAGGGCCGACACGCGCCCGAGGCGAAGAGCCAGGGACGAGAAGAAAGGGATCCGCATTGCGCATCGTCACCCTGGAAGAGCATTTCCCATGGCGCCGGCGGGGGTATCGCCTGTGCCCGCGACTACACGGATTTCCTCACCGCCGCCGGTATGTCGGACACCATAACCCGGAGCCGCCGGTCGCGACCATCGCCGCCGGTGAGCGGGTCGGCATTGTCGGCGAAAGCGGCTGCGGGAAAACAGTGACGGGCCTGTCTCTGTTGCGTCTGTTGCCGGCGCATTCGGCGCGACTCTCGGGGCGGATGTTGTCCCGCGTCAGCGCCTATGAGACAAAACCGGCATCTTGAAGAAGGGAGGATTTCTGGCTCATCGTAGCGCCAAGCGGGCAAGCGCCGCTTGGCGGGGGATACGGCGCGGGAAGCCATCTCGGGCGAGGTGAAGGCGTTGCGTCATGAGGCCCAGGCCCTTAAGGAGGTGGTGGCCGACCGGCGGGCCTGAGGTGTGAACCGCGCCGGATTGGCCGATGTCGGGTTCACCGACTGGCTCATACCGGCAAGTTACCGCCCGCTGGATCCTGGGGTCAGTTTGCTTTGACGATACCCTATTTCTCCACTGCCGCGTGCGACCGCCGGCGCCAAAGGTTCGCGAGGCCCTTGGGGCAGAAACAGAGAATGCCGACCAGCACCGTGCCGAGAATCAATTTGTCGCCATAGGCGCCGAGCGAGAAAAAGCTTTTCTGCCCCACCAGCAAGGCGGTGCCGAGCAACGGCCCGAGCAGAAGCCGCCGTCCGGCGAGAATCACGCCGGTCAGCATCAGGACCAGGAAATAGGTGTCGAACAGATCGGTGCCGACATAGGCGCGTTGAAACGCGTAAAGCCATCCGGCGAGCGCGCTGATCGGTGCCGAGACGAGAAAAACCAAAAGCCGGACTTGGTTGCCAGCCAGACCGCACATGCTCGCGAGCCGTGGATTCATATGCACCATCAGCGCCGCCTGCCCAAGGCGCGAGCGGCGGAAGCGATGCACGACATAGAGCGTGAGCAACAGCAGCAAATAGGCGAAGGGCCAAAATTGCGGCGGCTGGCTCGCGCTGAAGGACGCCGGTCCTATCGAGAGAGTAAGCGGCGGGATCCCGACGATCCCGTCAGACCCACCGAGAAAATCCCAGTTGGCGGCGACGTTCATGCAGACCACGGCGGCGGCATAGGTCACCAGCGAGAACGCGAATTCGCGGGTGCGGAGGGTGATCATCCCGAGAACCAGCGCGAGCGCGAGCGCGGCCAGAACCGCGCCCGCCATCGCAACCCAGGCCCCCTGGCCGTCATTGACCGAAAGAATCGCCGCCGCATAGGCGCCGGTTGCAAAAAACGCGGTGTGGGCGAGGCTGATTTCACCGAGATCGGAAAGAATGATGTCAAGTCCGTAGGACATGGCGCTGAAAGTCGCGATCATGCCGAACGTGTCGTACACATGAGAAGATCCACCCAGAAGGCGCGGCAGAAAAAAGCCGAGGAGCGCTAGGGCGGCGAGGCCGAAAAGCCGCAAGGGGGCGGGGAGGGCCTTCATCGGGCAAAATTTCCCGACGCGGCAAGTTTGCCTGGCCGCAGCACCATGAACGCGATCAGCAGCGCGAAGATCGAGGCGGTGGTATAGGCCGGCGAGACCAGGGCGCTGAAAAACGTGGTGAACAGGCCGAGCAGCAATCCGGCGATATAGCTTCCGCCGACGCTGCCGATCCCGCCGAGCACCACGACCACGAAGGTCATCACCACCTGCTCGAACCCCATCGAGGTCAGGATCGGCGTGCGCGGCGCGATGAGGACGGCGGCAAACGCGACGGCGGCGCCCTCGAACGCGAAAATACTGATATAGACGTGCGAAATCTGAATGCCGTAAAGGGCGACGAGTGGCGGATCCTCGGCGACCATGCGCACCGCGGCACCGAACCGGGTTCGATCGAGGACGAGGTAAAGACCGAGAAAAACGAGAATGGTCGCCCCCACAGTGAGCGTATCCTGCGCCGTGAACCAGACCGGCCCGAGAGTAAAAATGATCGCCTGCAAGGGGCTCGTGAAAGTCTCTGGCTTTGGCCCGAAGGCCAGCCCGGCGGCGCCTTCGAGGATCTGCCCGAAACCGAGCGTTGCGATCATGAGATTGACGAGATCCTGGGACAAAGTCAGGCGCAGGAACAAGCGCTGCATGATTGCCCCGAGCGCGGCGCTCGCCAGTATCGCAAGCGGAACGGCGAGCGCATAAGGCAGGCCGGTCGTGCTCATGACCCACCAGGCGATGAAGGCGCTCACCATGTAAATCTGGCCGTGGCCGAAATTCACCAGCCGTGCCGCGCCGAGCAGCAAGGTCCAGCCGACCGCGACCAGCGCGTAGGCGTGGCCGATGATGATCCCGTTCACCAATTGCTGCGCAACGTTCATCCGTCTCTCGCTCCCAGATAGGCTTCGATGATGCGAGGATCATCTCTCATCGCGGCGACGCTGCCGCTCGCGACGACGCGCCCGCGTTCGAGGAGATAAAGACTATCGGCCACCGCCATCGCCGCATGCACATTCTGCTCGACCAAAAATACCGTGAGCCCGCCATCGACAAGTGCGCGGATGGTCTCGAGGAGCAGCGACACGAGGCGCGGTGCGAGGCCGATCGAGGGCTCATCCAGCAACAGCAGCCGCGGCGCCATCCGGAGCGCGCGGCCAATCGCCAGCATCTGGCGCTCACCACCGCTCAGGGAGCCGCCAGGGGTGGTTCCACGCTCGCGAAGTCGGGGAAAGAGGGTGTAAATATCAGCAAGAGAATAGGTTTTGCCGCCGGCGTTCACGGCCGAGAGCCCGGCGCGCAGATTTTCCTCGACCGTGAGCCCCATGAACACGCCGCGTCCTTCCGGGACCAGAACCACGCCGCGCCGCGCGAGGAGATCGGCGGGCTTGCCGGCGACCGCCCGGTCATCGATCAGGATCTCGCCGCTCAGGCGGGGTGCGGCGCGCGACCAGTTGGCGATGGCGTTGATCAGCGTCGATTTGCCCGCGCCATTGGCACCGATCACGGCCGCGAGTGTGCCGGGCTCGACCGTGAGATGCTCGATGGAGACGGCAAGGTTGCGATCATAGGCCACGCGAAGATTGCGCACCTGTAATCGCGCGCTCATGCCGCCTTCCCGAGATAGGCCTCGAGCACCCGTGTGTCAGCCTGGATTTCCGCCGGCGTTCCGCGCGCGATCACCTGCCCGAGATCGATGACCACGACCTCGTCGGCAAGGCTCATGACGAGATCCATGTGATGCTCGATGAGGGCGAGGGCGAGGCCCTCCTCACGCATGCGCATCAGGGCATTGCGAAGGGCGAGCATGTCCGGCCCGCCGAGCCCCGCCGCTGGCTCGTCGAGCAGCACGACACGCGCGCCCGGCGCGGCGGCGAGCGCGATCGAGAGCATCCGCTGCGTCCCGTACGAAAGTTCGCCGGGAAGATGCCGATGCAAAGCTCGTGGAACGTGATAGCGTTGCAGGTGCGCTTCTGCTTCAGCTTCGATCGCGCGCCGCAGGCGGCGTTCGCGCCAGGGCAGGAACACCGAACCCGCAAGGGAACTCGGCCGGCGCTCCACGAGCGCACCCATCATGTTTTCCAAAACATTCATGCCGGCGAAGAACGCGTTTTGTTGAAACGTCCGGCGAAGACCGCGCCGCGGCAGGCGATGCGCGGGCATCGCGGTGACATCGACCCCGTCCAGCATGAGCCGGCCGCCATGCGTGACCATGTTGGTCGCGGCCAGAAAGCAGGTGCTCTTGCCGGCGCCGTTCGGGCCGATGATGCCGAGGATCTGGCCGCGACGGACCGACCATGAAACCTCGCGCAAGGCGTGAAATCCACCGAAGCGAACCGAAAGCCGGTCCGCGGCAAAAGCCGGCGGCTCATTCCTGGACGACAATTTTTCCGTCCTTGACAGTGAAGATCGAGTAATGATGCGCCATCTGGCCATTGGCGCTGAACTGCACATCACCGAAAATGGTGCCGGGAATGTCATGGCCGCGGATCGCTTCCGCAACCGCCTCGCGATCGAGGCTGCCGACCTTGGCCGCGGCCTTTGCCCAGACCTGCAGCGCGGCCGCGCCGAGGGCCATGTATTTGTCCGGCATGGTCTTGAACTGATTTTGCATCTGCCTGACGAAACGCTGATTCTCCCCATTGCTCGCGAAAGGTTCGGCTTCGGGAAAATAGATATCGGCGCTGATGATGCCGTTGGCCGCCGAGCCCGCGGTCTCGATGACGCTCGGGCTCACCGTGCCGACCGTGCAGATGAGTGACGCATCTATCTTCGCTTGCGCATATTGCTGCAGAAAAGCCGGAAGTCCGGCGCCCTCATTGGCGTCGATGGCGATGACGGCACCGGGTTTCGCATCATGAATGCTGGTCACCTCGACGCGGAAATCGGTTTGCGGGAAGGGAAATTTCAGGGTTTTGGCGATGTCATAGGAGAGCCCGAGGCGCTTTACCTCCTCCTCGATGCCGTGCTGGGCGCCATTGCCGTAGGCGTCGTTTTCGGTGACGAAGACGAGACGGCCGGAGTTCATCCGGGATTTCAGATACTCGGCGATGACCTTCGCGTCCTGCGCGTTCGCGCTGTTCAGCCGGATGGCGAGCGGGTTTGCGGTGCTCGCCAGAATCGGATCGGCCTTGGAGATCATCGTGATGTCGAGAACATTGGCGCGGGCGAGGATCGGCTGCATCGCCAAGGTCACCGGGCTGTTCCAGCCCTCCAGCACGACAGCGACGCCGGCGGAGGCAAGCTCGTTCGCTTTCGCGACACCGATCGCGGGCGTGCTCTCGTCATCCCTTACCAGCAATTCGAGCGGCCGGCCCAAAACTCCGCCCGCATCGTTGATCAGCGTTGCCATGCTTTGCACGGCGTTGGCGACATCCTGCCCCTGCCGCCCGGCGCCGCCACTGAGCGGAATGATGACCCCGATCCTGATCGGCGCGGCGGCGTGCGCGAGCCGCGGCGCCGCCAGCGATAGTGCCGTGCCGGCAATGAATTTTCTTCTGGTGAACATGCGATCCCCCCTTTCGTTCGCGAGAGGCCGCCAAGGTCTCGCGAGATGGTTTCAGGTGTCTGCGCCGATGGCACGGCGGCTTGTTCGACGGCAATGCCCGCGTAGTATACTGGGAAATGTGCCAGGAGAAAGGGAGAGATGTCCATGGCGGCGAATGGAACCGTTCTCGTTGCCGGCGCTGGTGGGCTGATCGGGCGCGCGGTGATCCGGCATTACCTCGCGCAGGGCGGGTGGGATGTCGTCGCGCTTTCGCGCAAGGTGCCCGCGCCGGAGACCGGGGCCGCGCACATCGCCGTCGATCTCGCCGACGCGGCTTCCTGCGAGGGGCGGCTCGGCGGTCTCGGCAACGTCACCCGTATCGTCTATGCGGCGCTGTTTGAAAAACCCGATCTCACGCAAGGCTGGCTCGAGGAAGATCAGATCGCGACCAACCTCGCCATGCTCACCAACCTGATGGCGGCGGTCGAGCCGAATAATCCGGGGCTGCGCCATGTCACGCTGCTGCAAGGAGCGAAGGCCTATGGCGTGCATCTCGGACAGATCAGCGTGCCGGGGCGCGAAAGCGCGCCGCGGCATATCCATCCCAATTTCTATTGGGAGCAGGAGGATTTTCTCACCGCGCGGCAAGCGGGCAAAGCCTGGGGATGGACGATTTTCCGCCCGCAGGTGATCTTGGGTTTCGCTTTGGGCAGCATGATGAACCTGATCGCCGCCATTGGCGCCTATGCCGCGATCAGCCGCGAACTCGGCCTGCCGCTGGTCTATCCCGGGACCGGAACCCGGGTGACGGAAGCCACCGATGCGCGTCTCCTCGCCCGCGCGATTTTCTGGGCGGCGAGCGCGCCGGCGGCCTTCAATCAGACCTTCAATATCACCAATGGCGATGTATTCACCTGGGAGACTCTATGGCCCGCGATCGCGCGCGCCTTCGCGATTCCGGTCGGTCTGCCGCAGGCGATGCCGCTCGCGCGCGTCATGCCCGGCCACGCGGCGACGTGGCGGAAAATCACGGCGCGGTATGACCTTGCGCCGGTATCGCTGGAACATCTGGTCAGCTCCTCCTGGCAATTCGCCGATTTCGCTTTCTCGCGACCCCATTCCACCGCGTCGCTGCTCAGCACCATCAAGATCAGGGAAGCCGGTTTTGGCGATTGCATCGATACCGAGCAATCACTTGCCTTCTGGCTTGGCGAGATGCGGGCGCGAAAATGCCTGCCCCCGGCGGCGGCGTGAGGGCGCGGTCTTTTCAACGATGGCGCGGCGGTGATAGATGATGCGGCAGATAGCGATCAAGCCGAGGCTGAAATTTTGTCAAGCATCGTATGGCTATGTCCGCCGCGCGGGGACGAAATAGAAAGTTTTTTGGTTCTTTTTTTCAAAAAAGAACCTCTCTCTGAACGGACGCGGTCGGCATGGATCGCATCCTGATCCGTGGCGGCCGGCCGCTCGAAGGCCGGCTTGCGATCGGCGGCGCCAAGAACGCGGCGCTGCCGCTGATGGCGGCGGGGCTGCTGACCGAGGCGCCGCTTACGCTGGAGAACGTCCCGCAGCTCGCCGATATCGACACCATGGCGAGCCTCCTCGCCGAGGCCGGCCTCACCCTGGAACGCGGAGGGCGGCGGTTTGCGATCGGCGGACGGATCACCAGCACCGAGGCGCCTTATGACATCGTCCGCCGGATGCGTGCCTCGGTTCTGGTGCTCGGGCCGCTGCTCGCGCGCTGCGGCGAGGCGCGGGTCTCGCTCCCCGGCGGCTGCGCCATCGGGACGCGCCCGGTCGATCTCCATCTCAAGGGGCTGGAGCAGATGGGGGCCGAGATCCGGCTCGAAGGCGGCTATATCGATGCCCGGGTGCGCGGCCGGTTGCGCGGCGCCGAGATCGTGCTGCCGTTCCCTTCGGTGGGTGCCACCGAAAATCTGCTGATGGCGGCAACCCTCGCCGAGGGCCGGACGATCATCGCCAATGCCGCGCGCGAGCCCGAAATCGGCGATCTCGCCGCCTGCCTCGTCGCGATGGGGGCGGAGATCACCGGGATCGGCAGCGACCGGCTGGTGATCAGCGGCGTGCCCGCCCTCCATGGCGCGACCCATGCGATCCTTCCCGACCGCATCGAGACCGGCACCTATCTCTGCGCGGTCGGCGTCACCGGCGGCGAACTCCTGCTCGAGGGGGGCGAGGCGACGCATCTCGCGGCGCTCATCCGCCCGCTCGCCGAGGCCGGCATGGTGATCGAGGAGACGGCCTCCGGCCTCCGCGCCCGGCGCGAGGGAAGGCTTGCCGGCGTCGATGTCATGACCGAACCCTATCCCGGCTTTCCGACCGACATGCAGGCGCAGTTCATGGCGCTGATGGCGGTCGCCGAGGGGGCGGCGATGATCACCGAGACGATTTTCGAGAACCGCTTCATGCATGTCCCCGAGATCAACCGCATGGGGGCGCGGATCAATGTCCATGGCGCCTCGGCGATCGTGCGCGGGGTTGCCGCCCTTTCCGGCGCGCCGGTGATGGCGACCGATCTCCGCGCCTCGGTCTCGCTGGTGCTGGCCGGGCTGGCTGCGCGCGGCGAGACCATCGTCAACCGCGTCTATCACCTCGATCGCGGCTATGAGGCGCTGGTCGAGAAGCTCGCCGGCTGTGGCGCCGCGATCGAGCGGATCACCGGGTGAACCCGGATGATGGGGCCGCATAGCTTCTTCTGCCTCGATGGCCATACAGGCGGCAATCCGGTCCGTCTCGTCGCCGGCGGCGCGCCGCCTCTCGCCGGGGCGACGATGAGCGAGAGGCGCGCCGATTTCATCGCCCGCTTCGACTGGATCCGCCGCGCCCTGATGTTCGAGCCGCGCGGGCACGACGTGATGTCCGGCGCCATTCTTTACCCGCCGCTGCGTGCCGATTGCGACGCCGCGATCCTGTTCATCGAGGTCTCCGGCGCCCTCCCCATGTGCGGCCACGGCACCATCGGGACGGTGACCATGGCGCTCGAACACGGCCTCATCACCCCGGCGCGGGAAGGCGAGGTTGCGCTCGACGCCCCGGCCGGGCGGGTGGTCGCGGAATATCGCCGCGAGGGGCGGTTCATCGAGCAGGTACGGCTTCATAACGTCCCCTCCTATCTCGCCGAAGCCGACCTCCGGGTCGAATGTCCGGGTTGGGGCGAAATCACCGTCGATATCGCTTATGGCGGCAATTTCTACGCGATCGTCGAGACGCAGCCGGGCTATGACGGGCTGGAGGCGCTCTCGGCCGATGACATTCTCCGCCTGAGCCCGGTGTTGCGCGACGCCGTCAACCGCGCCGCGACCGTCGTCCACCCCGAGGATCCGACGATCCGCGGCGTCTCCCACATCCTCTGGGCCGGCGCGCCGCGGAACCCGCGCGCGACGGCGCGGAACGCCGTCTTCTACGGCGCGCGGGCCATCGACCGCTCGCCCTGCGGCACCGGCACCTCGGCGCGGATGGCGCAGATGGTGGCGCGCGGACGGCTTCGCGTCGGCGACGAGTTCATCCACGAGAGCATCATCGGCTCGCTGTTCGAGGGCCGCGTCGAGGCGCAAACGACGCTCGCCGGCCGCCCGGCGATCCGTCCGAGCATCGCCGGCTGGGCGCGCCTGCACGGGCTCAACACCCTCTTCGTCGACCCGCGCGATCCGTTCTGGGCCGGGTTTCAGGTGACCTGACCGCCGGTGCCAGCGGGCGGTGTCATCGGGTGGTGTCAGCGGGCGGTGTCAGCGGGCATGACCCGCTTTCGTCCCCGAAACGCCCTCCCACACCGCTCATTCCACTCTAACAGGCTGCGGAAAACTGGTCGTTGAGGTCTGGCGAGCGAATTTTCGTGCAGGAAAGGACAAGGTGCGGCAACGATGTTTTTGCATCGTTGCAAGCCTTGGACGAATCCTGCGCGGAAAGGTGCCGTCGGACCGACCGATCCAGTTTTTTCGCCGCCTGCTAAACCAAAGCCCGGGCCGACAACCGTTCGAGAACCCGAAGCGGCGTGCGTTCGGGGTGGAGCATACGGTCATTGGGCAGATGAAAAGTCTGCTCCAGCGCGAAGCGGCCGGACATCGCCGCGTGCAGCACCTGGTCGGTATAGACGATCCAGGTCGAGCCCGGCGGGAAGGCGAGTTTCACCCGCGGCGCCGAACGCTGATATTCGGTGTCGAGCTTGCCCTGGTCGTGCAGGCCGAGCATCAGGAAATCATAGGCGCTCCGCCGTCCCTTGGTGAGGCCGATCCGCTCCATAAACCAAGCGGCGCCGGGCAGCTTGCGGCGGAGACGGGGGAGGAATTTTTCCGCGAAATCCGCGAATGGCTCGCCCACCTCCCAGCGGCGGACGGTGTCGTCGGGCGCGATGTTGGAGAAGACGCGGAGGATGCGCTTGCCGCGCATCGGCCGGCTCGGGAAGGCATCGACATGGAGGCGGGTATCGTCATGGCGGGGCGAGGTCGGGCGGCCGGCGATCTCGACCGGGCGGAAGCTGGTGCGGGCGCGCTCGAGACCGATGTCATAGGCCGGGATGAGGCCAACGAGGAGGGCGCGCGCCTGGCGGCCGAAGCGATCCAGCATCGCCGCCAGCTTCTTCTCCTCCGCTCCGGCGAGCGCGGTCGCGCCGAGCTGGCCGGTGAGTGGGTCGAAGCTCACATTCTTGCGGCTGTGGTCGGAAACTTTGTCGTCGAGGAACATCTCCTCCCCGGGCAGCAGGCGAAAGGCGAGATCGGGGAAATAGAGCACCTTGCCGGCCTCCAGCGCATCCCCCGCCCGATCGATGGCGGTTTCGGGAAAAGGCCCCTCCCAGGCAAGGCCGCGAAAAATTTCCACCGCGTCGAATTCCTGCATCATAGGCCTCCTCAAGACGTTTCGCCCAACCCGTGTCATTCGCGCCGCAACACCCGGTCGACGAGAAAACTCGCCAGGCCGTGGGCTGCGAAATCCCGCCGCAACGCCATTTCGTCATACTCGTCCCGGACCCAATCGGGAAACGAAAGCCGACCCTCGGCGTCGCCCGCGTAGCGCAGCAGGAGAGCATCGAGAATGCCGACCCGGGAGGCGCGGAAATGTCCGTAGCGCCAGGAGAGTTCGGCCATCGCCGTCGCGACGCGGGCGCCGTTGAGCAGGAGAAACACGGCGGCGGCGAAGCCGGCCCGGTCGGCGCCGGATTTGCAATGGATCAGAGCCGGCTCGGCCATGGTTCGCAGGGTCGCGATCAGGGCGAGAAGATCGGCCCGCCCCGGCGTGCGGCTGGCGATCGGGGCGTCGATGAAAGCGAGGCCGAGCCGAGCCGCCTCGGCGCGTGAGAGCGCGTCCGAGCCGTTGCCGCAGGGGCCGCGGAGATTGATCACGGTGCGGAGATGCCAGCGCCGCACCATGGCACGGAGCCGCGCCGGGGTCGGATGGTTGGAACGGTAGAGCCGCCCCGGCACGACGGCGCGGGCATTGCTCCACACCAGCCGGAACACCGCGTGATCGGTGGTCAGGCTGTCGAGCCAGGCCAGCCGCCGCCCGCCGGGCGCGGCGAGATCACCGCGAAAGAACGTGTCCACGCCCGGCTCCGCTCATCCGCCTCTCACTCATGCCCCGCCCACCGGATCGCGGCCGACCCGCACCCGCTCGACCCGCCTGCCATCCATCGCCAGCACCTCGAAGCGCCAGCCGCCGAACACGATGCGGTCGCCGGCCTGCGGCACGCGGCGCAGAAGGGCCAGGATCAGCCCGGCCAGCGTGTGATAGCTGCCCTCGGCCGGCAGCGCCGGCAGGTCGAGCTGGGATTTCAGCTCATCGACCGGCATCAGCCCGTCCAGGACCCGCTCCGGCTCCGGCTGGTCCGGCGCCGTTGGCTCCGGCGCCGGCTCGTTGAGATCGCCGACGATCGCCTCCAGGAGATCGGTCGCCGTCACCAGCCCCTCGAAACTGCCGTATTCGTCCATCACCACGGCGATGCCGAGCGGGTCGGATTTGAGCCGCGCCAGGGCATCGAGGGCGGAGACGCGGTCGGGGATCACCATCGGCTGGCGGAGGCTTGCTGCGAGCGAGAATTCGCCGCCATCGAGCAGGCGGTCGAGGATGTCCTTGATCTGGACGATGCCGACGACGTTGTCCACCGAACCGTCGCAGACCACGAAGCGCGAATGTGGCGAGGCCTTGAGGGTCGCGATGATGTCGCGCCTGGCATCGGTGCGGTCGATCCAGGTGATTTCGGTGCGCGGCGTCATGATCGCGCGGACCGGCTTGTCGGCGAGGCGGAGCAGGCGCTCGATCATGTCGCGCTCCTCGGTCTCGAGCACGCCGGCCTGGGTGCCCTCGAGCAGGAAGGCGCGCAACTCCTCCTCGGTCACCTCCGGGCCGGATTTCTGGCTCTGGCCGAACAGGCGCAAGATCATCGCCGAGGAACGCCCGAGCAGCCACACCACCGGCGCCCCGAGGCGCGCCAGCACGGCGACCGGGCGGGCGACGATCACCGCCGCTCTCTCCGGCCAGCGCAGCGCCAATTGCTTGGGCACCAACTCGCCGAAAACCAGGGTGAAATAGGTGATCGAAACCACCACCACGACATAGGCGAGACTACTCGCCCAGGCGCCGATCAGCGGAATGTCCGCGAGCCACAGCGTCAAGCTCGTCGCGAGCCGGGCGCCGCCGACGACGCCGGCGAGAATTCCGATCAGGGTCATGCCGATCTGAATGGTCGGCAGAAAGCGTTGCGGGTCTTCCGCCAGCGTGCGGGCGAGGGCGGCGCGCGGCTCGCCCTTGCGCTCCAGCACCGCGAGCCGGGCGCGGCGCGAGGAGATGAGGGCGAGTTCGGAGAGCGCGAACAGGCCGTTGAGCCCGATCAGCAGCAGAATGACGACGATTTCGATGACCGCGCGCATATCGCTCCACACCCAAGGCTCCGGTGATGCGCGATCGCCCCCGCCGCGTCAAATGTCTTCCTGTGGCGCGGCCGCCAGCGGGGGCGGGTTGTTCGGCAATCCGGGCTGGGCCATGATCGGGCGGTAACGAGCGGGAGGAAGCATGAGCTGGTGTCGATCCAAAGCCAGGGGTGAAACCGGCATGGCGCGCGCTCTCGCATGAGCGCGGAAGCCGCGGGGCGTTTCGCCTCGCTCACCCCTCTGCTCGCGCCGCGCTCGGTCGCGGTGATCGGCGCCTCCGACGAGCCGACCCGGATCGGCGGCCGGCCGATCGCCTATATGCTGGAGAAACGGTTTGCCGGCCGCCTCCTGCCGGTCAACCCAAAACGCGAGACGGTGCAGGGGCTTCCCTGTTTTCCGACCATCGCCGCTCTGCCCGAGACGCCGGATGTCGCGATCGTCGCCGTGCCGGCGGCCGCCGCCGTCGAAACCGTGGCCGCGCTCGCTTCGCGCGGGGTCAAGGGCGCGATCGTGCTGACCGCCGGTTTCGCCGAGATGAACGCGGCGGGGGCGGCGGCGCAGGCGGAGATGGTGGCGCTCGCGCGGGCCGGCGGCATGCGGCTGCTCGGCCCCAATTGTCTCGGCTTGTTCAACGCGGGCTCGGCTATTATCCGACATTTTCGGCCGCCCTCGAGACCGGGTTTCCGCTCCCCGGGCGGATCGGCATCGCGAGCCAATCCGGCGCCTATGGCACCCATGTCTTCGCCATCGCGCGCGGCCGCGGCCTCGGCACGCCGCTCTGCATCACCACCGGCAATGAGAGCGATGTCACCGTCGGCGAGGTCATCGGCTGGCTCGCGGAAGACCCCGACACCGACGTCATCGCCGCCTACGCCGAGGGGATCCGCGAGGCGGCGAGCTTCCTCGCCGCGCTGGACGCGGCGCGGGCGGCGAGGAAGCCGGTGGTGCTGATGAAGGTCGGCCGCAGCGCGCTCGGCCAGGCCGCCGCGCAATCCCATACCGCCTCGATCGCCGGCGATGACGCGGTGACCGATGCCGTGCTCGCCGAATTCGGCGTCGTTCGCGCGGAGACCACCGAGCAGATGCTGGATATCGCCCATGCCGCGACCAAGCGCATCTATCCCGCGCGCAATACCCTCGGTGTGATCACGGTGAGCGGCGGCGCCGGGGTTTTGATCAGCGATGCCGCCGCCACACTCGGCCTCCCGATGCCGGAGATGCCGGAGCGGGCGCAGGCGGCTTTGCGCGCGCTGGTGCCGTTTTCGGCGCCGCGCAACCCGGTCGATTGCACGGCGCAGGTGCTGAACGATCTCTCGCTGGTCGGGCGTTTCACCGAAAGCATGGTCGCCGATGGCGGCTATGCCTCGGTGCTCGCGTTTTTCTCGCAGACCGGCGGCGCCGCGTCCATTGCTCCCAAGCTCCGCGCCGAACTCAACGCGGTGCGGAGCGCGCACCCCGATCGTCTCTTCGTGCTCTCGGTGGTCGCCGATCCGGAGCGCGTCAGCGCTTATGAGGAAGATGGCTTCCTGGTGTTCGAGGATCCCTCCCGCGCGGTCACGGCGATCGCGGCGATGGGGCGTTTCGGCGCCGCTTTCGTGGCACCACCGGCCAAGCCGCCGCCGCGGGGGCCACGGATCGCCCTTCCTGCCGTAACGCCGGACGAGGCCGAAGCCAAACGCCTGCTCGCGGAAGCCGGGATCGTTTGTGTTCCCGAACGCGTCGCCAAAAGCGCGGACGCGGCGATTGCTGCGGCCGAGGCGCTCGGCTTTCCGGTGGTGATGAAGATACTTTCGCCCGATATTCTCCATAAATCCGAAATCGGCGGGGTTTTGCTCGATATCCGCGATCCGGCGGCGGTGCGCGCGGGGTTTTCGACCCTGATCGCGCGCGCGCAAGCGGCGCGGCCGGAGGCGCGGATCGAGGGCGTTCTGGTCGCCAAGGCGATGGCGGGCGGGGTCGAATGTCTGCTCGGCGTCCATCGCGACCCGGTCTTCGGCCCGATCGCGGCGTTCGGCCTCGGCGGGATTTTCGTCGAGGTGCTGCGCGACGTGGTCTTCCACCGCTGCCCGTTCGGCGTCGAGGTCGCGGAAGGGATGATCCGCTCGGTCCGCGCGGCACCGCTCCTGCTCGGCGCGCGCGGGCGGCCGGCGGCCGATATCGCGGCGCTCGCGCGCATGCTGTCGGCGCTTTCGGTGTTCGCGTCCGAGGCCGAGGCCGACCCGGCCGGGAAGCGGCTCCGCGCGATCGACCTCAACCCGGTTTTTGCCTTGCCCGAAGGCGCCTTCGCCGCTGACGCGGTGATCGAGATGGGAGATTGATATGGCGATCGATCCGGAAAAACTGCTCCACTACCCCATCCCCGAGGTGCGTCAGCACGTCACCAAGCGGGATACGATTTTTTATGCGCTCTCGATCGGGCTCGGACAGGATCCGATGGATGAGCGCCAGCTCGATTTTCTCGATCATCATCGCGATCTGGCGGCGTTTCCCAGTATCGCCGTGGTGCTCGGCCATCCCGGGTTCTGGGCGGCGCGGACGGATACCGGGATCGATGCCGTCCGCGTCGTGCATGGCGAGCAGGGCATCGTCTGGCATCACCCGATCCCGGTCGAGGGCGAGATCATCGGCCGCACCCGCATCACCGGCCTGATCGACAAGGGGGCGGGGAAGGGGGCCTTGATGTATTCCGAAAAACAGGTGATCGAGGCGGCGAGCGGCAAGCTGCTCGCGACCCTCGCCAGCACCACCTTCCTGCGCGGCGATGGCGGGTTCGGTGGCGCGTCCGGCCCGGTGAAGCCGGTCCATCCGGTGCCCGAGCGCGCGCCCGCGATCACCCTCGATCTCGCGACCCGCCCCGAACAGGCGCTCTATTACCGGCTCAACGGCGATGACAACCCGCTGCACGCCGATCCGGGCTTTGCCGCCCGCGCCGGCTTCCCGCGCCCGATCCTGCATGGCCTCTGCACCCTCGGCGTCGTCTGCCACGCGCTGCTCAAGACGCTCTGCGATTACGACCCGCGAGGTTTGCGCGAAATCGATCTCCGTTTCTCGTCACCGGTGTACCCCGGGGAGACCATCCGCACCGAGATCTGGCCGGATGAGGGGGCGTTTCGCGCCCGCGTCGTTGAACGCGACGTCGTCGTCGTCAATAATGGCCGGGTGGTGTGCGCGCGATGATCGATCGTATCGTCAAAACCATGGCCGAGGCGATGGCGGGCATCGCCGATGGCGCGGTGGTGCTGCTCGGCGGCTTCGGCAGCGTCGGCCAGCCGCAGGCGCTGATCGACGGGCTGATCGAGCACGGCGCGAAAGACCTCACGGTGGTCGCCAATAACGCCGGCAGCGGCGGGGAAGGTTTGGCCAAGCTGCTCGCGCTCGGGCGGGTGCGGCGGATCATCTGTTCCTATCCGCGCAGCCCGAGTTCGACGGTGTTCGAGGATCTCTACAAGGCCGGCAAGATCGAACTGGAACTGGTGCCGCAGGGCACGCTCGCCGAGCGGATGCGCGCCGCCGGCGCCGGCGTCCAAGCCTTTTTCACCCCGACTTCCTATGGCACCAGGCTCGCCGCCGGCAAGGAAACGCGCGAGATCAATGGCCGGAATTGCGTTCTGGAATACGCGCTTTTTGGCGATGTCGCGCTGATCGAGGCGTGGCAGGCCGATCGCTGGGGCAATCTCACCTATCGCCGCTCGGGGCGGAATTTCAACCCGGTGATGGCGACGGCCGCGAAGCTCGCCATCGCCCAGGCGCAGCACATCGTCGCACTCGGCGCGCTCGATGCGGAAGCGGTGGTGACGCCGGGGATTTTCGTCGATCGCGTGATCCACGTGCCCTATGGCGATCCGCCGATCTGACGCAATTTTGAGGAGAGAGGAAACCGCGATGGCCGATAGAGACGCCGCGAATTTCACCCCGCTCGACCGTGTCGGCATGGCCGCGCGGCTGGCGCAAGACGTGCCGGAGGGATGGTATGTCAATCTCGGCATCGGCATCCCGACGCTGGTCGCCGATCACGTGCCGCTCGATCGCGAGGTGATTTTCCACTCCGAAAACGGCGTGCTCGGGATGGGGCCGGCGCCGGCGCCCGACGCCGTCGATCCCTGGCTGATCAATGCCGGCAAGCAATTGGTGACGCTCCGCGCCGGCGGCTCGTTCGTCCACCACGCCGATAGTTTCGCGATGATCCGCGGCGGCCATCTCGATCTCTGCGTGCTCGGCGCCTATCAGGTGGCGGCAAACGGCGACATCGCGAATTGGGCGACGAGCGAGAACGACACCGCGCCGGCGGTCGGCGGCGCGATGGATCTCGCGGTCGGGGCGAAGCGGCTCTGGGTGGTGATGGAGCATCAGACGAAGGATGGCCGGCCGCGCCTCGTGAAAGGGCTCACCTACCCGCCGACCGCGCTCGGCGCGGTCAAGCGCGTCTATACCAATCTCGCGGTGCTCGATGTCGAGGCGCGCGGTTTCGTCGTCCGTGACATCATCCCCGGCCTCTCCTTCGCCGAATTGCAGGCGCGGAGCGAGGCGTCGCTCCATCTGCCTTCATGAGCGAGAACGACGCCCGCGCCGAGAGCTTGCGCCTGATCCGCGACAGCGCCGCCGCGATCGCGCCGCGCGGCGGCGATTTTGCTCGTATCCGGGCGTTGCGCTTCACCCATTCCGGCTTCGATCGCGCGGTCTGGGGCGAGATCTGCGCGATGGGCTGGGTCGGCCTCTCCTTGCCGGAAGAGAAAGGCGGCGCCGGGCTCGGGATGGCGGAATATTGCGCGCTCGCCGAGGAATTCGGCGCCGGTCTGGTGCCGGAGCCGCTGATCCCGGCGGTGCTGGCCGCGAGCTTCCTGCCCGAGGCGTGGCGTGCCGATCATCTCGCCGGCAAGCGGCTGGTTCTGCCCGCCTGGCAGGAGAAGCCGGGCACGCTGCTCGCGCCGTTCACGACCACCTTCGCCGATGGCGCCGTCTCCGGGCGCAAGGTTTTCGTCTCGATGGCGAACGCCGCCGACGCTTTCCTGGTGGCGACGGATGCCGGGCTCGCGCTCGTCGAAGCCGATGGCGAGGGGGTCTCGCTGGTGACCTCGCCGACCCAGGATGGCGGGCATTTCGGCACCGTGACCTTCGAGGACAGCCCGGCGACCCCGCTTCCCGGCGATTTCGCGCCGGCCTTGGAAGCGGCCTCCCTGGCGAGCAGCGCCTATCTCCTCGGCCTGATGGACCGCGTGTTCGCGCTCACCCTCGATTATCTCCGCACACGCGAACAGTTTGGCCAGAAGATCGGCGCGTTTCAGGCGTTGCAGCATCGCTGCGCGGATCTCAAAATCCTTCTCGAATTGACCCGCGCCTCGGTCGCCTCGGCGGCGACGGTGCTCGATACCAGCAACGATTATGCGGCGCGCGCGTGCGCGGTGTCGCGGGCCAAGGCGCGGGCCTCGGATGCGGCGCTGCGCATGACCCGCGAGGCGATCCAGCTCCATGGCGGCATCGCCTATACCGATGAGTTCGCTATCGGCTTGTTTCTGCGCAAGGCGATGGTGATCGCCTCCATGTTCGGCACCGGCGCCAGGCATCGCGCGCGCTATGCCGCGCTCGCCCCCGAGAGTGAGGAGTGACGCTGATGTCCAATCCCGCGCCGTCCGCCGATCTGCCGCCCGAGGCCTTGGATGCGCTCGATGACGAGGCTTTCCGCCATGTCGTGCGGGCGTGGGTTGCGGCCAATTATCCGCCGGAATTGCGCGATCCGCCCAAGCGTCTGCATTGGCGCGACAACAAGGTCTGGTATTTGAAACTCGCGGAAAAAGGCTGGCTCGCGCCGGGCTGGCCGCGCGAATATGGCGGCATGGGCCTCTCGGCCGGCAAGCAACTCATCATGATCGAGGAGTTCGAGCGTTTCGGCTGCGCGCGCACCAACGATCACGGCGTGGTCATGGTCGGCCCGTTGCTCATCCGTTATGGCAACGAGGCGCAGAAGCGCTTTTTCCTCCCCCAAATCCTCAGCGGCGAGCATATCTGGTGCCAGGGCTACAGCGAGCCCAATGCCGGCTCCGATCTCGCCGCCTTGCGCACGGAAGCGGTGCTGGACGGCGATCACTGGGTGATCAACGGCCAGAAGACCTGGACCACGCTCGCGACCGACGCCAACTGGATTTTTCTCCTCGCCCGCACCGACAGAGCGGCGAAAAAACAGGAGGGGATCAGCTTCCTGCTGGTGCCGATGGATGCGCCCGGCGTCACCATCCGCCCGATCATCAATCTCGAACTGCATGACGAATTCTGTGAAACCTTCTTCGACAATGTCCGCGTGCCGAAGGAGAACCTGGTCGGCGAGGTGAACAAGGGCTGGACGATGGCCAAGGCGCTGCTCGGTTTCGAGCGCATCTTCCTCGGCTCGCCGCGGCAATCGGCCTATGCCTTGACCCGTCTCCGACGCCTCGCCGAGCATGTCGGCTGCGCCGACGAGCCGGTTTTCCTCGACCGTTACACCCGGCTCCGCCTCGATCTCGCGGATCATCGCGCGCTTTATGAAACCCATGTCGCGAAGCTCCGGCGTGGCGAGGCGCTGGGCGCTGATGTCTCGATGCTGAAAGTCCATCAAAGCGAATTGTTCCAACGCATCACCGAGACGATGCTGGAGATCGCCGGCGAGGATGCCGGGCTTCTGGAGCCGGTGGAGGGCAATCGCGATCTCCATCCCGCCGGGCTCTTCATCCAGGCACGTCCGACCAGCATCTATGGCGGCACCAACGAGATCCAGCGCAATATCCTGGCCAAGAACGTGCTCGCTCTGCCGGGCTGACATGAACGCCCCTTTGGCATGAATCCCCGTCTCGATGGGCGGGCGATCGCGGTGATGACGCTGCTGTGCCTGATCTGGGGGGCGCAGCAGGTCTGGGTCAAGCTCGCCATCGCCGACGGCCTGCCGCCGGCGCTCCAAGCCGGGCTCCGCTCGCTGATCTCGACCTTCCTGCTGCTCGCCTGGATCGGCTGGCGGGAGGGTGGCTTCGGGCTCTGGCGGCTGATCCGCCGCGATCGCTCGTTCCTCCCCGGCATTGTCATGGCGTTGCTGTTCGGCGGCGAATTTCTGCTGCTTTATGCCGGTCTCAGCCGCACCACCGCCTCGCGCGCGGTTCTGTTCCTCTATACAGCGCCGTTTTTCGTCGCGCTCGGCGTGCATTTTCTGGTGCCGGAGGAGCGGCTCGGCGGGCGGCAGGTCGCCGGGCTGGTCCTTGCTTTCGCCGGCGTCGCCATCGCTTTCGCCGATGGTCTGCGCCACGCCAGCGCGGGTTCCGGGCTCGGCGACCTGATGGTGACGTTGGCCGCGACGATGTGGGCGGCGGTGACGGTGATGGTCAAGGCGGTGAAGGGGCTGCATGGCGTCCCGGCGGCGAAGGTGCTGTTTTATCAGCTTGCCGGCTCGATCCCGATCCTGCTTGGCGCAGCACTGCTCAAAGGGGAGGGGGGCGCGATTTTTCATGCCGGCCCCATCGCCTATGCCTCGCTCGCCTATCAATCGGTGATCGTCGCGTTCGCGAGCTACCTCGCCTGGTTCTGGCTGATCGGGCTTTACCCGGCGGGCCGGCTGGCGGCATTCTCGTTTCTCACGCCGTTGTTCGGCATGCTCGCCGGTATCGTGGTTTTGCATGAGCCGGCGTCGGTTTTTCTCGCCCTCGCTTTGGCTTCGGTGGCGGCGGGGCTCTATCTCGTGAATGGACGCAGCCGCCCGCGCCGGCGCGCGCAAGCTGCGGGAGGGTATGCCGATGGCTGAGATGCCCATTCTCTCGCGGCGGCGGATCGAAGCCGCCTTCGCCAAGGGCGTGTTCGATGAGATGGCACGCGAATTCGGGCAAGAGGCGGCAAAGCGCGTCCTCTCCCGCGCGGTCATCGCGATGGCGCGGGAGGCGGCGCGGGGATTCGCGCAGGCGGCGCCGGAGGGGGCGAACCTCGCCCATTTCCGCGCGATCCAGGCGCTCTGGCGCGCCGAGGACGCGCTCACCATCGAGGAACTTCCCGCCGGACCCGGCGAATTTCATTTCAATGTCACGCAATGCCGTTATGCCGAGATGTATAGGGAACTCGGTCTTGGCGATCTCGGCGCCATTCTCTCCTGCCGGCGCGACGCGGCGTTTTGTGAGGGCTATCATCCGGCGCTCAAGCTCGCGCGGACGCAGACCCTCATGCAGGGTGCCGCGCATTGCGATTTCCGCTATCGCTGGGAGGAAGCGCCCGCGCCAGCAGACGACGAACCTTGAGGAACAGACCGCCATGCCATCCGTCTTGTCACAAATCTCCCGTCGCCAACTGCTCGCGAGCGCGCTTCCGGCCAGCATTGTCCTCACGGTTCCGGCGCGGGCCGCGGCGCAGGCTTTGCCGTTCGTCGTCATCGGCGATTGGGGGCGGCGTGGCGCCGATCATCAGGCGGAGGTCGCGCGCCGGATGGGCGAGACGGCCAGCGCGATCGGCAGCCGCTTCGTGATTTCGGTCGGCGATAATTTTTATGAAGACGGCGTCCAAAGCCTCGAAGATGCGCATTGGCGGCAATCCTTCGAGGAGATCTACACCGCGCCCGCGCTGCAAACCCCCTGGCATGTCATTCTCGGCAACCACGATTATCGCGGCGAAATCGCGCCGCAGCTCGCCTATCACACCAAAAGCCCGCGCTGGCTTATGCCGGCGCGGTATTTTTCGCGGAGAGAGACGCTGGCCGATGGCAGTGCCGCCGATTTCTTCTTCCTCGACACCTCGCCATTCATTCGTGCCTATCGCGGCACCGCCGTCCGGATCGACGGGCAGGACACGGCGGCGCAGCTCGCCTGGCTCGATCGGGCGCTCGGGCGGAGCGAGGCGCGGTGGAAGATCGTCATCGGCCATCACCCGCTTTATACCGCGCTCGGTGGCGCGCATCACGACCAGCCGGATCTGATCGCGCCGCTCGCGCCGCTGCTCCGCCGCCATCGTGTTCCCGTCTACATCAACGGCCACGACCATTCGATGCAGTATGTCGAGATGGACGGCATCGCCTATGTCACCACCGGCGCCGGCTCGGAAACCTATGCGACCGGCCCCGCCAATCGCCCCGGTTTTGTCAGCGGCGCGCATGGGTTCCTCCGCGCGGCCCTTCGCCCGGAGACGCTGGAGATCGCCTTTGTCACCGAAAGCGGCGTAATCCCCTTCAGCCGGGTGATTACGCGCGCGGCCTGACAGGACAAACGTTTTTTGGTTCTTTTTTACAAAAAAGAACGGTTTTTCTTTCTATTCCACCGTTTCCGGCGCGTCTCCCCGCGCCACCATCGCAACCGCGTCGATGATCGCCTGATAGCCGGTGCAGCGGCAGTAATTGCCGGAGAGATGATCGCGGATGCGGGCGCGATCCGGATTCGTCTCGCGCTCCAGTAAATCCCGCGCGGTGATCAGCATCCCCGGCGTGCAGAAGCCGCATTGCAGCGCGTTGACCGCGACGAACGCCGCCTGTAACTCGGCCAGGGCGCCGCGGGCGCTCAAGCCCTCGATGGTTTCCACCGCCGCGCCGTCGGCTTGCGCGGCGAGGGTGAGGCAGCCGCGCACCGGCACGCCATCGAGCAGAACGGTGCAGGCGCCGCACACGCCCTGCTCACAGCCGAGATGGGTGCCGGTGAGGCCCAAGCCTTCGCGCAGGAAATCGGCGAGATGCGTGCGCGGTGAAACCCGCGCCGCGACCCGCTCGCCGTTGACCGAGCACGTGACGGCGATGTCGTCGCTCATGCCCCGCCGATGCCGGCGCGGCGGCGGAGCAGGGCAAAGGCGCCGAGCCCGCCCAAAAGCAGCGCGAGCGAGCCTGGCTCCGGCACTTCGGCATAGGCGCCATCGGCGACGATCTGCTGCCCCGCCGCCGTCGGATGCACCTGATCCCAGAACAGATATTGATCCTGCCCGGCGGTGGTATTGGAACAAAGCGTGCCGCTGCTCGCGCTGGTGTAGCTTCCGGTCCAGCACGGGGAGGTGACATTGGTGAAGCCGAACGCGGACGGGTTGGCGACGGCGCTGTCGAGCAGACTGAACGTGTCGAGCACCGAGAGGTTCATCCCCGTGCTCGCCGCCTCGCCGCCGATCGCGGTGACCAGGGCCTGGTCGAAATAGGCGGAAAGATCGGTCGCGAAGGTCTCCGCGGCAGGGCCGAGCGCGGTGATCGCCGGCACCACGCCGAGATTGGGGACGGTGACCAGCAGCAGATTCTTCGCCCCGTCCCCCGCGATTCCGGCGACGAAATTCACCACATTGTGGACCGCGGCATTGGCGTCCGCCTCCGCCGTCGTCGGGGTCATCCCGGAGGTGGCGAGGATGCTGAACAGATCATTGGCGCCGATCCAGAGCGTATAGAGCGCGCTCGAACTCGGCTGCGGCACGGCGGCCTGGAACGCCGTGAGCTGCCCCGGCAGATCGGAGAGATTGGCGGTATGCACCGGCGTCGTTCCGGTCTGCGCGCCGCCGACCGCGAAATCGGTGCCGCCGGCGAAGCTCGGCGTGAGCGCGGGCAGGCCGAGCTGGCTCGCCAGATCCTGCACCCAGACCGGGCCGTTGCTGAACCGGCCATCGGAATAGGGCGGGCTGGCCGGCTCGGTGCCGCCGGTCGCGAGATAGGCGTTGCCGGCGTCCGAGAGGCTGTCACCGAACGCATAAAGCGCCGAATAATTGGCCGCCTGCGCGGGGACAAAAAGCCCCGCGCCCCAAACCATCCCCCCGGCCAGCAACCAGGCATGAAACGCGCGCGGCATCGTCATCCCCCCTTATTGTGAATTTTTCGTGCCCACGCTAGCGCCTCGGCCGGCGTCGAAGCAAGGGCGATGGTTGCGGGAGAGGGAAGAAAGGGCTTCTTTTTCTGAAGAAAAAGAAGCAAAAAGACTTTTATCCGGTTTGGTTCCAACGGGATTTCGGCGATGCCAAACGACGAGGTCAACGAACACGGACGTTTCTGGCTCGCGGGAACACCCATCGACGAGGGGCGTCGGTTTCCGGCGGGTGTCGTGGACGGGACGTTGACGATCGACGGGAACGGCATGATCAGGCTTCGTTGCCCTATTACGCCAAATAATCCAAACCGCCTCGTAATAAACAATAAAAATGATGTTATTGTTGGGTATTTACCTCAGAGCGATAGGTTTGTTTACCTCACGCAAATAGATTTTTTTCATCCATTGCCTCCAATTTCCGCGAGATTTTGTTTGATCGGCAACGCCTCTTTGTCTTGTATGCCAAAAATAGACGACGAAACCGACATCGTGATCTCCCTGGACGGCTTCGAAAACTGGCTTGGATTGCCTTTCCCAAGATACGAAGACCGCGAGGACGGGACTGGTGCGTTAATTTCGATGGAAACGCAAAATCATAATTATGAACTGTCTAGCGTAAATTACAGTATCAAAATTGAAACTGATTGGAAAGTTGAATGGCCCTTAGTAGGGAAAGGAACGATGACCGCGTCGGGGACAATCCTCCTCAAGCCGCGTTCCGCCAAGACGCTGCTGGAGTTGGCGGACACGGTTCTCAAGCTGGAGGAGTTTCTTCTTCTCCTTACGAACCAACACCGCAGCCTCGCTTGGCCGAGGATCGAACGGCAAGAAAATGAATTTATATTTTATCATCATTCTCAATCAAATCGTGGGCGATCAGAAATAGATACTTTTGATTGCTGGATTCCATTCCCATCGATTGCAGTACAATTTGGCTATATTCTCAACAAATGGTTAGATCAGAACGAGAATTTGACATTGTCTTGCGGGTTCTACGCGGCCACACGCCGTGCATCGACTTTATATCTAGATCACCAATTCGTCTCCTTAGTGTGGGCATTGGAGGCGATGAGTCGGAATGAAAGCGAAGTTCCAGAGGATCACAAATTATCTGAAAAAATCGCAAGAATTTTAGATCAAGCCAGGGAGAAACCGTGTCTCAAGTCAAGTGACCGCCGATGGCTCGAGAACATTCTGGATCGTGCAAAAGAACCACCTCTGAAAGATCGCCTGTTCAGCCTTTTTAAATCGTTGCCACTCGGTCTTGGGAAATCTGAACTCCAAAAATTTGCCAAATCTTGCGCGGATCGCCGAAATGAACTGTCTCACTTCGCCGGTTTAAAACAGGATAAGTCGGCAACCAGGACACATAACGACTTTATCCAGGATTTAGTAAAATTGACGCCGGCGCTTGATCTTTTGTGCCACGCCAAAATTCTGCAAACCATTGGCGTGCCGAATGATTTAATTCGTAACGCTTTTTTGTCGAGGTCAGAAAATAGACACCACATGCGGGAAGCCGGCTTGCCATTGCCTGATCCGCCGGCGCCAACGCTTCCCTCGCCACCGAGCGGCGCGCCCGCCTGACCTCCTCCCAGAATCGTTTTCCCCGCAGCGGATCGTAGGAATGCAGCCACTGAACGAGCGTCAGAACGAAATCCTCTCGATCGCGCGCACCACCGGCCGCGTCGGGGTCGAGGAACTCGCCGAGCGGTTCAACGTCACGCCGCAAACCATCCGGCGCGATCTCAATGAGCTTTGCGATCGCAATA
>JAJZBV010000036.1 GCA_021851785.1 Pseudomonadota bacterium
CTGGGCGCGGCGCGGCGCTCGGCGTCCTCGCCACCCTTGGCGACGGCCGGCGCCGGCTGCGCGGCGGCGGTGGCGCGGCGCGCCTCGTCTTCCTCGGCGGCACGGCGTTTGGCCTCTTCCTCGGCGGCCTGGCGGGCCTCTTCCTCGGCCGCGCGGCGGGCATCCTCCTCACGCCGACGCGCTTCCTCGGCGGCGGAAAGGATGGAAATCTTTTCCTGCTCGCGACGTTCGGCCTCGCGCCGCGCCGATTCGCGCTGCTGCTCGACGAGGGCGCGCTGGCGAGCGGCGAGTTCGGTCGCGGTCAACGCCCGGCCACTGCCGGCGGCGCCGCGGCCCGGCATGCGGCTCGCCGGCTCGGTGCGGCCGGAAACACTCTCCCCGGCCGGGAGGGACGGCGCGCCGGGGCTCGCCGCGGGGGCGCTGCTCCGCTTCTTGCGCACCTCGACCTGCACCACTTTCGAGCGGCCATGGCTGAAGCTCTGGCGCACCGAGCCGGCATCGACGGTGCGTCCGCCTTCAAGCCGTCCGCCCGGCCGAAGCGAAAGCCGCCCTTTACCGCTGTCCTGATCGTTACCTTCAGTCATTGATCCGCCCGTACCCTGTGCTCTGTACCCTGTCCGTCTTCCGCCTGGCTTCCGCCTGGCGGCCAGGCCGCCAATCCACGCGCATTCCACTCCGCGCGCATCCCGATCCGCGCGCATCATTGGACCGCTTGCGTTCAATCCTCAAGCCGCATCTCCCGACGGCGCCACAACCCCGCCCTCGATTCCGGCGAGGCGCGCGGCATCGCTCGCCACCGTGGCCGCAAGCCGCCCGGACGCGAGTGCGACATGCACCACCCGCTCGCGGGCGAAAATCCGCCCCAGATCAGCGCCGGACAGCGGATCGACCACCGCCACCGCCGCCCCGGCCTTCATCGCCGCCAGAAACCCGGCCGTCAGAAACCGGGCCCGTTCGTCGGCACTGCCGTCGCGCGCCGCGACCACGAGGCCGGCGCGGCCGGAGATCAGCCATTCCCGCGCCTTGTCGAAACCGGCGATGGCCTGGCCCGCCCGCCGGGCAAGACCGAGAGTCTCGCCAATCCGCAACCTCAACCCAGATACGACAGCGGCGGCGAGATCCGCGGGAACGCTCACCCGCCTCTTCGCTGCGCGGGCGAAGACCCCTCGCTTGACGGCGGTTTCTAACACATCCCGCCGGGCACTCAACCACATTCCCCGCCCCGGCAGCCGGAGCGCGAGATCGGGGACGATTTCCCCCTCCGGCCCGACGACGAAGCGGATCATCGCCGTCTTCTCGGCGCGGAGGCGGGTCACCAGACAGCGCCGCAGCGGGCCGGCCTCGCGCCCGTCCTCGGCGTCGCCCGAGTCCTCTGGCGAGTCCTCTGGCGAATCCTCTGGCGCGTCCTCTGGCGCGTCCTTTGGCGCCGCATCGGGCGGCACCGGATCTGGCGTGCGCTCAGGCGTCTTTCTGCTCCCCGCTCTCGTCATCGGCGAACCAATGGGCGCGCGCGGCCATGATGATCGCGCTCGCCCAGGCGGCGGCGGTCTCGTCATCCATCTCGCCCTTGCCCACGATCTCGATCAATTCATCGGCGGCGAGATCGGCGAGATCGTCGAGCGTCTTCACGTCCTTCTCACCGAGCGCGACCAGCATCGCCGGCGTCAGTTCGGGAATCGCGGCGATCTCGTCGCTGACCCCGAGCACGACGCGCTTTTCGTTGAGTTCGGCGTCGCGGCGGGCGAGAAAGGTCTCGGCGCGGCGGATCAGCTCGGCGGCGACGGTCTCGTCGAAACCCTCGATCTCGGCCAGCTCCTCGGGCGGCGAGAAGGCCAGCTCCTCGATGGTATTGAAGCCCTCGGCGACGAGCAGGCCGGCGATCACGTCATCGACATCGAGCGCCTCGACGAAGAGGCCGGTGCGGCGGCGGAACTCCTCCTGCCGGCGCTCGCTTTCCTCGGCTTCGGTCAGGATGTCGATGTCCCAACGGGTGAGCTGGCTGGCGAGGCGCACATTCTGGCCGCGCCGGCCGATGGCGAGCGAGAGTTGCTCATCGGGCACCACCACCTCGACCCGTCCGGCCTCCTCGTCGATCACCACCTTGGTCACTTCCGCCGGCACCAGGGCGTTGACGACGAAGGTCGCCGCCTGCGGGCTCCACGGAATGATGTCGATCTTCTCGCCCTGCAGCTCCTGCACCACCGCCTGGACGCGCGAGCCGCGCATGCCGACACAGGCGCCGACCGGGTCGATCGAGGAATCGCGCGAGATCACCGCCATCTTGGCGCGCGAGCCGGGATCACGCGCCACCGCCTTGATCTCGATGATACCGTCATAGATCTCGGGCACTTCCTGGGCGAAAAGCTTGGCGAGGAAATTGGGATGGGTGCGCGAGAGAAAAATCTGCGGCCCGCGCGGCTCCTCGCGCACGTCATAGATATAGGCGCGCACGCGGTCGCCGTTCCTGAAGCTCTCGCGGGCGATCAGTTCGTCACGGCGGAGCAGCGCCTCGGCGCGGCCGAGATCGACCATCAGATTGCCGTATTCGGTGCGCTTGACGGTGCCGTTGATGATCTCGCCGACGCGGTCCTTGTATTCCTCGTATTGGCGCTTCCTCTCGTATTCGCGCACCCTTTGCACGATCACCTGCTTCGCGGTCTGCGCCGCGATGCGGCCGAAATCGATCGGCGGCAGCGGGTCGACGAGATGCTCGCCGAGCTGGATATCGGGCTTGAACTTGCGCGCGATGGCGATCGGGATCTGCGTCTCCTCGTTCTCCACCGTCTCCACCGCCTCGGTCCAGCGCGAGAGATGGACCTCGCCGGTTTTCTTGTCGATGCGGGCGCGGATATCCTTCTCATGGCCGTATTTGGCGCGGCCGGCCTTCTGGATGGCCTGCTCCATCGCCTCCAGCACCTCGTCGCGTTCGATCGATTTCTCGCGCGCGACGGCATCGGCCACCAGCAGCAATTCAGGGCGGGCGATCGCGGTATCCATGGCTTGAGACCTTTCCGTTGACGTTTCGAGCACGTTCGCTTCCGGTTTCCTGGCGGCGGGTTCAGTTGAGCGGCGGGTCGGCCTCGGCGGCGAGCAGCGCCTCGGTCAAAACCAGCTTGGCGCGGCGGATTTCGGCGCGCGGCAGGGCGATCTCGCTGCCGTCATCGAGGCGGAGGCGGGCGGTTTCGCGATCGGCGCCGAGCACGACACCGGCGAAGCGCTTCCGCCCTTCCTGGGCGACCGCCATCTCGACGCGCGCGAGATGGCCGGCATAGCGGTTCCAGTCCTTCGCGCGCGTCAGCGGCCGGTCGATCCCGGGTGAACTCACTTCCAGCGTCCACGCGCCGGGCAGCGGATCCTCGACATCGAGCGCCGCGCCCAGCGTCCGGCTCAGCGCCTCGCAATCCTCGATGCCGAAGCGCGCGCCATCGGCGCGGTCGGCCATGATCTGCACCGTCGGCCGCTCACGCCCGATCACCGCGACCCGCACCAGTTCATAGCCGAGCGCTTCCAGCGTCGGCGTGACGCGCGCCGCGAGCTTGGCTTCGAGGCCCGTGTGATAAGGGCGATCCTCGTGATCAGGGCGATCCTCGTCCAAGATGAACCCGTCCAAAACAAAACCCGTCCAAAACAAAAAAAGGCGGCCCGCGAAGGCCACCCCCCGTAACATCGCGGAGAATGTGTATGAACCCCGATATAGCGCCGGCGCGCGGCCTTCGCAAGGGGGATGAGCGGCGCGGGACGGTGCTTTTGGTCCAAGCACCGCGCGGAACGCCTGGACTTGGATGATGCTTTATGGTGTCATAACATGCAAACTTACGGCAAGCAAAAAAGCGGCGAAAAATCGCCTGAATGGGGAGAGGTCCGTTGACTTTACGAGAATATTTGGCCATCTACGAGGAGGCTGTGCCGGATTGGCTTGCCCGATTTGATCTCCAGAACCCGATGCGGCCGGCAGATAGGCTTCAAGATTTTCTTCGATCCCGAACGGTTTATTATCCCGGAAGCTATTTCGATGGCGGTCCGGTTGCTGCGTTCAATTCCGCGCAGGCTGCGCATTGCTTCATCTATGTGGACTATCACGTAGAAAGGCAGGAATTGGTGAATAGAATTACGCGTGCGCGCGGACAAGGCTTTCTTGGATATGACTCGATTGCGCAAATCGATCTCACTGAGGCAGATTTTCAAACGAACCGCTGGGTGCCGCATTATCGCCAGCGGGTGGATTACACTTTTCCGCCGCACCCACCCTATGGGTTCATATCGATTTTTGAAAGGCAACGGGGATTTGACGATGCGCATGGCGCATGGCGTTTCGCGATCCTGTTTCTTGCGGCGGACGGACATGCGGCATTTGACGCGATTTTCTGTCAGAACAATGGAACGCCGGAGCCTTTTTGCGCAGTGATCCAAAACCATGGCTTCGGGGGAGACTGGCATCGAGCAGGTTTTGGCGGCGGCGGTCCGATGTCCGAAATTGCGCAAGACTGTGGCGTCTATCCAAGATTTCTCCTGAAAGATGTCATGGACGGCACGCCAGCTTGGGACGGTTATACTAGGTGCCTCGCGGAGGACCAGCAGCCGGTAGCTTCGGAACCGATGGGAATGCATAGGAATAGGAATGAGCGGAGCCTGTGGGCACGGGCTCCGGAGTGGCCGCCGGCAGAACTCGGCCGATCAAACGGATAAAAGTCTTTTTGCTTCTTTTTCTTCAGAAAAAGAAGTCCCTTCATCCTTCTCTCCCACCCCCCTTCTTGCATCGGCACGCAAATTGGGGCATAGCGCCGGCGCCGGTGAAAGCCGGTAATTCGCACGCGGGGCGCCTTTCCCGGCTTCGGCCGGGTTCCGGTGGGTCGAGGGGGAGAGCCCTTCGTGCCCGCTGCTCCGCGGAGGGTCAACCGGACACGGAAAGGAGATCGCCCGATGGCGATGCCGCAATTCACCATGCGCCAGCTACTCGAGGCCGGCGTCCATTTCGGCCACCACACGCGGCGCTGGAACCCGCGCATGGCGCCGTTCCTATTCGGCGTGCGCAACCAGGTCCACATCATCGACCTGCAGCAGAGCGTGCCGCTGCTCGACCGCGCGCTCCGCGCCGTGCGCGACGTCGTTGCCGGCGGCGGGCGGGTGTTGTTCGTCGGCACCAAGCGCGCGGCGGCCGAATACGTCGCCGAGGCGGCCAAGCGCTGCGGCCAGTATTACGTCAATCATCGCTGGCTCGGCGGCACGCTGACCAATTGGAAGACGATCACCGCGAGCATCAAGCGGCTCCGCCAGATCGAGGACCAGCTCTCCGGTGACACCCGCGGCCTGACCAAGAAGGAGGTGCTCAACCTCACCCGCGACCGCGACAAGCTGGAGCGCGCCCTCGGCGGCATCAAGGAGATGGGCGGGCTGCCCGATATTCTGTTCATCATCGACACCAACAAGGAAAAACTCGCGGTCGAGGAAGCGACCAAGCTCGGCATCCCGGTGGTCGCGGTGCTCGACAGCAATTCCGATCCCGCCGGCATCACCCACCCGATCCCCGGCAACGATGACGCGGTGCGGGCGATCTCGCTCTATTGCGATCTCGTCGCGGCCGCGGTGCTGGACGGCATCAGCGCCGAGATGGCCGCCTCCGGCGCCGATATCGGCGCCGCCGAGAGCCTGCCCGCGCACGTCGTCGCCGAGACCGAGACCGAGACCGGCGAACACCTGTCCGCCTGATCCAGAGCCCCAAAGACCGAACGGAGAGACCGAACATGGCCGAGATCACCGCCGCGCTGGTCAAGGATCTGCGCGAGAAGACCGGCGCCGGGATGATGGATTGCAAGAAGGCGCTCGGCGAGACCGGCGGCGACCTCGAAGCCGCCATCGACTGGCTGCGCAAGAAGGGCCTCGCCCAGGCGGCCAAGAAATCCGGCCGCGTCGCCGCCGAGGGGCTGATCGGCATCGCCTCGGTGCCGGCCAAGGCGGCGATGGTCGAGGTCAACGCCGAGACCGATTTCGTCGCCCGCAACGAGCAGTTCCAGGCTTTTGTCGGCGAGGTCGCGAAGGTCGCCCTCCACGTTGGCGAAGACATCGCCGCGATCAGCGCCGCCCCCTTCCCCGGAACCGGGCGCAGCGTCGCCGAGGAGCTGACCCATCTCGTCGCGACCATCGGCGAGAACATGACCATCCGCCGCGCCCGCGTGCTCGCGGTGCCGCAAGGCGTGGTCGCGAGCTATGTCCACGCCGCCCTCAAGCCCGGGCTCGGCAAGATCGGCGTGCTCATCGCGCTCGAGGGCAATAGCGAGGCGCAGGCGCTGGAGACGCTCGGGCGCCAGGTCGGCATGCATATCGCCGCGACGCGGCCGGAGGCGGTCGATATCGACGGTGTCGATCCGGCGGCGCTGATGCGTGAGCGCAACGTGCTCGCCGAGCAGGCGCGCGCTTCGGGGAAGCCCGAGGCGATCATCGAAAAAATGGTCGAGGGCCGAATTCGCAAATATTACGAGGAAGTGGTGCTGCTCGAGCAGGTCTGGGTGCATGACGGCGAAAGCCGGGTGCGCGCCGTGATCCAGAAGGCGGGGGCCAAGGCCGCCGGCTTCGCGCGCTTCCAGCTCGGCGAGGGGATCGAGCGCCAGGGCGGCGATTTCGCCGCCGAGGTCGCCGCCGCCGCCGGGATCGCGAATGAGGGCACGAAGGCGCCCTGACCGCCTCGGGTTCGCCGCCCCGCGCTTGGGGCGGTCGGACCGCCCCTTGTTCAAGACCGGCTCGCCCGGTAGTTTCTTTCGCGCGTGGCAAAGCGATCCCCAGTCATGACCGAGCGGCATCCCTATCGGCGCGTGCTTCTGAAAGTGTCCGGCGAGGCGCTGATGGGCACGCGCGAATACGGCATCGGCCCGGAAACGGTGCAACGCATCGCCGCCGATATCGGTGATGTCGTCGCCATGGGGGCGCAGGTATGCCTGGTGATCGGCGGCGGCAACATCTTCCGCGGCGTCTCCGGCGCCGCCGGCGGGATGGACCGCGCCCAGGCCGATTACATGGGCATGCTGGCGACCGTCATCAACGCGCTGGCCTTGCAGAACGCGCTGGAGAAGGTCGGGGTCGCGACAAGGGTGCAATCGGCGATCCCGATGTCCTCGGTCTGCGAGCCCTATATCCGCCGCCGCGCCCAGCGCCACATGGAAAAGGGCCGGGTGGTGATTTTCGCCGCCGGCACCGGCAACCCGTTTTTCACGACCGACACCGCCGCGGCCCTGCGCGCCGCCGAGATGCGCTGCGATGCCCTGCTCAAGGGCACCCAGGTCGATGGCGTCTATTCCGCCGACCCGCGCAAGGTCGCCGACGCCGAGCGCTATCAGGAACTGAGCTATCACGACGTTCTGGCGCGCGATCTCGCGGTGATGGATGCCGCGGCGATCAGCCTCGCGCGCGAGAACAAACTGCCCATCGTGGTGTTCAACATCCACGCCGCCGGCGCTTTCGCCCGCGTCATGCGCGGCGAGGGACGTTTCACCACCATCATCGAAACCCAGTAGACGACGCCGCGTAACCTCGGGCGCGCAAGGGGGAAGTCACATGCCGGCCGATCTCACCACGCTGAAGCAGGATCTCATCCGCCGCATGGAAAGCGCGATCGAGACGCTCAGGCGCGAATTCGCCGGCCTGCGCACCGGCCGCGCCAGCCCCGGCCTCCTCGAGCCGGTGCGGGTCGAGGCCTATGGCGGCGAGATGCCGCTTGCCCAGGTCGGCACCATCGGTGTTCCCGAGCCGCGCATGATCACCGTCCAGGTCTGGGATCGGAGCCTGGTCGGCGCCGTCGAGCGGGCGATCCGCGATGCCGGGCTCGGGCTCAATCCCTCGTCTGACGGGCAATTGGTGCGGGTGCCGATCCCGATCCTGACCGAGGAGCGGCGCACCGAACTCGCCAAGGCCGCTGGCCGCTACGCCGAGGGCAGCCGGATCGCGGTGCGCGGCGTGCGGCGCGACGGCATGGACCAGATCAAGGCGCACGAGAAGAAGCACGACATCAGCGAGGACGACGCCGCCGATTGGTCGGACGAGGTGCAGAAACTCACCGATCAGTTCATCAAGCGGATCGACGAGCTGCTGGCCGAGAAGGAAAAGGACATCCGGCAAGTCTGATGTCTTCCACCCCGGCCATCACCGCGCCCAAAAGCGACATCGTGCCGGCTGCGCCCCCGCCGCCGGCCCATGTCGCGATCATCATGGACGGAAACGGCCGCTGGGCGCAGGCGCGTGGCCTGCCGCGCCTCGCCGGGCACCGTGCCGGCGCCCGCGCGGTGCGGCGCACCATCGAGGCGGCGCTGGCCCATAATGTCGGCTGGCTCACGCTTTATGCCTTCAGCAGCGAGAACTGGCGCCGCCCGCGCGATGAGGTGAGCGACCTCACCGCCCTGCTCCGCCATTACATCAAAAGTGAAATCGCCGAGCTGGCGGCGAATGGCGTGCGTCTCCGCTTCATCGGCGAGGCCGGGCGGTTCGCGCCAGACATCCAGGCGAGCCTCGCGGAGGCCGAGCGGATGACGGCGGCCAATACCCGGCTCAACCTCACCATCGCGCTCTCCTATGGCGGCCGCGCCGAGATCATCGCGGCGGCCAGGCTGATCGCGGGCGCGGTCGCTTCGGGCGAGATCGACCCCGCGACGCTCGACGAGGCGGAATTCGCGCGCCGGCTGTTCACCGCTGGCATGCCCGATCCCGACCTCATCATCCGCACCAGCGGCGAGCGGCGGCTCTCCAATTTCCTACTCTGGCAGGCGGCCTATGCCGAGCTGATCTTCCTCAACGTGCTGTGGCCGGATTTCGGCGCCGCCCATTTCGCCGAGGCGCTGGCCGATTACGCCGGCCGGGAACGCAGATTCGGTGCCCGCCCGGCCTGAGCGCCCCGCCGGGCGTGAACGCGCCGCCGGGCCGTGGGGCGATCTCGGGATCCGGGTGCTCTCGGCGGCGGTTCTGGTGCCGCTCGCGCTGGCCGCGATCTGGCTCGGCGCGGCGCCCTTCGTCGCCCTGGTCGGGCTCGGCGCGGTCGGGCTCGGCGCCGAATGGGTCGCGCTCTGCCATGAAACCTGGCGCCGCCCGGCGGGATGGCTGGTGATCGTGAGCCTCGGCCTCGCGGTGGCCGCGGCGGGCGGCGTCTCGGCCGCGAGCGGTCTCGTGATCGCCGGTGCCAGCGCGGCGCTGGCGCTCGTTCGCCGCCGGCCGCGTCTCGGCGGCGGCATTCTTTATATCGCGCTCGCCACCATCGCGCTGGTCTGGCTCCGCGCCGACCCCGAAGCCGGGCGCGGCAACATCCTGTTTCTCATGCTGACCGTCTGGGCGAGCGACGTTGGCGCCTATCTCGCCGGCCGGCTGATCGGCGGGGCGAAGCTCGCGCCGCTGATCTCGCCGGGCAAGACCTGGTCGGGGGCCGCGGGCGGCCTGCTCGCCGCGATCGCCGTCGGCGCCGGCGCGGCCCGGCTCGGTGGCGGCGGCACGCTCCATGCCGGGCTGATCGCGGCTTTGCTCGGGATCATTGCGCAGGGCGGCGATTTGTTCGAGAGTTTCCTAAAGCGCCGCTTCGGGGTCAAGGATTCGGGTCATCTCATCCCCGGCCATGGCGGCCTCTTGGACCGGCTCGATGGTGTCTTGACGGCGGCGCCGATGGCGGCGGCGCTGGCCCTGATCCTCGGCAGAGGAGTTTTGCTTTGGACGTGACCGCCGATCTCGCCGCAAGCCACAAGCCGGAGCAGGCGCGCGCGCCCGCGTACGGCGCCAAAACCGTGACCGTGCTCGGCAGCACCGGCAGCGTCGGCACCCAGACCCTCTCGCTGCTCGGCGATCGCACGCGGTTCGCGGTCAAGGCGCTCATCGCCGGGCGCAACGCCACCCTGCTCGCCGCCCAGGCCCGCGCCTGCGGCGCCGAATGGGCGGTGATCGCCGATCAGGCGCAGTACCCGGCGCTGCGCGACGCCCTGGCCGGAAGCGGCGTGCGGGTTGCCGCCGGCGCCGACGCGGTGGTGGCGGCGGCAGCGATCGCCGTCGATTGGACGATGGCGGCGATCACCGGCGCCGCCGGCCTCGCGCCGACGCTGGCCGCGATCGGCGCGAGCCGCGCCGTGGCACTCGCCAACAAGGAGGCGCTGGTGTGCGCCGGCGACGTCATGCTCGCCGCCGTCGCCGCCTCGGGGGCGACCCTGCTCCCGGTCGATTCCGAGCATAACGCGGTGTTTCAGGCGCTCGCCGACGGGAACCACGCGAGCCTCGAAAAAATCATCCTGACCGCCTCCGGCGGCCCGTTCCGCACCTTCTCGCGCGCCGAGATGGCGGCGGCGACGCCGGAGGCGGCGCTCCGTCACCCGGTCTGGTCGATGGGCGCCAAAATCAGCATCGACAGCGCGACGCTGATGAACAAAGGGCTCGAAGTCATCGAGGCGGCGCGGCTGTTCGGGCTCGGCGAATCGCGGATCGAGGTGCTGGTTCATCCGCAATCGGTGATCCACGGCATGGCCTGCTTCGCCGATGGCAGCGTCGTCGCGCAGCTCGGCTCGCCGGATATGCGCGTCCCCATCGCGCATGCGCTGGCCTGGCCGGCGCGGATGGCGACGGCGGCGCCGAGGCTCGATCTCGCCGCCATCGCCCGGCTCGATTTCGCGCCCCCCGATGATCAGCGCTTTCCCGCCCTCGCGCTCGCCCGCGCCGCCTTGCGCGCCGGCGGCGGCGCCCCCACTTTGCTCAATGCCGCGAACGAAGTCGCGGTCGCCGCGTTTCTCGCCCGGCGCATCGGTTTTCTCGAGATCGCCGCCCTGGTCGCGCGCGTGATGGATCGGCTCGGGGCGCCGCCGGCGGCCGATCTCGCTTCGGTGCTGGGGCTCGATGCGCAAGCCCGGCGCCTGGCCGAAACCCTGATCGGAGCCGCCTGATGCTGTCCTTGCTGCCGCCCCTCCTCCATGGCTCGCTGCTGCCGGGAACCCTGCGCTCGCTGGTCGCGTTCGTCATCGTGCTCGGCGTCTTGGTGTTTTTTCACGAACTCGGCCACTACCTCGCGGCGCGCTGGCGCGGCGTGCATGTGGAGACATTCTCGATCGGGTTCGGCCGCAAGCTCTGGGGCTGGCGCGATCGCCGCGGCACCGAATGGCGCATCGCCTGGCTGCCGCTCGGCGGCTTCGTCAAGCTGCACGGCCAGGAGCAGCCCGAAGAGGCGAGCGAGGAGACGAAAGCGGCGTGGATCCCCGGGCGAACCTTCCATGAAAAACCGGTGTCATCGCGCGCGATCGTCGTCGCCGCCGGGCCGATCGCCAATTTCGCCCTCGCCTTCGTGCTGTTTTCGGCGCTGTTCGCGATCGCCGGCCGGCCTGTCGTGGAGCCGGTGGTCGGCGAGGTGATGGCGGGATCGGCGGCGGCGAAAGCGGGACTGGCCGCCGGCGATCGCATCCTCGCCATCGACGGCGCGCCGGTCGCGCGCTTTCTCGATATCCAGCGCATCGTCACCGCCCATCCCGCGACCACGCTCGACCTCACCCTCACCCGCGACCACGCGACGCAACATCTGATGGTGACGACGGGAAGCCATCTCGTCGATGGCCATGAAGCCGGGCTCCTCGGTATTTCCGGCGGCAGCGTGCGCTATGAGCGCCTGTCGCTCGCCGGTGCGGTGGCAGCGGGGGCGAGCGAGACCTGGCTGGTGCTGGCCGAGACGGTCAGCGGCGTCTGGCAGATGGTGAGCGGCCAGCGCGGCACCGATGACCTCGGCGGCCCGCTCCGCATCGCGCAGCTCTCCGGCCAGGTGGCGGCGACCGGGCTCGCCAACCTGATCTCCTTCATCGCCGTACTCTCGGTCAATCTCGGCCTCGTCAATCTGTTCCCGATCCCGGTCTTGGATGGCGGGCATCTGCTGTTTTATCTCGCCGAGGCGGTGCTCGGGCGGCCGCTGCCCAAGCGCGCCCAGGACTATGGCTTCCGCGCCGGAGCAGCGCTGCTCGTCGGGCTGTTTATCTTCGCGACCTGGAACGATCTCGCCCATCTCGGCATTTTCCGCTGGGTCGCCCACCTCGCCGGCTGAGAGGCTTTGCCGGCGGCGGCAGTGTTGCAAAAAATGCCATCTGAATTGCCGTTATTGCGCGGATTTCACGAGCAATTCCAATGGTAATCCCCCTTTCTCGGCACTATCGGATGAAAACTCGCGATCCGGTGATCTAAGGGTAGCCTCGCGCTTTCGGGGCCGCTATTCTCCGCCCGCCGTGCACGGTGCGGTAACAGCGATGGGAAGACCGGATTTTGAAAATCGCGCGTGCCGCACGTTTCGCGAGCGCTTGCCTGTTGGCGGCCCTGCTGGCCGGCCCGACCTGGCTTGCCGCCCCGGCCGCGGCACAGGAGCCCGCGGGTCCGGTGCCGCCGCCGATCGCGCCGACGCCATCGCCGGCCGAGAAGAAACCCGGGAACGCCGCCGCCCCGGCGACCCCCGCCATCCCCGAGCCGCCGCCGGTGATCGTGCATCCGGTCAATCCGCGCGATCAGATCCAATCGATCGTCGTCGAGGGCAATAAACGCATCGAGACCGGGACCGTGCTCTCCTACATGGTGCTACAGCCCGGCGATCCCTTCGATGTCGACCGCATGGACCGCAGCCTCAAGACGCTGTATGCGACCGGCCTCTTCTCCGACGTCAATATCCGCCGCGAGGGCAATAATCTCGTCGTCAAGGTGGTGGAAAATCCGATCGTCAACCGCGTCGCCTTCGAGGGCAACAAAAAGCTCACCGACGATCAGCTCAAAGGCGCGATCCAACTCCGCCAGAACGCCGTGTTCACCGCGACCGAGGCCCAGGTGGACCGCAAGAAGCTGCTCGATCTCTACGCCCAGAACGGCAAATTCGCCGCCTCCATCGTCGCGCAGACCATCAAGCAGCCGGAAAACCGCGTCGATGTCATCTTCAAGATCGACGAGGGTCCGACCTCGCTGATCAGCCGCATCGCCTTCGTCGGCAATCAGGCGTTCAGCTCGGGAACCCTGCTCAACGTCGTCAGCAGCCGCGAGCATGAATGGTGGCTGTTCCTCTCCTCCTCGGATACCTACGCCCCCGAGCGCATCACCTATGACAAGGAATTGCTGCGCCGCTTCTATCTCAAGAACGGCTATGCCGATTTCGCGGTGACCGGGGCGAACGCCGAATTATCGCCCGACCGGCAGGCATTTTTTCTCACCTTCACGCTGCACGAGGGCGATCGCTACAAGGTCGCGAAAATCACCGTCGATTCGCGGTTTCCCAAGATCGCCGGCGATTCCCTGGTCAGGGACGTGAAGCTCCGCCCCGGCGATTATTACAACGGCAACGCCGTCGAGGATTCGGTCAAGGCGATCTCGGCCGACGTGCAATCGCGCGGCGAGCCCTTCGTCGAGGTCAAGCCGCGCATTGCGCGCGACGAGAAGGCGCACAGTGTCAGTCTCATTTTCGACGTCGATTCGGGGCCGCGCGTCTATGTCGAGCGCATCGACATCGTCGGCAATAACCGCACCGAGGACCAGGTGATCCGCCGCCAGTTCACCTTCGCCGAGGGCGACGCCTTCAGCCAGGACCAGATGACCGCGACGCAGCAGAATCTGAAGGGGCTGAATTTCTTCGACAATGTCAATGTCACCAACGCCCCCGGCGCGGCGCCCGACGAGACGGTGGTGACCGCGCAGGTGCAGGACAAGCCGACCGGCTCGCTCAGCCTCGGCGGCGGCTATTCGACCGATATCGGCCCCTTGCTCAATGTCGGCGTCTCGGAAAACAATTTTCTCGGCACCGGCATGAGCGCCGGCGTCAACGCCATCATCGCCGAACTGGAGACCTCGGAAAGCATCAATTTCACCGATCCCTATTTCCTCGGCGATAACATATCCGCCGGGATCAATCTTTTCCATATCGACAACAATTTCGCCTATTTCGCCGAATACAGCGAGCGCCGCACCGGCGCCGCGATTAATATCGGCTATCAGTTCAACGACCATTTCCGCCAGAGCTGGACCTATACCTACGCCAATCGCGAGGTGTACAATGTCTATAATGGCGCCAGCTATTACATCCAGGACCAGGCCGGGCAATCCATCCTGTCGCAATTCGGGCAGGTCTTCACTATGGATTATCGCGACAACCCGCTCGATCCGCATAGCGGCTTCGTGGTCCGCGCCGGCACCGATTATGCCGGGCCGGATCTCGGCGGGCAGGCCGATTTCTACCGCGTCCATCTCGATTCGCAGCAGATCTTCCCGCTCGATTTCCTCACCGGCAACAACCAGTGGGCGCTCTCGTTCATCCAGAGCGGCGGCTATATTCAATCCATGAACGGCCAGCCGACCTTCCTCGAGGACCGGTTCTATCTCGGCGGGCAGAATTTGCGCGGCTTCCTCGATGGCGGCGTCGGCCCCCACGACCCCTATACCGGCGACAGTCTGGGCGGCAATCTGATGTGGACGGCCTCGACCGAACTCTGGTTCCCGCTCCCGGTCTCACCCGATCTTGGCTTGTCAGGCCGCATTTTCACCGATATGGGCGCGCTGAGCGGGCTGCAGGCAGCGGGGGTGGGAGGTCGGCCTGTCGCGGTCGCCGCGGACGGCAATTTTGTGACCGGCAGAACGGCCACTTTCCATGGGCAGGTCTTGAACTCCCAGATATGGACGAATGACGGCTCGATCCGCCTCAGCGCCGGCATTGGCCTCACCTGGAACAGCCCGTTCGGCCTGATCAATCTCGATATCGGTGAACCGATCATCATGTACAAGTATGATATGACTGAACTCTTCCGCGTCGGCTTTGGCACGAGGTTCTAAGACATAATGCGTTATTCCGCTTCCCTTCTCGCGCTCGCGAGCGCAACCCTTCTCATGCCGCTCGCGCCCGCGCGCGCGCAGCAGGCGCCGCAATCGCAGCCATGGTTCGTGCCCGGCCAGCAGCAGCAAAAAGCGCCACCGCGCACCAACCCCCATGCCACGCCCCCCGCCGCCGCCGCCCCCGCCGCCGGGGCAGAGGCCGGGCCAGCGGCGCCGCCCGGCCCGCCGCCGCCGCAGATGCAATTGCAATTGCCGCCGGTGCCGCAATTGCCGCCGCTGCCCAAGGCATCGGCGCCGCCGGCGGCGGTGATCGGCGTGCTCGGCGTGCCCGAGGTCATGCGCGCCTCGACCGCGGCGCAGGAGGTCGAGCGCACCATCGGCGGGCGCCGCGCCAAGCTCAACCAGGACGCCCAGAAGGAGCAGGCGGCCTGGCGCGACATGCAGCAGGCGCTGGTCAACGATCGCGCCAAGCTCAAACCGGATCAGATCCGCGCCCGCGAACGCGCCCTCCAAGACCGCATCACCAACGCCCAGCGCCTGTTCCGCGACCGCAACCGGATCATCCAGGAAGAAGGCCAATACGCCCTCGGCCAGATCGAGCAGACCCTGATCTCGGTCATCCGCCAGGTCTCGGAAAGCCGCGGCATGAACCTCGTTCTGCACCGCCAGCAGGTCGCGCTCAACGTCAACGAGTTCGATATCACCGCCCAGGTCGCCGACGAACTCAACAAGATCCTGCCGCACGTGATCATCCCCGCCGAGGGCCAGGAGCCGCCGATGGTGCCGGTCAAGCCGCAAGGCGCCCCGGCGGTCGCCGGGGCAACCCCGCCGGCCGGCACCCCAGTAGCCGGCACCCCAGTAGTCGGGGCGCCCACAGCCGGGGCGCCCGCAGCCGGCACGCCAGCCGCGGTGAGCGCCGGCGCGCCGGCGCCGGAGGTCTCGGTGACACCGACGCCGGCAGCCCCGCCGACATCCGCACCGACATCCCCACCGGCGGCCCCGCCGGCGGCAAGCGGCAAATAAGCCAAAATGGGGCCGGAAATCACCGGCGATCCGCGGTTTTTCGCGCGATCCGGGCCGTTCGACATCACCGCCCTCGCCGCCGCCGGCAACGCGAGGATCGAAGGGCATGAAGGGGGCGCGATCGCGGCGCGGCTTTTTGCCGGGGTCGCGCCGCTGCAAAGCGCGGGGCCGGCGGAGGTCAGCTTTCTCGACAATCGCAGCTATGCCGGCCTGCTCGGCGCGACCAAGGCCGGGGCGGTGATCATCCATCCCGAAATGGCGGGTTCGGTGCCAGCGGGGGCGGTCGCCCTCGTCACCCCCGAACCCTATCTCGCTTGGGCACGGATCGCTGCCCTTTTTCATCCAATCCCGCCGCCGACGCCGGGGATCGCGCCGAGCGCCGTCATCGACCCGGCGGCGCGGATCGATCCCGCGGCGGAAATCGGGCCGCTCGCGGTGATCGGTGCCGGCGCCGAGATCGGTGCCGGTTGCCGCATCGGGCCGCTCGCGGTGGTCGGCGCCGGCGTCGTCCTTGGCCGCGATTGCCGGATCGGCGCCCAGGTCAGCATCAGCCACGCCTTGATCGGGGCGCGGGTCGTGATCTATCCCGGCGCCCGCATCGGCCAGGACGGGTTCGGCTTCGCCGTCACCGAGACCGGTTTCGTCTCGGTGCCGCAGATCGGACGGGTGATCATCGAGGACGATGTCGAAATCGGCGCCAACACCACGATCGACCGCGGCTCCGCCGCCGACACCGTCATAGGCGCCGGCTCCCGGCTCGACAATCTGGTGCAGGTCGGGCACAACGTCCGCATCGGTCGCGCTTGCATTATCGTCGCACAAGTCGGTATTTCCGGCTCGACCGTGCTCGAGGATTTCGTGACGGCGGCCGGCCAGGCGGGCTTCAGCGGCCATCTCCATATCGGCCGCAAGGCGCGGGTCGGCGGCCAGGCCGGGGTGATGGCGGATGTCGCGGCCGGGGCCAGCGTCGTCGGCAGCCCAGCGCAGCCGGTGGCGGCGTTTTTCCGCGAGGTCGCGACGCTGCGCCGTCTCGCCAAGACCGGCCGGCAGAAAGCGCCCGACGGCGAGCCGGAGGAGTCCGGAGGTTGAGACGAGACGGCCCGCGATGGCGGAACGACGCGAGGGGAACGGATAGAGAAACGCCCATGGATGCAGGTCTCAAGGAGAATAAAGCCGTGGCCGAGGCGGCGCCCGAAGGAATGGTGGTCGATATCGCAGGGATCATGCAGGCGATCCCGCATCGCTATCCATTCCTGCTCATCGATCGCGTGGTCGAGCTGTTTCCCGATGTCTCGGCGATCGGGATCAAGAACGTCACCGCCAATGAGGCGTTTTTCCAGGGGCATTTCCCCGGCCGCCCGGTGATGCCCGGGGTTCTGATCATCGAGAGCATGGCGCAGACCGCGGCCGTCCTGGTGGTGGGAACGCTGGGGCCGGAGGAGGCCGGGAAGCTGGTCTATTTCATGTCCGTCGAGGGCGCCAAGTTCCGCCGTCCGGTCGGCCCCGGCGATCAGCTCCGCATCCATGTCGAGAAGCTGCGCAACCGCGGCAATGTGTGGAAATTCTCGGCGATCGCGCGGGTCGACGGCGCGACCGTCGCCGAGGCGGTCTATACCGCGATGATCATGGACCAGCGCGCGGCGTGAGCGGCATTCATCCCCGCGCGCTGGTCGCCGCCGGCGCCGAGATCGGCGAAGGTGTGGAGATCGGCCCCTGGTGCTCGGTCGGGCCAGGCGTGGTCATCGAGGACGGTGTCAGGCTGGTCTCGCATGTCGTCGTCGAGGGGCGGACGCGAATCGGCGCCGGCGCCGTTCTCTACCCGTTCGCGACCGTCGGCCTCGCGCCCCAGGATCTGAAATATCGTGGTGAACCGACGGAGACGGTGATCGGCGCGCGGAGCCAGATCCGCGAGCACTGCACCATCCATCGCGGCACCATGACCGGCACCGGCATCACCCGGGTCGGCGCCGATTGCCTGCTGATGGCGGTCGCCCATGTCGCGCATGACTGCGCCATCGGCGATGGCGTGATCATCGCCAATAACGTGGTGATGGGCGGGCATGTCGAGATCGGCGACGGGGCGGTGATCGGCGGCGCCGCGGCGCTGCATCAGTTCGTGCGCATCGGCCGCGGCGCGATGGTCGGCGGCATGTCGGGGGTCGAGGCCGATGTCATCCCGTTCGGCAGCGTGATCGGCAACCGGGCGCGGCTCGCCGGGCTCAATCTCGTCAAGCTCAAGCGCGCCGGTGTTCCGCGCGCCGAGATCCATCGCCTGCGCCACGCCTTCCGCACCCTGTTCCGCGCCGGCGGCGCTTTCGCCGAGCGCGTCGCCGAGGTGCGGGCGGCCTATGGCGACGACAAGCTGGTCGCGGAAATCCTCGCTTTCATCGCCGCCGCCAGCCATCGCGGCCTGATCCGCGCCGCCATCGGCGCGGAGGCGGACGAGGACGCATAATCCGGCGCGCATATCCGCCGGCCGAATGGCCGGCTGATATTATACCGCCCGCCAGCCCGGCTGGCTGGGATCGAGCCATTTCAGACCGCCCGGCCCCAGGCCGCAGATGGCGATCACCGCCGGCGCCTTCATCCCGCGCTTGACACCATCGTAATGCGGCGTCTCGGCGACGCGGCGGACGAAACTGCCAGCCGGCGCCGCGACCGTCCGGTCGGGATCGAAATCGGCGCCGCTATTGATCATCCAGGTGCCCGAGAGAACGACACAGAGCCGATCGGTGAGATAGGTATGCGGCGCGCTCATATAGCCGGGATACCATTTGATGAGCACCAAATAGAGGCCGGGCTCGGTGCTCGCCCCCCACAGCGGCGCCATCTCCACCGAGCGCGGCGGAAACCCCGGTTGCGGCTGGAAGGCGATCTCCTCGGGGAGACGGAGGATGGTCTCGGTGGGATCGATCGGGCTTGCCGCGGCGCTCCCCGCCAGCATGACCGGCAGCGCCGCCAGCAGCGGCGCGAGCAGCATCTCGCGCCGGCCAGGGAGAGCAATGGTGGCGGGGGCAACGGCGGAAGCCGCGGGCTCGGGGTTGGGTGACGGATGGTTGATCATGGCGTGGCGTGTCTCCTCTTGGTCTTTGGCCGTGGCGGCTGTCGAGACTGACGCGCCAGACCTAAAAATGCGTGTGTTCACGAAAATTTGATCTCTTCTTCTCCCAGCCAGACGGCCAGCATGCGAGAAAACCTTCCGAATCTCTATCGGATTTACAAATTTGTGCCAAGGTTAGCCGTTAACCTTTGCCGACAGACGATGCTTTACATTGATGGGCTGTATATCCGGGAGGCGGCATGAGCTGGCTCATCGCGACGTTGACATCGGATCGCGATCTGCTGCTTTCCGGCCTCTCGCTCGCCATCTCGGTTGCGCTCTGCCCGCTGGCGCTGGTCATGTTTTTCCGTGCCATGGCCAGCCGCGGCCGGCCGCGCCTCGCCTGGCTGCTGGCGGCCGCGGCCGCGTTCGGCACCGGCATCTGGGGGCTCGCGCTGCTCAGCCACGTCTTGTTCACCTCGCACGTCCTGTTCCCCTCGGCGACGAAGCTCGCGGACGCGCCATCGCTGCTTGGGCTTTCGCTCGTCGAAGCGGTCACCGGGGCGCTCGGTGCGTTCTCGCTCTGGAGCCGCTCGCGCGGGCAGCCTTCCTTCGTCATGCTCGGCGGCGCGATGGTGGCGCTGTCCGTGGTGGCGATGCATTATACTGGCCTCGCCGCCCACCCCTCCCCGCTCCCGCCGGCGGGTGCCGGCCACGGCCTCGATCTTCCCGGCGTTCTCCCGATCGTCATCGTGCTCGTCGGTGTCGCGCTGCTGATCCTGTTCCTCGGCGCCATCGTCACCCTGGTCGATGTCCGCTTCGTGCTCCGCCGCGCCGAGGAAGCGCAGCGGTTGCGCCAACTCGCCGATGCCGCTTTCGAGGGGCTGCTGATCCATCGCGACGGCATCATCCTCGATGTCAACACCTCGCTCACCACCATCGTCGGCCTGCCCCGCGAGGCGCTGATCGGCGGGCATGTCCTCGATTTCGTCGCCCTGTCATCGCATGCCCTGATCCGCGAGCGCCTCGCGACCAAGCCGAGCCGGATCGATGAGTTCGAAATCATTCTTCCGGATGGGACGCGCCGTGTCGCCGAGGTGCTGTCGCGCTCGATCCTGCATGGCGGCCGGCCGGCGACGGCCGCCGCTATTCGCGACATTTCCGAGCGCAAGCAGGCGGCGGCACGAATTGAGCACCTCGCCCGCCATGATCCGCTGACCGGTCTTCCCAACCGCGTCAAATTCCTCGCCCTGCTCAAGGATAGCCTCGCCCGCGCCGACGAAGCCGCCGGCTTCGTCGGCCTCCTCGTCCTCGATATCGACCGCTTCAAATTCGTCAACGGCCTCTATGGGCATGATATCGGGGACGCCTTGCTGCGCGCCGTGGCGCGGCGCCTCGTCGCGCTCGTGCGGGAAGACACAAACGATCAGGGGCAGGTGGCACGGCTCGGCGGCGACGAATTCGCCATCGCGCTGCCGCCCGGGCGCCAGGCCGGCACCGCCGCAACGATGGCCGAAAAGCTGCAAGCGGCGCTCGCGGCGCCGTTCGAGATCTCCGGCCAGTCGGTGCAAATCAGCGCCCGGATCGGCATCGCCTTCGCGCCGCAGCACGGTGAAACCGTCACCGCGCTGATGAACAGCGCCGATACCGCGCTGTTCTGGGCCAAGCGCGACGAACGCGCGAGGATCCGCATTTTCGAACCAGCCATGGAAAGCGAATTGCAGGTGCGCCGGCGGATGGAGCGGGATCTGCGCCTCGCCGTGCAAAATCACACGTTCAAGGTCCATTATCAGCCGATCTACGCCGTCGATGGCCGGACGCTGATCGGCTTCGAGGCTCTGCTCCGCTGGTTTCAGAAGGATCTCGGCTGGACCGCGCCGAGCCGCTTCATCCCGCTCGCCGAGGAAAGCGGCATGATCGGGCCGCTTGGCCGCCTGGTTCTGGAAACCGCCTGCGCCGAGGCCGCGGACTGGCCGGAAGCGCTGCATGTCGCGGTCAATCTTTCGCCGATGCAGTTCCAGACCGATGATCTCGTCGCGATCGTGACCGAGACACTCGCCCGTACCAAACTCGCGCCGGAGCGGCTGGAACTCGAACTCACCGAAGGCGTGCTGATCGACGATGCGGAACGCGCGCGGGCGCAACTGGTGGCGCTCAAGGCGCTCGGCGTGCGTCTCGTCCTCGATGATTTCGGCACCGGCTATTCGAGTCTCAGCTATCTCGGCCGCTTTCCCTTCGACAAGCTGAAGATCGACCGCTCCTTCGTCTCGCGCCTCGCCGACGATGCCGGCGCGGCGGCGATCGTTCGCGCGATTTCGGCGCTGGCCCACAGCCTCGGCCTCGCGGTGACCGCCGAGGGGGTGGAAACCGCGGCGCAACTGGATCTGCTGCGCGCCGCCCAATGCACCGAACTCCAGGGTTTTCTGCTCGGCCGGCCGATGATCGCGAGCGCCGCCGCCCGCCTGATCCGCCAGCAGCGGAAAACAACCTCGAGCGCTGCTTAGCAAGCTCGCATTATTTCACGAAACAAACCGGGGAAATATACCTTTCATTAAATAATTCCCCATATCCTTTGTCGTGAGGCCAGCCTGTTCGCGGCTTCACGTTTCCTCCCACACGCCGCACCTCGTGCCGTTTCGGCGGGTGTTGCGCACCTGAAGCGGCGCCCGCGATGCGCGGCGCCGCTTTTTTTTCGGCGCACTCCCCATCGGCCATCCCTCACGCTCGCGTGCCGAAAACGTCGCCCGCAGCTTGTCCAGGGCAGCGCCCTGGTTCATTCAAGCCCCCTTCGCCCGATTGCCCTGGCATGGGTCGCACCTGCTTAAAAAACTCTATGCACGCATGACCGATGAAGAGGCGAGGGCTGTTCAACGCTATTTGATCAGCGTTGAACAGCCCCGCGCTTTCACCTGACCGGGTGATATGGGTGCTCAGGCGTTGGCGGCGGCGGCGTTGCGCGCCCAGTCATGGGCGTGGTCGATGCCATGGTCATACTGGTCATGTTCGGCCATGGTCTCGGCGTGGTCGTGAAACTGCGCCGTCTCGGTGCTGCCGGCCATTGCCGTGGTGGACGCCTTGCCGGCCGAGATCGCCAGCGCGACGGCGTCGAAATAGCTGGTGCCGACCTCGCGCTGATGGCGGGTTGCGGTATAGCCCTCGCCCTCGGCGGCAAACTCCGCCTGCTGCAGCTCGGAATAGGCCGCCATGCCACGCTCCTTGTAGCCGCGGGCGAGCTGGAACATCGCATGGTTCAGGCTGTGGAAGCCGGCCAGGGTCACGAACTGGAATTTATACCCCATGCTCGCGATCGCAGCCTGGAAGCCGGCGATCTTTTCCGGCGAGAGCTTTTTCTGCCAATTGAAGCTCGGCGAGCAATTATAGGCCAGCATCTTGCCCGGGAAGCGTTTGTGGATGGCGTTGGCGAAGCGCTCGGCCTCCTCGAGATTGGGCTCGCTGGTCTCCCACCACAGAAGATCGGCGTAGGGCGCATAGGCGAGCGAGCGGGCGATCGCGTATTCGACGCCAAGACCGGGACGGATGCGGAAAAATCCTTCCGCGGTGCGCTCGCCGGTGAGGAACGGCCGGTCGCGCTCATCGACATCGGTGGTCAGCAATTGCGCGGCGTGGCTGTCGGTGCGGCAGAGCAGCACCGTCGGCACGCCTTCCACGTCGGCGGCGAGGCGGGCGGCGTTGAGGGTGCGGATGTGCTGGCTGATCGGCACCAGAACCTTGCCGCCGAGATGGCCGCATTTCTTTTCCGAGGCCAACTGGTCCTCGAAATGCACGCCCGCCGCGCCGGCCTCGATCATCGCCTTCATCAGCTCGAAGGCGTTGAGCGCGCCGCCGAACCCGGCCTCGGCATCGGCGACGATCGGCGCCATCCAGTAGGTCGCGGCATCGCCCTCGGTGCGGGCGATCTGATCGGCGCGGCGGAGCGCGCCGTTGATGCGCTTGACCACCGACGGCACCGAGTTCACGGGATAGAGCGACTGATCGGGATACATCTCGCCGGCGAGATTGGCATCCGCCGCCACCTGCCAGCCGGAGAGATAGATCGCCTTCAGCCCGGCCTTGACCTGCTGCATCGCCTGGTTGCCGGTGAGCGCGCCGAGGGTCGGAACGAAGGGCTCGCTCTTGAGCAGATGCCAGAGCCGCTGCGCGCCCATCTCGGCGAGCGTGTGGCGGACGCGGAAGCTGCCCGAGAGGCGCGCGACGTCTTCGGCGCCATAGTCGCGCTGAATGCCGGCGAAACGCTCCGGGTCATGCCCGGCCGGGCTGGACATGCCATCCGGGGCGAAAAGCGGGGAAAGGGTCGGGCGCATGGCGTGCTCCTTGGTGCGAATAACAAAGCGAAGCGGGGTAACCGAAGTAAAATTTTCACATTGCGCCCGCGAGGAAAAGTGCCAAACTGCGGCAAATCCTCGGAATATGTCGTGAGTTTGACAATTTTTCGTCGGATTTTGTAAAGGTTGTAAACATGACCGGACCGCTGATCGGCCGCACCATCCGGCGCCTGCGCCAGGACCATGGGCTGACGCAACAAGCGCTCGCCGCCCGGCTCGGCATTTCGGCGAGCTATCTCAACCTGATCGAGCACGACCAGCGCAGCGTCACCGCCGGGCTCCTGATCAAGCTCGCGGAGACCTTCCGCGTCGAACTCGCCGAGCTTTCCGGCGCCCAGGAGCGGCAATTGGAGGTCGGGCTGCGCGAGGTCTTCGCCGACCCGCTGCTCGGCGCCGAGGCCGTCGCCGAGGCCGAGGTGGAAGCGCTCGCCGCGAGCGCCCCCAACGCCGCGCGCGCGGTGCTCGCGCTCTATCGCGCCTGGCGGGTCGCGCGTGAGGATGCGAGCGGCATCGCGCTTCCCTCGGGGCGGCGGATCCTGCTGCCCAACGAGGAGGCGCGGGACGTTTTCGACGACCACGCCAATTATTTCCCGGCCCTGGAGGCGGCGGCGGAAGCGATCGCCGGCGAACTCGACGCCGCGCCGGCCGAGCGCAACCACGCCATCGCCGAGCGTCTGCGCCGCCACCATGGCATCGCCGTCGTGGTGCGGGCGCTGGAGGGTTTGCGCGCCTATGACGCCGAGGCGCGCCGGCTGGCGCTCTCGGAATCGCTGCCGCGCGAAAGCCGCGGCTTTCACATGGCGTTCCAGCTCGCGCTTCTGGAGGCCGCGGACGCGGTGGAAAAAGTGCTCGCCGAGGTCAAGCCCTCGACGCCCGAGGCGGTGGCGCTCATCCGGATCGGGCTTTTGAACTACACCGCCGGCGCGCTCCTCATGCCCTACGACCCCTATCGCGAGGCCGCCGCCAGCCTGCGCCACGATATGGAGGCGCTGGCGGCGCGCTTCGGCGTGTCCTTCGAGCAGGCCTGCCAGCGGCTTTCCACGCTCCAGCGCCCCGGCGCGCGCGGCGTGCCGTTCTTTTTTCTGCGCGTCGATCCCGCCGGCAATGTCTCGAAACGGTTTTCCGCCGCCGGATTTCCCTTCGCGCGCTATGGCGGCTCCTGTCCGCGCTGGGTGGTGCATACCGCCTTCGCGAGCCCCGGCGCGGTCCGGGTGCAGGTCGCGGAACTGCCCGATGGCACGCGCTTTCTGTGCTTCGCCCGCACCGTCACCGGCGTTGCCGCGCGCTGGGGCGAGCCGCCGCCGGTGCATGTCGTCGCCATGGGCAGCCCGCTCACCTATGCCGCCGATATCGTCTATGCCGAGGGGCTGGATCTCGAGCGCGCGGCGGTCGGCATCGGGCTCTCCTGCCGGCTCTGCGAGCGCCCGGATTGCCGCTCACGCGCGTTTCCGCCGCTCGAGCACCGGCTCGCTTTCGACCCGCTGCGCCGGGGGGTCAGCCCTTATCCGTTCGAGGCCAAGCACTGAGGAAAAAGCCGAGGCGCGTGGTGGAGCTGAGGGGGATCGAACCCCTGACCTCCTCATTGCGAACGAGGCGCTCTCCCAGCTGAGCTACAGCCCCACGGCCGCGACGGCGGCCGGACAATGCCGATCCCCCCCAGCGAAGTCAAGCCGGGGCCGGCGAGGAAAGCAAAGGCGCGCGGGCGGTCAGGCGAGATCGAAGCGGTCGTTGTTCATCACCTTGGCCCAGGCGGCGACGAAATCGGTGACGAATTTCTCGCGGTTGTCATCCTGCGCATAAACCTCCGAATAGACGCGCAGGATCGCGTTCGAGCCGAACACGAGATCGACGCGGGTCGCCGTCCATTTCACCTGGCCGGTTTCGCGATCACGGATTTCGTAAAGATTATCGCCGGCCGGCACCCAGCTATTCGCCATATCGGTGAGGTTGACGAAGAAATCATTGCTCAGGACGCCGACCCGATCGGTGAACACGCCATGCCTCGCGCCCCCGTGATTGGCCCCGAGCACCCGCATGCCGCCGACGAGGGCCGTCATTTCCGGCGCGGTGAGACGCATGAGCTGCGTCCGATCGAGCATCAATTCCTCCGGCCGCGCGGCGTAATCCTGCTTCAGCCAGTTGCGGTAGCCGTCATGGATCGGCTCCAGCACCGCGAAAGAGGCCGCATCGGTCATCTGATCGGTCGCATCGCCGCGCCCGGGCGCGAACGGCACCGTGACCTCGAACCCGGCCGCCTCGGCCGCGCGCTCGATGCCGACATTGCCCGCCAGAACGATGACATCGGCGACGCTGGCGCCGGTCTCGCCGGCGATCGCTGCGAGCACCGCGAGCACCTTGGCGAGGCGCGCCGGCTCATTCCCCGCCCAGTCCTTCTGCGGCGCGAGACGGATACGCGCGCCATTGGCCCCGCCGCGAAGATCGGAGCCGCGAAACGTCCGGGCACTGTCCCAGGCGGTCGCGACCAGTTCGCCGATGCCAAGGCCGCTTGCGGCAATGCGTGCCTTGACCGCGGCGATGTCGTAATCGCTGCGGCCGGGCGGGACCGGATCCTGCCAGATCAGATCCTCCTTCGGCACATCGGGGCCGACATAGCGCGCCTTCGGCCCCATGTCGCGATGCGTCAGCTTGAACCAGGCGCGCGCGAAAACCTCCGAGAAATAGGCCGGATCCTTGTGGAAGCGCTCGGAAATCGGGCGATAGGCCGGGTCCATCTTCAGCGCCATGTCGGCATCCGTCATGATCGGATTGCGCCGGATCGAGGGGTCGAAGGCATCGACCGGCTTGTCCTCCTCGCGGATCGCGATCGGCTCCCATTGCCAGGCGCCGGCGGGGCTTTTCTTGAGTTCCCAGTCGTAAGTCAGAAGCAGATGGAAATAGCCGTTGTCCCACTTCGTGGGATGGGTGGTCCAGGCGCCTTCGAGGCCGCTGGTGATGGCATCCGGCCCGGCGCCGGTGCCGGTCGGATTGCGCCAGCCGAGACCCTGCGCCTCGAGATCCGCCGCCTCCGGCGCCGGGCCGAGACGCTTGGCATCGCCATTGCCATGCGCCTTGCCCACCGTATGGCCGCCGGCGGTCAGCGCCACCGTCTCCTCATCGTTCATCGCCATCCGCGCGAAGGTGACGCGGACATCGGCTGCCGTCCGCAGCGGATCGGGGTTGCCGTCCACGCCCTCGGGATTGACGTAGATCAGCCCCATCTGCACGGCGGCGAGCGGGTTTTCCAGCGAGGCGCGGTCGTCGCTTCCATAGCGCTGGCCACTTGCGGCGAGCCACTCCTTCTCGCCGCCCCAGTTGGTGTCCTTCTCCGGGTGCCAGATGTCCTCGCGGCCGAACCCGAACCCGAAGGTCTTGAGCCCCATCGAGTCATAGGCGATCGTGCCGGCGAGGATGATGAGATCCGCCCAACTGATCTTGTTGCCGTATTTCTTCTTGAGCGGCCACAGCAGGCGGCGCGCCTTGTCGAGGCTGACATTGTCGGGCCAGGAGTTCAGCGGCGCGAAACGCTGATTGCCATGCCCGCCGCCGCCCCGCCCGTCGGCGATGCGATAGGTTCCGGCCGAATGCCAGGCGAGGCGGATCATCAAACCGCCGTAATGCCCCCAATCCGCCGGCCACCAGCCCTGGCTATCGGTCAGCAGCGCGTGCAGGTCGCGCTTGAGCGCCGCGACATCGAGCGTCTTCAGCGCTTCCCGATAGCGAAATCCCGCCCCCATCGGATTGGTTTTGGTGTCGTGCTGATGCAGGATGTCGAGATTGAGGGCGTTCGGCCACCAGTTCATCACCTGGTCGCGGTTGGCGGTATTGCCACCATGCATGACCGGACATTTGCCGGCGTTCACCACATCGTCTCCGTCCATGTTCGCATCTCCTCATGACGCATTCGCCCCTTCCCGCCCGGGCGGGGCCGTCGTTGTCGCCTCACTCTGGCAGAGGCCGGGGGCCGCGATCCAATGAAAATTCTTGGCCAACGCCATCGACGCCGGCGATCACGCACGGGCGTTTCCTCCCGGCCGCGGTTTCGCTACCCTGGATCGCATAATATTCGGGGAAAAACCGTGCCATGACCGCGCTTCGGCCCGTCGCTTCGCTCGACACGCATGAGGTTTTCAACCAGCCGCCGCCGCTTCTCGACGTCAATCTGTTTACCGGCGACCGCGCGCTCACCGAGGCGGTGACACGCGCCGGCGGCGGGCTTCACCACGAGAGGCTGGCAGCACTCGGGGCGCTGGCGGGCTCGGCCGAGATGATCGAATGCGGGATCGTCGCCGAGCGCAACCCGCCCGTTCTCGAAAATTTCGACCGCTTCGGCCGTCGCATCGACGAGGTCACGTTTCACCCCGCCTATCATCAGTTGATGGCGCTCGGGCTCGAAAGCGGTTTCGCCAAGCTCGCCTGGGACGGGACGGAGGCGGGGCATGTCGCCCATGCCGCGATCCTCACTCTCACCGGCGCGATCGATCAGGGCACCAGTTGCCCGATGACCATGACCTACGCCGCCATGGCCGCCCTCCGCGCCGAGCCGTCGGTCGCGGCGGAATGGGCGCCGCGCATCCTCGCCGGGCGCTATGATCGCGCCTCGCGGCCGGCGGCGGAAAAAACCGGGGTCACCATCGGCATGGCGATGACCGAAAAACAGGGCGGCTCCGATATCCGCGCCAATACCACGACCGCCGAACCGACGGGCGAGGGAAACTGGTATCGCCTCACCGGGCATAAATGGTTCTGCTCGGCGCCGATGTGCGATGCCTTCCTCACCCTCGCCTATGCCAAAGCCGGCCTGACCTGCTTTCTCGTGCCGCGCTGGCTTCCCGATGGCGCCCGCAATGCCGGGTTCCGGGTTCTCCGTCTCAAGGACAAGCTCGGCGACCGTTCCAATGCCTCCTCGGAGATCGAATACCACGGCGCGCAGGCCCAGCGCGTCGGCGACGAGGGGCGCGGGGTCGCGACCATCCTCCGCATGGTCCAGCATACGCGGCTCGATTGCGTCATCGGCTCGGCGCAGCAGATGCGCGCGGCCCTCGCGCAGGCGCTCTGGCATTGCGCCCATCGCTCGGCCTTTCAGCGGCGGCTGATCGATCAGCCGGCGATGGCGGCGGTGCTGGCCGATCTCGCGGTCGAAAGTGAGGCCGCGACGGCGTTGGCGATGTGGCTCGCGCAAGCGGTCGGCGCCGAGGATCCGCTCGCCCGGCTCCTGCTCCCTTGCGCCAAATACTGGGTCTGCAAGCGTGCCCCCGGCTTCGTCGCCGAGGCGATGGAATGCCTCGGCGGCGGTGGCTATATCGAGGCCGGGCCGATGCCGCGCCTCTTCCGCCAATCGCCGCTGAACGCGATCTGGGAGGGGTCGGGCAATGTCATCGCCCTCGACGTTCTCCGCGCCATCGCCCGCGAGCCGGCGAGCGTTGCCGCCTTGCGGGAATTTCTCGCCGCACCGCGCGGACGCGACCCGCTCTATGATTCCTGGATCGACGCCATCGACCTCACCTCGGTGCCGGAAAGCCAGGCGCGCCACCTCGTCGAGCGGATCGCCCTCGTTGCCAGCGCCGCCGTGCTCATCGGCTGGGATAATCCGCTGGCCGAGACGTTTTGCCGGCTGCGGCTCGCGCCACGCGGCGCCGCCTATGGCGCTTTCGACGCGGTGATCGACACGCCGGCGATCCTCGCGCGGGCGATGCCGGCGACATGACGAGAAAGCGAAGAAGTGTTCTTTTTTG
>JAJZBV010000037.1 GCA_021851785.1 Pseudomonadota bacterium
CCCGGCGCCGGCCGCCCCGCTGCGGTGGCGCATCGCGCTGGAGGATGGCGCGCGGCGCGAGGGCAGCGCGGCGGTGGAGACCCTGCCCGCCCCGGCCCGCGCCCCAGCCCACGCCCCGGACCGGAGCGGGCTGCGCCTGACCTTGCCGCTGCCCGCCGACCTGCCGCCCGGATACCACCGGCTGGAAATCAGCTGCGGCGCGACGGCCGCCATCACGACGCTGGTGCAGCCGCCGGCGAGCGCTTGGCGCCCCGATTGGCTGGCCACCGGCAGGCGGGAATGGGGTATCGGCGCCGCCCTGTTCGCGTTGTGGTCGCGGCATAGCTGGGGGATCGGCGATTTCGCCGATCTCGGCGCGCTGGCGCGGCTGGCGGCGGGCTGGGGCGCGCGCCTGGTCGGGATCAATCCGCTGCACGCGCCGCTGCCGGGGGAAACCGCCGACCCCAATCCGTATCGGCCCTCCAGCCGCCGGTTCCTCAACCCGCTGCATCTCGACCTCGCCGCGCTGGGCGCCATGGTGCCGCCGGACGCCGCCTGGCCGCCGCCGGACGGGCCACCGCCGGGCGCGGGCGTGGACTACGCGCTGGTGCATCGGCGCAAGCACGCGGCGCTGGCGGCGGCGTTCGATGGCGGGCAATGGGACGCCGCCGGGTTCGCCGCATTCCGCCACGCCGGCGGCGAAGCTTTGGAACGCTTCGCCCTCTTCAACGCCCTGGCCGAGCATTTCGCCCCGCGTCCCTGGCGCGACTGGCCGGCGGCACTTGCCCGTCCCGACGCCCCCGGCATCGCCGCGTTCCGGCGCACGCACGCGACCCCGATCGCCTATCATGCCTGGCTGCAATGGATCGCCGAGCGCCAACTGGCCGAGGCGGCGCGCGCCGGCGCCGGGCTCTATCGCGACCTGGCGCTGGGGGTGGACCCGGACGGGGCCGATGTCTGGGCCGATCCGGCACAGTTTCTGTCCGGCGCCCGCATCGGCGCGCCCCCCGATGCCTTCGCGCGCGCCGGCCAGGACTGGGGCCTGCCAGTGCCCGATCCGCGCGCGCTCCGCGCCGGCGGCTATACGCCCTTCATCGCCGCGCTGCGCGCCAATCTGCGCCATGCCGCGGCGCTGCGGATCGATCACGTGATGGGGCTCGATCGGCTGTATGTGATTCCCGCCGGGGCGGACGCGCGCGATGGCGCTTATCTGCGCTATCCGCTGGCGGACCTGCTCGGCATCCTGACCCTGGAAAGCCATCGCCAGCGCTGTCTGCTGGTGGGCGAGGATCTCGGCACGGTGCCGGACGGGCTGCGCGCGCGCCTGGACGCGGCCGCGGTCCTGTCCACCCGGCTGCTGCTGTTCGAGCGTTGGCCGGATGGCCTGTTCCGTCGCCCCGGCACCTATCCGCGGCTCGCTTTGGCCGCCTTCGCGACCCACGACCTGCCCACCTTCCGCGGCTGGTGGGAGGGGCGGGATCTGCCGCCCGAAGCCGCCGCCGCGCGGGCGCATGAGCGGGCGCTGCTACTGGCCGCGCTCGCCGATCGCGGTCTGGCACCGGCGGGTGTGGATGCGGCGACGACCGACGATCCGGCGGCGCTGGCGGCGCTGCTGCACGCCATCCACCAGTTCCTGGCGCGCGGGCCGAGCGCCCTGGTGCTGGCCTCGCTCGGCGATCTGCTGGCCGAAACGGTGCAGCTCAATCATCCCGGCATGGCGGCCGAGGCGGCGAACTGGCGCCATCGCTACCGCCTGCCGATGGAGGGTCTGGGCTCGGATTCGCTGGCACGTTCCCTGACCGCCGCGATCGCCACCGCCCGCGCCGGAGCGATGGATGGTGAGCCGTGAACCGGTCGGCGGAATGATATTGATGGCGAATTTGATCCGCATCAAAGACCCGGTCAGCCGGCGGCACTATCCATGATCCCGTAGCCCGCGGAGAAGCCGGGCCGGGAGGATGGAGGAACATGGACGTTACGTCCTACGGCCCGTCGGTCCATCGGTTGCGGGTGCTGTTCGCGACATCGGAATTGTTCCCGCTGGCGAAGACCGGTGGCCTCGGTGACGTCTGCGCGGCGCTGCCGGTGGCCCTGGCGGCGTTGGGGGCCGATATCCGCGCGATCCTCCCCGGCTATGTCAGCGCGCTCGACACCGCGCGGGGCAAGCGCAACCTGTCCCGGCTGCCCGGCGGCGGGACGCTGCTGCTCGCGCATACGCCCGATACCGGCCTGCCGGTTTATCTCCTCGACTGGCCGGAACTGTTCCGCCGCCCGGGCGGTCCCTACCAGGACCAGGACAAGCGGGACTGGCCGGATAATCTGCGCCGCTTCGCCGCCTTCTCCGCCGCCGCCGCCGCTCTCGCGGAGCAAGGCGACACCGCCGGCTGGCGGCCCGAGCTGGTGCATGCCAATGACTGGCACACGGGGTTGCTGCCGGCCTTCCTCGCGCTCCGGCACGGGCCGCGTTCGCCCAGTCTCTTCACCATCCACAACCTGGCCTATCAGGGCAATTTCCCACTCGACGCCGCCCGCGCGCTCTCACTGCCCGAGGCGCTGCTGACACCTGACGGGGCCGAGTTCTACGGCCGGTTCTCCTGCCTCAAGGCGGGCCTGCGCTACGCCGACCGTCTGACCACAGTCAGCCCCACCTATGCCCGCGAAATCCTGACCCCCGCCTTTGGGGCCGGGATGGAGGGGCTGCTGCGCGCCCGCGCCGCCGACCTGACCGGCATCCTGAACGGCATCGACACCGACATCTGGAACCCGGCCGCCGATCCCGCTCTGCCGGTCCCCTTCGATGCCGACCACCTGGCCGGCAAGCGGGCAGCCAAGGCGGCTTTGCGCCAGGAGCTGGGCCTCGATCCGACGGCGGACGGCCCGCTGGTGGTCGGTGTCAACCGCCTGACCGAGCAGAAGATGGCCGATGTGGTGCTGGCGGCGCTGCCAGCGCTGCTCGACATGGGGGCCCAGGTGGCGCTGCACGGGGAAGGCGATCCGGGGCTGGAGGCCGCCTTCCGCGCCGCCGCCATTGGCCGCGCGGATCGGCTCGCGGTGCGGATCGGCTACCAGGAGACGCTGGCGCATCGTCTGAACGCCGCCGCCGACCTCGCGCTGACCCCGTCCCGCTTCGAACCCTGCGGCCTGACCACGATGTATGCGATGCGCTACGGCGCGCTGCCGGTCACCCGCAAGGTGGGCGGGCTGGCGGACACGGTCACCGATATCGACAGCACGCAAACCGGGCGGCGCGAGGGCACCGGCTTCACCTTCGACGATCCCACCGCCGCGGCGTTGGCCGGCTGCTTGCGCCGCGCTGGCCATCGGTTCCGCGATCCGGTCGCCTGGCGCCGGGCGCAGCGCGCCGCGATGGGCCGCGATTTCGGCTGGGAGGTGTCGGCCCGCCGCTATCTGGCGCTGTATGACGATCTGGTGGTGAGCGCCGACGCGCCGCGGTCTCCTGAGCCGGCGTTTCTAGAGGCGGCGGAGTGACGGCGGCGGCCTCCCCGGCCCCCATCGCCGCGATGGCGCCGTGCTGGGGGTTGGCGCTGCCGCCGCCGCTCGCCGCGCTGCGTGATCTCGCGCTCGATCTGCGCTGGACCTGGAGCCATCGGGGCGATGCGCTATGGGAACGGATCGACGCCGAATTGTGGCAGCGCACGCACAATCCCTGGATCCTGCTCGAAGACGTGCCGGCCGCGCGGTTGGCGGCGCTGGCCGCCGATCCCGGTTTCCTCGCCCATCTCGATGCGCTGGCCGCGGAGCGCCGCGCGTATCTCGCCGCGCCGGGCTGGTTCGCCGAGACCCATGGACGCGCGGCATTGGCCGGCGTCGCCTATTTCTGCCTGGAGTTCGGTCTCGGCGAGGCGCTGCCGCTCTATGCCGGCGGGCTCGGCGTCCTGGCGGGGGATTATCTGAAGACGGCGAGCGATCTCGGTGTGCCGGCGATCGGCGTCGGGCTCCTGTACCAGGAAGGCTATTTCCGCCAGATGATCGACGCCACCGGCTGGCAGCAGGAAGCCTACCCCTATAACGAGCCGACGATGATGCCGGTGCAGCCGGTATTGGATCAGGCCGGGACGCGGCTCCATATCCTGCTCGACCTGCCCGGGCGCCGCCTGCGTCTGCGCGTCTGGCGCGCCATGGTCGGGCGCACCGCGCTCTATCTGCTCGACAGCAACGATGCGCTGAACACCCCGGTCGATCGCGGCATCACCGGCAAGCTCTACGGCGGCAGCACCGAGATGCGGCTTTTGCAGGAAATCGTGCTCGGCGTCGGCGGCTGGCGGCTGGTGGAGACCATACATCCCGAGATCGAGGTCTGCCACCTGAACGAGGGTCATGCCGCCTTCGCGCTGCTGGAGCGGGCGCGCAGCCTCTCGGCGCGGCTCGGGATCGGGTTCGAGGAGGCGCTATGGGTCAGCCGCGCCGGCACCGTCTTTACCACCCACACCCCGGTGGAGGCTGGGTTCGACCGCTACCCGATGGCTCTGCTCGAACAATATCGCCACGCCGCGATGGGGCCGGCGGCCGAGAAGATCGCCGCGATCGCCTTGTCGCTGGCCCGGACCGAGCGCGGCGCGCCGGTCAACATGGCCTTCCTGGCGCTGCGCGGATCCTTCATCAGCCTCGGCGTCAGCGCGCTGCACGGCGCGGTCAGCCGGCGCATCTTCCAGCCGCTGTTCCCGCGCTGGCCCGAACGCGAGGTGCCGGTCGGGCATGTGACCAACGGCGTCCACATGCCATCCTGGGAATCGCCCGAGGCCGACGCGATCTTCACCGCTGCCGGTGGCGAGGCGCGCTGGCGGCGCATGGCCGAGCCGCTGCGGGACGTGATCGCCGCGGTGGATGACGCGGCGCTGTGGGAAATGCGCGGACGATCGCGTCAGCGGCTGGTGACGGCGGTGCGCGCCCGCCTCGGCCGCCATCTGACCGGCCGCGGCCACGACCCCGCGATGGTCGCGCGCGCCGAGAGCGTGCTCGACCCGAACACGCTCACCCTCGGCTTCGCGCGCCGCTTCACCGGCTATAAGCGCCCCAACCTGCTGCTGGCCGATCACGCCCGGCTGGAACGCCTGCTCGGCGACCAGCATCGCCCGATGCAGCTGGTGGTGGCCGGCAAGGCGCATCCCGCCGACGAGGAGGGCAAGCGGATGATCGCGGAGTGGGTGGCCTTCACCGCCCATCCCGAATTCTGGGCGCGGGTCGTATTCCTCGAGGATTACGACATCGCGCTGGCGCAGGAACTGGTCCAGGGCGTCGATGTCTGGATCAACACGCCGCGCCGGCCATGGGAGGCGTGCGGGACCAGCGGGATGAAGGTGATCGCCAATGGCGGGATCAATCTTTCGATGCTGGATGGGTGGTGGGCCGAGGGCTTTGCCCCCGATCTCGGCTTTGCGATCGGTGCCACCACCGCGCCCGACCCGGCGGCACAGGACGCCGCCGATGCCGCCGAACTCTACACGATTCTGGAGCGCGAGGTGGCGCCCGCATTCTATGACCGCGATCCGGCCGGCATCCCGCGCGCGTGGATCGCCCGCATTCGGCGCGGCATGGCGGTGCTGGCGCCGCGTTTCAGCGCGACCCGCATGCTGCGCGACTATCTGGAGCAGGCCTATCTGCCGGCCAGCGCCGCCCTGCGCCGGCGCTTGGCCGACGCCGCGGCGGCGGCGCGGTCGCTCCGCGCGTGGGAACGCCGGCTGCATCACGGCTGGAAGAGCCTGCATATCGGCGCCCCCGACATGACGGCCGAGGCGGATGGCTGGTCCTGCCACGTGCCGGTCTATCTCGGCGAGATCGCCGCCGAGGATGTGCGGGTGGAACTTTATGCCGATCCGCCCAGGAGCGATGCGCCGGGCGATGCGCCGGGCAATGCACCGGGCGCCGCGCCGTCGGTCGCGCTGGCCCGCGGCGCCCCGGTAGCGGGCGCGGTGAACGGGTTCACCTATGCCGGCCGGGTGGTCACCACCCGGCCGCGCCGGGATTTCACCGTGCGGATCCTGCCAAGTCATCCCGAGGCCAGGGTGCCGGCCGAACTTCCGCTGATCCGCTGGCAGGAGTAGAATTCATCGCCATGTCCCCGACCGCGCCGCCCGGTCCTGACGCGCAAACCGCGCCCGTCCTGCTCGATCGCGCCGGGCTGCAGGCTTTGGTCGACGCGCTGGTCGCGCGCGGCTTCGACGTGATCGGCCCGACCTTGCGCGACGGCGCCATCGTCTATGACCGGATCGCCGACCTCGCGGCGCTTCCAGCCGGTTGGACCGATCGCCAGGAGGCCGGGCGCTACCGTTTGGAACGTCGCGCCGATGCCGCTCTGTTCGGCTACGCGGTCGGCCCGCAATCCTGGAAGCGCTTTCTACACCCGCCGGAGGAAACGCTCTGGCGCGCCCGCCGCCAGGACGACGGCTTCACGATCACGCCGGAACCGCCGTCGCCGGCGCCCTTCGCCTTCCTCGGCGTGCGTGCCTGCGAGTTGCACGCCATCGCCATCCAGGACCGCGTGTTCCTCGGCGGGGCGCATCGGGATCCGGGCTACACGGCACGGCGGCAGGGCGCGTTCCTGGTCGCGCTGAATTGCGGCACGGCGGCCGGCACGTGCTTCTGCGCCTCCATGGGAACCGGCCCGCGCGCCGAGAGCGGGTTCGACCTGGCGCTGACCGAGTTGATCGACGCCGCCCGCCACGATTTCCTCGCCGTCGCCGGCAGCGAAGCCGGCGCCGCGCTGCTCGCCGTCCTGCCCACGCGCCCGGCGGGGCCGGAAGCGACGGCGGCGGCCGAGGCGGTGCTGGCGCGCACCGAAGCCGGCATGGGCCGGCATCTCGACACCAATGGCCTCAAGGAGCGGCTGCAAGCCAATCCCGAGCATCCGCGTTGGGACGAGGTGGCGGCACGGTGCTTGGCCTGCGCCAACTGCACCCTGGTCTGCCCGACCTGCTTCTGCACTTCGGTCGCCGACCATACCGATCTTGCCGGGACCGAGGCGACGCGGGTGAAGCGGTGGGATTCCTGCTTCACCGCTGATTTCTCCTTCATCCATGGCGGGTCGGTGCGCGCCAGCGGAAAATCGCGCTACCGGCAATGGCTGACGCATAAGCTCGCGCACTGGATCGACCAGTTCGGCAGCTCGGGCTGCGTCGGCTGCGGGCGCTGCATCGCCTGGTGCCCGGTCGGGATCGACATCACCGCGGAAGCGGCGGCCATCCGCGCCATGCCGGGGAAGGCGGTGGGGGAGGGGAAAGGTGGAAACGCTTGAACGCCTGCTGCTCGGCCATGAGTTCCTGGCCGGGATCGATCCCGCCCTCGGCCGGAGGCTGGTCGGCTGCGCGCGCAACCTGCGCTTCGCGCCCGGGGAGTATCTGTTCCGCGAGGGCGGGCCGGCCGACGAGTTCTACCTGATCCGCGAGGGAAGAGTGGCGTTGGAACTGCACGCCCCGGCCCGCCCGCCGATCGTCATCGAAAGCCTCGGTGGCGGGGAGATGGTCGGCGCGTCGTGGCTGGTGCCGCCCTACCGCTGGGGGTTCGACGCCAGGGCGACCGCCGACACCCGCGTCTTCGGCCTCGACGCCCATTGCCTGCGCGGCAAATGTGACGCCGACCATCATCTCGGCTATGAGATGATGCGGCGGCTGCTGCCGGTGATGGTGCGCAGGATGCAGGCGGCGCGGCAACAGATGCTCGACGTCTATGGGCACCCGCCGGCATGAGCGCCGCGCCACCGGCAGCGCTGGCCGATCCGATGCTGCCGGCGCCGTGGCGGGTGCGCGCGGTGCGGCGGGAGACGGCGGACGTCGTAACGCTCGACCTGGTGCCGCTCGCCAGCGGCGTGCCGTGCTTCGCGCCGGGCCAGTTCAACATGATCTATGCCTACGGTGTCGGTGAGGTGCCGGTCAGCCTGAGCGGCGACCCCGCCGATCGCTCCTGTTTCGTCCACACCGTCCGTGCCGTCGGCGAGGTGAGTGCCGCGATCGCCGGCGCCGCGCCGGGCAGCGTGCTTGGCCTCCGCGGGCCGTTCGGCAGCGCCTGGCCGGTGGATGCGGCGGCCGGCCACGATCTGCTGATCGTCGCCGGCGGGCTCGGGTTGGCGCCGTTGCGACCGGCGATCTACCGGGTGCTGGCCAGAAGCGAGCGGTTCGGCCGCATCGCGGTGCTGTATGGCGGGCGCGGCCCGGCGGAGCTTCTGTTCCGCGACGAACTCGCCGTCTGGGGCGCGCGCGCCGACGTGACGGTCGCGGTCACGGTCGATCATGCCGATCCGTCCTGGCACGGGCATGTCGGCGTGGTGCCGGCGCTGATCGGGCAAATCGGCTTCGATCCGCCCAACACGGTGGCGCTGCTGTGCGGGCCGGAGGTGATGCTGCGCTTCACCGCCACCGCGCTCCGCGCCGCCGGCGTCGCGGCCGAGCGCATCCATCTGTCGATGGAACGCAACATGAAATGCGCGATCGGTCTTTGCGGCCACTGCCAGTTCGGACCCGATTTCGTCTGCCAGGACGGGCCGGTGCTGCGCTATGACCGCATTGCCGCGCGCCTCGCGGTCCGGGAGATCTGAGGCCATGGACGCGCGCCTCCCTTCCACGCGCCCTCGTCCCACCCTGGCGGTGTGGAAATTCGCCTCCTGCGACGGCTGCCAATTGTCGCTGCTCGATTGCGAGGACGAATTGCTCGCCGTGGCCGGGGCGCTGGATATCGCCTATTTCGCCGAGGCGTCGAGCACGCTGCGTCCCGGCCCCTATGATCTTTCCCTGGTCGAAGGCTCGATCACCACCGCGCAGGACGCCGAACGCATCCGCGCGGTGCGAGCGGCCTCGAAATATCTCATCACCATCGGCGCCTGCGCGACCGCCGGCGGCATCCAGGCGCTGCGCAATTTCGCCGACGTGAACGACTACATCGCTGCGGTCTATGCGACGCCCGCCTATATCAGCACGCTCGCCACCTCGACCCCGATTGCGGCACATGTGAAGGTCGATTTCGCGCTGCATGGCTGCCCGATCAACAAGACGCAGTTGCTGGAGGTGATCTCCGCCCTGCTCGCCGGGCGCAAGCCGGACATTCCGAACGAGAGCGTCTGCGTCGCCTGCAAGCGGCGCGGCACGCCCTGCGTGATGGTCGCGCACGGCACGCCCTGTCTCGGCCCGGTGACGCGGGCCGGCTGCGGCGCGATCTGCCCGGCCTACCAGCGCGGTTGCTATGGCTGCTACGGCCCCGCCGAGGCGGCCAATACCGCTGCCCTCGCCGCCGCCTGGATCGCGCTCGGGGCCGACCGGACGAGCCTCCATCGTGCCTTCCGCAGCTTCAACGCCGCGGCCGAACCGTTCCGCAAGGAGAGCGACGCCCATGGCGACGAAAACCATCCGGGTTGACACTCTGACCCGCGTCGAGGGCGAAGGCGCGCTCGAACTCGACATCGCGGACGGCGCGGTCGCCGGCGTCCGGCTCGCGATCTTCGAGCCGCCACGTTTCTTCGAGGCCCTATTGCGCGGGCGCGCCGGCGCCGAGGCGCCCGACATCACCGCGCGCATCTGCGGCATCTGCCCGGTCGCCTATCAGATGAGCGCGGTGCATGCGATCGAGCACGCCTGGGGCATCACGCTCGATGCTCGGCTGCGCGCGCTGCGCCGGCTGCTTTATTGCGGCGAATGGATCGAGAGCCACACGCTGCATATCGTGATGCTGCACGCGCCCGATTTCCTCGGCTTTCCCGATGCGATCAGCATGGCCGCGGCGCATGGTGAGGTCGTACGGCGGGGGCTCGCCCTGAAAAAGGCCGGCAACGCGCTGCTCCGTCTCTTGGGTGGGCGCGAGATCCATCCGGTGAACGTGCGCGTCGGCGGATTTTATCGCGTGCCGACGCGGGCCGAGCTGGCCCCCCTCGCGACGGTGATGGCCGAGGCGCGTCTCGATGCGATCGCCCTCACCCGCTTCGTCGCCGGCTTCCCGTTTCCCGATTTCGCCCGTGACTACGAATTCGTCGCGATGCGCCATCCGACGGAATATCCGATGAATGAAGGGCGGGTGGTTTCGAGCCGCGGCCTCGACATCGCGGTGGCCGAGTACGAAACCGCGTTCGCGGAACGCCACGTGGCCCACTCAACCGCCTTGCAGTCTGGCCTGCGCGGCGGCGGCAGCTACCTCGTGGGACCACTGGCGCGGTTCAACCTGAATTACGACCGGCTGGATGCGTCGGTGCAGGCGCTGGCCGCCGAGTTCGGCGTGGCGCCGGGATGCACCAATCCGTTCCGAAGTATTATCGTGCGTGCGCTCGAGGTGGTCTACGCCTGCGAGGAAGCCGAACGCCTGATCGCCGACTACGATCCGCCGCCGGCCCCGGCGGTGGCGGTGGTGCCGCGCGCCGGCACCGGCACCGCCTGCACCGAGGCGCCGCGTGGCATCCTCTATCACCGCTACGATCTCAACGCCGAGGGCAGCATCCTGGCGGCGCGGATCGTGCCGCCGACCTCGCAGAACCAATCGACGATCGAGGACGATCTCCGGATCATCGCCACCCGCGATCTGGCATTGCCCGAAAACGTCCTGCGCGATCATTGCGAACAGGCGATCCGCAACCACGATCCCTGCATCTCCTGCTCCACTCATTTCCTGCGCCTCACGGTGCGGCGGCAATGACCAGGGCGGCGCTGGTGATCGGCCTCGGCAATGCCGATCGCGGCGACGACGCGGTGGGGCTCCATATCGCACGCCGCCTCGCCGCGCGTGGCCTGCCCGGCGTGACAGTGGCGGAGGCCGGTGGCGACACGCTGGGGTTGCTGGAGTGCTGGACGGGCGCGGCGGATGTGGTGCTGGTCGATGCGGCTGGGCCGGCCGGGCAGCCGGGGCGCATCCACCGGCTCGACCCGTCGCTTGGCCCGCTGCCGCGCGATCTCGCGCTGGGCTCGACCCATGCCTTCGGCCTCGCCGAGGCGGTGGAGCTGGCGCGCACGCTCGGGCTTCTGCCGCGGCGGATGGCGATCTACGCCGTCGAGGCCGGGGGCTTCGACCCCGGTGCCGCGCTCTCGCCGGCGGTGGCGGCGGCGGCGGCGGACGCAACGGCGCTGATCGTGGCCGAACTGAGGGAGGGACTGGCCGATGCATGAAACCGGACTGGTGCGCGATCTGATCCGGCGGATCGATCAGGCGGCGGCCGCGAACGGCGCGGCGCGGGTGTCCGGCGTGCGGGTGTGGCTGGGCGCGCTCAGCCATCTCTCGGCGGAGCATTTCCGCGAACATTTCGCGGTCGAGGCGCGCGGCAGCACCGCCGAAGGGGCGCGTCTGGTGATCACCGAATCCGATGCCCTCGCCGATCCCGACGCACAGCACCTGCGCCTGGAAAGCCTGGAGATGGAGGTCTGAGTGGCGATGGATGCGGTGGCGCCGGAACGGCTCCGGATCGCGCTCGCGGGCGTGGTGCAGGGCGTCGGCTTCCGCCCCTTCGTCTACCGGCTGGCGCGGGAGACGGGGATTGCCGGTTTCGTCCGTAACGACGGCGCCGGCGTGCTGATCGAGGCCGAGGGCACCGCGCCGGCGCTGACGTGTTTCCTCGACCGTCTGACGCGGGACGCGCCCCCCCACGCCGTGGTGACGGCGCGGGACGTGGTCCGTCTGGAGGCCCGGGGGGGCGAGGGCTTCACGGTCGCGGCGAGCGCCGTGACGAAGGCCGGTTCGGCGGTCGTGATGGCCGATCTGGCAACCTGTCCGGACTGTCTTGGCGAGATCAGCGATCCCGCCGACCGCCGCTATCGCTACCCCTTCACCACCTGCGTCGCCTGCGGCCCGCGCTACAGCGTGATCGAGGCCCTGCCCTATGACCGCGCGCGCACCACGCTGCGGCGGTTTCCGCTCTGCCCCGCCTGTGCGGCGGAGTATGCCGATCCGGCCTCGCGCCGGTTCCACGCGGAATCGATCTGCTGCGGAGAATGTGGTCCGCAGCTTGCGCTGTGGGATGCGCGCGGAACCGTGCTGGCGACATGTGCGGCGGCACTTGCCGAGAGCGCGGCGGCGCTGCGCGCGGGGAAAATCGTCGCACTCAAGGGACTCGGCGGATTTCAGTTGCTGGTCGATGCCGGCAACGCCGCAGCGGTGGCCGCGTTGCGTGTCCGCAAGCGTCGGCCGCGCAAACCTTTCGCGCTGATGGTCGCCGATCTCGATGCCGCGCTGGCGGTTGCCCAAATCTCGGCAGCCGAGCACGCGGCGCTGACCTCGCCGGCCGCGCCGATCGTGCTGCTGGCGCCAAAGCCCGCGGCGGCGCGGGCGCTGGCGCCGGGGCTGGCTCCCGGCGTGCCCTGTCTCGGCCTCATGCTGCCGACCACGCCGCTGCATCATCTGCTGCTCCAGGATCTGGGTTTTCCGGTGGTCGCCACCAGCGGCAACCTCGGCGGCGGGCCGATCCTGGCTGACGAACACGAGGCGCTGACCGAGCTTTCCGGCGTCGCCGACGTGTTCCTGGTGCATGACCGGCCGATCATTGGCGCGGTGGATGATTCGGTGGTCCGCGTGATCGCCGGCGAGGTGACGGTGCTGCGCCGGGCGCGCGGCTATGCGCCGCTGCCACTGGCCTGGCCGGGGGTGGAGGCGCCGATCCTGGCGCTCGGCGGGCAGCAGAAGAACGCCGTCGCCACCGGATTCGGCGGGTGGATCTTTCTCGGCCCCCATGGCGGCGATCTCGACGGCGCGGCGGCGCGCGAGCGGTTCCAACGGAACGCCGCGCATCTCTCGGCGCTGCATGGTCTGCGCCCGGCGCGGATCGCCTGCGACCGGCATCCCGACTACGCCAGCACGCATCATGCGGAGACGCTGGGGGCCCCGGTCATGCGCGTCCCGCACCATCTGGCGCATGCGCTGTCCGGCATGGTCGATGCGGGGAGCGACGGCCCGCTGCTGGCGGTGGCTTGGGACGGCGCGGGCTATGGCGGCGACGGCACCGTCTGGGGCGGGGAATTCCTGGCGATCGCGCCGCCGCGCTGGCGCCGCGCAGCACACCTGTTGCCGTTCCGTCTGCCGGGCGGGGACGCCGCGGCGCGCGAACCCCGCCGCGCCGCGCTCGGCGCGCTGCATGCGTTGCACGGCGCCGCCGCGCTGGAGATGACCGGACTGCCTCCGGTCGCGACCTTCACGGCCGCCGAACTTCGCGTGCTCGCCGCCATGCTGGCGCGCGGCGTCGCGTCCCCGCTCGCCAGCAGCGCCGGACGACTATTCGACGCCATCGCGGCCCTGCTCGATCTCTGCCAGCGCGCGAGCTTCGAGGGCGAGGCGGCGATGGCATTGGAAGCCGCCGCTGCGGGGGCCGAGGCCGCGCCGCTGCCGGCCCCGGAGGTGAACGGCGATCGCCCGCTGGTGGTCGATTGGCGGCCGACGCTCGCCGCCCTGCTCGCCGGACGCGCCGCCGGTCTGCGCCCGGGTCCGCTCGCCGCCGGCTTCCATGTCGCGCTGGCCGAGGCGATCGTCGCGGTGGCGCGACGGCTGGACGCGCGCCGCGTGCTGCTCACCGGCGGATGTTTCCAGAATGCCCGGCTGACGGAGCACACGGTGATCGGGCTGCGCGCGGCCGGGATCGTCCCGTTCCGCCATCGCCTTGTGCCGCCGAACGATGGCGGCCTCGCCGTCGGCCAGATCGCCTTCGCCGCCGCCCCGCTGATCGAGGAGAACGTCTGATGTGCCTCGCGGTTCCCGGCCAGGTTCTCGCCATCCTCGGCGACGATGAACTGACCCGCTCCGCCCGGGTGGCGTTCGGCGGCATCGTCAAGGAGATCGCGCTCGCCTTCGCGCCGGGAGCGCGGGTGGGCGATTACGTGCTGGTGCATGCCGGCGTCGCGATCGCGGTGCTGGACGCGGAGGAAGCCGCGCGCACGCTCGCCGACCTCGCGACGCTGGCGGAGGACGCGGCATGAAATATCTCGACGAATACCGCGATCCCGCCGCCGCGCGGCGTCTGGCCGGGGCGATCCGCGCGCTGGTCACGCGCCCCTGGACGATCATGGAAATCTGCGGCGGGCAGACGCATTCCCTGTTGCGCCACGGGATCGACCAGATGCTGCCCGATGCGGTCACGCTGCTGCACGGCCCGGGCTGCCCGGTCTGCGTGACCGCGGCCGAGGTCATCGATCAGGCGATCGCGCTCGCCGCCATGCCTGGTGTGATCCTCTGTTCGTTCGGTGACATGCTGCGCGTGCCGGGCACGGCGGGCAGCCTATTGGGCGCGAAAGCGCGCGGGGCGGATGTGCGGATGGTCTATTCGCCGCTGGATGCGCTGGCGCTCGCCAAGGCCAATCCGGCGCGCGAGGTGGTGTTCCTCGCCGTCGGGTTCGAGACCACGGCGCCGGCGACCGCGATCGCGGTGTTGCGCGCGGAGGCGGCAAATCTCGCGAATTTCAGCCTGATCTGCGCGCATGTTCTGGTGCCGCCGGCGATCGAGGCGCTGCTCGCCGCGCCGGACAATCCGGTGCAGGGCTTCCTCGCCGCCGGGCATGTCTGCACGGTGATGGGCTATGGCGAATACGCGGCGATCGCGCGCCGCTTTGGCGTGCCGATCGTGGTGACGGGGTTCGAGCCGGTCGATCTGTTGCAGGGTCTGCTGGCCTGTCTCAGTCAGTTGGAGGAAGGCCGCGCCGAGGTGGAAAATCGCTATGCGCGTTCGGTTCGTGACGGCGGCAACGCCGCCGCGCAGGCGGCGCTGCGGCGCGTGTTCGTGCCCGCGCCGCGCGTCTGGCGCGGCATGGGCGAGATCGCGGCGAGCGGGCTCGATCTCGCGCCCGCTTATGCGCGCTTTGATGCCCGCGCGCGGTTCCGTCCCGCGATCGCCGCGCCAATCGCCGCCGGCCCGTGCCTCAGTGGCGAAATCCTGCGCGGGCGGACGAGGCCCACCGCCTGCCCCGCCTTCGCCACTTCCTGCACCCCCGACCATCCGCTCGGCGCCACCATGGTTTCCTCCGAAGGGGCCTGCGCCGCCTACTACCGCTACCGGCGGGCGGCGGCATGAGTGGCCCCGCCTGTCCGCTGCCGGTGGCCGAGGAGGGCGTGATCGAACGTGGCCATGGCGGGGGCGGCGCGCTCACCTCGCGCCTGATCGCGGAGCTGTTTCTCCCCTGCTTCGGCGTGTCATCGGCGGCGCCGCTGCACGACGGCGCGACCCTCGCGGTGGGCGGCAGCCGCCTCGCCTTCACCACCGATTCCTTCGTCGTCACCCCGCTCGAGTTCCCGGGCGGGGATATCGGCGTGCTGGCGGTGATCGGCACGGTGAACGATCTGGCGATGTGCGGGGCGCGGCCACTCTCGCTCAGCGCCGGGTTCATCCTGGAAGAAGGGCTGGAAATCGCGCGGCTCCGGCGCATCGCCGCCTCCATGGGCCGGGCGGCGGCGGCGGCCGGGGTGCGCGTGGCCACCGGCGACACCAAGGTGGTGGAGCGCGGCAAGGGCGACGGGATCTACATCACCACCGCCGGCATCGGGCTGATCCCCGCCGGTATCACCATAGGACCGGCGGAGGTGAGACCAGGCGACGCTGTATTGCTGAGCGGGGATCTCGGACGGCACGGCATCGCCATCATGGCCGCGCGCGAGGGGCTGGGGTTCGAACCCGTGATCGGCAGCGACCTTGCCTGCCTCGCTCCGGCGGTGGCGGATCTGATCGACGCCGGTGTCACGCCGCACTGCCTGCGCGACCTCACGCGCGGCGGGCTGGCCTCGGCGTTGGTGGAGATCGCCGCCGCGGCCGGGGTGGAATTGCGCGTGGACGCCGCCGCGGTGCCGGTGTGCGAGGCCGTGCAGGGGGCGTGCGAGATTCTCGGCCTCGATCCCTGGTATGTGGCCAATGAGGGCCGGATGGTGGCGTTCGTTGCGGAACAGCATGCGGCGCGCGCGCTGGACGTGCTGCGGCGCCATCCCGGCGGGGCGAGCGCCGCGATGATCGGCCGGGTCGTCGCCGCGCCCGGGCGCGGGCGCGTGCTGGCGGCGACGATCGGCGGGGTCCGGGTGCTCGATCTGCTGAGCGGGGAACAACTGCCGCGGATCTGCTGATGCGGCCGACTTCGTTCGTGGCGGCGCGGCGCCGGTTGACCGAGATCAATGCGTCCGTCATCGCCGCGCATAGGCTCTCTCCTTGCGGAAAGGAGAGCCGCAGATGCTGAAACGATCCGACCTGACCCCGGCGATCGATCTCACCGCCGAACCCGGCGCCGGCCCGACGCGTCTGCGCCGCCCGGTCTATGTCGATCTCCTGCCACCGTGCCAAAACGCCTGCCCGGCCGGGGAAGACATCCAGGGCTGGCTCGCCCTCGCCCAGGCCGGAGACCACCACGCCGCGTGGCTGCGGCTGACCGCCGACAACCCATTGCCGGCGACGCATGGGCGGGTGTGCTATCATCCCTGCGAAACCGCGTGCAACCGCAACGAACTGGATGCGGCGGTCGGCATCCATGCAGTGGAGCGCTTTCTCGGTGATCGCGCCATCGAACAGGGCTGGGCGTTCCCGCCGGCCGCGGCGGCCTCCGGCAAGCGGGTGCTGGTGGTCGGTGCCGGCCCGTCGGGGCTTTCCTGCGCCTATCACCTGACAAGGCTCGGCCACGCGGTCGAGATCCACGAGGCCGGGCCGGTCGCCGGCGGGATGCTGCATTTCGGCATCCCCGCCTATCGCCTGCCACGCGCGGAACTGGCGCGCGAGATCGCCCGCATCGAGGATTTCGGCGTTCGCATCGTGCTCAACCGCAAGGGCGACGATCTGCTCGCCGAACGCGACGCCGGGCGTTTCGATGCCGTGTTCGTCGCGATCGGCGCGGGGCTTTCCCACCATGTGGAGATCCCCGCCCGCGACGCCGCCCGGGTGCTCGATGCGGTGAGCCTGCTGCGCGAGGTGAGCACCGGGGAACGCCCGCGGCTCGGCCGGCGGGTGATCGTCTATGGCGGCGGCAACACCGCGATGGACGCCGCCCGCACCGCCCGCCGCCTCGGCGCGTCCGAGGCGCTGATCGTCTATCGCCGCGACCGCGCGCATATGCCCGCGCATGCGTTCGAGGCCGACGAGGCGCTGGCCGAGGGGGTGAAGATCAAGTGGCTCACCACGATCAGGGAAATCGCCGCCGACGCGCTCACCGTCGAACGCATGACGATCGACCCGGACGGCCATCCGCGACCGACCGGGGAGATCGAGACCCTGAGCGCCGATGCGGTGGTGCTGGCGCTCGGCCAGGACAGCGACAGCGGATTCCTCCGCCGCGTCCCGGGTGTCGCGGTGAACCCGGACGGCACGGTGGCGGTGGGGCCCGACATGATGACCGGGGCGGCGGGGATTTTCGCCGGCGGCGACATGATCCCGGCCCAGCGCAGCGTCACCATCGCGGTCGGTCACGGCAAGCGGGCGGCGCGGCACATTGACGCCTGGTTGCGCGACGCCGCCTACGCGGAGCCGGCACCGCCGCCGCTCGCCAGCTTCGCGATGCTGCGCCTGCCGGTGTTCAGCGACGCCGATCCTGCCTTGCTGCGCGAAATCCCGCCCGCCGAACGGACCGGGTTCGCCGAGATCACGGCCGGCCTCGCCCCGCCCGAGGCGCGCCGCGAAGCGCAGCGCTGCCTCTCCTGCGGCGTCTGTTTCGAATGCGATAACTGCTATGCCTCCTGTCCGGAGGATGCGATCGTGAAGCTCGGCGCCGGCCGGCGCTATCGCTATGATTACGCGAAATGCACCGGCTGCGCGGTCTGCTTCGAGCAATGCCCGTGCCACGCGATCTCCATGATCGCCGAGCCGGTGGCGGGTTGAGATGGAGACGCGCGCCACGCTGGACGGCAACACCGCCGTCGCCCATGTCGCCTATCGGGTCAACGAGGTCTGCGCGATCTTCCCGATCACGCCATCCTCCCCGATGGCCGAACTCGCCGACGAATGGGCCGCCGCCGACATCCCCAATATCTGGGGCGAGGTGCCGGTGGTGCAGGAGATGCAAAGCGAGGGCGGGGCCGCCGGCGCCGTGCATGGCGCGTTGCAGGCCGGCGCGCTGACCACGACCTTCACCGCCTCGCAGGGCCTGCTGCTGATGCTGCCCAACATGTTCAAGATCGCCGGCGAGCTGACGCCGACGGTGTTCCATGTCGCGGCGCGCTCGGTCGCGACGCAAGCGCTGTCGATCTTCGGCGATCATTCCGATGTCATGGCGGTGCGGTCGGCCGGCTTCGCGCTGCTCTGCTCGGCCTCGGTGCAGGAGGCGCACGATCTGGCGCTGGTCGCGCAGGCGGCGACGCTGGCCGGGCGGGTGCCGCTGCTGCATTTTTTCGATGGGTTTCGCACCTCCCACGAGGTGAACACCTTGACGTTGCTGGAGGACGCGCAGCTCCGCGCGCTGATCGACGACGATCTCGTGCATGCCCACCGCGCCCGCGCGCTCGACCCCGAGCATCCGGTGGTGCGTGGCACCGCCCACAACCCGGACACGTTCTTCCAGGCGCGCGAAACGGTGAACCCGTTCATTGCCGCGATGCCCGGCCATGTGCAGGCAGCGATGGACCGGCTCGGCGCGCTGACCGGCCGGCGCTACAGCCTGTTCGACTACGACGGCGCGCCCGACGCGGATCGGGTGGTGGTGGTGATGGGTAGCGCCGCCGAGACCGCGCGCGCCACCGCCGCGGCGCTCCGCGCGCGGGGGAAGAGGCTCGGCGTGGTGCAGGTGCGCCTGTTCCGTCCCTTCGCCGCGGACGCCTTCCTCGCCGCCCTGCCGGCAAGCGTGCGGACCATCGCCGTTCTGGAACGCACCAAGGAGCCGGGTGCCAGCGGCGAGCCGCTCTATCAGGACGTGGTCAGCACCCTCGCCGAGGCGGTCGCCACCGGCGCGCGCGCCACCATGCCGCGCGTGATCGGCGGGCGCTTTGGCCTCTCGTCGAAGGATTTCACCCCGGCGATGGCGAAAGCGGTGTTCGACGTGCTGGCCACATCCCGCCCGCGTCACGGCTTCACCGTCGGCATCACCGACGACGTCGGCCACACCAGTCTTACGGTCGATCCCGATTTCTCGATCGAACCAGCGGACGAGGTGCGGGCGGTGTTCTACGGCCTCGGCGCCGACGGCACGGTGGGCGCCAACAAGAACAGCGTAAAGATCCTCGCCGAGGATGCCGGCCGCTACGCGCAGGGCTATTTCGTCTATGATTCGCACAAATCCGGCGCCGAGACGGTATCACACCTGCGCTTCGGCTCACGGCCGATCGAGGCCCCCTATCTGATCGATCGCGCGAATTTCATCGCCTGCCACCATTGGGGCTTCGTCGGCCGCCACGACATCCTGCGCCTCGCCGCTCCTGGCGCCACGCTGCTGCTGAACAGCCCCCATGGACCCGATCGGCTATGGGAGCATCTGCCGCGGGCGATGCAGGCGCGCATCCGCGACCTCGGCCTGAAGCTGTTCGTGATCGATGCCTCCCGCACCGCCCAGGAGGTCGGGCTGCGCGGGCGCACCAACACCATCCTGCAGACCTGCTTCTTCGCCATCGCCGGCGTGCTGGCGCGCGACGAGGCGATCGCGCGGATCAAGGAAGCCATCCGCAAGACCTATGGCGGCAAGGGCGAGGAAGTCGTGCAGCGCAATTTCGCGGCGGTGGACGGCACCCTCGCGCACCTCGCCGAACTGCCCGTCCCGGCGTGCGTCACCGCCACCTGGGACCGCCCGCCGCCGGTGCCGCAAGACGCCCCGGCCTTCGTCCGCGCCGTCACCGCAGCGATGCTGGACGGGCGCGGGGATGAGATCCCGGTCAGCCTGATGCCGATCGACGGCACCTTTCCCTCCGGCACCGCCGCCTATGAAAAGCGCGACGTCGCCGAGGATGTGCCGATCTGGGAGCCGGAGACCTGCGTGCAATGCGGCCAGTGCGGCTTCGTCTGCCCGCACGGCGTGATCCGCGCCAAATACTACGACATCGCGCGGCTCGCCGGCGCGCCGGAAGGGTTCCGCTCAGCGCCGATCAACGCGCGGGGGTTCCCGGACATTGCCTTCACCTTGCAGTTCTATCTCGAGGATTGCACCGGCTGCGGTCTCTGCGTCGAAGCCTGCCCGGCGTTCAGCGCCAGCGAGCCCGGGCGGAAAGCGATCAACCTCACCGCCAAGGACGGCCACGCCATCGCCGAACGTCCGCGCATCGCGTTCTTCGAGAGGCTGCCGATCGCCGATCGCGCGCGGGTCGATTTCGCCAATGTGCGCGGCGTGCAGTTCCTGGAACCGCTGTTCGCCTTCTCCGGCGCCTGCGCCGGCTGCGGCGAGACGCCCTATCTGAAACTTCTGTCGCAATTGTTCGGCGATCGGATGATGGTCGCCAATGCCACCGGCTGCTCGTCCATCTACGGCGGCAATCTGCCGGTCACGCCGTGGACGAAGAACGCCGAGGGGCGCGGCCCGGCGTGGTCCAATTCTTTGTTCGAGGACAACGCGGAATTCGGCCTCGGCTTCCGCCTTGCCGCCGATCAGCATGTGGCGTTGGCGCGACGGCTGGCGCGCGACCTCGCGCCGCGCCTGGGGGCGGAACTGGTGGCCGAGCTGCTGGCCGCGCCACAGCGCCAGGAATCCGAAATCCGCGCCCAGCGTGCCCGTCTCGCGGAGCTGCTGCGCCGGCTGGACGCACTCGGCCCCGACCCGGCGGCGCAGCATCTCCGTTCGGTCGCCGACCATCTGGTCCGGCGCAGCATCTGGCTGGTGGGCGGCGATGGCTGGGCCTATGACATCGGCTATGGCGGGCTCGATCACGTGCTGGCGAGCGCGCGCGACGTCAACGTGCTGGTGCTGGACACCGAAGTCTATTCCAATACCGGCGGCCAGGCGTCGAAAGCCACCCCGCTCGGCGCGATCGCCAAATTCGCCGCCGCCGGCAAGCGCACCGCGCGCAAGGATCTGGCGTTGCAGGCGATCGCCTATGGCGACGTGTACGTGGCGCAGGTGGCGATGGGCGCCAATCCGCAGCAGACATTGCTCGCGTTCCGCGAGGCCGAAACCTACCCCGGCCCGTCGCTGATCCTCGCCTATTCGCACTGCATCGCCCATGGCTACGATCTGCGCCACGGATTGCGCCAGCAGGATCTGGCCACGGCCTGTGGCTACTGGCCGCTGTTCCGCTACAACCCGGCGATGCGCGTGGCCGGGCAGAACCCGTTTCGGCTCGATTCGCCGCGCCCGACCATTCCGTTCCGCGACTACGCCTATCACGAGACCCGCTACCGCGCGCTGGCGCAGGCCCGGCCCGAGGAAGCGGCGCAGTTGCTGACCGCGGCCGAGGCCGCGATCGCCGAGAAGTATCGCAGCTACGAGGAAATGGCCGGCTGGCAGGCGGAACGGTTCCCCCCGGAGGCGCCGAAGGCGGGGCGGCGGTAATCGCTGCCTTCAGGCCGCCGGCACCGCCGCGCCTCGGATTCCGGATTTTTCCAATACCTGGCTTAATCCCACTGTTTCGCTCGGGTCAGAAATGTTGAACCAGAGCCTGAGCCAGCCCGAGATGGGTATTATCCTTGAGCACCAGGTTCAGTTGCGTCTCACCCGAAGGGGTCAGCACGGCCCAGGCTTTCGCCACCGGAAGCCCGTTGCCATAACCCTCCGGTTCCAGGATGTCGCCGATGATTTGCCAGTTGTTGAGGATATCGGTGCCGCCGGGATGGCTGCTCGGCAAATAGAAGGTCGTGCTGCCAAAGCCGAGATTGACCGTGGTCTCGCCGCTGCCGAGGGTGATGGTATTGGTGCCGCCCCCCGGGTTCAGCACGGCGTTGCCGGTGCCGGCGGTGAAACTGTCATTGCCGGTGCCGCCGGTGAGGGTGAGGTTGCCGGACCCGGCGGTGACGTCGAGCGCGCCGGCGCCGCCTTGGAGGCTCGCCGTCCCCGTGCCGGCGATGAAGGTGACATCGCCGGCCCCGCCATTGATCGTGACGTTGCCGGCCCCGCCGAGAACCGTGACCGCGCCGGTGGCATTGATGGTGTCGTTGCCGGCGCCAAGCTGGATGAGATCGCTCCCGCCGCTGCTCACCAGGGCATTGCCGGAGAGCGTGAGGGTATTGCTGGTGCCGGCGGCGGTGGTGATGATGGCGTCCCCGGCGGCGAAGATGATGTTGCTGCCGGCGGTCGCGGCAATGGTGTCGGCGCCGAGGCTGTCGAGGGTCGCGTTGCGGCCGGCGAGCGTGATGGTGTCGGCGGCGCCGGCGGCGGTGACGATCTGATCGCCGGTGAAGCCGGTCACGGTAAGGCCGCCGGCGCCACCGAGAATGGTGTTGCCGCCGGCCAGATCGGTGATAGTCAGCGCCGTTGCGCCGCCGACGACGAGATTGCCAGAATTCGTCAGCGTCTGCGGCGCGCTGCCGCCGCCGACCTCGACGGTCGCCAGAGCCCCCGGGACGCTTGGGGCCAGGCTCGGCAGGGCGGGCTCCGCGGCGAGCAGCGTGTTGCCCGCAACCACCGCCGGGCCGCTCACGATTTGCGCCGGCGTCAGGCCGTAGAACGCATTGTCCTCTATCGCGGCGCTGCTTCCCGTCGCGTTCATCACCGCGAGCGAGGATGGCGAGACGAGATCATTGAGCAGCGTATTGTCGCTGATGGTGAGGGTGGAATTGGCATAGACGCTGCCTTCCTCGCCGGCTGAGATCATCGTCGGATTTTCGGAATTCGGCCCCTTCTCGATCAGATTGCCGACAATGGTGGCGTTGCCGCCATTAGGGAGATCGATCGCGTAACTCGCGGTGCCGCTCGGCCCATCGGCGATGGTGCTGTTGGTGATGATGGTGTTGAGCGCCCGGCTCTTGATCTCGTGGCCGACCTGGGCATCGGTGAAGGTGCTGGCGTTGATCAGCAGCGTTCCGACCTCATTGACATAGAGGTTGTGAGTATAGCCGGTGCCGGAACCGTTGTCGGAGAAATATGAGTCGTTGATGGTGATGCTGCCGGTCGGATCGGGGTTGGCGAGCATCCCGTCCTGATTGCCATAGAAGGCATCATTGTTGAGCACGAGATTGCCGCCCTCGTAGCGGATGCCGGCGCCATTGCCGCCCAGAGAGGCCGGCACCGAGGCGCCGGTGAAGGCGAGATTATCGACCGTGATATTGCCGGTGAGATCGAGAATTCCCTTGTCATTGGGAGGGGTTTCGGTGGCGACGAAGGTCGCGGTGCCGCCGACGCCCTGGATCGTCACATTGCCGTTGATGGTCGCGAAATCATTGGTGTAGGTGCCGGCCTGGATGTCGATGGTGTCGCCGCTTTGCACCACGGCGGCGGCTTGGGCAAGCGTCGCGTATTCCTGCCCGGGCCCGACGGTGAGCACCGAGGGCGGCGCGAGCGTTCGCGACGCCGTCAGATTGGCTTCGAGAAAGAAGGACGGGCTCAGCGCCGAGGGCGCGATCCCGCTCAGCGTGACGCTATGATCGGCACCGATCTGCAACACCGTATCGCCCGCCGCATCGATGGTCGCTGTGCTGATGATCGCCGCAATCTGCGAACTCGATAGGGCTTGGCCGGTGCTTGAGACGAGGTCGATGGCATCGGCCCCCGGCTGAAACCCGGCGATGGTGTCTTGGGCTGCGAGCGCGGTATCGAGCACGAACGTGGTCGCGACCGGCACGGCGGGAGGCGGCGTCGCGCCATCATAAAACGACGTGGGAACGATGGTCCCCGCCTGGAGATAATTGCTGCCGGCGCCGCCGATGACCGTATCGTTGCCGGGGCCGGCGAAAATGTAATTCCCCTGATCGCCGCCGGCGAGCACGTCGTTCCCGGTGCCGAAATTGGCGAGGATGTTGATCCCGCCATTGCCGCCGGCGAGCGTCACATTAGCGTTGCCCTCCTCGACGATGAGCTGATCCGCGGTGCCGGCGCCCCGATCGATCCCTGGCGCGGTGCTGTCGAAGGTGAACATATTGCCGAGCGTGAGCAGATTCCCGTCGGGTAGCCTCGGCACGATGTCGAATTGCGGCTGCGCCTGGATGGCCGCCGCACTGGTATAGGGCGCGCCGCTGCCGGCGAGCCAGGCATAGGCCTGCATCGCTTCCGGCGAGCCGGTCACCGAGATGATACCGGCCAGCGCCTGCATTTGATCGGCGCCGTAATCGCCGTTGCTCTGCGTCCACCCGGCACCGTTGGAGGGACCGTAGGTTTGCATATTGCCCTCGATCGCGCTCCAGGTTTGCAGGGGTTGCGCGTAGGCCCAGGCATTGGTGGCCGAATCCCAATAGATCTGGCCGTTCGATGAGACACTGTTGGGAAAAGCGTCAACGACGTAGTTGATGGAGTCGTGGCCGAGATTGAGGACGCTGCCGGCGATGTAATTCGTCGCCCAGTTGAGAAAGGTCACCGCGTTCTGGTTGCCCATCTCCGCCGCCTGAACGGCGGTGCTGATGAAATAGCTTTGTTGCCAGGGCGCGATCGCGAGGCCGTATTCGAAGGGATCGATGATATAGCCATGCGCTTGGCCCTCCAGTGTCGTCCAGGTCGGAATCTGGCTCGCGAGCCAGCGCCAATTGTCGTTCATCACCTGGGTGAAATAGGCTTTCTCCGCCGAGCCGGTGGGGTTGGCGTAAGCCGCCTCGTCGATTTCGCGCAAGGTCCAGGCGGCGCCGCGCACCTGGTTGCCATAGATGACATTGTCATTGCCGGTGCTGTTCGGCGCGCCATCGCGCATCGGCGGCCACAGCGTATCGATGCCATAGGAAGCCTGCGCGTTCAGCGCATCGAGATAGGATTGATTGCCGGTGAGGAGATAAGCGTCGTAGAAAAGATCCGGCTGATGGGCGACATCAGGCGTCCAGCCGTTATTGGTCGCGTTGACCCCTTGGGTCAGATCGGTTGAATTGCCTTCCCAGCCGTTTATTCGGATGTTTGGATATTGATTGGTGTTCAGCCAGGTTCCGGCCTGTGGATTATAGAAATTCCACGGAATCCCGGCGCCGACACCGGCCTGGCCGAGCGCGTATTGCGCGGCCGATGCATTCTGGGTCATCAGCCAGAGGGAATTGGCTTCGGTCGTCGGGCCGATATCGGGGCGCCCGCCGGTCATCGGCATGTATTGCGTGATGCCATCGGTCGCGAGCGGCGCGTTCCAGCCCGGCTGCGCCAGGCTGCTCGCCTCGCCCGCGACATAAGCGGCCGGCACACCATCGGCGAGATCGTAATTGGCGATCGCGCCGGTCTGTTCGAGATAGGCCATGTCGTGCTGGACGTTGACCGCAGGCGCGCTGGTGCCGGTATAAACGACCTGATTCCAATCCTCATACTGGTATTGGGTCAGGTTGTTCACCTGATAGACGCTCTGTCCGCCCTCGGTGATGCTGGCGTTATAGGTGAGGGTGCCACCGCTCGCCTGCATGGCGAGGTCGTTGTTGAACTGGACATTGGTGCAAAAGGTGCCGTTGGCATAGGCGGTCACGTTGAACACCATCCGGAGCGAGCCGGTGACAGTGGTCTGGAACTGAACCTCGGTCGCCTCGGGGCCTTGTTTCAGATAGGTGACGCTGCCATTGGCGAGGGCCTGGGAATAGAGATTGGCGACGTTGAGGGTATAGGTGCTGCCGCCTTGGATCGCGATGTTCACCGACAGATCATAGTTGCTGGCGGCAATTTCCTGGACGATGTTCACCGGCGCCGGGGTTGGCGTGCCAATGGGTGCTAGAGTGGGCGCCAGAGCCAGCATCACCCCCGCCGTCGCATTGGCGGCCAGCGCGGGTTGCAGCATGGTGATCGTCGCGGTCTCGGCCGAGCCATCAGGATACGTCGTTTTGACATCCATCTGCACCGGGGTGTCGCTGCCGTTGACGATCGCGACCAACTGGCTGCCGGCCGGGACCGCGCCGGCCTTGAACACCTCGCCGAAGCTGACGTACTGCGCCGGCAATGCGGCGGCGGTGGGGTTTTGCAGGTTGAGCCCGACGATCTCCCCCGGGTCGATGGGCTGCGGCACCACGGGCGCGACGAGCGAAGAAGCCTGGAGTTGAGTTGATGTACCTGACATGATATTCGACCTATGATTGATAATACGGGCGCAAACTTAGCCCCGAGAGAGCGTCGAGGTGGGATATTTTTTTGAGTTTGTATCTGAGTAATAGACATGTACTAAAACTTGGTTTATTGCCAGCATTAATTCTCTCTTAGGTTGATAAAGCTTGTCCCGATAGCGGGTTGCGGCAGCGGGTATCATTCCGCCTGTTTGCCCGCATTTTTTCGGGGTAGGATGCCCTCGTCAGCGCGCCGTCCGGCACCGGGCAGCGCAAAATTGCAGCGCAAAAAGGGAACGCCAATGCCGATCGGTAACGTCGCCCGCCTCGTCTCCGCCGCGCTGGCCGCAAGCCTCACCACCGCGCATGCACAGGGCATGCTGCGCGCGCCGACACCGCCGGCACCCAAGGCAAACGCGGATTTGGTCGGGCTGATCATCGAAAACCTCGCCGCGCACCCGCTGCCGGCGAGCCCAGTCACCTTCGGCCAGGCGTTTCTCCCCGGACACATGCCGGCGAAAGCGGGCATGGTCGCGCGGATCGACGGCAAGGACGTGCCGGTGCAGGTGGACGCCAAGACCACGTATCCGGACGGTTCGCTGCGCATGGCGGTCTTGAGCCTGACCGCGCCCCCCATGCCGGCCCACGCCAAGGCGCCGATGATGCTGGTGGCGGCCGCGCCGGCGAGCGGCAACGCGGTCGATCTCGCGCGCCTCGCCGATGGCAAAGCCTATGATCTCAGCATCGATCTCACGTTTCATCAGGAGGACGGCACCACGGCGCCGTTCCATCTCGACGCCGCGCCGTTGCTCGCCAAGGCATTGGCGGAGGAAAAACCCGATTACTGGCTGCGCGGGCCGGTCGCGAGCGAAATCCGCGTCGATGCACCGGTCACCGGCTCGTTCCATATCGTTTTCGACGTGCGCGCCTATGCCGATGGCACGACGCATACCGATCTGCAATTCGCCAATGATTACGCCATGCAAAAAGCCGGCGGCGCGGTGAAATATGACGTCGTGGTCAAGGAAGACGGCAAAATTGCCCTGCAATATCGCAATCTCACGCAATTCCAATACGAGAACTGGCATCGCACGCTGTGGAGCGGCCCGGTGCCGCCGATCAACCTCGCTCGCGATGTCGATTATCTCGAACGCATCGGCGTGATCGCCGATTACGACCTCGCAGCCGGCGCGCCCGCGGCGATGGTGGCCGAGGAAGCAAAGCAAATGGCATCTCCCGGCTTCGGCGCGCCGCTCACGACCAATGGCGTGACGCAATACATGCCGATGACCGGCGCCCGCCCGGATATCGGCCCGACCACGCGCGCCAATGCGATCTGGCTCTTCACACAAGACCCGGCCGCCGCGGCCTACGCCCTCTGGCAGGGTGAAGCAGCGGCGGGCATCCCTTGGCATTTCTGGAATCCGAAGGCCGGAACCTGGCTCAATACCGACCAGAACCCGCAAATCTGGGCCGATCCGCGCGGCGGCGCGAATGGTCTGACCCAACAGGTAGACGGCAAAAACAACGGCTGGGCGCCCGATACCGCGCATCAGCCCGATCTCTCCTTCGTCCCCTATCTCTTCACCGGCAGCCGCTTTCACCTCGACGAACTGAACGCCCAGGCGGCGTTCTCCATCGTCACCACCTGGCCCGCGATGCGCGATGGCGCGCCCGACGGCACCGGGCCGGACAATGTCATCTTCGGCAACCAGATGCGCGGCGGCGCCTGGAGCTTGCGCGAAATCGACGAGGCCGCCTGGGCCAATCCCGATGGCACAGTGGAGAAAAAATATTTTACCAAGGTGATGGACACTAATTGGCGCTGGCTGGCCGGCCAGATTTCGACATTGACCGAGCTGGAGGGTGAGGCGCATGGCTATGTGATTGCGACATTCCAGTATGGCAACGCCCTGGCCCCATGGCAGCAGGATTATTTCTCCACGGCGGCGGCCCAGGCGGCGAAACTGGGGAACGCCGATGCACGCAAATTCCTGGCCTGGTCAGCAAATTTTCTCGCCGGCAGCGTGTTGAAGCTCGATCATGATAGCATCAATTATGTCATCGACGTATTTCCGGATGGCGTCGGCGATAATGGTCAGATTTTCTGGGATCGTGCGAAAAATGGCTGGGCTTACGCCGAGCCGTTGAAGAGCTGGGCTAAGATCGCTGAAAATACCAAGCATCACGGCCCCCCCAATGGCAATGGCTGGGCGCGGAGCGACGGTGATTACGGTCAGCTTGCGATGCTGGCGCTGGCCGGCATCCTCAGCGTCGTGCCTTCAGAGCCGGCGCAAGAGGCCTATGAGCGGCTGCGAAAAAGCGGCGCGCCCTATACCGATGCAAACTCTCTCCATCACACCCCGGAATTCGATATCGTCCCGCGCCCGCCGCATTCCTGAGCGCCGCGACGCGCGTGGTCGCAGCGCAACAGGGCATGGGGTGGGGGTAACGGGGTCAGCCGTGGCAATGATCGGCGGGGCTGGTCTGGAGCATGGCGAGGAACTCCCGCCGGGTCGCCGGGTCGTCGCGGAAGGCGCCGAGCATGCGGCTGGTGGTCATCGTCACCCCGGGCTTGTGGACGCCGCGCGTGGTCATGCATTGATGCGCCGCCTCGATCACCACCGCGACCCCGCGCGGCTCCAGAACCTCGCTGATGACCGCGGCGATCTGCGCCGTCAGCTTCTCCTGGATCTGCAGCCGCTTGCCATAGGCTTCGACGACGCGGGCGAGCTTGCTGATGCCGACGACGCGATGCGCCGGCAGATAGGCGACATGGACACGGCCGATG
>JAJZBV010000061.1 GCA_021851785.1 Pseudomonadota bacterium
TCATTCTTATAAAATTTTCTATCTCGCCGCGCGCGCGCGCTGGACCGGTGGGCACGGCGCCGAGCCATAGGAGCAGAACACGCAGCAATCGCCCGGTTTCGGGCGCAGCACCGTGCCGCACCCGGCACAGGAATAGAAGAAAAGGCAGGCGTCGCTCGGCATGTCCTCCGTCTGGCGATGGCCGCAATAGGGGCAGGTGATTTCGGCGCGCGACACGGAAAGTCTGTCCGGGCCGCTCATGCCACGCGATAGAAATCGATCACCACGGCGCGTGGCGCGCGGGCGCCGGAGCAGACGAAGAGACTTTCGCTGAGCCAGCGATGCGGCCCCGATGGCGCCTCGAAGCTCGGCGCGCCGCGGAAATAATAGAGCGCCGGATCGACCGCCTCGCCCGCCGCGAGCCGCGCCATTACCGCCGCCGGCCCGTGCCGGAGGGCGCGGTTGACGATGGTGATCACCGTGCCGTCGCTCACCCGCATGGCGTAGCGCGCGACCAGCCGGGTGATCGCCCCCTCCTCCTCGATCAGTTGCCAGTCGGCGCCCAGCGTCAGCACCTCGCCGACCAGGCGCGGCCCGCGCACCGCGCCGCCGAGGATCGGGACGATGCGCCGCCGGAGCCCCGCCGTGCCGCCGGCCTCGATCGCGGCGCCGACCGTGACCTCGGCGGTGAAGACGGCTTCCAGCCTCGGTTCCGTCGGCGTCATGGTCGCTTTCCTTCCGGGTTCGCGGCCACCCTGACTTCGGGTGCCATTCCGGTATAGTTTCTCATGATCACGGCAAACCTGGGAGGAAAAAATGATCGACACACGCGGCTTTGCCCCGCTCGGCCCGCTCGCGGACTGGGTCTATCCCGACCCCCGCGTGGAGCGACTCGACCGGCGCTTTTCGGCCTTGATCGGCAACGGCTATATCGAGCGCATCGCGACCGGCTGCCGTTGGGCCGAGGGGCCGGCCTATTTCCGCGCCGGGCGCTATCTGGTGTGGAGCGACATCCCCAATAACCGTCAGCTCCGCTGGCTCGAGGATGACGGCCATGTCAGCGTCTTCCGTGCCCCTTCCAACAACAGCAACGGCAACACCGTCGATCGCGAGGGCCGGCTGATCTCCTGCGAGCATGGCACGCGGCGGGTGACCCGCACCGAGCATGACGGCGCCATCACCGTGCTCATCGACCGTTTCGAGGGCAAGCGGCTCAACTCCCCGAACGACGTCCTCGTCGCCTCCGACGGCGGCGTCTGGTTTTCCGATCCCAATTACGGCATCAAGGGCCATTACGAGGGCAACAAGGGCGAGGACGAACTGCCGCACAACGTCTATCGCCTCGACCCGGCGACGGGACGCGCCAAGGTGGTCGCGGATGATTTCGTGCAGCCCAATGGCCTCGCCTTCTCGCCCGACGAAAAGCGGCTCTACATCGTCGATAGCGGCGCGACCGAGGGCGGGCCCGCGCATATCCGGGTGTTCGACGCCGATGCGGCGAGCGGCAAGCTGCGCAAAAGCCGGGTTTTCGCCGAGGATTTCGCCCCCGGCTTCACCGATGGCCTGCGCCTTGATGTCGAGGGCAATGTCTGGTGCAGCATGGGCTGGGCGGCGGCGAGCGAGCATGGCGTGCGCTGCTATGCCCCGAGCGGCGATCTGATCGGCAAGATCCACCTCCCCGAATCCGCCGCCAATCTCACCTTCGGCGGCGCCAAGCGGAACCGGCTTTTTATGTGCGCCAGCACCTCGGTCTATAGCCTTTACGTCGAAACCCAAGGCGCGGCGGTGCCGTAGGGAAAGGGGAAGAAAATCTTCTTTTTCTGAAGAAAAAGAAGCAAAAAGACTTTAACTTCCTATTTCATTCGCTCTCCCCCGGCCCGATCAGGGGAATGATTTTGCCGGCGAAAATATTGTCGCGCAGCCGGGCCGGGATGGGAGAGAGGTTGCGCACGAACGCCGTCTCCGCCGGGCCGTCATTGGTGAAGCGGTTGCCGGTGATGGTGATCGCGCCGGCGGGATGTGTCACGCCTTCCTCGCCGATCGCGATCGCGGTGCCGGTATTTTCTGTTTTCAGGCCTTTTTCCAGAATGTTGTCGCGCATCAGGAGGGCGCCGCCATTGGGCAGATCGACGAGATAGCTCGATGTGCCGTGCTTCCCGTCGGTGATGGTGTTGCCGATCAGCTCGGTCGCGCGGGCGCGGGATTTGATGTGGTGGCCGTCATGGGTTTCGAAAAACCGCGAGCCGACGATGGAGAGTTTGGCGAGGTCGTTGACATAGATGCCGTGCGCGCAGACCGGGGCGCAGACGCCGTTGTCCGCGAACACGCTGTTCTCGATGCGGATGGTGGCGTGCGGCATGGGAGCGGCGAGGATCCCGTCCTCGTTGTCGATCAGGCGCATGGCGCGGAGCGTGAGGTCGCCCCCCTCGGCGCGGATGCCGGCGCCGTTGTGTTCGGGCGCGCGGGCGTGGCGGAGGGTGAGGCGGGCGAGGGTGATATCGGCGCCGGCGGCAACGAAGATCGCCTTGCCCTGACAGATGCGGTTTTCGATGACCACGCCGGGGCCGGCGCCGCTGATGGTGAGGTGATCGGCGCGCCAGACGGCGCAATCCTCGTAAGCCCCGGGGTCGATCTCGATCCGGTCGCCGGCGGCGGCGATGGCGGCGGCCTGGCTCGGGAGGTGAAGGAGCCGGCCCGGCCCGACCAGCAGCGTGCGCGCTTGCGCCGCGCCCGAAAGCGTGGCCCAAAGCGCCACGCCGAGCGCGAACCCGTGCCACCTTCCCTGCCATGCCATCGCCATCCCCTTTTCCGCCGCGATTGCGCGGACCCCGCATTGCCGTTAATGCCGAATTTGCCATCGGCAGGGAATACTGGTCTCTCCCCGCGCCGTTCGGCGCTTCCCGAGACCCGACGCAACGACGCAAAACGAGCACGCAAAACGGTGAAACGCATTTCCCTGGTCGGCGCCGGTTACATCGCCCGCGTCCATGCTGAGGCCCTGAAATCCCTCCCTGGTCTCGCAATCGCCGCCGTCATCGACCCGAACGAGGCGGCGGCGCGGCGGCTTGCGCGCGCATTCGGGGTCGATGCCGTGTTTTCCTCGGTCGAGGCGGCGCTCGCGGCGGGCGGCTTCGATGCCGCCCATGTCCTGGTGCCGCCGCCGCTCCATCACCGCGTCGCCGAACCGCTGATCGCCGCCGGCATTCCGGTGCTTCTCGAAAAACCCCTCGCGGTCACCTCCGCCGACGCCGCGCGGCTGATCGCGCAGGCGGCGTCGCGCAAGGTCGCGCTCGGCGTCAATCAGAATTTCGTCCATCACCCGGCGTTTCTGCGCCTCCGCCGCGCGCTTGCCGCGGGCGAGATCGGGCGGCCGCGTTTCGTGAGCTGCCTCTATAACGTGCCGCTCCGTCAGCTCGCCGCCGGGCAGTTCGGCCATTGGATGTTCCACGCGCCGGGCAATATCCTGCTCGAGCAGGCGGTGCATCCGCTGTCGCAGATCGCGGCGCTCGCGGGCCCGATCGGTGAGGTGCGGGCGCTCGCCGGGGCTGGCGTCGAACTCGCGCCCGGGGTGGATTTTTTTCCCGCCCTCGATGTCTCGCTCGCCGGGGCGCGCCTTCCGGCGCAGCTCCATTTCGCGGTCGGGCAATCCTATCCCTTCTGGCGGATCAGCGTCATCGGCGATGACGGCGTGCTGACCGCCGATATCCTCACCAATCGCTGCGCGCGCGAGGGGCGCACGCGCTGGCTGGACGCGCTCGACCATGCCCTCTCGGGGACGCATCTCGCGGCGCAGACCGCCCGTGACAGTCTCGGCAATCTCGCCGCCTACGCGCGTTCGATACTGCGCCTCGGGCCGCCGAGCGATGCGTTTTTCCTGAGCATGCGGGGCAGCATCGCCGCCTTCCATGCGGCGCTCGCGGCCGGGGCGCGCCCGGAGCTGGACGGCGCTTTCGGCGCCGCTCTCGTTGAGACCTGCGAACGGTTCGCGGCGGTTTTCCCGCCGGCGAAACCGGCGCCGGCGCCGCGGCGGGAGGACGCGGATGCGGACCGCCCGGCCGCTATCGCGGTGCTCGGCGGCACCGGCTTCATCGGCCGGCATCTGGTCGCGCGGCTGGTGGCGGAGGGCAAGCGGGTCGCCGTCATGGCGCGCTCGGTCCGCAATCTGCCGGCGATTTTCCATGACCCGGCGGTGTCCCTCCATCGCGGCGACATCAATGACGCCGAGGCGGTGGCGCAAGCGATCGGCGCGACGACGGTGGTCGTCAATCTCGCCCATGGCGGCGGCGGCGGCAGTTTCGAGGACATCCGCCGCGCCATGGTCGGCGGCGCCGAGACGGTGGCCGCGGTCTGCCGCGCCCGCGGCGTCGGCCGGCTGGTGCATATCGGCTCGATCGCCGGGCTCTATCTCGGCCCGCAAGCAGCCCCGGTGACCGGGGCGACCCCGCCCGACCCCGAGGACGGAAAACGCGCCGATTATGCCCGCGCCAAGGCGATCTGCGATCGCGTTTTGCTGGCCGAAAACGGGCGGGACGGGCTGGAAGTGGTCATTCTCCGCCCCGGCCTGGTGGTCGGCGCCGGCACCTCGCCATTCCATAGCGGGCTTGGCGTCTACAACAATGAGCAGCATTGCCTGGGCTGGAATGACGGCCGCAACCCGCTCCCCTTCGTGCTCGCGAGCGACGTCGCGGCGGCGATCATGGGTGCCTGCGCGGCATCCGGGATCGGCGGGCGCGCCTTCAACCTGGTCGGCGATGTCCGGCTCGATGCCCGCGATTACACCGCCGCCCTCGCCGCCGCCCTCGGCCGGCCGCTCCGCTTTCATCCGCAATCGCCGCTGTGGCTTCTGCTGGTCGAGCGGGCGAAATGGCTGATCAAGCGGCTCGGTGGGCGGCGCGCCGCGGCGCCGAGCTGGCGCGACCTGCTCTCGCGCGGCCTCCGCGCCCGCTTTGACTGCTCGGACGCCAAGCAGGCCCTCCTATGGCAGCCGGTCGCCGATCGCGCGGCCTTCCTCGCCGAGGCGTTCGACGCGGCGGCGCGATGACGGCGCCGCTTCTCCTTCATGTGTTCTCGACCTTCGCGGTCGGCGGGCCGCAGATGCGCCTCGTCGCCCTCGCCAATCATTTCGGCGCCCGCTATCGCCATGCCATCATCGCGATGGACGGCGAGACCGCGTGCCGGGCACGGCTCGCCCCCGGGCTCGACGTCACGTTTCCGGAAAATCCGCTGCGCAAGGGCGAAACGCTCGCCAATCTCCGCCGCATCCGGGCGCTGCTCGGCGGCATCCGCCCCGATCTCCTGGTGACCAGCAATTGGGGCACGATCGAATGGGCGATGGCCAATGCGCTGGTCGGCGTCCCGCATCTCCACATGGAGGACGGGTTCGGCCCCGAGGAGCGGGCGCGGCAGATCCCGCGCCGGGTTTGGCTGCGGCGCCTCTTTCTGCGCCGCGCGACGGTGATGCTGCCTTCCGAGACGCTCTATC
>JAJZBV010000007.1 GCA_021851785.1 Pseudomonadota bacterium
GCGACGCAGGCGCCTTGCCGGGTTGGCGAGCGCCGCGGCGACGGCGTGCGCCCCCGAGAGCCAGAGCGTGCCGCGCGGCGCCTCCTCCGGACGCAAGGCGGGCGGGCGCGCCGGGCGGAACGGACGCGCCTCCGGCGCCGGCCGGGCAGGCTGCGCCACGGGCTTGCTCGACGGAAACCGGCGCTCGGCGCCCGGCGTTTCACCCGGCGTGCCACGGGAGGGCTTGGAATCGCGATTCTTGCCCGAATGGGGGCGATGCGGCGGTTTCATCGCGCCTCTATAGCTTTCCCGCGCGGCGCCGACAATTCGCCGCCCGCTGCCGGTGGGTCAGTTTGAAATTCGGCTTGGGGTGGGGAGCGGACCTTATCATGTGCCCCTTCGACGGGTTGCCACAACAGAAAGACGTTTCAGCAACGCTGGATGGATTACCATCCGCTTGTCAGCTAAGAGAGTGGGGTCTCCCCGAAAGGACCACCTGTTTCGGAAATCGGTTCCGGTGGAGCCGACTCGGAAGGAATTACCGATTGCACCGAGTCGGTATAGATCGGCCAATATTTCTCGGACAGATCTTCTCGCAAGCAGGTTCTTAAGTGTTAAAGAAAGGCGCGCTTTTTGTTGAAATGTATTCTCCATTTGTACGATTTCAAATGAAGCAGCCCCTCCAGATAGGACATCTTCGACAGAATCCACCTCACTATCAGAGTATATGGCACTCAATTCGTAGCGCACCTCATCCCAGAGCTTGTTTGAGTACTCGCTCTCGGTCTGACGTAAAACCTCATCGGAGAATTTTGATGCGTTAGGGAAGAGTTTTTGCGCGATATTTAGACGCCATACGACATCTCTCGGCTTATAGAACGACTTGTCCAGAATGAAGGCGTCGATTGGCTCACCGTTCACCTGCGTTGGAAAGTAGACAGCTAATGGATCAGTGGATTCTGACAATCCGGCTGCACGCTCTGAGGCCTTAATTTTACGGGAGATGATTTGCATTAGTGGATGGTTCATAGAACGATTAGCATGATGCCAAGATAGATCGAATCCTCGGTCGTGAACAAGGCGATCTACTTCTTGTCCTAATGAGCCCATTGCATCTATCACTTCTGATCTGACTGCCGCCAAGATGTGCAATGGAGCGTTCGCCTTACGAAACGCATCATTTAAGACAGAAACCGAAAACAGTAAATCTCTTACCATTCTCTGATCTCGTTTATGTTGCTCAGTAGTGTGATAAAAGGCTTCTAATTCGTCAAAATATACATATATATGCTGGTTGAACTCTATTTTTGCAAGAGCATAAGTAATTTTTTGGCTTAAAGCGTCTAGTGTTGTCTCACCATATTCTCCGTTTCGCTTGAAATCTGCGCCTAGCTCGGCCTCAAAGAAACCAAAATCGCCACGTATCTTTATGTATGATCCTTCTATTTTTGGCATGAACCCGATAGCTTTTCTAAGAATAGATTCATCATTAAGATCTAGAAATTTTTTAACAATTACTGCAAGTGTCTTGCTAGTCGCTTTGTATGAATCTGGGAACTCATGTATTTTTTCCCCAATTTTGTGAAGAATAAACCACGTCCAAGCGGACTTAAAATCCTGGGCAATTTCCATAGTTTTCGAATCAATATCTGTCCAAGAGATACCAACCTCTTTAGATATATGCATCCGTTGAGATTCAGAGAGATCCGTCTTAAAGAGCACGAAATCGGTTATGCAGCCTGCCTTTCGGCGATCTTCTGCGTGCCATCTCAGTAAAGACGTTTTTCCAGTGCCGCGGAAACCTTCAACGAAGAAAATATCTGCGTTGTGCATTCGCTCTGGTTCAACGGCCTCGGGAATCACAAAAGCACCAAAGACTGTCTGATCCCGTTCGCCTGCGGGAGTAAGGTATTCATGTTTGCCGTCCACCTTGCCAATTCGAAGTTGGCGCAGCGTCAAGGTCATTGGTCGGTCCCTCCAGGTTGACGGTGCCAGCTCCCGCTTCGTGCGAGTACGCCGAGGCATTCGTTTTGCGGGAATAAAGAGGCAGCGGTGCATAACCCTCCGATCACCGCTTGTGATCGCTCCCGATGCTTCACGCTATCTCCGCAGAATAATTGACCCCAGTATGCCGGCCCAGATTCTCCCGCCAATTTGGCGCTGGCGATTAACGTCCGCAATGGGTCGAAACTCGATATTCAAACTGATCCACGACCACAACGCCGCGAGGCTTGCCTCGGCGGGGTTCGGCTTTTATAGCCGGGGGATGGCATCCTCGGCAGAAACCCACTCCCCGCCTGATGACATCCTCGCCCGGCAAGCAGCCCTGCTGGCGCGCCCGCCGACGCTGGAGCGACGCATGGCGGATGCCATTCGCGCGCTCGCCATCGACGCCGTCGAGCGGGCGAATTCCGGCCATCCCGGTCTTCCGCTCGGCATGGCCGATGTCGCGACGGCGCTGTGGACGCGATTCCTGAAATTCGACGCCGCCGATCCGCGCTGGCCCGATCGCGACCGTTTCGTGCTCTCCGCCGGGCATGGCTCGATGCTGCTTTATGCCCTCCTTCACCTCACCGGCCATGCCGGCATGGGGATGGAGGTGCTGGAACGCTTCCGCCAGCTCCACTCCGCCGCCGCCGGCCATCCCGAATACGGCGCCCATCCGGCGATCGAGACCACCACCGGCCCGCTCGGTCAGGGCATCGCGACCGCCGTCGGCATGGCGCTCGGCGAGCGGGTGCTGGCGGCGCGGTTCGGCCGCAGCCTGGTCGATCACCGCACCTGGGTCATCGCCTCCGACGGCGATCTCATGGAGGGGATCAGCCACGAGGCGGCGTCGCTCGCCGGCCATCTCCGGCTCGAAAAACTCACCGTCCTCTACGACGACAACCACATCTCGATCGACGGCGCGACGCGGCTCGCCACGTCCGATGACGCGCTCAAGCGCTTCGCCGCCTATGGCTGGGCGACGAAACGCATCGACGGGCATGATCCGGCCGAGATCGCCGCCGCGCTCTCGTTTGCCATGCGCTCGAAGAAGCCGACGCTGATCGCCTGCCGCACCATCATCGGCTTCGGCGCGCCGCACAAGGCGGGCACCAATGCCGCCCATGGCTCGGCGCTCGGTGCCGCGGAAGCGGCGGCGACCAAGGCGGCGCTGGGCTGGACGGCGCCGCCCTTCACCACCCCCGACGATCTCGCGGAAGTCTGGCAGGCCGCCGGCACGCGCGGCGCCAGCGTCCGCCGCGCCTGGCTCAAGCGCGCGACCCGCCATCCCTTGCGCGCCGAGTTCGAGCGCTGCCTCGCCGGGCGGCTCCCGGAAAACTGGCTGGAGAAGCTTTCCGCCCTGAAGGCCGAAATCGTCGCAACCAAACCGAAGCTCGCGACCCGCCAATCGAGCCAGAAAGTGCTGGAGGCGCTGCTGCCGATGGTCCCGGAGCTGATCGGCGGCTCGGCCGATCTCACCAGCTCCAACCTCACCCGGGTCAAGGACATGGCCGAGGTGTCGGCGGGCAATTTCGCCGGCCGCTACCTCCATTTCGGCATCCGCGAGCACGCCATGGCGGCGGCGATGAACGGGATCGCGCTCGCCGGCGGCCTCATTCCCTATGGCGGCACGTTCTTCATCTTCAGCGATTATCTCCGCCCGGCGCTCAGGCTTTCGGCGCTGATGCATCAGCGGGTGATCTATGTGCTGACGCATGACAGTATCGGCCTCGGCGAGGACGGGCCGACCCATCAGGCGGTGGAGCATCTCGCGAGCCTCCGCGCCATGCCCAATCTCCTGCTCTTCCGCCCCGCCGATACCATCGAGACGGCGGAAAGCTGGGAACTCGCGCTCCGCCGCACCGACGGGCCGAGCCTTCTGGTGCTGAGCCGCCAGTCCTTGCCGACCTTCCGCGCCGACATCACCGAAAACCGCGCGGCGCGCGGCGCCTATGTCCTCGCCGAGGCCGATGGCGCGCGCCAGGCGACGCTGATCGCCAGCGGCTCGGAGGTCGCGATCGCCATGGCGGCGCGGGAGATGCTGGCGGCGGGGGGGATCGCGGTGGCGGTGGTCTCGCTTCCCTGCTGGGAACTCTTCGCCGCCCAGGACGAGGCCTATCAGGCGCAAATCCTCGGCGCCGCGCCGCGTTTCGGCATGGAGGCCGCCGCCGGGTTCGGCTGGGAGCGCTGGCTCGGCCCGGACGGCGTGTTCATCGGCATGACCGGCTTCGGCGCCTCCGCGCCCTATGAGGAACTCTATCGCCATTTCGGCATCACCGCCGAGGCCCTGGCGCAGGCCGTGCGCAAGCGCCTCGGCGATCATTAAACCTTAAAAAGCAAGAGGTTCTATCCCATGCCGGTGCGTATCGCGATCAACGGGTTTGGCCGCATTGGGCGCCTCGTCTTGCGGGCGATCATCGAGAGCGGGCGCGACGATATCGTGCCGGTCGCGATCAATGATCTCGGCAGCGTCGAGGCCAACGCCCATCTCCTGCGCTATGACAGCGTCCATGGCCGCTTCCCCGGCGAGGTGACGGCGGCGGGGGATACGCTCCATATCCGCCATGGCGGGCGCGAATGGGGGCCGATCCGGGTCTCCGCCGAGCGCGATCCGGCGAAGGTGCCGTTTTCGGGCGTCGATGTCGCGATGGAATGCACCGGGCTTTTCACCCAGCGCGAGGCCGCCGCCCATCTGCTCGCCGCCGGCGCGCGCAAGGTGCTGGTCTCGGCGCCGGCCGATGGCGTCGACGCCACCATCGTCTATGGCGTCAACCACCAGGTGCTGACCCCGGCGATGACGGTGGTCTCCAACGCCTCCTGCACCACCAACTGCCTCGCGCCGATGGCCAAGGTGCTGCACGAGGCGTTCGGCATCGAACGCGGCTATATGGTGACCGTCCACGCCTATACCGGCGATCAGCGCACCGTCGATACGCTGCACAAGGATCCGCACCGGGCGCGGGCGGCGGCGGTCTCGGCGATCCCGACCTCGACCGGGGCGGCGCGCGCCGTCGGCCTCGTCCTGCCGGCGCTCAAGGGCAAGCTCGACGGCACCGCGATCCGCGTGCCGATCCCCAATGTCTCGCTGGTCTCGCTCGACGCCAACCTCGCCCGCCCGGCCGATGCCGAGACCATCAACGCCGCCTTTCGCGCCGCGTCCGAGGGCGAACTGCGCGGCATCCTCGCCTACAACACCGAAAAACTGGTCAGCATCGATTTCAACCATGTCAGCGCCTCGTGCAGCTTCGATGCGACAGGGACGGCGGTGGTCGATGGCAAGCTCGCGCGGGTGATGGGCTGGTACGACAATGAATGGGGTTTTTCCAATCGCATGATCGATACCGCGGTGCTCCTCGGCTCGCTCTAGCAGACGCCCGCCATGGAAGCGGGGCTCGGCCGGGGCCACGACAGCAAGGTTCCGGCCGTCACCCTGGTCTTCTGGATCATCAAAATCGCCGCGACCACGCTCGGCGAGACCGGCGGCGACACGGTGACGATGACGCTCGGCTGGGGCTATCTCGCCGGCACCGCGCTGTTCCTCGCGGCGCTGGTCGTGCTCGTCCTGGCGCAGATCCGGGCGCGGAGATTCCACCCGCTGCTCTATTGGGCGACGATCATCGCCTCGACCACCTTCGGCACCACCATGGCCGATTTCGCCGACCGCTCGCTCGGCTTCGGCTATCCCGGCGGGGCGAGCCTGCTGTTCGTCCTGCTGGTCGCAACCCTCGGCCTCTGGTACCGGACCCAGGGCAGCATCGCGGTGACGACCGTCGCGTCGCCGAAAACGGAAGCGTTCTACTGGGCGGCGATCACGTTTTCGCAAACCCTCGGCACCGCGCTCGGCGATTGGGTGGCCGAGTGCGGCCTCGGCTATGGCGGCGGCGCACTGGTGTTCGGCGCCGCGATCGCCCTCGTCACCGCGCTCTATTTCCGGACCAGCCTCTCGCGCGTCGCCCTGTTCTGGGCAGCCTTCATCCTGACCCGTCCGCTCGGCGCGACGGTCGGGGATTTTCTCGACAAACCGATCGCCGATGGCGGCCTCGCTTTGAGCCGACCCCTCGCGACCCTGGCGCTCGCGGTGTTCATCATCGCCTGCCTCGCCCTCCTGCCGCAACGGCGGGTTGACGCCGCGTGATCAAAGTAAAAATGTTCTTTTTTATAAAAAAGAACCAAAAAACTTCTGTCTGTTGAACAGCGCCGTAGGCGCTGTTCCAGGAAAAAGTCTTTTTGCTTCTTTTTCTTCAGAAAAAGAAGGCTCTTCTTTTTACTCTCACCCGCGCAGCCGTGCCCCGGTCGCGGCGACGACGGCGGCGACGATGCGCGCCGAAATCGCCTCGATCTCGGCGTCCGTCAGCGCCCGCTCGCGCGGCTGCAACACCACCTCGATGGCGAGCGACTTCTCGCCCGCCGGCAGAGGCTCGCCGGCATAGACATCGAACAGCGCGACGCTGGCGATCAGCCCGCGCGCTACCCCGCGCGCCGCGCGCAGCACCGCTTCCGCCGGCACGTCGCGCGCCACCAGGAAGGCGAAATCGCGGCGCACCGGTTGCAGGGCGGAGAGATCGGGTGCGGCGCGGCGGCGGCGCTTGGCGGCGGGGATGGCGTCGAGGAAAATCTCGAACGCCGCGACCGCGCCGGCGATGTCGAGCGCGGCGGTGACGTGCGGGTGCAGCTCGCCGAAGGCGGCGAGCACGTTGCGGGGGCCGAGACGGAGCGTCCCGGCGCGGCCGGGATGGTAATGCGCCGGGGCCTCGGCGCTGGTCGCGAGCTGTTCGGGAGCGACGCCGAGCGCCGCCAGCACGGCGAGCGCGTCGGCTTTGGCGTCGAACGCATCGAAGGCGCGCGCCGGGGCTGCCCAATGGCGCGGCGTCGCCCCGGCGCGCAGCCCGGCGGCGATCTCCCGCGCGCCGCCTGGCGTGAATCCGGCGGCGAAACCGGGCCCGATCTCGAATAGCGCCACGTCCTCGGCGCCGCGGGCGAGGTTGCGCGCCAAGGCGTGGGCGAGGACGGCGAGCGGGGTCGGGCGCAACTGGTCGAGATCGGCGGCGATCGGGTTGAGGAGACGAAGCTCTGCCGGCGTCTCGCCGAACCGCGCCGCATCGGGTCGCGCCATGAAGGCGAAGCTCACGCATTCCGCGAGGCCGCGCGTGGCGAGCACCCGGCGGGCGAGCGCCGCGCGCGCCCCGGCGGCGGTGAGGCTCGCCCCCGGCACCGGCGAGGGACGCGGCAGCGACACCGCGGGCACCGCATCCAGCCCACCGAGCCGCAACACTTCCTCGATCAGATCGGCCTCCGGCACGATCGCGGCAACACTCTCGGCCAGAAGGGCGGCGCGATCGGCGGGAATGCCCGGCGCGAGATCGAGGGCGCCGGCGGCGGCGATGTCGTTGCGCCACGAGGGAACGGCGAAAACCGCGCCCGCCGCATCACCCTCCTCGAGCGCGAAACCGAGCGCCGCGAGCCGCGCGATCGCGGTCTCGGGCGCGATCTCGACCCCGCCGAGATCGCGGAGCCGCGCAAAGCGCAGGGCGGCGCGGCGCTGCCAGCGCGGCGCGGCGCCGGCGCCGACCACCTCGCTCGCCTCGCCGCCGCAGAGAGCGAGGATCATCCGGCTCGCCGCTTCCACCGCGTCCGGCAGCAAAGCGGGGTCGATCCCGCGCTCGAAGCGGCTCCGCGCATCGGAAAGAATTTGATGCCGCCGCCCGCTCTGGCCGATCCGCACCGGATCGAAGAGGGCGCATTCGAGGAACATTTCGGTGGTCGCTTCGTCACAGCCGCTCTCGACCCCGCCCATGATGCCGGCGAGCGAGCGCGGGCCGGCCGCGTCGGCGATCACGCAATCCTCCGGCTCCAGCCGATAGTCGCGGTTGTTGAGCGCGCGCAAGGTTTCGCCATGGCCGCGGCGGATCACCATCTCGACGCCGGTAATTTTTTTACTATCAAAAACATGCAGCGGCCGGCCAAGATCGAAGGTGAAGAAATTGGTGATATCCACCAGGGCGTTGATCGGGCGGAGACCGATCGCGCGGAGACGGGCGGCGAGCCAGTCCGGGCTCGGGCCGTTGGTAAGGCCGCGAAAGCTCCGCCCGAGGACGTAGGGGCAGGCCTCCGGCCAATCGATCCGCCAGGCGAGCGGGCTTGCGAACCGCGCCGAGACGGCGGGCGCCGACCACGGCTTCAGCCGCCCGAGCCCGGCGGCGGCGAGGTCGCGGGCGATGCCGCGCACCGCCAGCGCATCGCCACGATTGGGGGTGACGGCGATCTCGATCACCGGATCGTCGAGCCCGGCCCAGCCGGCGTAAGCCGCCCCGACCGGCGCCACCTCGGGCAATTCGATGATCCCGGCATGATCCTCGCCGAGCCCGAGTTCACGGAGCGAGAGCAGCATCCCGGCGCTTTCGACGCCACGGATCTTGCCGATTTTCAGCGCGACCCCGGTGCCCGGGATCACGCTTCCGGGCGGCGCGAAGACGGTTTTCATGCCGGCCCGCGCATTGGGCGCGCCGCACACCACCGAAACCGGCGCCCCCGCCCCGATCTCGACGCGGCAGGCGCGCAGGCGATCGGCGTCCGGGTGGGGGACGGCCTCGATCACCCGGGCGATGCGGAACGGCGCGAGGGCCGCGGCGCGGTCGTCCACGCTTTCGACCTCGAGCCCGATCGCGGACAGGGTCTCGGTGATTTGCGCGAGCGGCGCCTCGGTCTCGAGATGGTCGCGGAGCCAGGAGAGGGGGAATTTCATCGCTCACACCCCCTCATGCAGCATCGCCGGCGCCATCGGGCTGAAGCCGTAATGGCGGAGCCAGCGGAGATCGCTCTCGAAAAACGGGCGGAGATCATTGATCCCGTGTTTCAGCATGGTGATGCGCTCGATTCCCATGCCGAAGGCGAAGCCCTGCCATTCGCGCGGATCGATGCCGCCATTGGCGAGGACTTTGGCGTGGACCATGCCGCTCCCCAGAATCTCCAGCCAGTCGCCGCCACGGCCGAGTTCGCCGCTCCGGCGGTTCCAGCCGATATCGACCTCCATCGAGGGTTCGGTGAACGGGAAATAGCTGGCGCGAAAGCGCACCGGGAGATCGGGGAGGCCGAAAAAGGCGCGCAGGAAATCGGTGAGACACCCCTTGAGATGGCCGAGGGTGATATCGCGGTCGATCACCAGCCCCTCGCATTGGTGGAACATCGGGCTGTGGGTCGCGTCATGGTCGGCGCGGTAGGTGCGGCCCATGGCGATGATGCGGATCGGCGGCGTCTCCGCCAGCATGGTGCGCATCTGCACCGGCGAGGTATGGGTGCGGAGCACGCGCGGCGGGCCATCGCCGTCGGCCTCGGGCGGCAGGTAGAACGTGTCGTGATCGGCGCGCGCGGGGTGGTGCGGCGGGATGTTGAGGGCGCCGAAATTATGCCAGTCGGTCTCGATGTCGGGCCCCTCGGCGACGGTGAAGCCCATGGCGCCGAAAATTGCGGCGATTTCGTCCATGGCGCGGCTGATCGGGTGGATGAGGCCGCTCTCCGCCGGCCGGGCGGGGAGCGAGACATCGATCCGCTCCTGAGCCAGCCGCGCTTCCAGCGCCGCCGCCGCGAGCGCCGCGCACCTGGCCTCGAGCGCCGCGGTCAGCGCCTCCTTGACGGCATTCACGCGCGCGCCCTGCTCGCGCCGCGCCTCCGGGGGAAGCGCGCCGAGTTCCTTGAGCCGCGCGGTGAGCCGGCCGGTTTTGCCGAGCAGGGCGACACGCACCGCCTCCAGGGCGCGGAGATCGGGCGCGGTGGCGATGTCATGTTCCGCGGCGTGGCACAGGGCGGCGAGGTCGTCGGTCATGCGGCGTCGGGTCCGTCTCGGGAAAGGGCGTGATCGAAGCCTTTTGCCGCCCCCGCGCCCGGAGTTCAATGACCCCGACGCAACGGCGCGGAGAGGACGTTCCGCGGGGCTCGGGCGCCGGGCTCGGGCGGGCATGTGACGCGCCGGGGCGGAATCAAGATTTTGCGGCCGCGCTTGTCCGTGCCCGGTTGAAGGGGTATGATTTGCGGAAGAAATGACCGAGTAAAATGCCTATTTCCGGTCACTCGCGGAGTGATGGGCCGACCCCGCTGCCGGCACATCGGCCGAGCGCGGAAGTTCACGCCGGAGCAGTGAGCCGAGAGCACGACGCTCAAGGAACTGGCAAAGAGATGCAATGCCGGACGCGCGACAATTTCGAGGTTAGGGCTATGCCATGATGCTATGCACAACGAAGATCCTGGAACTTCTGCGCGAGCGGCCCGGCCGATACATTCAGCAATGTATGGGCGAATTTTGCATGAAGGAAGCAAACGGTGCCGCTGTCAGCGTGAACGAAGAGGGGAAGGATTTTCTCATCAAGCCAATAGTCGAGCAGATGGACGACCTTATGAGGGCTTCACACTTGGTCTACCACAACTCGAAATACACCCTCGCGCGAGATTAATTATTCAACGCTCGTTTTTTACCCTATTCCACTCTCTTTTGAGTATATCCTGAGAGATCGAGACCGTTTTCTCTATAATATTGTAAAAATTATCGGGGTTATTTTTTAATGCCTCAACTGTTTTTAGCAATTCCTTATTGTCCAATTCCTCTGGATTAAGTTTGAGTCGGATTTTATAGATCAGAAGCCTTATCCGCGACCTTTTGTCGTCTTCGTGGCGGTACCCATCTTGCCCCGCAAATGTTCCCGGTCGCAACCGATGCGTCCAGTCGAGGAGTTCGAAAAGCTCTGAAAGATCATCGCGCAGGCTATTAATCCATGCCTGCCGATTGGCTGAAATGAGAGACGCCCTGATTTGCCGGCGTGATATATACCACAAGACGAATAAGTTGAGAGTAGCAACCACGGCGGTGAAGATAGCAACAGGATTATTAGTTTTCACCCAGTCTAGAATTTCAAGCGTGAAGGACATAGTGGCACCTGTTAGGGGTTACGCCATAAAGCACTCTGTTTAGCGCGGGCTAGATTTACCATAAAGCGAAATTATTGACCGGTGGCCACCGTGTCTGCCGCCCCGTCGTGGCGAGGCTTGGGGTGTTCCGCGTGCTACCGATCACGCTCCCGGCGCCGGCAGTGCCGCAGGCACTGCCCAGTTGGAAAAATTTTTTGGTTCTTTTTTTTAAAGATGAAAGAACGTTCCCCCTCCCCCCCGAAGCCTGACCAAATCAAGGTCTTCCCGCCCCGCCCTGCTATGGTTCGCGGCCGAGCGAGAAGGAGGCGGGCATGGAAGAGTTTGCGATCGGGCGGGCGTTCACGCTGATCGAGCCGGGGCCGGTGGTTCTGGTGGTGACGCAGGATGGCCGCCGCGACAATGTGATGACCCTTTCGTGGACGATGGTGGTGGATTTCACGCCGCGATTCGCGATCACCACCGGCCCCTGGAACCACTCCTACGCCGCGCTCAGGAAGACGCGGGAATGTGTGATCGCGGTGCCGACGGTGGACCTGCTCGATACGGTCGTCGGGGTCGGCACCTGCTCGGGGAAGGATACCGACAAATTCGCGAAATTCCGGCTCACCCGGCTTCCGGCAAGGCATGTGCGGGCGAAGCTGATCGCCGAATGTCTCGCCAATATCGAATGCCGCGTGGTCGAGATCATCCGGCGCCATCAGATCGTCGTGCTCGATGGCATTGCCGCCTATCTCGATCCGGCGCGCCGGGAGAAAAGGCTGATCCACGCCGTCGGCGATGGCAGTTTCGTCGCCGATGGCCGGCGTTTCGACCGGAAAGCGGCGATGCGCTCCAAGCTTCCGAGCGGCGTGTAACCCCCGCCATTGCCGCCCTGGCGCCCCCGGGCGGCAAATCATCCCTTTTGGATCACCCCTCCCCCCTCCTGCCCCTTCCGGCGCGGTTTCGGCGCGGGTTTATCCGATCTGGACAAAACAATCGAAGACCGGCCGGCGGTTCTTGCTAGCTTGCGGGCAGCGGCGGCGATCCGGAATCGGACGCAAGGCCAGCGCAACGGGGAGGCTGTCCGATCGGAGCCGATGACCGTCAAGGGATGGCCCTGCCGTGGCGACGCGGCAGGGCTTTTCATATCGGTTGCGGCGGCGCGTCCAGATGACGCCAAAGATACCAGGACGCGACCGAACAGTATGGCTCCCACAGCTTCCCGAGGGCTTCGAGTGTCGCTTCGTCGCCGTAGAGGAGGCAGGCTGCACGTCGCAATCCTGCATCGCGCAATGCCAGCACGTTCGGGCGTTTAAGCCCAAAGATCAAAAACATCTCGGCCGTCCAACGCCCGATTCCAGAAACGGCCGTGAGTTCGGCAATAGCCTCCTCGTCGGTCAGTTCAGCAAGCATCGTCAAATCGAGCCGCCCATCGGTGACACGCTCTGCCAGGTGTCGAACGCTCCGAATCTTCGCCGCCGATAGACCAGCTTGCCGCAGCGCCTCCGGTGTTGCCCGAAGAAAGCTCTCAGGCCCAAAGCCGGGAACGATCGCTTCGACGCGTGCACGGATCGTCGCAGCAGCCTTCGCGGAAAGCTGCTGCCCCATGATCGAATTTGCCAGCGTGCGAAAGTGCTGCTGATCCCGCTCGGCCAATCCGCACCGTCCATGCGCCACCATAAGACGCGCCATCACGGCACAAGCCTGCGCCAGATGACGTTCGGCTGCTCGAATGGCTGTAGGGGTGAGGGATCGAACTGCGGGTTTCACCTCATGCTTCCGCTTTTGCGGATCGAGCTTTTCCATCTCGTTTGACGGGTTCTGCCTGATGGGTCAGCGTCATTGATCGGAGGGCCGAAGCAAGGTCTGGACTCGCGAACAGGGTGAAATCTGACACCTCGCAGCAAACCGGCTTTGAATTCTCGGCTGGAAGCGGTTCAGCAAACAGGGGCGTATCGGTCGCCTTGCGCTTCGGTGTCTGCTTGCCGACAAAATCGCCCATTGGCTCGGTGCCATGCTCAAAGCGATGCAGCATCGTGCGCATGGCTTCAGGGCTGTTATCAACCCCGATCCAGTCGCGTCCGAGGGAGTCGGCCGCAACAAGCGTCGTTCCCGATCCGGCGAAGCAATCGAGAACAATGTCTCCGGGGTTGCTGGATGCCTCGACAATACGGCGCAGAAGATTGATATTCTTCTCGGTGGGGTATCCGCTGATATGCACCATCTGATTGTGAGCGTCGCGGTAGTCGAGCCAGATATCTTGCACTGACACGCCTGGACTTTCGTCAAGATAGACCTTGCGACGTGGATTGCCGTTCTTGGACCAATAGATTTCGCCGCGAGCGTCCATCTCGTCGAGCGTTGACGGCGGAAATTGCCAGTGCTTACCCGGCGGCGGCATCATCCCGCGCCAGGGCTTGCCTGTCTCGCCGTTTCGCACGCCCGGCGCATGAACAGGAACCTTCATATAACGCCGGCCAGTTGCAGGATCGACATACTGATATTCGCGGGCGCGCTCCTCCGTCCACGGCTCAACCTGTTTGTTCCAAACGTAGTTGGCCGACTTCGTATAGAACAGAATGTAGTCGGCTATGTTGCCATACTGATTGCGTGTATAGTTCTTTGGGTTGGACTTTTTCCGGGTGATGTAGTTTCGGAAATTGCCCGCACCAAAAATCTCGTCCATCAGGATTTTGATGTGAAACACCATCTTCGCGTCGAGATGGACATAGATCGAGCCATCATCCGCCAAGAGCCGATGCAGCAGGATCAGGCGTTCCCGCATAAATTCGAGGTAGTCCGCTCCTTCAAAAACGTCCTCGTAGGCATGCGCGAGCTTCCGTGAATGAAAGACGGTCTGCGTCGCGAAAGGCGGGTCGATATAAACCAACCGCACCTTGCCGCAAACGCCAGGGTCTTGGGCTAGGCTGGTCAGAACGGAAAGATTTTCAGCGAAGTAAAGCCGCTTCCGCATGTTCGCGTTAGGCGTCGGGACATGCTCAAAGATGCCCGGCGTCGTCGCAAGAATTTCCTCGGCAGGCTTCTTCCCTGGATAGCCGAGAGTGATTGGCGGGGAATCCGAAACAGAGCGAATAGGGGAACGCGGAACGCCGGTTGCCATGCTCCACCCTCCCCTTATGATTTCAACCATTCGAGCGTCAGACGCTCGGGAACCATCCGTAGGGTCGTCACCATGACACGACCCGGATACAGGTCTTCGATATAGGCGTAGTCCCGCCACATCGAGCCTAGGAGCAATCCCGGCCCGTCATTCAGGAAGATCACCTTTGTTTTCAGCCCATTCGCGTTCGCATAGGTGATGATCTCCGACGCGCAATCGCGGTACTGCCCAGTGCGGTCATCTTCCTGCGCTCCGCCTCGGTCGGAGTCGTAGCGCGCCAAACCGACAGCTAGGACTTCATCACCATCGCAGATCAGAAAGTCGATCGGACGGTCAGGCTTCGTGTAGTTCGGAAAGATCGTGCCGAGCAGAACGTCTTTGCCCGCACGCTCCGGGCCGCTGAGTTTGAGGGTTGGGAATTGCTCTCGAAGCAGAATGAAAAAGCGTTCTGTGAGGTCGTAGCCCTTCTTGCCGCGATCCTTGTATTCCCAAAGGATCGCACACAATGCCTCGTCGGGCATCGGCCGGGTAGCAAACCGCTTCTGAACCTCGGTGATCGCACGGAAGCCAGGACCAAATTGATCGCAGATCGTTTGCGCGGCGCGCTTCTTCTTAAGCATCTCGACCGGCGTCTCCGGGCTGACGTATTTGCGGAAAACGCGCGCGACATTGATCGCCCCGTTCGTGCTGGCGACGGACGGGCGCACCCGCTGGCGCTCCCCCTTTGACTTCATCCTCACCTAGGGCTCTGAGGCGCGCTGAATGACGGACTGCGGAAAATCGCCCATGCCGGAGGAAGACGGCGCCAGGATCATTCACAGGATCATTGACCGGGGGACGCCGGAATCAGCGGCCATGGTCGCCAACACCCGGCGGGCGATGGCGATCACCGCGGCGCTCAACCGTTTGACGTTCGACGATGCCGATGAAATCCGCGCTCTGTTCAGCCGGCTCATCGGCAAAACGGTGGATGCGAGTTTTTTGCTGATCCCGCCTTTCTATACCGCCGGCGGGGACGAAATCCGCATCGGGCGCAATGTCTTCATCAATCAGAACTGCACGTTCTATGACCTCGGCGGCCTCGATATCGCGGACGATGTCATGATCGAGCCCAATGTCAGCCTCATCGCGGCGGGCCGCCCGCTCGCCGCCTCGGCGCGCCGTTCGCCAGGGGCTTCCTGACCGTGCTGGTCTCGACGCTGGCGCTGCTGGTGCTGTGCGCGATCTTCGCGCCTTCGGCCATCGCGCCGGGAGCGCTGGCCGGCAGCCTGCCGTTCGCGGCGGTGCTGGCGATCGTCGGGCTCGCGCAGATGCTCGTCGTGCAGCAGGGAGGGTTCGATCTCTCGCTCGCCGGGGCGTCTCGCTCGCGGTGGTGATCGCAACCCATGTCCCGGCCGGCGACAGCGCGGAATTGCCACGGGCCGTGCTGCTGGCGCTGGCCTGCGCGGCGGCGGCGGGGACGCTGAACGGGGTGCTGGTCAGTGTGCTGCGGCTCAACGCGATCGTCGCCACGATCGGGATGAACGCGCTGATCTATGGCGGCGTCTTCGCGGTCTCGGGCGGGGTTCCACGCACCACGACGCCGCTTCTCGCCGCCATTGCCGGGGGCGAGACGCTCGGGATCGGCAACGCCCTATGGTTCGCGCTGGCGACCCTGATCCTCGTTGCGCTGGTCCTCAAGAAGACCGTCCTCGGCCGCCGGTTCGAGGCGATCGGGGCGAGCCCGCCCGCCGCGCGCGCCATCGGCCTCGGCGTCCGGCGCTACCAGATCACCGCCTATGTCTCCGCGCAGGGGCTCTACACCGTCGCCGGTCTGCTGATCGCCGGCATCACCAAGGAGCCCACCGCGTTTCAAGGTGATCCGTTGCTGCTGCCCTCGGTCGCCGTCGTGGTGCTGGGCGGCACGTCGCTCCTCGGCGGCCGGGGCTTTCCGGTCTCGACCGTGATCGCGGCCTTCTTTCTCACCCAACTGAGCCAGTTCGCGCTCGCCATCGGCGTGCCCTACTCGGCCCAGACCATCATTCAGGCGTTCGCGCTTGGATTAGGCATCGCGGTCTATTCGCTGCGGCTGCCCAAAGGCGTCAAAAAACTGGTGAAACCGTCAAACATGGAGGAACCGAGATGAAACCATCGTCTGGTTATGGAAAGATCGCGCTGGCCGCCACCCTGGGGCTGGGTGTCACCCTGGCGCTGGCGCTCGGCGGCACCGCCCGCGCCGCCGAGCCCTCATGGTGCGGCCCGAAAAAGGCGACGCTCGCGCTGCTCGACGGCTTCGGCGGCAATAGCTGGCGGCTGGTGACCACCGCCTCGGGCAAGGAGGAGGCGTCGCTCTGCCCGAACATCACGGAATATATCTACGCCGACGGCCAGGGTAACACCCAGAAGGCGATTTCCGACATCAAGAGCATGGCCGCGCGCGGCGTCGATGCGTTGGTGGTGTTCGGCGATGCCGGCCCGGCGGTGCTGCCGGCGCTGACCGCGGCCCATAAAGCGGGCAAGGTGGTGGTGCCCTACCGCGTCGATGTCGGCGGCAAGGCGGGCCAGACCTACACCATGTTCATCGGCTCGTCCTTCAAGGATGACGGCGTGAGCTGGGGGCAGTGGATCAAGAGCATCCTGCCCAATGGCGGCAATCTTCTGTTCTTGAGCGGCCCGGCCGGCAACAGCCAGGGGCTGGACGAGCTGGCCGGCCTGAAATCGGTGCTCGACGACAAATACAAATTCCTCAATCCGGCGCCCTTCGACGTGACCAACTGGGATCCGTCGCTGACCCAGCAGGTGCTGACCGCCGAGATCGCCAAGCACGACAAGATCGACGTGATCGTCTCGGATTTCGGCCCCTCGCTGGTCGGCGCGCTGCCGGCGTTCAAGAAGTTCAACCGCTCGATCCCGGCGCTGGCCACCTCGGACGGCAATTCGCTCGGCTGTTTCTGGGTCGAGAACCACAAGGACAATCCGGACTTCAAGCTCTTCACGGTCGCGACCGGCAATGACAACGTCCGCCTCGCGGTGGACTGGGCGGTGGCCGAGGCGACCGGCGGCAAACCCCCCGCCGCGCGGATCTTCAAGGCGCCGGTATTCGAGGATTCGGTCTCCGGCCAGCCCAACCCGGTCCAGTGCCGCAGCGATCTGCCGGGATCGATCTATCTCTCGGCGAAATTGTCGGGTGACGATCAGGCCAAGGCGGTGAACAAGTAACACGGAACGGTGTCGCGACCCCGCCGGGTGCGCCCGCGCCGGGCATCGCGACACCGGCCCTTGCGGCATGGGATGATCTCGCAATGTGGGACGCGGCGGTGGCTTTCGAGCATCGGGACGGGGATATGAGTGAAAGCATGGGTGGCGATGGCGCGGTGACGCTCCGCCTCGCCGGCATCGCGAAATCCTATTCCGGCGTCCCGGCGTTGTCGGATGTCGACATCACGTTCCATGCCGGCGAGGTGCATGCCATTCTCGGCGAAAACGGCGCCGGCAAGTCGACCCTGATGAACATCATCGCCGGCGCTCTGCCGCCCGACCGGGGCGAGATCGAATTCGCCGGGCGCCGCGTCCCCGCCATGACCCCGGAGACCGCGGCGGCGCTCGGGATCGCCATTTCCTATCAGCACCCGGCGGTGCTGGACGATCTCTCGGTGTTTGAGAACCTGCGCGTCGCGCTGCCCGCGCGCCTGTTCGCCGGGCGCCCGGCGCGCGCGGTGGCGCGGGATATTCTCGCGAGCATGGGCCTCGACGTCCCGCTCGGCGCGCGCGGCGAGACGCTGACCGTCGCGCAGAAGCAATTGCTGGAAATCGCCAAGGCGCTCGCGGTCCGGCCGAAAGTGCTGATCCTCGACGAGCCGACCGCCTCCCTCGACCAGGACGCGACCGACATCCTGTTTCGCCGCATCCGCGAGGTGGTCCGGACAGGTACCCTGGTGATCTACATCACCCACCGCATGGCCGAGCTGCGCCAGATCGCGCGCCGCGTGACGGTGCTGCGCGATGGCCGCGTGCAAGGCGGCGCCCTGGTCGATGAGGTCAGCGATCACGATCTGCTCGGCATGATCGTCGGCCGCGCGCTCGGCGCCACCTTCCCGCCCAAGGCGCCGCCCGGCGCGGCCGAGACGGTGCTGGCGGTGCAGGGGCTGAGCGGCCGCCGCTTCCATGGCGTCAGCTTCGAGGTCGCGCGCGGCGAGATCCTCGGCGTCGCCGGGGTCGCCGGCAACGGTCAGGCGGAGCTGATGCGGGCGCTCGCCGGCCGGCACCCGGCGGGCGGGACGGTGATCCTGAACGGGCGGGCGCTCCGGCCGCACGACCTGCTGCGGCGCGCCGCCTTCATGCCGTCCGACCGGCACGCCGAGGGGTTGGCGGCGGGGCTCTCGGTGCGCGAGAACGCTTCCCTCGCGGCGCTCGCCAAATTCGCGACTGGCGGCCTCGTCAGCCGCCGCCGCGAGCGCGACGCGGTCGGCGCGGTGTTCGCCACGCTGGCGGTGAAGACCCCTTCGATCGAGGCGCCGGTGCTCGCGCTCTCGGGCGGCAACCAGCAGAAAGTGGTGCTGGCTCGCGCCCTGCTCGCGGCGCCGGCGCTGATCGTCGCCGACGAGCCGACCCAGGGCGTCGATGTCGGCGCCCGCGCCGAGATCTACCGCATCCTGCGCGAGGTCGCCGCCCGCGGCACGCCGGTGATCGTCAATTCCTCGGACGCCGCCGAACTGGCAGGGCTCTGCGACAGCGTCATCGTGCTCTCGCGCGGCCAGGTGGTCGCGACCCTGACCGGCACGGAGGTCGCCGAGGCGCGCATCGTCGCCGCCGCCGTCGGCGCCGAGACGCGGGCGGCACTCGGTGCCCCGCGCGCCGCGCCGGCGAGCCGCTTGCGCCATATCGCGCGGACCGACAACGCGCCGGCGGTGCCGCTCGCGCTGGTGATCGCCGGGTTGGCGCTCTACGGCTACGGCCAGAATCCCAATTATCTCTCGGCGTTCAATCTCGCCAACATCCTGGCGCTGGCGACCGCGCTCGGCTTCATCGCCCTCGGGCAGACGATCCCGCTGCTGCTCGCCGGGATCGATCTTTCGGTCGGGCCGCTGGCCGGGCTGCTCGTCGTCATCGCGTCGTTCTTCGTGACCGAAGGCCAAGGCGTCGCCGCCATGGCCGCCGGTTTCGCGCTGATGGCAACGGCGGCGCTCGCGGTCGGCGCGATCAATGGCCTCCTCATCCGTTTCGCCAATTTCACCCCGATCGCGGCGACGCTGGCTATGTATATCGGCTTGCAGGGATGCAGTTTCCTGCTCCGCGACGGGCCCGGGGGCTATATCGCGGGGGACGTGGTCGCGGCCGTCAACGCGCAGATCGGGCCGGTGCCGGTCGCCTTCCTCGTGCTGGCGGCGGTGGCGGCGCTGGCCGAGATCGCTCTCCGCCGGACGCGGGCGGGCTGGCAGCTCCGCGCCGCCGGCTGCGACGAGGACGCGGCGCGCCGGATCGGGGTGCCGGTCACGCGCATCCTCGTGCTCGGCTATATCGGCGCCGCCCTCCTGACCGCGATCGGCGCGATCATGCTGATGGCGCAGATCGGCGTCGGCGACCCGCGCCAGGGGATAAACTACACGCTCTCCAGCATCACCGCGGCGGTGCTCGGCGGCACCAGTCTCCGGGGCGGGCGCGGCAGCTTCCTCGGGACCGTGCTCGGGGCGCTGTTGCTCACCGAGGTTTTGAATATCGTCTCGTTCCTCGGCCTCACGCAGACCTACCAATATGTGTTCCAGGGCGCGCTCATCCTGATCGCGGCGGTGGTCTATGCCGCCGTCCGCGGCCGCGATACCGGCGGCGAGGGCTGATCACGCGGCCGGATTTTCGCGCATCGCGGCGCGCTCGCGAATGACGCGGTAAGCGGCGGCCTCGGCATCGGCGAGCGCGCGCTTCGGCGGCTTGCCCTCGAACACCGCGGCGAAGACCTCGCCGCCGAGAATGCGCTCGATTTCGACATATTCCGCAACCGGCGGGCGCGACCAGGTGTTCAGCTCGTTCCGCCGCGCCATCCGGTCGACGAAGCTCACGATCGGCGAGGAGGCCAGCGCCTCGGGGTCGGCGCACACCGAAAAGCGTGGCGCGACCGGAAAACCGTTCTTCACATGCGCCTTCATCGCCTCGGGCGAGGCCATCCAGGCGATGGCGTTGAGGATCTCCTGCCGGCGCTCGGCGGGCACATAGGCCGGGATGGTGAGCAGGAAGCCGCCCACCGGCGCCGTCACCTGCCGCCCCTTGAGGACCGGCGGCGTGAGATACGCGACCCGCCGCCTGACCTTGGAACTCAGCTCATGCTCGAGCCGCGCCGCGCGCATGGTCCAGGCATAGCTCATCGCCGCGTGACCCGACATGAAGCATTCGAGGTTGCGGTCGGCGTCGAACGTCGCGACCCCGGGCGGCGACACCTCGGCGAGGGCGCGCATGTAGTCCAGCGCCGCCAGGCCCTCGGCGCTGTCGATGCGGAGACGGAGATTGCTCGTGTCGAAACCGTCCAGCCAGTTTTCGCTCTTGCGCGGGATCTCGATCACCGAGCCCTGCGACGAGGCCATGAAGAACATGAAGGCGTGGGCGATGGTCATCCCCCGCGCGCCGTTCCACGAGATGCCGTATTGCTCGCGCTCGGGCCGGTGCAGCGCGCGGGCGGCGGCGATGGTCTCGTCGAAGCTGCGCGGATAGGCGAGCGCCGCGTCCTCGAACAGGTCACGCCTGGCGGTGAGGATCTCCACCGTGCAGTAGATCGGAATGCCGTATTGCCGCCCTTTCCACCGCCCGGTGCCCCAGACCGAGGGGTGGAAATCGAGCGGATTGATCGGTGCCCGCGCCAGCGCCTCGTCGAGCGGCGCGAGCAGCCCGGCATCGGCGAAGCCGCCGAGCCAGGGCATGTTCACCGCGACCACCGCATAGGCGGTGGCGGGGTCGCGGAGCGCGATCTTCGCCTGTTCGTAAAGCTCGGGCAGATGGCGCAGATCGAAGCTGCTCTTGCGGCCGATATCGTTGCGGAAATCCGACCACATATTGCGCATCGAGACGAAATAATTGTCGTCATGCAGCAGGAAGCGGAGATTGCGCAGCGCCGCCGAGCTGATATCGCCGCCCTGAACCGGGGCGATGATATGCGCCGCGAAGTAGGAGCCGCCGAAATAATACTCCTCGGTTTCGGAGCCCGAGCGCAGGCCGAAAATCTTGGCCAGATGCGCCTTCACCGCCGTCGCGTAGTCGATGAAATCCGCGATCAATCGTTCGCTGGGGGCGAGGAGCGTCGTCTTGTGCCTCGGCCCGCGCGGCACCCGGACGATCAGCCCGTCCGCGAGCATCCGCGCGACCAGCCGGTTGCCGGTGCCCCAACTGGCCTGCGACAATTCGATCAGCGTAGACATATCGACCGGGCGCTGCTGCAAATGGCTGTCCACCAGCTCCAGCACCACGTTCCAGGTGATGTCCGGCTTCGCGCCGGGGATGCCGGCATCGAAGGGCTGGCGGATCTTGCGCAGGAAGTCGATCACCCGCGAGAGTTCATGGTCCGAAAGCTTTCGCGTCGGTGCTGTCATGCCCGTCCCTCGGCGCCGCGCGTCAGGCGTTGCTCCCTCAGGCGTTGCTCCCTCAGGCGTTGCTCCCTCAGGCGCCGGCTTCGAGCCCGTAGCTTACCCGCATCCAGCCGACGAGGGCAAAGAAGTCCTGCTCGGCATAGCCGACATTGGCCGCCGCGGTATATTGCTGCAGGATCAGGCTCACCGCCGGCATCGGCACCCGCCGCGCCCGTCCGGCCTCGGTGATCAGGGTAAAATCCTTGATCATCTGCGCGACCGAGAAGGCGGGGCTGAAATCGTGCTGGGCGATCATCTCCTGCTTGTAGCGGATGAGCGGCGAGGCGACGGCGCTTTCGGCGATCACCGCCATCATCTGGGCGTCATCGAGCCCGCCGGTCGCGCCCAGCGCCAGCGCCTCGCCGAGGATCGACGAGGTCGCCCCGACCAGGGTGTTGAGCACCAGCTTCATGTAGCGCGCCTCCTCTCCCGCCCCGAGATGGAATTTGCGCGCAGCCAGCAGGTCGAGAAACGGCGCCGCCCGCTCCCACGCCGGCTGATCGCCGGAAGCGAGCGCGGTCAGCGTCCCGGCCCGCGCGAGAGCGGTGCTGCCCGAGATCGGACAGCGCAGATAGAAGACGCCGCGGCGCGCGAGATCGGCGCCCACCCGCGCCGACACCGCCGGCGACACGGTGCTCATCTCGACCAGCACCGCGCCGGCGGCGATCTGGCCGAGGAAGCCCCCCTGCTCGCCGCCGCCCTGGATCACCTCGGCCAGCACCGCGTCGTCGGGGATGGTCGAGAAGATCAGCCCGCAGCGCGCCGCCAGTTCCCCCGGCGTCGCCGCGACATGCGCCCCGCGCGCAACCAGGCTCGCCCGGTTCTCGGCGACCGGGTCGCAGAGGGTCAGCCGATGCCCGGCCTCGATCAGCCGCGTCGCCATCGGGTTGCCCATCTTGCCGACGCCGATCCAGCCGATACCATCCTGGATGCCACGCGCGTTTGCCACCTCGATCTCCCCGTGAGTGCCGCACCGGGGAACACCATACCGGCGCGGCCCACCCCCGGTAGCGGCGGAATCATCCGAATTGGATGAAATCCGCGGCGCGGCGCGGGCGGGCCTCTGCTAGTCTTGGCCGCTATGACGGTGTCCCGACGGGAGGCGGGCGCCGCGCCCGGGCTTTCGCCATCCCTCCCGCAACCGCCGCCAGGCCACAGCGGCCACCGGCCGAGCCGAGGAGGATACGATGAGAGCCGTCCGTTTCCACGCCGCCCGCGACGTCCGCGTCGACGACGTCGCGCCGCCGGCGGAGACTCTCGCCCCCGACGAGGTTCTGGTCGCGCCGTTCTGCGCCGGCATCTGCGGCACCGACCTGCACGAATACGTCGCCGGCCCGATCGTCACCCCGGCGACCCCGCATGTCTTCACCGGCGCCACCAACCCGCAGATCCTCGGCCATGAGTTCTCGGCGCGGGTCATGAAGGTGGGCGATGCGGTCGGCCACGTGAAGCCCGGCGACCGTATCTCGGTCCAGCCGCTCGTCTTCCCGCGCGACGATTATTACGGCAAGCGCGGGCTCTATCATCTCTCGCCGAAGATGGGCTGCGTCGGGCTGAGCTGGGCCTGGGGCGGGATGACGGCGCGGGCGGTGATCAAGGATTACAACGCCCAGCCGATTCCGGACGCGCTGAGCGACGAGCAGGGCGCGATGATCGAGCCGGCGGCGGTCGCCATGTATGGCATCGATCGCGGCGGGGTGCAGGCGGGATCGACGGTGCTGGTCTCCGGCGCCGGGCCGATCGGCGCGCTCGCGGTGCTGGCGGCGCGGGCGGCGGGGGCGGCGCTGATCATCGTCGCCGAGCCGAACCCGAACCGGCGGCGGCTCCTCGCAGAGATCGCGCCCTATGCGGTGCTGGTGGATCCGAAAGCCGAGAACCTGATGGCGGTCGTCGGGGATCTGACGGAAGAGGGCGTCGGCGTCGATGTCGCGCTCGAATGCGTCGGTCTCGAAGCCTCGCTGAACGCCTGCGCGGCGGCGGTGCGCAGGCAGGGCAAGGTCGTGCAGGTCGGCCTGCACATCAAGCGCGCCAGCATCGATGCGATGCAATGGGCGCTGAAGGACATTACCGTGGAGGCGACTTGGTGCTATCCGGTGCAGGTCTGGCCGCGGATCGCCCGCCTCATCGCCTCCGGCGCCTTTCCGGTGGAAAAAGTCATCACCGCGCGGATCGACGCCGCCGACGTGGTGGCGAAGGGGTTCGAGGCGCTGCTCGACCCGGCCGGCAACCACTTGAAGATCGTCGTCCGCACGTGAGGGCATCCGGCGTCGGGCCGGGCATGAGGTCAGGTCGGGCATGAGGAGGAGACCATGAGCCGCTATTTCACCGAGGCGAATTCGGACGAGATCGTCAACGCCCGCATGGGCGAGGCCGTCCCTCCGCGCCTGCGCCAGGTGATGGCGGCGCTGGTCCGCCACCTCCACGCCTTCGCCAAGGAGGTCGAACTGACCGAGGCGGAATGGGCGTTCGGCATCGATTTCCTGACCAAGGCCGGCCAGATGTGCAGCGAGGAGCGGCAGGAATTCATCCTGCTCTCCGACGTGCTCGGCCTCTCGATGCTGGTCGATGCGATCAACCACCGCCGCCCGGCGGGGGCGACCGAAAACACCGTCCTCGGCCCGTTCCACGTCGCCGGCGCGCCGCTCCGGGCGATGGGCGAGCGGATCACGCTCGATGGCCAGGGCGAGACCTGTCTCTATACCGGCCGCGTCGTCGACCTCCGTGATGCGCCGATCGCGGGCGCGCGGATCGACGTGTGGTCGGACAACGCGGAGGGGTTTTATTCCGTCCAGCAGCCCGGCCTCCAGGACAAGTGGAACAACCGCGGCGTTTTCGTGACCGGGGCGGACGGCAAATACGACTTCATCGGCATCAAGCCGGTGAGCTACCCGATCCCGGATGACGGGCCGGTGGGCAAGATGCTGGCCGCCCTCGGCCGTCACCCGAAGCGGCCCGCGCACATGCATTTCATGATCACCGCGCCGGGCTATCAGCGTCTGGTCACCCACACCTTCGTCGGCGACGATCCCTGGCTCGACTCCGATGCCGTGTTAGGCGTGAAGGCGACGCTGATCGCCCCCTTCGAGCCCGCCGAGGACGGGCGCACAAGCTGGCGTTCCCCCTTCGACTTCGTCCTCACCCCGAGCGGCTGAGCGCGGGCGGCTGATCCCCAGCGGCTGAGCGCGGGCGGCTGAGCGCGGGCGGGCGCTTGCCGGGCCGGGCCGGCTCGGGCAGGATCGGGGGAGAAAAAAACCGGAGGAGAACGAACCATGCCGACGCATCAGGGTGCCTGTTTCTGCGGCGCCGTCGCGATCGAGGTCAGCGGCGAGCCCGAGGGCATGGGCTTCTGCCATTGCCGCTCCTGCCGCTCCTGGTCGGGCGGGCCGGTCAACGCCTTCAGCCTGTGGAAGCCGGAGGCCGTGCGGGTGACCAAAGGCGAGGAACATATCGCGAGCTTCGCCAAGACGCCGATGAGCGAGCGCAAATTCTGCGCCCTCTGCGGCGGCCATCTGATGACCAACCACCCATCGCTCGGCCTCGTCGATGTCTTCTCGGCGACGATCCCGAGCCTCGACCACCAGCCGGCGCTGCACGTCAATTATCGCGAGACGGTGCTCCACCTCCATGACGGGCTGCCGAAATTCGCCGATTTCCCGGCGGCCTTCGGGGGTTCGGGGGAAATGCTGCCCGAGTGAGCGGATGGCCGGGCGGAACGCGGAGGAAGCGCATGGACGAGGGGCGGGAAGTGGCGGCGGCGCGGCGGCTGGCGCCGGTGATCGCGGCGGCATCGGGGCGGATCGAAATGGGGCGCGAATTGCCCGCCGACCTGGTGGACGCCCTGCACGCGGCGGGGCTGTTTCGCCTCCTCCTGCCCAAAACCCTCGACGGCGCGGAACTGGCGCCGGCGCAATTCGTGCGCGTCATCGAGACCCTCGCCGGCGCCGATGCGGCGACCGCGTGGTGCGTTTGCCAGACCGCCGGCTGCTCGCTCGCGGCCGGCTATCTCGCCCCGGAGGCCGCGCTCGAAGTGTTCGGGCCGCCGCGCGCGGTCCTCGCCTGGGGCGCCGGCGCGGCCGGGAAAGCGGAGAAAATCGCCGGCGGCTACCGCGTCAACGGCAAATGGGGGTTCGCCAGCGGCAGCCGGCACGCGACCTGGCTCGGCGGGCATTGCCGGGTGACCTTGCCCGATGGCAGCCTCGCCCGCGATGGCGCCGGCCAACTGATCGAGCGCACCATGCTGTTCCCGCGCGCGCACGCCCGGATCGAGGATGATTGGCAGGTCATCGGTCTTCGCGGCACCGGCAGTGACAGCTACGAGGTCAGCGATCTCTTCGTCCCCGACCCTCTCACTCTGTCGCGCGATGTGAATGCCGAGATCCGCGACCAGGCGCCGCTCTATCGCTTCAACACCAACCACATCTATGCCTCGGGCTTCGCCTCCGTCGCCCTCGGCCTCGCGGGCGCGATGATGGGTGATTTCGTGGCGCTCGCGGCCAGGAAAACCCCGCGCGAGGGGCAGGCGCGGCTCGCCGAGAGCGCCAGCGTCCAGGCCGAGACCGGGCGCCTGCATGCCCGCCTCGAGGCCGCCCGACGCTTCATCGCGAGCAGCCTCGCGGAGGGGATGGCGGAGATCGCCACGACCGGCGGCCTCGGCCTCGATCGGCGCATGACGATCCGCGCCGCCGCCTCGCATGCGCTGGCGGAGGCGCGCGAGGTGACGGTCGCGCTCTATCACGCCGCCGGGGTGAACGCGATTTTCAACGGCTCGCCCTTCGAGCGGCGGCTTCGCGACGGCTTCGCGGTCTCCCAGCAGGTGCAGGCGCGGAGCAACCATTTCGAGACCGTCGGCCGCCATCTCCTCGGCCTGCCGCCCGATCTCACCTTCGCCTGAGATTCTCTCCGCTCGGCGCTTATTTGTGTTCGGGAAACAGGGATAAAAGCCCGCCCTCGCTCGCGGCGCAGCGGCCGCGCTCGGTGATGAGGCCGCTCACCAGCCGCGCCGGGGTGACATCGAAGGCGGGATTGGCGGCCTGGGTTTCCTTGGGGCTCAAGCGCACCGTCGCGATGCTGCCGTCGAGCGCGCGGCCGGTGACCATCGTCACCTCGCTCGCCGGCCGCTCCTCGATCGGGATTTCGGCGATCCCGTCGCGGATCGTCCAGTCGATGGTGCTGGAGGGGACGGCGACCCAGAACGGCACCCCGGCATCGCGCGCCGCCAGCGCCTTGAGGTAGGTGCCGATCTTGTTGGCAACATCGCCCTGGCGGGTCACCCGGTCGGCGCCGACGATCACCATGTCCACCTTGCCGCGCTGCATCAGGTGGCCACCGGCATTGTCGGCGATCAATGTGTGCGGAACGCCATGCTTGCCGAGTTCCCAGGCGGTCAGCGCCGCACCCTGGTTGCGCGGCCGCGTCTCGTCGACATAGACATGGACGTCGATGCCGTGGTCGTGCGCCATGTAGATCGGCGCCAGCGCCGTGCCCCAATCCACCGTCGCGAGCCAGCCGGCGTTGCAATGGGTCAGGATATTGACCCGCCTTCCGGCGGCGGCATGGGCGACCAATTCCAGCCCGCCCTGCCCGATCGCCGCGTTCTGCGCGACATCCTCCTCCGCGATCGCCGCCGCCTCGGCATAGGCCGCGGCAAGGCGACGGTCGGTCGGGAGATTCTGGAGCCGCACCCGCATGCGCTCGATCGCCCAGGCGAGATTGACCGCGGTCGGGCGCGTGGCCAGCAGGATCTCGGCGCCGCGCGCCAGCGCCGCCGCCCCCGGATCGGCGCGCAGACCGAGACAAAGCCCATAGGCCGCCGCCGCCCCGATCAGCGGCGCGCCGCGCAGCAGCATGGCGCGGATCGCGTGCGCCGTCTCCTCCAGCGTCGTGAGACGCAGAATCTCGAACGACCACGGCAGCTTGGTCTGGTCGATGATGCGCACCGACCAGCCATCCTGGTCGAGCCAGATCGCGCGATAGGGGGTGCCGTCGATCTTCATCGGGACAAGTCAACTCCGCTGATGCAGGACGCAAACCAGGGTGAACAACCGCCGCGCGGTCTCGAAATCGATCTCCGCCTTGCCGGCCAGCCGCTCGCGCATGAGGGCAGCGCCTTCGTTATGGAGGCCGCGCCTTCCCATGTCGATCGCCTGGATGCGCGCCTCGCGCCCCTCGGCGATGGCGAGATGATAGCTCTCGACCAGCAGATGGTAATCCTTGATCAGCCCGCGGAACGGGCCGAGCGCCAGGACATGGATGGCCTCGGGGGCATCGTCGCCGCGGCGGATATCGAACACCAGCCGCCCCTCCTGGATCGAGAGATGGAGGTGGAACGGCCCGTCGCGGCCGGGGAGCGAGAACTGGCTGTCCGCTTCGAGATCGCGCACCGCCTGGGCGCGGTCGGCTTCGAGCAGCGGCGACAGCCGGCTCAGCGCCTCGCCCGCCAGCACCACGCGCTGCAACCGGTTATGCCCTGGCGGCGCCATGAGAAAGGTCAGCGCCCGTGGGATGGCGTCATGGGCCACCCTCCTTCATCAGGCCGAGGCTGAGCATCAGCCCGACCGTCGCCCCCTTGACCGGGCGGAGCAGCAGCAGCGTGAGCGCGAGGGTGAGCGGCACCCAGATCGCGATATGGACCCAAAGCGGCGGCGCCTCGGTCTGTTCCAGGATCAGCATGCCGGGGATGATGAGATGGCCGACGATGACGATGGTGAAATAGGGCGGCACGTCGTCCGAGCGCACCTCGCCGAGCGGCGCGGCGCAATTCCGGCAATGCGTCACGACGCGGAGATAGCCGTTGAAGATGGGGCTCTTGCCGCAGACCGGACAGCGCCCCTTGAGGCCGCGCCCGAGCGCCGTCATCAGCGGGGGCAGCGGCCAGATTCCGGGGGTCTCTGTCCTGTTCGGCTGCCAATGGCGCGGCAGGGGATGTTCCGGCACCCGGGCTCTCCTTCGCAAGGGACGGCACGCCGGTTTGACCCATCGACGTGCCGCGCCGGTTTGCTGCAATGCAGTATGAGCGGCCGCGGGCACGCCGGCAAGCCTTCCCGGGCCCGCGCATATCAGGCGTGAGGAATATGAAGCCTAGGCGGCTTCGGCGAGCGCCGCCTGGAGCGGGGCCAGCGCCGCGCCATAGACCTGCCAGCGGCCGATCGAGGTCGCGAAAAGCGGGTTTCGCACCTGCGCGACACTCGCCGTCCGCACCGCGCGGCTGGTCTCAAAAAAGCGGAGGCAGCCCTCATCCCAATCCAGGCCGCAAAACGCGACCAGCCGCCGCGCCTCGGTGGCGAAATCGGCGACGAAATCCTCGTAACGGAGATCGAGCATCACGCCCGCCGGCAGCACCGCCCGCCAATGCGCCATCACCCGTTCATAGGCCCGCCAATAGCGGCCGAGTTCGCCGAGATCATAGGTGAAATCGAGCGCGCCGCTGAACAGTTTGGTGAAGCAGGAGACGCAGGTATCGAGCGGGTCGCGGAAGACATGGACGAATTTCGCCGCCGGCAGGGCGCGGTGGAGCAAGCCGAGATGGCGGAAATTGAGCGGCACCTTGTTGGTGATCCGCGTCGCCCCCGGCGCCAGCGCCCGGATGCGGGCGAGATAATCGGCGGCGAGGGCGCGAAACCCGGCCTCGTCCAGCGTCTCCGGCGCCGGGAACCGCGCCAGCGTCTTGTCGAGCGCGTCCATCTCGTCGCCGCCAAAAACGCCGGGGACGCTCGCCAGCACCTGCTCGACCAGCGTCGTCCCCGAGCGCGGCATGCCGACGATGAAAATCGGAAGCCTATCGGGATCGCCGCCGGGGCCGCGCACCAGGGGGGCGGGAAAGCGCTCGGGAATCGCCGCCAGCGCCGCAAGCTCGGCCGCTTCGTCATAGGTGACGAGGCGGCGCTTCAGCGCATTGCCGGCGAGGTAATGGGCCATCGCCGCGTCGTGGCGGCGGCCATCGCTCGCCGCCTTGGCCAGCGCGAAATGCGCATCCAGCCGCGACGCGGGCGGGAAGTGATCGAGCCGCGCGGCGAGCGCGGCCAGCGCCCGGTCATCGGCGTCGCCGGCGGTGAAGGTGATGATATCGGCGAGGTAGCGGTGATAGATGGGAACCAGGGGCGCGAGCGCGATGGCGCGGCGCAGCGCCGCCCGCCCGCCCTCGAGATCGCCGAGCGCGGCCAGCGTGCTGCCGAGATTGCACCAGGTATTGGCCATGTCCGGGCGCAGGTCGAGAGCGCGGCGATAGCAATCCCGCGCCGCCGCCAGCGCCCCCTCGGCATGGCGGAGGGTGCCGAGATTATGGTGGGTATCGGCGTAGTCCGGGGCGAGGCTGAGGGCACGGCAGAGATGCCGCTCGGCCTCCGCCAGGCGCCCGAGGGTCTTGAGCGCGACGCCGAGATTGTTGAGGACCGGGATATTGTCGGGGTTGCTCGCCTGCACCCGCTCGAGACAGGACACCGCCTCCGCCTCGCGGTTCTGCTCGATCAGGAAGGTGCCGAAATTGAACCGCGGGCTGGCGGCGTTGGGATCGAGCGCGATCGCGCGGCGATAGCTCGCCTCCGCCCCGGCGGCATCGCCGAGCGTCTTCAAAACCCCGGCGAGGTTGTTATGCGCGGCGGCGAGGCCGGGAGCCAGCGCGATCGCCGCGCGGAGCCGCGCCGCCGCCTCATCGAGGCGGCCGAGCTTTTCCAGAACACTGCCGAAATTGTTGAGCGCCTCGGGGAAAGCCGGGCGCAGCGCCAGCACCGTCTCGAAGACGGCGGCGGCTTCGGCGAAGCGGCCGAGCCCGGCGAGGGCATTGGCGTGATTGTTGCCAAGCTCGGGATGGGTCGGAAACCGGCGCGCCCCCAGCGCCAACATCGTCAGCGCCGCCACCGCCTCGCCCGCCGCGAGCTTGCGCGCGGCGTGGCTCGCGATGCTGGCGGGATCATTCATGTCCACCCCGCCCCGTCCCGGCTTGCCGGCAGGATGGGCGAGTGCCCGGCGCTGTTTGCGATTGGCCTCCATCGCCGCCGGTTCTATCCTCGCCGCCCCTAAGAAATCATTACCGGGAGGGTTCGATGGCTCGTCTGGAGGGAAAAATCGCCTGGATCACCGGCGCCGGCAGCGGCATCGGCGCGGCGGCGGCGCGGGCGCTGGCCGAAGAGGGGGCGCTTGTCGTGCTCAGCGGGCGGCGGCGCGAGAGCCTGGAGGCGGTGGCCGGCGGCATTCCCGGCGCCGCCATCGAGCCCGGCGATCTCGCCGACCCCGCGACCGCCCCGCGCATCGCCGCGGCGATCGCGGCGCGCCATGGCCGGCTCGACATCCTGGTCAATAATGCCGGGCTCAACGTGCTCCGCCGCGCCTGGGCGGCGCTGTCCGCCGCCGACGCCGACGAGGTGTTCGGCGCCAATCTCCACGCCGCCTTCTATTGCGTGATCGCGGCGCTGCCGATGATGCGGGCGCAAAAGGACGGGCTCCTGATCCACACCGCCTCCTTCGCCGGGCGCTTCGTGAGCCCGCTCAGCGGCCCCGCCTATTCCGCCGCCAAGCACGCGGTGGTGGCGATGAGCCATAGCCTGAACATGGAGGAATGCGTGAACGGCATCCGCTCGACGGTGATCTGCCCCGGCGAGGTCGCGACCCCGATCCTGGACCGCCGCCCGGTGCCGGTCAGCGCCGAGGACCGGGCGCGGATGCTGCGCGCCGAGGATTGCGCCGATCTCATCCGCTATGTCGCCTGTCTCCCGGCCTCGGTCTGCCTCAACGAAGTCTTGATCACCCCGACCTGGAACCGGGGCTACGTCGCCGCCCGCGCCCCGGGGGCGGGTTAGGCGGGCGGGTTAGGCGGCGTTCGCATTTTCTTATTCCCTTCCGCCGAAGATGGGGGTGACAAAGCCGCGATGGCGCCCACATCCCGCGCGTAGGCGAAACCCTTTTGGGCAGGAGATGATCCATGCTGATCCGCCATCGGCGCGGCTTCGAGATTCCCGAGCCGCGCGTGACGCCCGAGGGGCTGGCGCTCGGCCGGCGGAGCTTCGCGGCCGGGACCGCGGCCCTCGGGCTGATGACCGGCGCCGCCTACGCCGATGCACCCCCTTCCCTCACCCCCGATCCGCGCTTTCCCCCCGGCCGCGCCCTGACCCCCGAGAAGGACGCCGAGACGTACAACAATTACTATGAGTTCAGCGACGACAAGGATCTCTGGGAGGACGCGAAAATCCTGCCGCTCCGCCCCTGGGCGATCGCGGTGGACGGCATGGTCGCCAAGCCGCAAACCTTCGCGGTCGACGATATTCTGAGCAAAATGCCGCAGGAAGAACGGATTTACCGCCATCGCTGCGTCGAGGCCTGGGCCATGACGGTGCCGTGGACGGGGTTTCCGCTGCGCACCCTGCTGGCCGCGGTCGATCCCCTGGGCTCGGCGAAATATGTCGTATTCCAAACCGCTTCTTTGCCGAAATTCATGCCCGGCCTCGCCCAGCCCTGGTATCCCTGGCCCTATATCGAGGCATTGGCGATCGACGAGGCCGAAAACGACCTCGCCTTTCTCGCGACCGGCCTCTACGGCAAGCCGCTTCCGCCCCAGAACGGCGGCCCGATCCGCCTCGTGGTGCCGTGGAAATACGGCTTCAAATCGGCCAAGGCGCTGGTCAGGATCACGCTTTCGGATAAGCGCCCGGCGGTGTTCTGGCAGAGCATCCAGCCGCGGGAATACGGGTTCTGGGCCAATGTCAACCCGGCCGTCGCGCATCCGCGCTGGAGCCAGGCGAGCGAGCGCCTGCTCGGCAGCAATGAGCGGGTGCCGACCCAGATCTATAATGGCTATGGCGCCTTCGTCGCTTCGTTGTATGCTGGCCGCATGGCAGAGCCGCTTTTCATGTGAGTGTTTTGCGTCCTTGCACGGTCATCGCGGTCGGCTTCTTCGTCGCGGCCTTCGCCCTGGCGGTCACCATCCCGCCGGAGGCGCCGCTGGCGGCGGCGCTGGCCCTGCTCGACCCGTTATTGCCCGGGCACATCCATGGCGTGATCGCCGCCTACCTGCCGCCCTGGGTCTGGGGGTATGTGGCGCTGCCACTGCTGTTGCGCCCGGCCTGGCTGTTTCCGGCCGCGCTCGGCATCGTCTTCGGCGGCGCCGCGCTGTCGCTGCGCAGCGCCAGCCAGACCCGCCGCTCCCGCCACCACCCGCGCTGAGCGGCCGATCATGGCGGCCGGAGGAAAGCATGTCCGATTTGCCGAAATTCGTGCGGATCAACGAGGAGGGGCCGCGCGAGGGGTTTCAGATCGAGCCGGGACCGATCCCGACCGGGCGCAAGCTCGCGCTGATCGATGCGCTCTCGGAGACCGGGCTCGCGCAGATTCAGATCGTCTCCTTCGTCGACCCGAGGCGGGTGCCCGGCATGGCCGATGCCGATGAGGTGGTGCTGCGGTTCCGGGCGAAACCGGGGGTGCGCTATACCGCGCTCTGGCTCAACGCCCGCGGCTTCGAGCGCGCCCTCGCCGCCGGGCGCCTCGCCGTTGCCGGAACCCTCTCCCTGACCGCGTCCGAGCCGTTCCTGCAAAAGAACCAGGGGCGGGATTTCGCCGCCAACCTCGCCGCCCAGCACGAGATGATCCGCCTCTATCAGCGCCATGGCATCGCCGTCGAGCGCGGCAGCATCATGGCCGCGTTCGGCTGTAATTTCGCCGGCGACATCCCGATCGCGCGTGTGCTGGAGCTGGTCCGGACGATGGTCGATCTCGCGCGCCAGTACGATCTCCCGCTGCGCACGGTCTCGCTCGCCGACACCATGGCCTGGGCGACGCCGCTTTCGATCAAGCGCGTGGTCGGCGCGGTGCGCGAGCGATTCCCGGAACTCCGCGTCGCCCTTCATCTCCACGACACCCGCGGCATGGGCATCGCCAACGCCTATGCCGGGCTGGAGATGGGGGTGGACAGCTTCGATGGCACCATCGCCGGGCTCGGCGGCTGCCCGTTCGCCGCCCACCGGGGAGCGGCGGGGAATGTCTGCACCGAGGATCTCGCCTTCATGCTGGCCGAGATGGGAATCGCGACCGGGCTCGACCTCGATGCCCTGATCGAAGCCGCGACCCTCGCCGAGGACATCGTCGGCCACCCCCTCCCGGGCCAGGTGAAACAAGGCGGCAGCCTCGAAAAATACCGCGCCCGGCGGGCGTGAGCGGCGCCGGCGGTTCAGTTCCCGCCGCGCGCGTGCATGATCTCGTCGGCACGGAGCGGCGCCAGCGCCGCCTCGCCGGGGCGGCGGATCAGCACCGTCACCGCGCCCGGCCCGACCATGCGATCGCCGCGCCAGCACGCGAAGCCCACCGCGATCGGGTAAAGGCCGGGCTGGAGGACGAACTGATCAGGGTCGTAGTCGCGCACGGCATGGCCGGTGATGCCGAGGATGAGGTTCGAGACCAGCCGATAGCGCGCGAAAAACAGCCGCGTGAGGCAATTCGCGGGCTCCGGGGAATCTCTTTCGAGACGGAGCGACACGGCATAGACCCCGGCCGTCTTCACCGCCAGCATCGCCGTCCCGATGCCGGCATAAAGCCCGCTCCTCGGGCCGGCCGCCAGGATGCTCGCCATGTCGATGCTCGCGGTGCCGACGCCGGTGCGATCGAGGCGGGCGCCGCTCAGCGGGGCAGGCGCCACATCGGCGTCCAGCGTCGCGGCGATGGTCATCGCATGGATCGCCCCCTCCCAGCCGGGCACGAACGCGCCCGGCGCCGGCAAGGGCCGCTCCGGCGGCTCGACCCGCGGCGCGCGGGACGGGGCGATGGCCGCCGCCTGGTGGCTCGGCGCCCAGGGCGGCGGCGGATCGACGACGCCGTAGGCGTGAAGGCCAGCCCAGAGCGCCGCCGCCAGCCCCACCCCGAAGAGCGGCGGCGGGCCGAGCAGAGCCGCCCAGCGATAGGTGCCGTCCTGCCGCCAGAGCCGGCGATGGAGGAAGGCGAGCTTGGCGAGGAATCGGGTCATGCCACCGCCGCCGCGATGTCGTCCTCGGTCAGGGCGGTGAGATCGATGCCGCCTTCGCGGAGACGCGGCCCGAGACGCCGCGCCTGCGCCTCGCGGGCGCGTTCGAGGAGCGTGCGGGCGGTGCGGGCATTGCCGAAATCGGGCCGCGCGCGCGCCGCGGCGAAATAGCTGCGCAGCCGCTCATTGCTCTCGGCGCCGATGCGCAACCCCTCCGCCGCCGCCATGGCATGCGTGATCTCCACCAGCGCCTCGGCCTCGTAGGGGGGAAACAGGAGGGTCTTGGTGAAGCGCGACGGCAGGCCCGGGTTGCTCGCGAGAAAATGCGCCATCTCCTCCGGATAGCCGGCGACGATCACCACCAGCCGGTCCCGCCGATCCTCCATTTCCTTGAGCAGCGTATCGATCGCCTCCTGGCCGAACTGATCGCCATGGCCGCCTTCGCGCGCCGCCAGCGCATAGGCTTCATCGATGAACAAAACCCCGTCGAGCGCCGCCGTCACCCGTTCACGGGTCTTGAGCGCGGTCTGGCCGACATAGCCGGCGACCAGGCCGGCGCGGTCGGTCTCGACCAGATGCCCCTTCTCCAAAACGCCGAGATCGCGAAGAATCGCGCCATAGAGCCGCGCGACGACGGTCTTGCCGACGCCGGGCGGCCCGGCGAAGACTATGTGCAGCGAGATCGGGGCGACCTTCAGGCCGGCATCGCGCCGCGCCGCCTCCACTTTCAGCCGCTCGACCAAGGTGCCGAGTTCGGCCTTCACGCTGGCGAGCCCGGTCATGCGTTGCAGCTCGGCCAGCGCGCTGCCTTCGGGATCGCGCCCCGCCGAAATCATCCGAAACCCCGCCACCCCGGCCGGAACCACCTGGCGCCACGCGCCGCCGACGCGGAAGACGACGTAAGTATTGGCGACCACGGCGAGCCCACAGAGAGCGGCCAGGGCGGACCAGGGCGGGAGCCGCGGCGTCACGCCGAACGCGGCGAGCAGCGCGAGCGCCGTCATCACGATCATGCAGATCGCGACCACCGGCGACGGGCCGAACTGCTCCCTGAGCCAGGACATGCCCCTACTCGCCCTCGCCGTCCGCGCAGGCCGCGCCGGGATGCCATTGGACCACCCGCATCGCGCCGCCGGCGGCCGCCGGAACATGCCAGGGCGGGGTCTCAGCGCGACGACCGCCTCGCCGCCCTCGACGAACACCGTCAATTCGCCCCGCCCGGCCTGGTACGGCGCCGGATAGGGAATGGCGATGCGCACCGGCCGCGGCGACAGGACGAAAACCGGCGAGAAGTAACCGCCCGAGCGCACGCGGACGCGGACCGGCTCACCCGCCGTCGCCACTTGCGGCGCTTGGGCGAGGGTGATCCAGGCGAGTCGGCGCGGGCAGTTCCGATCCCTTTTCGTGCTGTCATTGACGGGAAAACCGCCGCGATCGACCGTCCTCAGCGCCGCCGGCCTGTCGCCCGGCGCGACCTCGGCAAGCGCGCTGGCGCCCGTCGCCCCGCCGAGCAGGCTGCCATCCGCCAGCGCCGGCAGCAGCCAGAACCATGCGGCGAGCCCGGAGAGCAGCGCCGTGCCGGCGGCAAGGCCGAGACCCGGCCACGTGTCACGCCCGGCGTCGCGCCGGCTTGCCTCGGCGCCGGCCAGTCTTTCGCGCGGCGCCGCCCCGAAGCTTTCAGCCATGCCGCCCGCGCCGTCACGGGCCGATTCGCAGCACCAACGATCCGGCTCATTTTTCTCTCCCTCGCGGCCATGAAAGGGGCTCGTCCCTGCCATAATTTACGAGGTTTTGACGGCTTGCCAACGCACCCTCCCGCCGCCTTCCGCGCCCCTCCCCAGCCCTCCGCGCTTTCCCCGGTTTTCTGCCGTTTTTTGGGGGTTTTGGGTGGCCGGCGCAACGACCCCGGCGGCCATTCCGCGCCACCGCCGGAGGCTTTTTGCGCTCGTCGCCGCGATCTTTCGTTATAGAATCTTTAACCAATTCGGACCAGCCTCACGCCATCCAACCCGAGCCCCGCGAAGGGGTATGGAGGCGGCCAAATGTTGGTTCAAGCGTCACGCCGCAAGGCACGGTTTCGAGGGCTGCTGATCGGCGGCCTGACCGGCGCGCTGGTGGTGGCCGCGATCGCCGCCTGGATGGCGGCGGAGATCGGCGTTCTGAAACAGGTCGCGCTCGCCGACATCAAAACCTTCCAGGATGTCGCCGCGGCCCGCCTGGCCATCACCGCCGGGATGCGCGCCGATCGCTTGTTCTCGGCGTTCCGCGCCGACGATCTCCGCAAGCCCGACCGGCTCGCGCTCACCACCCGCATGCTGCGCCTCGATGGCGACGATCTCGCCAACGGGCTGTTTCTTTTCGACGCCGATGGCCGCCTCGTCGCGGCGACCGGCCTTCTGGCGGGGGATCGCGCCGCGATCGCCGCCGCCCCCTGGTTCCGCCAGGCGCTCGGCAACCCGGCCGCGGATGACGCGGCGGCGATTTCCGGCGTGACGCGCGACCCGTTGGGTGATGGGCGCGGGGTCATCCTCTATCGCCGGCTGGTTGATCCCGCCGGGGTCAAGGGGATCATCGGCACGTTCCTTGGCGAGACCGCGCTCCGCCGCCTGCTCGCCCCCTCCGGCCGGTTCGGCGCGATGGCGGTGACGCTCGGCGATGGCGATGAGCGGATCATGCTCGGCGCGGAAATGCCCGGCGCCGCGCCGCCGGCGGTGCTCGCGCGCCTCCAGCACGCCCTCCACACGCTCGGCCTCACGACCGCGGTCAGGGGGCAGGCGGTGCTGCCACGCTCGGCGCTCCTGTGGTCGGCGACGGAGGATTACGTGACCGCGATGTCCGCCGCCGACGGCCGCCGGCTGCTCCGCAACGCCGCGAGCGCGACCCTCGGCGTCGGTTTGGCGATCCTCGCCGCGTTCCTGTTCGGCCGGCGGATGGAACGGCGGCATTTGCAGGCGCTGGCCGAGCCGGAACGGCGCGCCGCCGAGGAGCGCGAGCGCCATCTCGCCGCCTTCGATCCCTCGCCGGCGGTGTGGTTCTGGTTCCTGACCCAGGATGGCCGGGTCAGCGGCGTCGGCGGCAATATTCCGAAATGCCTCGAGGACCGCGTCTATGGCCCGAACGGGCTGACGGCGGAGCAGGATTTCGCCAGGATCGCCGGCCATATGGGCGAGCTTCCGGAGGCGTGGGAGCGGCTCGTCACCGCGGTGCGCAACGGCACCCCGTTCACCGATCTCGAGGTCGATTTCGTGCTCGGCGAAGGGCGGGTGTTGCGGCTTTCCTTGAGCGGCCAGCCGCAATCCGGGCCGGAAGGCGGGTTCTGGGGCATCGCCCGCCCCGCCGCCGTGGCCCCGGTGCGGGTCGAGGAGGAGAGCCCGGCCGCGGCCGCGGCACTCCCGGCCCTGGCGAAAGGCGGCGAGAGCAGCAAACTGGCGGCGTGAGGCGGCGCCCTTCGCGGGCGCTATCGGCTATGAATGATCGTCGGCGCCGGCGCCGTGTCGCACCCGGTCTCTGGCGCAGGCGAACCAGGCCGCGCCGCTGCTCCCGGCCGGCGCGAGACGGAGCGCGTGATCGCGGGCGGGGGCGGCGCTCATGGTGACGATGCCGCCCCGGAGCATGAGCAGGATCCGCGCCAAAGCCGCCTTGCTCGGCGCGAGCCGGGCCTCGAGCCGGCGCGCCGGGTTGGCGCGCAGGCGCCATTGCCAGGTCTCCCCCTCCGCCGCCACCCGGAGCAGCGGCGGATGGTGGCGCGCGGCGCGAAGATAGGCCGGGGCATCGGCTCCGGGCGCCGCTTCGATGACGACCGTGCCGTCATCGGCGATGTCGATCGCGAGCGTCGTCGCGCCGGCGCTGGCGTGGGCGCTGCACGCGCTCTCACTCACCGCGAAGGACCAGGTGGCATCGAGGGGCGGGCGCGGCGGCTTGGCGGCCTGGACCTTCGCCGGCGCCGGCGCCGGCGCCGGCGGCGCGGTTTCGGGGGCCGGCGCGGGCGCCGGGACGCAGGCGAGGAGCGGGAGCAGCGGCACGAAAGCGAGGGCGCGACGCCATCCGTTCACATGATACGCTCTCATGGCGCTGGAATTCCTTGCCGTGATCCGCCGGTGCCGGTTACCGGAACAAAAAATTATACGCCGCCGGCGCGCCGAGTTGTAGAGGAAACCCGCGTTCCGACGCCACGGTTGAGATCGCGCCGCCGACTGGACCGCCGATTGGGCCACCCCGCCGATTTGCCGGATTCGGGCCTTGCCTCTATGTGGAGGCGATGGCGCGAGAGCGGCCGGCACGTGAGAGGGAGACGACAGCATGACGACGCGCAAGATCGCGACGGTGTTCGGCGGCGCCGGGTTCATCGGCCGCTACGTGGTCAAGCGCCTGGCGCGGAGCGGCGCGGTGGTGCGGGTGGCCAGCCGCGATCCCGAAAAGGCGCAGTTTTTGAAGCCGATGGGCGCGGTCGGGCAGATCGTGCCGCTTTACGCGCCGCTCGGCGATGAACACGCCGTCGCCCGCGCGGTCGAGGGGGCGGAGGCGGTGGTCAATCTGGTCGGCCTGCTCGCCGAGCGGCGGCCCGGCGATTTCGCCCGGGTTCATGCCGAGGGCGCGGAGCGGGTGGCAACGCGCGCGCGCGCCGCCGGGGTGCGCGGGCTCGTCCATGTCTCGGCGATCGGCGCCGATCCCGCGAGCCCGAGCCGCTATGCCGCGACCAAGGGCGAGGGCGAGGCCAGAGTCCGCGCCGCCTTCCCGACCGCGACCATCCTCCGCCCCTCGGTGGTGTTCGGGCCGGAGGACGAGTTCTTCAACCGCCTCGGCCGGATCGCGCAGCTCTCCCCGATCATGCCGGTGATCGCCGGCGAGACCCGGATGCAGCCGGTCCATGTCGGCGATGTCGCCGATGCGATCATGGTCGCGCTCGACAACGCGGCCGCGTCCGGCGGCATCTACGAACTCGGCGGGCCGCGGGTCTGGCGGTTTCGCGACCTCGTCGCCTATGTCCTGAAAGTCACCGGCCGGCGGCGGACGCTGGTCCCGCTGCCGATGGCGCTGGTCACGCTCGGCGCGGCGCTGGCCGAGCATTGGCCGGGGAAGCCGCTCACCCGCGATCAATTGCTTTTACTCGCGCGCGACAATGTCGTCGCGCCGGGGGCGCCGGATCTGGCGGCGCTCGGGATCGCCCCGGTCCCGGTCGAACTGGTGGTGCCGGAATATCTTCGGCGCTATCGCCGCGGCGGCTCGGCGGCGATGGTGAGCGTGTAAAATACGCCCGGTATGTTACCCATTACCGAAAAATATTCCAACGATATGTCGTGCGGGGAAAGAAAACCGCTGAAATAGGTCTTATTTCGGACCTATTTTCGCTTTTTCCTCTCGCATCCTGGCCGCGCCTCCTTTATATGACGGGAGGCCGCAACGGCGCCGCTCGGCGTCCGCAACCGGGGAGTGGGAAATGCCTGATCGCATGCTGAAATTCGTCCATCTGCCGCAACAGATGCCGGATAAGCGCGACCTCGGCGCCCGGCGCAGCGATTTCGACGAGATCTACGCGCGTTTCGACCAGAAGGCGGCGGCGGCGCAGGCGAGCCGGTGCAGCCAGTGCGGCGTGCCGTTCTGTTCGGTGCATTGTCCGCTCCACAACAACATCCCGGACTGGCTGAAACTCACCGCCGAGGGCAGGCTCGAGGAAGCCTACGCGCTCTCCAGCGCCACCAATAATTTCCCCGAGATCTGTGGCCGCATCTGCCCGCAGGACCGGCTCTGCGAGGGCAATTGCGTCATCGAGAAGGGTTTTGAGAGCGTCACCATCGGCGCCGTCGAGCGCTACATCACCGATACCGCCTTCGCCGAGGGCTGGGTCGCGCCGCGCCGGCCGGCCCGCGAGCGCGGGATCTCGATCGGCATCATCGGCGCCGGCCCGGCCGGGCTCGCGGCGGCGGAGGAACTCCGCGCCCAAGGCTACACCGTCCATGTCTATGACCGCCATGACCGGGTCGGCGGGCTGATGATCTATGGCATCCCCAATTTCAAGCTGGAGAAGGAGATCGTGCTCCGGCGCTGGCGGCTGCTGGAAGCCGCCGGCATCCAGTTCCATACCAATATCGCCGTCGGGGGGGGCGCGGTCGGGCGCGATCTCGCCTTCGCCGATCTCCGCGCCCGCCACGCCGCGATTCTGATCGCGACCGGCGTCTATCTGCCGCGCGAGATCGGCGGCCCCGGCGCCGGGCTCCCCGGCATCGTCCCGGCGCTCGACTATCTCATCGCCGCCAACCGCCGCGGCCTCGGCGATGACGTGCCGGCGTTCGCGTCCGGCGATCTCAACGCCGCCGGCAAGCGCGTCGTCGTCATCGGCGGCGGCGATACCGCGATGGATTGCGTGCGCACCGCGGTCCGCCAAGGCGCGCGCTCGGTGCAATGCCTCTATCGCCGCGACCGCGCCAATATGCCGGGCTCGCTCCGGGAGGTGAAAAACGCCGAGGAGGAGGGCGTGGAGTTCCTCTGGCTCTCGGCGCCGGAGGCGTTTCTCGGCGAGGGATCGGTGAGCGGCGTGCGCGCGGTGCGTATGCGGCTCGGCCTTCCCGACGCTTCCGGGCGGCAATCGGTCGAGCCGGTGGCGGCGAGCCATTTCACCACCCCCGCCGATCTGGTGATCAAGGCGCTCGGCTTCGACCCCGAACCGCTTCCGGCGGCGTTCGGCGAGCCCGGCCTCGAGGTGACGCGCCACGGCACGCTCCGCCTCCAGCCGCGTGACTTCATGACCTCCCTCCCCGGCGTGTTCGCCGCCGGTGACATCGTGCGCGGCGCCAGCCTGGTGGTCTGGGCGATCCGCGACGGGCGGGATGCGGCTTCGCGGATGCACGCTTGGCTCGAGGCGCGGGCTTCCGTTCAGGCGGCGGCGGAATGAAGCGCCCCCTCCCCGCCCTCGCCCTGCTCATGCTCGCCGCCCTCGCCCCGCGCCCGGCCGGCGCCGATGGCGCGGCGCTCGCCGAGGCGCGACAACTTGCCGACATCACCGCCTCGGAGGGCGCGATGGCGCAGGTGATGGCGATGATGCGCGAACGCATGATCACCATCATCACCGCCGCCGGCGCGCCCTCGGCCGAGGAGGCGGGCAAGATCGTCGATACCGTCCTGATGCCGGAGTTTCATGCCGCCCTCCCCGATCTCAAGCGGCAAATGGCGGCGATCTGGGTGGGCGCGCTCTCGGCCGCCGATCTTCATGCCGTCGTCGCGTTCTATCAGACGCCGGCGGGACAGCATCTTTTGGCGGCGCTGCCGGCGATCACCGGCAAAAGCATCGAGACCGGCATGATCTGGGGCCAGAAAACCGCCCGCGAGGCGGTGGAAAAACACGCCGATGAGCTGCGCAAGCGCGGCATCAGGGTCTGAGGAGCACGCGATGAGCGACGAAACCGCAACCGATTTCCTCGCCGCCTGGGCGCAAAACACTGCCCGCCTCGGCGAAACCTATGATCCCGCGCAGGAGCATGATTCCTGCGGCGTCGGCCTGGTCTGCGCACTTGACGGCAAAAAGCGGCGCGATGTCGTGCAGGCCGGGATCGACGCCTTGCGCGCGGTCTGGCATCGCGGCGCCGTCGACGCCGACGGCAAGACCGGCGACGGCGCCGGCATCCATATCGAAATCCCGCAGGATTTCTTCATCGAGGCGGTCGAGCGCGGCGGCGACACGCTGCGCTATCCCGGGCCGATCGCGGTCGGGCAGGTGTTCTTGCCGAAAACCGATCTCTCGGCGCAGGAACATTGCCGCGAGATCGTGGAAAGCGAAATCCTCGCCTTCGGCTACGCCATCTATGGCTGGCGGCAGGTGCCGATCAATGTCGGCTGCATCGGCGAGAAGGCGAACGCGACCCGGCCCGAGATCGAGCAGATCATGATCGGCAACGCCCGCAATGCCGACCCCGAGACCTTCGAGCGCGACCTCTTCGTCATTCGCCGCCGGATCGAGAAACTCGCGGCGCAAGCGCAGATTCCCGAACTCTATTTCTGCTCCCTCTCGGCCCGCTCGATCATCTACAAGGGCATGTTCCTCGCCGAGAGCCTCACCGATTTCTACCCCGATCTGCTCGATCCGCGCTTCGTCTCGCGCTTTGCGATCTATCATCAGCGCTATTCGACCAACACCTTCCCGACCTGGCGCCTCGCCCAGCCGTTCCGAAGGCTCGCCCATAACGGCGAGATCAATACCCTCGCCGGCAACGTCAACTGGATGAAGAGCCATGAGACGCGGCTCGCGGCCGGCGGGCTCGATCCCTATCTCGACGACATCAAGCCGGTGGTGCAGGCGGGTGGCTCGGACACCGCGATCCTCGATAACGTCTTCGAGCTTCTGGTCCATGCCGGGCGCGACGCGCCGATGGCCAAGGCGCTGATGATCCCGGCCAGCATCGGCCAGGACGCGACGATGCCCAAAGCCCATCGCGACATGTTCCTCTATTGCAACGCGGTGATGGAGCCGTGGGACGGGCCGGCGGCGGTGACCGCGACCGATGGGCGCTGGGTGATCGCCGGGCTCGACCGCAATGGTCTGCGCCCGCTGCGCTATACCATCACCCGCGATCATCTCCTCATCGTCGGCTCCGAGACCGGCATGGTGAAGCTCGACGAGGTCGAGATCGTCGAGAAGGGCCGCGTCGGCCCCGGCCAGACCATCGCCGTCGATCTCGATCACGCGCGCTTCTACGGCGATGGCGAACTCAAGGACCGGCTCGCCGCGCGCCATGATTTCGGCGCCTGGGTCAAGCATATCCGCGAAATCGACCATATCGTGCGCGCCGATGCCTCCGAGCCGGTGGCGTTCACGGGAGAAGCGCTCCGGCGGCGGCAGATCGCGGTCGGCATTTCGCTCGAGGATCTCGAACTGATCCTCCACCCGATGGTCGAGGACGCGAGCGAGGCGGTCGGCTCCATGGGCGACGACACCCCGATCGCGGTGCTGTCGGAGCGCTATCGCGGCCTCCATCATTTCTTCCGCCAGGCGTTCAGCCAGGTGACCAATCCGCCGATCGACAGCCTGCGCGAAACCCGGGTGATGTCGCTCAAGACCCGGCTCGGCAATCTCGGCAACGTGCTCGACGAGGACGCGAGCCAGTGCGATCTCCTGCAACTCGAAAGCCCGGTGCTCTCGAACGCCGAGTTCCAGGCGATGGCGACCTATATGGGTGCCTCCGCGGTGATCGTCGATTGCACGTTTCCGGTGACCGATGGCGAGGCCGGGCTCCGCGCCGCGCTCGATCGCATCCGCCGGGAGGCCGAGGAAGGGGTGCGCGCCGGCGCGACCCATGTCATCCTGACCGACGAGGCGCTGTCCGAGACGCGCGCGCCGATCCCGATGATTCTCGCGACCGGCGCCGTCCATACCCATCTCGTGCGCCAGAGTCTGCGCACCTTCACCTCGCTCAACGTGCGCGCCGGCGAATGCCATGACGTGCATTACTTCGCCGTCCTCATCGGCGTCGGCGCGACGACGGTGAATGCCTATCTCGCGCAGGAGGCGATCGCGGATCGCCAGAGGCGCGGCCTGTTCGGCGATATGTCGCTGAAAACCGCTGTCCAGCGCTACAAGAAAGCGGTCGATAAGGGGTTGCTGAAAGTGATGTCGAAGATGGGCATCGCGGTGATCTCGTCTTATCGCGGCGGCTATAATTTCGAGGCGATCGGCTTGTCGCGCGCCCTCGTCGCCGAGTTTTTCCCCGGCATGCCGTCACGCATTTCCGGGATCGGCCTTGCCGGCATCGCGCGCCGGGGGCTCGATCTGCACAAGACCGCGTGGCGGGGCGAGGCCGGGACGCTGCCCATCGGCGGGCTTTATAAGCTTCGCCGCCGCGGCGAGGCGCACGGCTTCGAGGCCGGGCTCATCCACACCCTGCAAACCGCGGTCGCGACCGACAGCTACACCACCTATCGCCGCTATGCCGACATGGTGCGCAAGATGCCGCCGATCGCGCTCCGCGATCTGCTCGATTTCCGCGCCGGGCCGACGCCGATTGCGATCGACGAGGTGGAAAGCATCACCGAGATCCGAAAACGCCTGCTGGCGCCTGGGATTTCGCTCGGCGCCCTGAGCCCGGAGGCGCATGAGACGCTGTCCATCGCGATGAACCGGATCGGCGCGCGTTCGGATTCCGGCGAAGGCGGCGAGGATCCGAAGCGCGCCTTGCCGCGCCCGAACGGCGACAATGCTTCTTCCGCGATCAAGCAGATCGCCTCCGGCCGGTTCGGCGTCACCGCCGAATATCTCAATAATTGCCGCGAGATCGAGATCAAGGTGGCGCAGGGCGCCAAACCCGGCGAGGGCGGGCAGTTGCCCGGCTTCAAGGTGACGGAACTGATCGCGAAACTCCGCCATTCGACACCGGGCGTCATGCTGATCAGCCCGCCGCCGCATCACGACATCTATTCGATCGAGGATCTGGCGCAGCTCATCTATGATCTGAAGCAGATCAACCCCGAGGCCACGGTTTGCGTGAAGCTCGTCGCGCGAAGCGGCATCGGCACCATCGCCGCCGGCGTCGCCAAGGCCAAAGCCGATGCCATCCTGATCTCGGGTCACGCCGGCGGCACCGGGGCGAGCCCGCAAAGCTCGATCAAATATGCCGGTCTGCCGTGGGAGATGGGGCTTTCGGAGACGCATCAGGTTCTGATGCTCAACCGTCTCCGCCATCGCGTGAAACTGCGCACCGATGGCGGCATCAAGACCGGGCGCGACGTGGTGATCGCGGCGATGCTGGGGGCGGAGGAATTCGGCATCGGCACCACATCCCTGATCGCCATGGGCTGCATCATGGTGCGGCAATGCCATTCCAACACCTGCCCGGTCGGCGTCTGCACCCAGGATGAGACTCTCCGCGCCAAGTTCGAGGGCACGGCGGAGAAGGTGATCAATCTCTTCTCCTTCATCGCCGAGGATGTGCGCGGCATTCTCGCCTCCCTTGGCGTCCGAAGCCTCGCCGAGGTGATCGGCCGCACCGACATGCTGCATCAGGTCAGCCGGGGCTCGGAGATCCTCGACGATCTCGATCTCAACCCGCTGCTGGTGCAGGCCGATCCCGGCCCCTATGCGCGCTATTGCACGGTGAGCGGGCGGAACGAGGTGCCGGAGACGCTGGATGCGCAGATGATCGCCGACGCCGCGGCGTTTTTCGAGCACGGCGAGAAGATGCAGTTGCAATACACGATCCGCAACACCCATCGCGCCGTGGGCACGAAATTCTCGTCGAAAATCGTCCGCAAGCTCGGCCGCGCGCAGTTGCAGCCCGATCACGTCACGGTCAGGCTGCGCGGCTCGGCCGGCCAATCGCTCGGGGCGTTTGCGGTGCGCGGGCTGAAGCTGGAGGTGTTCGGCGACGCCAATGATTATGTCGGCAAGGGGCTTTCGGGGGCGACGATCGTCGTCCGCCCGGCGCCGTCCTCGACATTGCACAGCCCCGACAACACCATCATCGGCAACACCGTGCTCTATGGCGCGACCGCCGGCGCCTTGTTCGCCGCGGGCCAGGCGGGCGAGCGCTTCGCTGTCCGCAATTCCGGCGCGATCGCGGTTATCGAGGGCTGCGGCGCCAATGGCTGCGAATACATGACCGGCGGCACGGTGGTCATTCTCGGCGCGGTCGGCGATAATTTCGGCGCCGGCTTCACCGGCGGCATGGCCTTCGTCCATGACCCGGCGGGATTGTTCGAAAAACGCCTCAACCCCGAGACGCTTTCCTGGCAGCGCGTCGCGACCAGCCATTGGGAGGCGACGCTGCGCGCTCTCATCTCACGCCATGTGGAGGAAACCGCGAGCCGCTACGCCGCCATGATCCTCCATGACTGGGACCGCTCGCTGCCGCATTTCTGGCAGGTGGTGCCCAAGGAATACGTGAAATACCTGCCCGAGGCGCTGACCCCGGCGATGGCAGAGCGGGCCTGAGCGCCGCCGGAGGGAATGCCCGGGATTGGACAATCCCGTCATGCTTCTGTAAGGAAACCGCGCCCATTCCCGCCGATCCCGCCTTCCGGGATCCCGGCGGACGTGGGCGGGTGGACTCGTCGGAATCAAGCAAGGAAATCTCTCGTGCAACACGTTGTTCCGGGCGATGTCGCCTGGGTTCTGGTCAGCACTGTCCTGGTGCTGCTGATGACGGTTCCCGGCCTTGCGCTGTTTTATGCCGGCATGGTCCGCAAGAAGAACGTGCTGGCGATCATGATGCAATCCTTCATCCTGTGCGCCGCGATGACCGTCGTCTGGATGATCATCGGCTATTCGCTCGCCTTCACGAACGGCAATGCCTGGCTCGGTGATTTCTCGCGGCTGTTCCTGACCGGGCTCGCCGAGACCTGGGACAAGCCGTTCACGCTCGGCGCCGGAACCGCCGCGGCGCAGCCGACGACCATCCCGGAATCGGTATTCCTGATGTTCCAGATGGCTTTCGCCATCATCACCCCGGCGGTGGTGACCGGAAGCTGCGCCGACCGGATGAAGTTCTCGGCGCTGCTGGTGTTTTTCACGCTTTGGTCGCTGGTGGTCTATGCCCCGCTCGCGCATTGGGTCTGGGCGCCGAACGGTTGGCTCGCGCACATGGGCGTCGCGGATTTCGCCGGCGGCACGGTGGTGGAGATCAATTGCGGCATTTCCGGCCTGGTATGCGCGCTGATGCTCGGCCGGCGCCTCGGCTATGGCCAGGAGAACATGGCCCCCTGGAATCTCAGCTACGCCGTGATCGGCGCCGCGCTGCTCTGGGTCGGCTGGATCGGGTTCAACTCCGGCGGCGCCATGGGGGCGAACGGGCGCGCCGGCCTCGCGGTGCTGGCGACCCAGATCTCGGCCGCCGGCGGGACGCTGAGCTGGACCTTGGTCGAATGGTTCCTGCGCGGCAAACCCTCGGTCCTCGGGGCCATTTCCGGGGCCGTCGCCGGTCTCGTGGCGATCACCCCGGCGGCCGGCTTCGTCCTCCCCGGCATTGCGCTCGGCATCGGGCTGGTCGCCGGCGTGGTGTGTTTCTGGGCCACGACCAGCCTCAAGGCGACGCTCGGCTATGACGACAGTCTCGACGCCTTCGGCGTGCATGGCGTCGGCGGCATCATCGGCACCCTCGCCACCGGCTGGTTCGCCTTCGGGCCGCTGACCGCGACGCCGGCCACCCCGGCCGGCGCCTATATCGGCGGGCCGCATCTTCTCGGCATCCAGGCGGTCGCGGTCGCGGCGACCATCCTCTGGTGCGGCGCGGCGAGCTGGGTTTTGCTGAAAATCACCGATCTCGCGGTCGGCCTTCGGGTCACGCGCGATCAAGAACGGGAAGGTCTCGACATCGTCCTCCACGGCGAGCAGGTTTTCTGAGCCGACAGCGCCGGACTTTCGCCGCGAATCGGTATAGCATCGCGCCGGCGCATACCCGCGCCGTTGGGGGCATGGATGCGGCTGAGCTGGAACGAAATCCGCGCGCGGGCGGCGCATTTCGCCGGGGAATGGCGGGATGCCCGCTATGAAAAGGGCGAGACGCAGAGTTTCTACAACGAGTTTTCGATATTTTCGGCATCCGCCGCCGCCGCGTGGCGAGCTTCGAGGCGCCGGTGCGCGCGCTCGGCGGGCGGCGCGGCTTCCTCGACCTGTTCTGGAAAGGAACCCTCCTCATCGAGCAGAAAAGCGCCGGCCGCGATCTCAAACCGGCCAAGGCGCAGGCGCTGGAGTATTTCTCCGGCCTGAAGGAAGACGAGCTTCCCCGCTATCTGCTGCTTTCGGATTTTCAGACCTTCGAGCTTTACGATCTCGACGAGGGCACCGAGACCCGTTTTCCTCTCGCCGACCTTCCCCGCCATGTCGAGGCCTTCGGCTTCGTCATGGGGGTGCAGACACGCAGCTTCCGCGACCAGGATCCGGCCAATCTCCGCGCCTCGGCGCTCATGCAGAAACTGCACGATGCGTTGCGCGCCTCGGGATTCGGCGGCCATCCGCTGGAATTGTTCCTGGTGCGGCTGCTGTTTTGCCTGTTCGCCGATGACACCGGGATTTTCCCCGAGCGCGGGATGTTCCAGGCTTTCCTTGCCGAGCGCACCCGCACCGACGGCGGCGATACCGGCCCCCTGCTCGGCAAGCTCTTCGAGGTGCTGAACCAGCCGGAGGATCGCCGGCAGACGACGCTCGATGCCGATCTCGCGCTCTTTCCCTATGTCAACGGCGATCTGTTCGCCGAGCGTTTGCAGCTTCCGGATTTCGATTCGGGGATGCGCGGGCTGTTGCTCGCCGCCTGCGATTTCAACTGGGATGCGATTTCGCCGGCGATTTTCGGAGCCCTTTTCCAAGGCGTGATGACGCCGGGCGAGCGCCGCGCCAAGGGTGCCCATTACACCACCGAGAAAAACATCCTGAAAGTCATCGAGCCGCTGTTTCTCGATGATCTCCACACCGAGTTTTCCCGCCTCAAGGCGCGGCGCGGAAGCGCGCGCGAGCGGATGCTGCGCGCCTTTCACGACCGCCTCGCCGCGCTCAAATTCTTCGATCCCGCCTGCGGCTGCGGCAATTTCCTGGTCATCGCCTATCGTGAATTGGGACTCTGGAAATCGCGCTTTTGCGTGAATTACTGCCACAGGATCAGCGCGTGCTCGATGTCGCCCATCTCTCGCGGATCGATGTCGATCAGTTCTTCGGCATCGAGATCGAGGAATTTCCGGCGCGCATCGCCGAGGTCGCGCTGTGGATGATGGACCACATCATGAACACTCGGCTCTCGCTCGCCTTCGGAGAATCCTATGCGCGGATTCCGCTGCAAAAATCGCCACATATCCACAATGTCGACGCGCTGGAGATCGATTGGAACTCTGTCCTCCCGGCGGAAACCTGCGCCTATGTGTTTGGCAATCCGCCGTTCGTCGGCGCGAAATACCAGAGCGAGACGCAACGCGCGCAGGTGCGTCGTATCGCCGCGCTCGGCGGCGCCGGCGGGACGCTCGATTACGTCGCCGCGTGGTTTTTGCAAGCGGGTGCTTACGTCGGCGACCGTCCGATCCGCATCGGCTTCGTCGCCACCAATTCGCTGACCCAGGGCGAGCAGGTCGGCCAGTTCTGGCCGATCGTGTTCGACAAATTCCATCTCGAACTCGCCTTCGCCCATCGCACCTTCGCCTGGGGGTCGGACGCGCCGGGGATGGCGCATGTGCATGTGGTGATCATCGGGCTGGCGCCGCGCGGGCGAGAGCCGGCGGAAAAACGCCTGTTCTCCTATGCCGACATCAAAGGCGAGCCGAGCTGCTCCCGCCACGCAGCACTTTCGCCCTATCTGATCGATGCCTCCAGTCTCACCGACCGGCATCTGGTGGTGCGGAAAGTGAGTAAGCCGCTCAGCGGTGCGCCAAGGCTCATAAGCGGAACGCAGCCGATCGATGATGGGAGCTATATTTTTAATGAAGAAGAACGTGCGGATTTCCTACGCCAAGAGCCCGAAGCGGATGCCTTCCTTCACCCTTTCATTGGCACAGACGAATTTCTCTACGATATCAAGCGCTGGATTTTGAACCTCGAAAGCGCAACTCCAAACCAACTTGCCAGAATGCCGCATATCAAAACGCGGATGCGGGCAGTTCGTCAATATAGACACAAAAGCAAACGCAATAGCACACTCGAAATTGCGGATTATCCTGAACGTTACAATGTATGTGTCATTCCCGACCGCCCTTTTCTGGTGATCCCCGAAGTCAGCTCCGAGCGGCGGGATTACATCCCGATCGGCTGGCTGCAACCGCCGGTCATCCCGAGCAACCTCGTTCGCGTGATGCTCGATGCGACGCTCTGGCATTTCGGCATCCTGACCTCGGCGATGCACATGGCCTGGACGCGCCAGATCGGCGGACGGTTGAAGAGCGATTATCGCTATTCGATCGGCCTGGTTTACAATACTTTTCCCTGGCCGGAGGCAAAGGCGGCCGAGCGCCGGCGGATCGAGGCGCTGGCGCAAGCAGTACTCGAGGCGCGGGCAAAATTTCCCGGCGCGACGCTGGCCGCGCTTTACGATCCCGATCTGATGAAACCCGCCCTCCGCCGCGCCCATGCGGCGCTCGACCGCGCGGTGGACCGGCTCTATCGCCCCGCCCCGTTCGCGTCCGAGCGCGAGCGCGTCGAACATCTGTTCGCGCTTTATGAACGCCAAAGCGCGCCGGCGCTGGCCGCGATGCAGCCCGCCCCCAAACCCACCCCGAAGCGGCGCAAACCCCGCCCCGTCTAGCGCCTCTTCACGCCGCCTGCATGGCCGCGAGGAAGCTCTCCACCTCCTCGCGGAGCGTGCCGGATTGCTGCGCGAGGTCGTCGGCGGCGGCCAGCACCTCGGCCGAGCGGGCGCGGGTTTCGCCGACCGCGCCGCTGACCTCGGCGATGTTCTCCGTCACCTCCCCGGTGCCGCGCGCCGCCTGCTGCACGGCGCGGGCGATTTCCTGCGTCGTCGCCCCCTGCTCCTCGACCGCGGCGGCGATGGCGGCGGCGATTTCGTCGAGCCGCTGGATGGTGCCGCTCACCGCGCGGAGGGTGGTGACGGCGGCCTTGGTCTCGTCCTGCATGGTCGCGATCTGGGTGGAGATTTCCTCCGTCGCGCGGGCGGTTTGGCTCGCGAGCGATTTCACCTCGTTCGCGACAACCGCGAAGCCGCGCCCGGCCTCGCCCGCCCGCGCCGCCTCGATGGTGGCGTTGAGGGCGAGCAGATTGGTGTGGGCGGCGATATCGCCGATCAGCCGGACGACGCCGCCGATGCGGCTCGCCTGATCGTTGAGGCTGACGACGCAGCGATCGGTCGCCTCCGCCTTGCTCACCGCGTCGGAGGCGATGCGCGCGCTCTCGGCGACGCTGCGGCTGATTTCGCTGACCGAGGCGGCCATCTGCTCGGCGCTCGCGGCCACCGCCTGGACGTTGCCGGCGGCCTCGCGCGAGGCGCTGGCGACCGCTTCCGCCCGCGCCCCGGTATCGGCGGCGAGGCCGGCCAAGCCATTGGCCGCGCCCCGCATCTCGCCGGCCGAGCGGCCGAATGCCGCCGCGATCTCGCCGACCGAATTCTTGAACCGCTCGGCGAGCCGCGCCTCGCGCGTCACCGGGACGATGGTCAGCATCGGGCCGTAGAAGCGGCCATCGGCGCTCGTCAACGCCGAGGCCTGGATATCCAGCGTCTCGCCGCCGATCGCGACGCGCTCGCGATAGGGGAGCGACGCGGCGCCGCCGGTGAGCGCCGTCTCCAGCCCCGGCGTCCGGGCGAAACGCGCGAGGCTCTGCCCGGCGAGAGCGTCGGCGCGGAGATCGAGGAGAGCGGCGATCGGCGCCAGAACGTCGCGCGTCGCCGGGCTCGCGTACGAAATCGCGAGCTTATGGGCGGCGTCGGCGACGAGAACGCAAAGCGGCAACTGGTCGAGGGTCTGGCGCTGGAGAAACGCCTGTTCGGCGGTCTGGCGCAGCCGCTCCAGCGCCGCCGCCATGCGGCCGATCTCATCCCGCCTTCCGGCGAAGCCGATTTCCATGCCGGTATCGCCCTCGGCGAGGCGGGCGAGCATCGCGGTCATGGCGCGGATCGGCCGGGCGATGGCGCGCGCGGTCAGCGTCGAGGTCACGATCAGAATCGCGGTGATGCCGAGCGCGAGGCCGACCAGCGTCCGCCGCAGCCCCGCCCCGGCCCGCCCCGCCTCCGCCCGCGCCGCCTCCGCCTGGCGCGTCACCAGCGCATCGGCGGCATCGAGGCTCGCGCGCGCCGCGGCGCTGCTGGCGGCGAGATCATGGGCGAGGAATTGCTGCGCGCTCGCGGTGCCGGCGACGAGGTCGGCGCTGGCGGCGAGAATGGCGTTGCCGCTCTGCTCCATGGCGGCGAAGGCGGCGGCGGCGTCCTTGGCGACGCCCTCGTCATGCGCCGCGTGCAGCAGCGCGTCCGCGATCTTGGTGTTGAGCTGCATCGATTTCGCCGCCGCCTCGTCGCCGGTGTTCATGTTGAGGAGGGCGGCGTTGCCGGCATCGATCACCGCGCGTTGATAGCGCGTGAGCCGCGCCTTGTTGCGGTCGGCGGCTTCCGGCGACATGTCCTCGAGATGCATCCGGTCCAGCGTCACCGAGACCAGTTGGTTGATCGCCGCGAGCTGCGGCAGCAGACCCTGTTCGCGGCGGCCGAGCAGCGCCTCGCGGGCGGCCAGCGCATGGCCGATGGCGGCGGCCTCGGCGGTGTTGTCGGCGCTCGCGCGGGTGAAGGCGGCGATATCGGCTTGGGTCGCGGTCGCGGCGGCGCCGTGGCCGCGCCCGCCGGCGAGGCCGCCCGTGGCGAGGCCATCGGCGAGCGCGGTCAGCTCGGCCTTGGCGGCGGCGATCTGCGGCGCGGTCTGGAGCAGGGCGATGCGCGCGGCGAGCGCGTCGAGATCATGGCGGCGCTGGCCGGCCATGTCGATCACCGCCTTGGCGGCGACGGCGCCCGACGCCTCGGCATCCAGCCGCTCGAGCCGGGCGAGGCCGGAGAACATGGAGACCGCGAGACCGCCGAGCAAGAGCAGCGCGCAGGCCGCCGAAAGCGCCAGTTTCCGGCTGATCGAAAGATTCCGCAAAGTCAGCATCGCCCAAACCACCCCTTCCACACCTCACCGGCGGGGATTAAGCCATTCACCGCTTAAACAAGCGTGAACGCGGAGTTGGCGCGGCGGGCGCGGGGTGCCATAAAACCATCGATGCGCACGCTCCATCACCATCCCGTCTGCCCCTATTCGCGCAAGATCCGCCTTCTGCTCGCCGAAAAGCGACTCGGTTTCGAGGTCAGGCTGGAAAAGCCGTGGGAGCGGCGCGAGGCCTATCTCGCCCTCAATCCCGCCGGCCTGGTGCCGACGCTGATCGAGGATAACGGCCTGGTCGTGCCCGATTCGGCGGTGATCGCGGAATATCTCGACGAGGCCTATCCCGACACCTCGCTGATGGGCCGGACGCTGGCCGAGCGCGTCGAGGTGCGGCGCCTGGTCGCCTGGTTCGATGGCCGCTTCGCCCAGGATGTCACGCGCAACCTGCTCGAGGAAAAGCTGATGAAGCGCCTCGCCGGGCGCGGCCATCCCGATTCGGGCCTGCTCCGCCTCGGCTATGCCGGTTTGCGCGAGCATCTGCGCTATCTCGGCTGGCTCGCCGAGACGCGGAAATTCCTCGCCGGCGGCACCATCTCGCTCGCCGATTTCGCCGCCGCCGCCCATCTCTCGGCGCTCGATTTCGCCGGCGAGGTGGATTGGAGCCTCTCCGCGGCGGCGCGCGAATGGTATGCGCGGATGAAAAGCCGGCCGAGCTTCCGCGCCCTGCTCGCCGACCGCCTCCCCGGCGTCACGCCACCGGCGCATTACGCCGATCTCGATTTCTAGCCAGAAGGCAAACCTGCCATGAGCAAAAAAACCAAGGAAACGCCCGAGACGCTCGCTGAACGCTTCCAGGCGCTGCACGAATTCATCCCCGCCGCCGAGCGCGCTCTGTCGCGCGAGATCTGGGGCTATCTGATCGGCGGCGCCGAGACCGAGACCACGGTTGCGCGGAACCGCGCCGCGCTCGATGCGCTGGCGCTCCGCCCGCGCGTCTTGCGCGATGTCAGCGCGGTGAGCGCGGCGGCGACGTTTCTCGGCCATCATCTCCGTCTCCCGGTCGCCCTCGCCCCGGTCGGCTCGCTCGAATCCTTCCACCAGGAGGCCGGCGCCGCCGTCGCCCGCGCCGCCTCCCGCTTCGGCGTGCCGTTCCTGCTCAGTTCGGTCTCGAAGCCGAGCCTGGAGGAGGCGGCAAAGGCGGCCGGGGCGGGCCCGCGGATTTTCCAGCTCTATGTCCGCGGCGACGGAGCTTGGGTCGATGACCACGTCGCCCGCGCCGTCGATGCCGGCTATGATGCGTTCTGCCTCACCGTCGATACCGCCCATTACAGCCGCCGCGAGCGCGACATCGCCAACCGCTTCGTCAAGCCCTGGCGCGCCAACCCCGACCACGCCGCGATGGCCTTCCAGGCGGCGCTCAACTGGGACGATGTCCGGCGCTTCAAGGACCGTCACGCCATCCCGCTGATCCTCAAGGGCATCGCGACGGCCGAGGACGCGGCGCTGGCCGCCGAACTCGGGGCCGAGTTCATCTATGTCTCCAACCATGGCGGGCGCCAGCTCGATTTCGGGCTCGGGGCCATCGCCATGCTGCCGGAGATCGCCGCGGCGGTGCGCGGGCGGGCGCGGATCATCGTCGATGGCGGGTTTTCGCGCGGCACCGATATCGTCAAGGCGATCGCCCTCGGCGCCGATCTGGTCGGGCTCGGGCGGCTCTATCTCTACGGCCTCGCGGCGGCGGGGGCGGCGGGGATCGGGCGGGTGCTGGAATTGCTGGAGGACGAAATGCGGGTGGCGCTCGGCCTGCTCGGGGCGCCCGACCTCGCCTGCCTCCATCCCGGCTTCGTCACCGCCGCCCCGGCGATGGTCGCGCCACACGTCCACAGCGCCTTTCCGCTCCGCGATTTCAGGCCCGGGCGATGAGCTGGCACGCCCGCCGCGCCCGCCTCCGCGCCCTGCTCGCGGCCGAGACTTGCGTCTTTCCCGCCTCCGTCCACGATCCGCTGAGCGCCCGTGCCGCCGGCGATCTCGGCTTCGAGATGGCGCTGCTGGCCGGCAGTGTCGCCTCGCTCGCCGTGCTCGGCGCGCCCGATCTCGCGCTGCTGACCCTGAGCGAACTCGCCGGCCTCGTGCTCCGCATCGGCCGCGCCGCCGATCTGCCCCTCCTCGTCGATGGCGATCACGGCTACGGCAACGCGCTCAACGTGCGCCGCACCGTCGAGGAATTGGAGATCGCCGGCGCCGCCGGGCTCTCGATCGAGGATACCGCCCTCCCCGCCGGGTTCGGCGCGACCGGCGCCGCCTTCATCCCGCGCGCCGAGGGGGTGGGCAAACTCCGCGCGGCGCTGGCCGCCCGCCGCGATCCCGCCCTGGTCATCGCCGCCCGCACCGGGACGATCGCGGCGCTCGGCCTTCCCGAAACCCTCGACCGGGCGCGGGCCTATGCCGAAACCGGGGCGGATGCGCTGTTTCTGACCGGGATCAGGACATGGGACGAACTCGACGCTCTCGCCGGCGCCGTCTCCTGCCCGCTCATCCTCGGAACCCTCGCCCCGGCGCTCGACGATCCCGCCGCCCTCGCCGCCCGAAGGGTGCGGATCGCGCTCCAAGGCCACCTGCCCTTCCAGGCCGGATTTGCCGCGACCGTCGCGACCCTCCGGGCGCTTCGCGCCGGCGCCAGGCCAGCCACCCTCGGCCACGCCGCGGACGCGGCGCTGCTCCGTGAGGCCGCCCGCGAGCGCGAGTATCAGGCGGCGATGGCGGACTATCTCGAGCAAACCGGGGAAAATAGGTCTTTTTAAAAAAAACTTTTCCCGTTGGGCAGTGCCTGCGGCCCTGCCGCGCCGAGAACCGGGAAGAAAGTCTTTTTGCTTCTTTTTCTTCAGAAAAAGAAGGTTTTTATTTTCTGTGAATCCGGAGACCGTAATGCCCGATAGCGCCGAGGTTTCGCCCCGCCCGAAAACCGTTCCGCCCAAGCCGGCGGCGAGCCTCGTCGTCCTGCGCGACGGCGCGGAGGTGCTGATGGGGATGCGCGGCGCCGGCCATCGTTTCATGCCCAATCGGCTGGTGTTTCCGGGTGGAAGGGTGGACCGCGCCGATCTCCGCGCGCCGGCGGCGACGCCGCTCGCGCCCCATGTCCGCGCACTCGTGGAAAAAAACGCTTCCCCTGCCCTCGCGCACGGGCTCGCGATCGCCGTTGCGCGGGAATTGGCGGAGGAAACCGGGCTTTCCCTTGGGCTTTCCCTCGGCGCGCCGCCTTCGCTCGACGGGCTCGATTATCTCTGCCGCGCGGTGACGCCGCCCGGCCTCCCGATCCGCTTCAACGCGCGCTTCTTCGTCATCGACGCCGCGCGCGCGCGCGGCACCCTCGCCGGCTCGGGCGAGTTGGAGGGGTTGCGGTTTTACCCGATCGCGGAGGCGCTGGCGCTCAACCTCGCGCTCGCGACCCGCTTCGTGCTCGACACTCTCAAGCTCTGGCTCACGCTTTCGTCGCAAGAGCGGGCGGCGCGGACCACCACGCCGCTGCTCCGCTTCCGCCGCGGGTTCACCGAATGACCCCCGGCGGCGCGTGATCCGGCGCAACGTCGTAGCGCAGATCGACCCGGACTCCGTCGGCTTCTTTGGCAAACACGGTGAAATGCGCCGGCCAGGGGATCCTGACCTGCAGCACACCCGGTGCGGACCAGGCGATCCGGAGCCGATGCGGGTCGAATTCTAACGTGTCAGCGCTGAGTATCGGAATATCCTGCAATATCACTGGCCTGTCGGTGACGAGATCGACATGGATCATAACATCGCCGACATTCATGAATTTTATCGAGCATTCCTCCTGATCGACGACTACCGTCCATCTGTGATCGGGGGAGGGAAATGTCTGCTTACTAAAAATATTACATACCGTATTGCCCCGGATACCATTTAGTAACTCCCAGCCCGAGAATATCATTGCGGCGCATAAAATAAAGATTATCGCAAGATATGATACGCATCGTTTCATACTATTTTTTGAAATCAGACAATATTTTCCCAGAATTATAGAGGTAATACCCTTTATCTGTATTTTTTACGTTACGCTCTGGGATATTTTTATATTTATTATCATATATTATGTCTTTTTCATACTTGCTGCCGAATGCTATAAAATTTTCTACTGAAAGAATCAAAGATTCAGGTATGCCATTTGCAGCGGCGTAGAGACCAATCAAGACCGTCGCGTAATCTACGAATTCCGGGTGGAATTCATGCTCAAGACGTTGGGCATCCCAGATATGTCCACGATTGAATTTTGACAATTCCGATTCCATGTACATAAATACATTTATCCAGCCTAGAGAGAAGTCCTGTGCCAGCATCTCCTCTTCCCGTTTTGTGTCCTCAATTCCCTGATTAACGAAGAAATGTGGGTCCATTCCTTCAGGTCGCCTCATCTTCGTGCCATCAGGAGCAAACACCTGCTGCCCCTTGTCGTCCAGGAATAGCACCGGAGCCAGAGGGCCCTCCTTGGCTGGCGGCACGACGGGAAAACTTTCTTCCTGCGTAGCGACGCTATTAGGAGCATAGAACTGGCGATTGAGCCAGGATTGCGGTGCTGCAGAGAAATCCGGTGAAGCCGTCTGGCCGGAATCCGGTGGCATGTCGTGGTCGGCGCGGTTCGGATCGGCGAACATGTTACCCAGCGCCAGGAAGAAACGAAGAAAATTCTCCGTCGTATCAACGGTGGGCGCAGAGGGTGTGGCCGCGACGACGTCATCCCTCTCGTTCTGGGCGATTTCGATGCTCGCCAGCGACCCGTCGCGCCGCAAAACCACGGTCGCCGGAATCCTGATCGCGCCGGGATGCGCCTGCAGCCAGTCCTCGGGCGGGGTCTGGCCCTCCGGCACGAACAGGAACGGGACGACCAGTTCATTGGCGCGGGAGGGGGTGGTATCGGAGGATTTATCGATGAATATGTTAATTAAATTAACATAATCTCGCGCCCCGCGCAAGCCGCATCGCAGGCCCTCGCGCCTTCGGCAGACGCACGGCGAAGCGCGCGCCGGCCGGGCGGACCACCACGCCGCTGCTCCGCTTCCGCCGCGGGTTCACCGAATGACCCCCGGCGGCTGATCCCCGGCGCGCTCAGCCCATCGCGGCGCGCAGATTGTCGTCGATTTTGGCGAGAAAATCCTGGGTGTTGAGCCAGGGCTGGTCCTTGCCGATCAGCCCCGCGAGATCCTTGGTCATGGCGCCGCTCTCGACGGTGTCGATGCAGACCTTCTCCAGGGTCTCAGCGAATTTCGTGACTGCGGGCGTCGCGTCGAACTGGCCGCGATAGGCGAGGCCGCGGGTCCAGGCGAAGATCGAGGCGATCGGGTTGGTCGAGGTCTCGCGCCCCTTCTGGTGCTCGCGGTAATGGCGGGTCACGGTGCCGTGCGCCGCCTCGCTCTCCACCGTCTTGCCATCCGGGCTCATCAAGACGCTGGTCATCAGGCCGAGGCTGCCGAAGCCTTGCGCGACGATGTCGCTTTCCACGTCGCCGTCATAGTTCTTGCACGCCCAGACATAGCCGCCCGACCATTTCAGGGCCGAGGCCACCATGTCGTCGATCAGCCGGTGCTCATAGGTCAGCCCCTCGCGGGCGAAGGAATCCTTGAACTCGGCGTCGAAAATCTCCTGGAACACGTCCTTGAACATACCGTCATAGATTTTCAGGATGGTGTTCTTGGTCGAGAGATAGACCGGATATTTGCGCGCGAGACCATAATTGAAGGAGGCGCGGGCGAAACCCTCGATCGAGGCGCGCGTGTTGAACATGCCGAGCGCGACCCCGGCGCCCTTGAAATCATGCACCTCCAGCATCTGCGGCGGGCCGCCATCGGCGGGAAGGTAGCTCAGCGTCACGCGGCCGGGGCCGGGGATTTTCGCTTCCGTCGCGCGGTAGATGTCACCGAAGGCGTGGCGGCCGATGACGATCGGCTGCGTCCAGTGCGGCACCAGGCGGGGGACGTTGCGGCAGATGATCGGCTCGCGGAAAATCGTGCCGTCGAGGATGTTGCGGACGGTGCCGTTCGGGCTCCGCCACATTTTCTTCAAGCCAAACTCGGCGACGCGGGCCTCATCGGGGGTGATGGTCGCGCATTTGACCCCGACGCCATACTGCTTGATGGCGTTGGCGGCGTCGATCGTCACCTGGTCATCGGTCTTGTCGCGGTATTCGATGCCGAGATCGTAGTATTTGAGGTCGATATCGAGGTAGGGAAGAATCAGCTTTTCTTTGATGAACCCCCAGATGATGCGCGTCATTTCATCCCCGTCGAGTTCAACGACCGGGGTTTTTACCTTGATTTTTGCCATTTTTTCCTCATCGACCTGGAAAGCGCGTCATGTTGCGGCGCGGCGGAACAGTGCCGGGCGGACATTCGCACCGGGCGCGGCCGCGGACAAGGGTGGCGACGCTCAAAAAACGCGACCCTGGGCTGTCCCGCGCCCATCATGGGCGAAGGAAAGCGAGCAATGCGCGGTCGAACCCCTCCGGATCCTGGAGATGGATCAGATGGCCGGCGGCAAAGCTTTCCACCCGCGCATCCGGCATTTTTGCGGCGAGCGCGGCCGCGAGCGCGGCGATGTGCCCCATGCGCGGCTGATCCGCCGGCGCGGCGAAGGGGCGGCCAGGGGCGGTGTGGTCGTCGGTGCCGACGAGAAAGAGGGTCGGCGCCGCGATCAGCGGCAGTTCATCGACCACCGGCTGGCCCCAGATCGCGAAATAGCTCGCGACATAGGCCTCGACCCAGCGCGGATAATCGGCGCTTGCGCTCATGCGCTGGCGCAAGGCGACGAAGGGCGCAACCAGCGCCTCCGCCCCGGCGAGGCCATAGGCGGTCACGAGATAGTGTTCATAGGCGGCCGGCGAGAGCGCGATCTCGTGGGCGTAGAGCGCGGCCGGATCGACCGGCGGCACGAAGCGCCGGTAATTTTCGAGGCCGAGCGGCGAATAGAGCACGAGATGGCGGATGCGCGCGGGATAGGTGCGGGCGAAACGCGCGGCCAGCATCCCGCCCATGGAATGGCCGACGACATCGACTTTATCGAGACCGAGATGATCGAGGAGAGCGGCGGTTTGCGCCGCCGCCCGGTCGAAGGAGAAATCGCCCTCGGGCTTGGAGGATTTGCCGAACCCGATCTGATCCGGCGCGATCACCCGGAACCCGGCGGCGGCGAGCGCCCGGATCACCGGCGCCCAGTAGCTCGCCGGAAAATTCCGCCCATGCAGCAGCAAGACCGCCCGGCCATTCGCCGGCGCGCCCCGTGTCACGTCCCCCCGTGTCACGTCCTCCTGCGTCACGTCCCCCTGTGTCATGTCCCTGGGCGCGACATCCATATAGGCCATGCGCGCCTCGTGGTGATCGACGCCGAGGGGAAGGAGGAAGACCGGATAGGGATAGGGATAGCCCTCGAGATCGATGCCGAGCGCGTCCGCCGGCACCGGGTCATCGGCGCGGGCGGCGAGCGGGCTTGCCAAAAGCAGCAGGAGAACGAGGAACCATGAGCGGCGCATCCCGCCCATCCTGGCGGCGTGTTGCGCCTCGGGCAAGCGGGCGGCGCCCAGCGGCGATCGGTGAGTCGGCGATCGGCGAGTCAACGATCGACGCGGCCGATCGCCGTTAACTTTTTCTTGACAATCGTTATAAATTTGGTAACTTTTCGATATTGTCCATTTATGTCAACAATGGAGGACGGTGATGGCATCCTTCGGCCGCGCTCGCGGCAAAAGCGCCTTGGTGGTGGCGACATCGGCCCTGGCGCTCTCGGTGGCGGTGGGCCACGCCAAAGCGGATTACGTGGTGACGCCACCGGCCAGCGTGCCGACGAGCTTCACCGACTCGACGCCAATCACCCCGCCCGCCAATCTGGTGCCGGGGCTGACGGCCTCGCTCTGGGGCATCTCCCCGGGCCTTGGTATCAACAGCGCGGGCAATCTCGAGGGCGGCTCCGGCAACTCCGGCTTTCCCACTCTGCAAGGCATGGCCAATCTCGAAACCCTGGCCCAGACCGGGACGATCACCGTGTTGTCGAGCGGCGTGCCCGGCACCGGCGCCGGCGCGCTGACTTACACGGCGAGCCCCTATTTCTCGTTCACCGATACCGCGATCAACGCCTACCATTTCGTCGCCATCGGCGGCGGCGGCAATACCCTCCAGAACGTGCTCGACGGCGCCGGCAATTCCCTCGCCACCAATCTCGTCAATGGCATCACGCTCCCCGCTTCCGCTTCGACGACCCCCTGGTACAATCTGATTTTCGACCAAACGGGCTATGTCCATGTCGCGCAGGCGAACAGTTCCTATACCTTCGCCGTCGCCTCCAACGATCTGAACGACGACGGCACCGAAATCCTCCTCGGCGGCAACGGCCCGATCGGCAGCGGCAGCGTCGTCGGCTTCCAGAACGCCAATAGCATCATGTCCTCGAACGGCGTCGCGACCCTGATGAATGGCAACACCTACGGCGCCGCGACCGACACCGTGACTTTTACCCAGGCGGGGTATTATCCGTTCGAGATCTTCAACGCCCAGACCTGGGGCGGCGCCTTCGAAAACGTCAGCTTCGTGCCGACCGACACCAATACGCCGAATCTGGTATTCTACACCAACGGCGCCGCGGTCCCCGAACCCTCGTCCGCGGCGCTGATCCTCGCCGGTCTCGCCGGCCTGAAGCTGCTCCGCCGCCGGTTCGAAAACAAAGCCGTGCCGTAACCCGCCTCACGCTTTCGGCAGACGGATGACGAAGCGGGCGCCGATCACCTTGCCCGCCCCGTCCTGCCCCGCCTCATCATAGCGGTTCTCGGCGCTGATTTTGCCGCGCAGCGCCTCGATGATCTGGCGGCTGATCGAAAGCCCGAGCCCGGAATGCTGGCCGAAGCGTTCGCCTTCGGGGCGCTCGGAATAGAAACGGTCGAAGATGTGTTCGCGCCTGGCCTCGGGGATGCCCGGCCCCTCATCCTCGACGGTGATTTCCACCTCGCCACCTGTCTCGCGCGCCGCAAGCATGATCCGTCCGCCGGGCGGGCTGAAGGAGCGGGCATTGGCGATCAGGTTGCGCAAGACCTGCACCAGCCGGTCGGCGACGCCGCGCACGACCAGGCCGCTTTCGGGCGCGTCGAGCACCAGAGGCGGCTCGCCGGTGGCCAGGGTCGCGGCGTGGATATCGGCCAGCGTCGCCAGAATCGGCGCGACATCGACCAGTTCCGTCGCCGTGCGCGACAATTCGGCGTCGACGCGGCTCGCATCCGAGATGTCGCTGATCAGCCGGTCCAATCTCCGCACATCCTCGGCGATGATGGCAAGGAGGCGCCGCTGCTGGCCCGGATCCTCGATCCGCCGCAGGGTCTCGATCGCGCTCTGGAGGGAGGAGAGCGGGTTCTTGATCTCATGCGCGACGTCGGCGGCGAAGCGCTCGATCGCGTCCATCCGCGCCCAGAGCGCGGCGGCGCTTTCGGCCAAAGCGTGGGCGAGGGTGCCGATCTCGTCGCGGCGGGCGAGCAGCCGGCGCGGCACCGCCCCGCTCCGCCCCTGGCCCTCCCGCATCTCGCCGGCGGCGGCGGCAAGCCGCAGGATCGGCCGGGCGATGGTGCGCGCGAGATACCACGACATGATCACCGTGAGGCCGAGCGCGAGACAGAACAGCGCCAGGATCGACATCCGCACGTTATAGAGGCTGTCATCGACCTCGCGGGCTTCGCGGGTCAGGAGGATGATGCCGACGGTCTGGGCGTCCTGCTGCACCGGCTCGGCGACCGTCACCAAAAGCCGGTCATCGGTGGTGCGGCGGATATAGGGCGGCGTCTCGCGTGAGCGCGCGGCGCCCGAGGTGCGCAGTTCCTCGCGCACATCGGGCTGCCAGTCGATCCCGCCGGCGAGCGGCCCGGCCTCCAGCGTCGGCGCCGCCGGGTTGCGCGGGAGATGGGCGAGCACCCAGTCATAGATCTCCTCGATCACGCTCGCGACATGGCCGCGCGGCACCGCCGGCGGGATCGGGTCCATCTCGAAGGTGCCGCTGCCGGCCTCGCGCTGGCGGCTATCGGCGATCACCGTGCCGTCCGGGCCGTAGAGCCTGGCCTCGGCGCTCGGCGTCGGCTCGGTCAGGCGGCGGAGCAGCGGGCGGGCGAGCACCGGCACCAGCCGCGCCGTGCCCGAGGCATCGATCGCGACCGCCGCCTGGCCGAGCGCGCCGGCATAGATGCGCGCCTGTTCGCGGAGCGTCAGCACCTCCGCCTCCAAAAGCCCGTTCTGATACTGGTCGAGATAGAGCAAAGCGACCACCAGCAGCGCCAGCGGCAGCGCGTTGACCAGAAGGATGCGGCGCAACAGCGGCGAGACGAAGCGCGGGGCGGGCGCCGCTTCTTCCTGGGGTTTGCCCGCCTTGGCGGCGGTGTTACTGCTCCTTATAGCGGTAGCCGATGCCATACAGCGTCTCGATCTGGTTGAAATCCTCATCGACGGCACGGAATTTCTTGCGGATGCGTTTCACGTGGCTGTCGATGGTGCGGTCATCGACATAGATGTTCTCGCCATAGGCGGCATCGATGAGCTGGTCGCGCGCCTTCACCACCCCCGGCCGCGCCGCCAGCGTCTTCAAGAGCAGGAATTCGGTGACGGTGAGGTCGATATCGGCGCCGCGCCAGGCGCAGCGATGCCGGGTTTCGTCGAGGACGAGATCGCCGCGCTGGATGATCCCGGCGGCGGGCTGGCCGGAGCCCTCGGCGCGGCCGGCCTCGTTGCGGCGCAAGAGGGCGCGGATGCGCTCGATCAGCAGGCGCTGGCTGAACGGCTTGGTGATGTAGTCATCGGCGCCGAGGCGGAGCCCCATCAGCTCGTCCACCTCCTCGTCCTTGCTGGTGAGGAAGATCACCGGCATCGCGGAGCGGGCGCGGAGCCGCTGGAGCAGCTCCATCCCGTCCATGCGCGGCATCTTGACGTCGAGCACCGCGAGATCGACCGGGCGGGCGAGCAGCGCCTGGAGCGCGCTTTCGCCGTCGGTGTAGGTGCGCACCTGGAACCCCTCCTGCTCCAGGGTCATCGCGACGCTGGTCAGGATGTTGCGATCGTCATCGACCAGGGCAATGGTGTGCTTCATGACCGCCTCCGAGATGCCGGCACGGCATCGACATACCACGCCGCGAGGAAGATAGGGTAATCGAAGCATGAGTACCGAACCACCGGCCGCTATCGGCTTCACGCTCCGCTCTCTCGCGCGCGCGGCGCGGGTCGCGAGCCTCGCCAGCGTGAGTGCCGCCGGGCAGCCCTTCGTCTCGCTGGTGACGCCGGCGTTCGCTGCCGATTTCACAGCACTTTTGCTGCTCTCCGGCCTCGCCGAACACACGCGGCATCTCCGCGCCGAGCCGCGCTGCGCCCTCCTCGTGGTTGGCGAAAACGAGGGGCCGAACCCGCAGACGACGCCGCGCCTGACGCTCATCGGCCGCGCCGAGCCCGTCGCCGACGCCGCCCTCCGCGCCCGCTACCTCGCGCGCCACCCCTATGCCGCGCTCTATGCCGGGTTCGGCGATTTCGGGCTGTGGCGGCTGGTTGCGGAGGAGGCGCATTACGTCGGCGGATTCGGCGTCGCGCGCAGGATCGCTGCGGCAAAATTCCGCCCCGATCCCGAAGCCGTCGCCGCCATCGAAGCCGCCGCGCCGGCGCTCATCGCCGAGGCCGAGGCCGACCCGCTTGGCGGCGGGGGCGGGAAAATCGTCGCGCTCGATCCCGATGGCTGCGACCTCGCTTGCGGCGAGGCGGTGCGGCGGGTCGCTTTTCCCGCGCCGGTGGCCAGCGCCGAGGAGGTTCGCGCCGCCCTCATCGGCCTCGCGCGGGCGGCGCGCCGGGAATAGAGTGGGCGGGAAACAGGAGAAACGCCATGACCGCCCCGATCAGCCGCTTTCCCATCCCCGCGCTGGCCGATCTGCCGCCCGATATCCGCGCCCGGATCGAAATGGTCGCGGAAAAATCCGGCTTCGTCCCCAACGTGTTCCTGGCGCTGGCCGCAAGGCCGGACGAGTTCCGCGCCTTCTTCGCCTATCACGACGCGCTGATGGCGAAAGAGGGCGGGCTCTCCAAGGCCGAGCGCGAGATGATCGTGGTCGCGACCTCGGCCGCCAATCAATGCCAGTATTGCGTCATCGCCCACGGCGCGATTTTGCGCGTGCGGGCGAAAAACCCGCTGATCGCCGATCAGGTCGCAACCAACTACCGCAAGGCCGATCTCTCGCCGCGCGAACGCGCCATGCTCGATTTCGCGCTGAAAGTGGCGCTGGCGGCGCACGCGATCGACGACGCCGATTACGCGCGGCTCCACGCGGCGGGCTTCAGCGAGGCGGAAACCTGGGACATCGCCGCCATCGCCGCCTTCTTCGGCATGTCCAACCGCCTCGCCAACGCCTTCGCCATCCGCCCGAATGACGAATTCTATCGGCTGGGAAGGGAGTGAGGGGAAAGTGGTTCTTTTTTGAAAAAAAGAACCAAAAAATTTCCTCCGTTGGGGAGTGCCTGCGGAAGGCTCCCGCTCCGCGATGGCGTTCAAGGACGACCATGGCCGCCCCTGGGATGCTCGGCGTAATTCTTGAGATGGAAGAAAGCACTATGGCCCAGATGCTCCACGGAACCGACCGCCGCGCCGAGGCGTCGAAGGTGCAAGAGTTGCTGCTTCAGATGAAGGGGGAACTCGTGTGGTTCGTCCGTTTAAGCGCCGACAATGTCTTGATGATGAATTTCGGAAGTCCCCATCTCAGGGTCCGAGAGCCAAATCCGCACAATCCCAAAAACTCTCAGGAGGTCATCGATGCTCTGGAGAGGAGGATCGTTACCCCATCCGGGAGATGGCGCCTCGCCATATGGCAGCCGGAGTGGTCGGTCACCACTAAATTCTATGCCTGTAGTAGATCAGACACGAGCGATGAAAAAATCAACACCACCTTGCGCCAGTTGGATGGTCAGAAACTGACGGGCATCAAACAAATGGATGGGGACGGCGCTTACAGTCTGGAGTTCGACCTGGGCGGGTCATTGCAAATAGGTCCGCCAGAGCCATCGGGGACAGACCCGGAGAACGACGAAGCGCAGTGGACCTTATTTTTCGAAAGTGGCGACTACATCAATTATACGAGCACCGGCAAGCTGCAAAACAAGAGCGAGGAGCAGGCTGAATCTTTACGTCCATGCCCAAAATGACCCGCTCAACCGCATTGCCGCCCGGAGGAAACGGGAAGAAAGTCTTTTTGCTTCTTTTTCTTCAGAAAAAGAAGGTTTTTTCTCCCCTTTCTTCCTACTTCGCCGCCGTCAACGCCTTCGCCGGGGTCAGATGGCGAAGCCGCGGCAGCACCTCCGCCATCAGGAGCCGGGGCGAAGGGAAGCGGAAACGCCTCACGCCGGCGGCAGATCGAGCCGATAGCCGCCGCCCTCGGTGACCAGGAAGGTCGCGCGGGCCGGGTCGGTCTCGATTTTCTGGCGCAGGCGATAGATATGGGTCTCCAGCGTGTGGGTGGTGACGGAGGCGTTGTAGCCCCAGACCTCGTTCAACAGGATCTGGCGCGGCACCGGCTTCGGGCTCGCGCGGTAGAGGAATTTCAGGATCGCCGCCTCTTTTTCGGTCAAGCGGATGCGGCGGTTGCGGGCCGGCTCCTGGAGCAGCTTCGCCGCCGGGCGGAACGTGTACGGGCCGATGACGAACACCGCGTCCTCGCTGTTCTCGAAGACGCGGAGCTGAACGCGGAGCCGCGCCAGCAATTCGGCGAGACGGAAGGGTTTGGCGACATAGTCGTTGGCGCCGGCTTCGAGCCCGCGCACGACGTCGGCCTCGTCATCGGCGGCGGTGAGCATGACCACCGGCACCTTGACGCCGCTCTTGCGCAATTTGGCGCAGAAATCGCGGCCGTCGCCGTCGGGCAGGCTGACATCGAGGATGATCGCGTCGAACCGCGCATCCGCCTCCGCCAGCCGGCTCCGCGCCTCGGCGAGGCTGGCCGCCTCGGTGACCGCGAAAGCGCCGTCCACGGTGAGCTGTTCGGTCAAGGTTTCGCGGAGCGCGCGGTCGTCATCAACGATCAGGATGGGTCGTTCGCCGGACATGGATTCCCTCGCTTAGCGTCTGGTGTCCCTCGGGTGGCCATCTTGCGCCGCCGCGCCATCGCGCCCATTTTCGGACGAGAAAGAACGGATGGGCGCCGGCCGCACGCGATGCTGGTGTGGAACGATGTCCGCCCGCGGTCAACCAAGGCGAAACACCCGTGCCGAGCCCTCCCCACCCCCCGCCGAACTCGCCCGAAGCCGCCGCGCCGATGGCACGAAACCGCGGATTTCCGCCATTTCCTGACGCTGAGACGCTGCGTCTCCGGGCACTCCACCGGGCGGTCGGCGATGTCCGGCGCGGGGTGCCGGTCCTGCTCACGGCGCGACAAGATTTCGTGATCTGCCCGGCCGAGACGCTGACCGCGCGCAGCCTCGGCGAGATCGCGGCGCTGGCCGAGGCGGCGCCGCTGCTGCTGCTCGCCCCGGCCCGGGCGGCGGCGCTGCTCGGGCGCGCGCTGCGTCAGGATCAGGCGGCGGTCGCGCTCGGGCTCGACCCGGCGCTGCTCGACCCGGAAACCTTGCGCCGTCTCGCCGATCCGACGCTCGCCCAGCATCTCCTGGCGGCCGGTGCCGCGCCGGCGCTGCTCGACCCGGCGCCCGAGGAAGCGGCCGGCGCGCTCGCGCTCGCCAAGCTCGCGCGGCTGTTGCCGGCGATGGTGGCGGCGCCGGCGCGGGCGGACGCGGCGGCGCGGGCGGCGGCGCTCGGTCTCCTCGCCATCGCCATCGAGGATGTGCTCGCCGGCGCCGATATCGAGGCGGCGAATTTGCGCCGCGTCGCCGAGACGGCGGTGCCGCTGGCCGACGCGGCGGACGCCCGGGTCATCGCGTTTCGCGCCCCGGATGCCGGGATCGAGCATCTCGCCATCGTCATCGGCGCGCCGGAGACGGCCGCGGCGCCGCTGGTGCGCCTCCATTCGGAGTGTTTCACCGGCGATCTCCTCGGCAGTCTCCGTTGCGATTGCGGCCCGCAATTGCGCCTAGCCATCCGCCGCATCGCCGCCGAGGGCGCCGGCGCGGTGCTTTACCTCGCGCAGGAGGGGCGCGGGATCGGCCTCGTCAACAAGCTCCGCGCCTATGCGTTGCAGGATCGCGGCCTCGACACGCTGGACGCCAACCGGGCGCTGGGCTGGGGCGCCGATGAGCGCCGCTTCCTGATCGCCGCGACCATGCTCGGCGAACTCGGCATCAAACGGCTCCGCCTCCTCACCAACAACCCGGCCAAGGTCGAGGCCCTGGCCGCCTATGGCGTCACCATCGTCGGGCGCGAGGAACTGGTGATCGCGCCGAACGGGGTCAATGATTCCTATCTCGCGACCAAGGCCAGCCGCTTCGGGCACAAGATTTGAGCCTTGCCCGACGATCGCGGAGCGCTCTAATTTTCCGCCTTTAATCGTGCAGGTGGAACGTCATGGCCGCTGGTTATCTTTACGTTCTGGTCAACAGTTCCATGCCTGGGCTCGTCAAAGTCGGCAAAACGACGCGCGATCCCGCCGGTAGGGCAAACGAGCTTTCCAATACGACCGGCGTGCCAACGCCTTTTGTCGTGGCCTTCGACAATTATTTCGAGGATTGTGACGCAGCTGAGGCGTTCGTGCATATGGCACTGGAAGTACGTGGCTTACGCGAAGCCAAAAATCGGGAATTTTTTCGAGCGTCGGCCGCCGAGGTTGTAAAAATATTGATAAATATACCCGACAAAATCTCCTCAGAGCCTGAGTCTGTTATAGACCATAATGCCGATAATGAAGATATTTTGATAAGCACATCTTCCTATAATAATAAATCTATTATGGAAAAAAGAAAACCATGGGAAGAAATTTTAGAAAAAGCACATGAATATAATTTCGGTTTTGACGATAAATTACAAGATATCGATGAAGCCTTGTTTTTATATAAACAAGCTGCTAAGTTAGGATCTATTTCTGCTTATTGGTTTATTGCGAATATCTATTTAAATGACGATAATGTTCATGCTAATTTTGATAAAGCTCTATATTATTATAAACAAGGGGCAAAAATGGGAAATTATTACTGTTTTTCTGGTATGGCTGGAATATATAGAACGCTTGGCATGAGTTCCACAAGAATCTTACGCTTAGAATATGAAAAAAATGAAGAAAAATGTTGGGATAATTTTTTCAAAATGAGTTCAAAAAACTTTTTTCCGGAATTAGAATTGTTTGAAGGAGTGTTGTTTCTTACTTATTATTCATATATTTTAACTCATATAGAAGATTACAAAAGAATATATAATATAGAATATCTTATAATTTACCGGAATGATATAAAACTTATAGCTGATCAAGAAAAGGCTAAATGGAAAAAGTTATCAGATATGATTATTATCTATCGTGCAAGCCGTTGGATCAATAAAAATCTTTTATCTGCGCCCAAAAATCGTGACGATACTTCAAAGCAAGATGTGTCTTCTCGACGGGAAATCTCAACCCAAATAGCTACGCCCGCCCGCAGACGGTTCTGGCAATTTTGGTGAGCTTCGACATCGTCGAATCGATGCCGTCGCGGAAAAAAACAACGTGCCTTTATGAGCCCCCCGCTCCTCTCACGCCTCGCCCATCACCATGAGGCGGTTTCTTCAGGCGACCTGATGGAATTTCAGGTGCCCCGGCCCGTCCTTGGTCGTGTTCGAGACCGTGATATCGATATCGCGCCCCAGCCTGAGGAGGAATTTGAGCAGGCGATCGGTGGAAAACTCCTTCAGCCTCCCTCTGAGAATAGAGGAAACTTTCGCCTGATCGGTGCCGACCAATTGGGCCGCCCGCGCCTGTGTCAGCCTGCGCCGGCGGATCGTCGCGGCGATGACCCGCGCGAGTTCCACTTTCAGCATATCCTCCGCCTCATGCGGCAGGTCGAGATCGGCGAAGACATTGCCGCTGCTCTCATGCACCGTGCCATGGACGGCGTCGTTGGCCTCTTCACTCAAGGCGTCACTCATGGCGCCGCGCCTTTCTCTCCGAGTGTTCATAAGTGTCGGCGTAGTGTTTCCGGGCGAGAGTCAATCGCGAACGGATGAGTTCGCTATCCGGACGCGGGGTCGCGATGCCGCGCTTGGATTTTTTCTGGAAGGCATGAAGCACGTAAACCGCCTTGGCGAATTTGACCGTGTAAACCGCGCGAAAGGTGTTTCCATCCGCGTCGATCACCACTTCGAGAACGCTCGCCCCGCCGAAGCCTAGCATCGGAACGGCGTTGATCCCCTTTTCCCCCATCTGAGCAAGGTAGAGGGCGAACCCCACCTCCTCACGCACGGTTTCAGGAAATTGCCTGACGTTTTTCCGAGTCGAGGAGACCCAATGGAGAGGTTTCACGCTTTGGTATCCTTGATAGGGTAACGCCTATCTTGGCAGTCTCCTTTTTTGCTCATGCTAAAATTAGCATAGTTTAGAACCGGACACAACTTCCCCCTACTCGTCGTAATTGAACCCGCCCCAGCCGACGCCGCCGCCATAGTAGGGCATGCCCATGCCGTAATAGCTGGGGCCGCCCTGTTCGTAGCCGTCGCTGCCGAACAGGCCGCCGCCAGCGCCGCCGTCATCCGCCCCACCGCCGCCGCAGCCGGCGAGGAGGAGCGCGGCGCCGAGGAGGAGCAGGGCGGCGAGCGCGCCGCCAGAGCGGCCGGCACGGAGCCTAGTCATCATCGTCGCCGCCGAAGCCGCCATCGCCGCCGCCGTAAAACGGCATGCCGCCGCCGAAATAGGGCATGCCCATGCCCATGCCGCCATAGCCGCCATAGCCGCCGCCATCGAACATGCCGCCCAGGCCGCCGTCATCGCCGCCCTCGAAATTCGCCCATTCGCCATCGCCACAGGCGGCGAGGAGGAGCACGGCCCCAAATGCCAAGGCGGGGAGTGCCAAGGCGGCGCGCGCGGCGCGGCGGGGGTGTTTTGCGTCGTTCATGCTTCGTTATTCCCTCCGTGGCAAACCACTGTTGTGCCGGCATGGGAGGGTTTCGGCAAGCCATGCCAGCGCGCTCGTGAACGCCCTTGTTTGCCGACGCTGGGGCGGCTAACCCTCCGCAGCCCCGACGCGCGGCTGACAGGAGTTTGCATACGATGTTTTCCCGGCTGCTCGGCTTCATGTCGGCCGACATGGCGATCGATCTCGGCACCGCCAACACGCTGGTTTATGTCAAGGGCCGCGGCATCGTGCTCGATGAGCCGAGCGTCGTCGCCATCGCCGATGTCCGCGGCAAGAAGCAGGTGCTCGCGGTCGGCGAGGAGGCCAAGCACATGCTCGGCCGCACGCCCGGCAACATCTCCGCGATCCGGCCCTTGCGCGACGGCGTGATCGCCGATTTCGAGGTCGCCGAGGAGATGATCAAGCATTTCATCCGCAAGGTGCATAACCGCCGCGGCTTCGCGAGTCCCTTGATCATCATCTGCGTCCCCTCCGGCTCGACCGCGGTCGAGCGCCGCGCGATCCAGGAGAGCGCGGAAAGCGCCGGGGCGCGCAAGGTTTTGCTGATCGAGGAGCCGATGGCGGCGGCGATCGGCGCCGGTCTCCCGGTGACCGAGCCCTCGGGCAGCATGATCGTCGATATCGGCGGCGGCACCACCGAGGTCGCGGTGATTTCCTTGGGCGGCATCGTCTATGCCCGGAGCGTCCGCGTCGGCGGCGACAAGATGGACGAGGCGATCATCAATTACATCCGCCGCAACCATAATCTCCTGATCGGCGAAAGCTCGGCCGAGCGGATCAAGCTCGAAATCGGCGCCGCGAGTTCGCTCTATGACGGCGACGAGGGCACGTATCGCGAGGTCAAGGGGCGCGATCTGTTGAACGGCGTGCCGCGCGAGGTCTTGGTCAGCCAGCGCCAGATCGCCGAAAGCCTCAGTGAGCCGGTCAGCGCCATCGTCGAGGCGGTGAAGGTCGCGCTCGAAAACACCCCGCCGGAACTCGCCGCCGATATCGTCGACAAGGGAATCGTGCTGACCGGCGGCGGCGCTTTGCTCTATCGTCTGGATCAGGTGCTGCGCGATGCGACCGGGCTTCCGGTGGTGGTCGCCGAGGAGCCGCTGCAATGCGTGGCGCTCGGCACCGGCCGCGCCCTCGAGGAAATGAAGAGGCTGAGAAATGTTTTGTCCACCATGTATTAGGGGGTATGGATCAGGGAGTGTTGCGCTTCCGCGCCCCTGAGAGGTGAGGCCAGAAAGAGCGAGGCAAAATGCTCCGGCTGTCCATTCCCGCGCGCCAGGCGCTGGCGCGGCTCACTTTGCCGCTGCTGATCGCCGGCGCCTTCGCGCTGTTGCTGCTCGGCAAGGCCGACGCCCTGCTCGCCGAACGCGCCCGCGCGAGCCTCGGTGACACGCTGGCGCCGCTCTACGACCTCATCGCCAATCCCGTCGCCCGCGCCCGCGCCGCGATCGCCGAGGCCGGCCATCTCGTCTCCCTGGTCGGCGAGAACGCCGCCCTCCGCGCCGAGAACGAACATCTCCGGCAATGGCAGGCGGTCGCGCTCGCGCTCGAGGCCGAAAACGCGACGCTGCGCGCCAATCTCCACTGGATCCCGGATCCGGCGGCGGCCTATGTCACCGCCCGCGTGGTCGCCGATGCCGGCGGCGTCTATGCCCATTCGGTCCTGCTCGCGGTCGGGCCGCGCCACGGCATCACCAAGGGCCAGGTCGCGCTCGACGATCGCGGCCTGGTCGGGCGCATCACCGAGACCGGATCGCGGAGCGCCCGGGTGATGCTGATCACCGATCTCAACAGCCGCATCCCGGTGACGCTGGAGCATAGCCGCGCCCGCGCCATCCTCGCCGGCACCAATGGCACCCTGCCGCGCCTCCTGTTCTGGCCCGAGGACACCCCGCCCGAGGAGGACGAGCTTGTGGTGACCAGCGCCGAGGCCAATGCCTTCCCGGCCGGGCTGCCGGTCGGCCATGTGCATTATGTCGGGGCCGCGCCGATGGTGGTGCCGGCGGCGCGTCTTACGCGGCTCGATATGGTGCGGGTGTTCGACTATCACCTCGCCGGCGTCCCGCCGCCCGAGGCCGGTGAGCGGCGGGCGCCGAAACCCGCCCCCGCCGCCCCGTACGAGCCCTGAGCGCGCCGGCGATGGCGATCAACTTCCCGCCGCCGCGGCGCGATCCGCGCTCCGACCCCTGGCACCAGCTCGATGCCATGGCGCGGGCGGCGTTTCCGGTGGCGGCGACGGTGCTCGGCCTGCTCGCGCTCGCCGTCCCGCTCGGCCTCCCCGAGCAGGCGGCGCTCGCCCCCGCCTTCCTGTTCGCCTCGGTCTATTTCTGGAGCCTGTTCCGCCCGGCGGCGATGACCCCGGCGCTGGTCTTCGCGCTCGGCCTGTTCGCCGATCTCCTCGGCGGCGGGCCGCTCGGGCTCGACGTGCTGCTCCTCCTGCTGCTCTGCGCCCTGACGAGGCGCTGGCGGCGGAAGCTCGCGCGGTGGAGTTTCCTGCTCGTCTGGCTGGTGTTCTCGGGGTTTGCCGCGGCGGGGGCGGCGCTCTCCTTCGCGCTCACCGCGCTCTTCTCCCTCACCCTGCTGCCGCCGGCGCCGGCGCTGGTCGAGGCTGGGCTCGCGATCGGGTTCTATCCGCTGCTCGCGGTGCTGTTCACCCGCGCCCATCGCAGCCTCGCCGCCGACGCGGAGATCTGAGCGTTGCGCCGCGACACGAACCGCACCAGCGTCTTCACCCGCCGCGCCCTGATCCTCGGCGGGATCGAGGCGCTGGCCCTCGGCGGGCTCGCGGCCAAGCTCTATCAGGTGCAGGTGGCGGACGGGAAACGCTATGCCCTGCTCGCCGAGAGCAACCGGGTCAGCGCCCGCCTGCTCGCGCCCCCGCGCGGGCGGCTTTTGGACCGCGCCGGGACGCCGGTCGCCGGCAACCGGATGAACTGGCGCGCCGTGCTCGTCGCCGAAGAGACCGATGACGTCCAGGGGACGCTCGAGCGGTTTTCCGGCCTGATCCCGCTCTCCGACCACGAGCGCGCCCGGATCGACCGCGAGCTTGGCCATTCCCGCCGCTTCATCCCGATCATCCTGCGCGATTTCCTGGAATGGGACGAGATGGCGCTGATCGAGGTCAATGCCCCCGATCTCCCCGGCATCCTGATCGATGTCGGCACCACGCGGCTCTACCCGTTCGGGGCGACGCTCGCCCATGTCATCGGCTATGTCGCGCCGCCGAGCGAGGACGAGGCCGAGGACGAGCCGCTGCTGGCGCTGCCCGGCATGCGGATCGGGCGCGCGGCGGTGGAGAAATATCATGATCTGGCACTCCGCGGCCGCGCCGGCCTGGTCCAGGTCGAGGTCAACGCGGTCGGCCGGGTGATCCGCGAGCTGGCGCGCGAGGAGGGGGTTCCCGGCGCCGAGATCACCCTCACCATCGATTCCGGGCTGCAGCAGGATGTCGTGGCGACGCTCGGCGCGGAGAGCGCGAGTGCCGTGGTGTTGGACGCCCAGAACGGCGAGGTGCTGGCGATGGCGACGACGCCGAGCTTCGACCCCGGCCTGTTCAATTCCGGCGTCTCGCAGGCGCAATGGAACGAATGGACGAAAAACCGCCAGACGCCGCTGATCAACAAGGCCGTCGCCGGGCTCTACGCGCCGGGCTCGACGTTCAAGATGGTGGTCGCCATGGCCGGGCTCGCGGCGCGCGCGATCACCGCGAACGAGCGCATCTTCTGCCCCGGCTATCTCGATCTCGGCGACACCCGTTTCCATTGCTGGAGCCGCTATGGCCATGGCGCGCTCGATCTCCGCGGCGGGCTCAAGAACAGTTGCGACGTGTTTTTCTACGAGGTCGCGCGGCGCACCGGGATCGACGCCATCGCCGCCATGGCCAACCGCTTCGGCCTCGGCGTGCGCCCGGCGATCGAGCTGCCCGAGGCCCGCGCCGGCCTGGTCCCGACCCGCGCCTGGCGCGAGGGGCATGGCCATCACTGGAATCCCGGCGATACCGTGGTGCATGGCATCGGCCAGGGGTTTCTCGAGATCGCGCCGGTGCAGCTCGCGACCATGGCCGCCCGCATCGCGACCGGCCGCGCCGTCGAGCCGCATCTGACGCGGAGCGTCGGCGGCGCCGCCAGCCCCGGCGCCGACCCGGCTTCCTGGCCGGCGCTCGATGTCCCGGCGCCCTATCTGCACATGGTCCGCGAGGGCATGTGGGCGGTGGTCAACGAGCCGGGTGGCACCGCCCCCCTCGCCCGGCTCGATCTCCCGGGCGTGCAGCTCGCCGGCAAGACCGGCTCGACCCAGGTCCGCCACGTCTCGCGCGAGATGCGCGAGCATGGGCATTTCAACTCCGAGTCCCTCCCCTGGGAGTTCCGTCCGCACGCGCTCTTCGTCGCCTTCGCCCCCTATGACGCGCCGCGCTACGCGCTCGCCGTGGTCGTCGAGCACGGCAATGCCGGGGCGCAGCGGGCGGCGCCGCTCGCGCGCGCGATCATGACCGATGTCCTGCTCCGCGACCCCGCCAACCGCGCCGCCCCCGCACCCGCCGCGCCCCGCGTCACCGCCCGCGCCGAGGCCGCCCCCATCGCCCCTCCCGACGGCCCCCCTCCGGCAGAGACGCGATGATCGAGCGGCGGCTCTACCGCGCCGAGGGGTTCGGGCTCGCCGCCAAGCTGCGCGCCGTGAGCTGGCTCTATGTCACCCTGCTCACCCTGCTCGCCTTGGTCGGCTATGTCGCGCTCTATTCCGCCGGCGGCGGGCCTGCCCCCTTCGCCAACCGTCATGCGCTGCGCTTTGCCGCCGGCCTCGTGATCCTGATCGCGACCGCGCTCACCGATCTCCGCCTGATCCGGCGCCTCGCCTGGCCGCTTTACGGGCTCGGGATCGCGCTTTTGCTCGCCGTCGCGCGTTTCGGCCATGTCGGCAAGGGGGCGCAGCGCTGGATCGAGATCGGCGCGTTCCAGCTCCAGCCGAGCGAGCTGATGAAGATTTTCCTCGTCCTCGCTTTGGCCGCCTGGTTCCGCCGCGCCTCCTGGGAGCGGGTCGGCAACCCGCTGTTCCTGATCCCGCCGGCGCTGGCGAGCGCCATTCCGGTGGTGCTCATCCTGAAACAGCCCAATCTCGGCACCGCCGTCATCACCGCCTTGGTCGCCGGCTCCGTGTTCTTCGCCGCCGGCGTCAGGTGGTGGAAATTCGCCCTCATCGCGCTCGCGATCGGCCTCGCCACGCCGCTCGCCTATCACCACCTGCATGACTATCAGCGCGCCCGCATCGAAACCTTCCTCCACCCCGAGAGCGACCCGCTCGGCACCGGCTACAACATCATCCAGTCCAAGATCGCGCTCGGCTCGGGCGGGCTCTGGGGCAAGGGGTTCCTGCACGGAACCCAGGGCCATCTCGATTTCCTGCCGGAAAAACAGACCGATTTCATCTTCACCGTGCTCGCCGAGGAGTTCGGCCTGGTCGGCGCGCTGGCCCTGCTCGCGCTGATCACCACGCTCATCGCCGGCGGCTTCGTCATCGCGCTCCGCGCCCGCGACCCGTTCGGCCGCCTCGTCGCGACCGGCATCACCACCAATTATTTCCTCTATGTTTTCGTCAACCTGGCGATGGTCATGGGGGCGATCCCGGTCGGCGGCGTGCCGCTGCCGCTGGTCTCGCATGGCGGCTCGGCGCTGCTCACCGCGATGTTCGGCTTCGGCCTCCTGCTCTCGGTCGAGGTGCATCGCGATGTCGCCGCCGATCCCGAGCGCGAGCCGTTCTGATCCCCGGGGGCGCGCGCATGGAGCGGGTCTATCAGGCGATTTTCGAGGTGGCGGCGGACGGGATTTTCGTCATCGGCGCGGAGGGCGCCGTCGTTCTCGCCAACCCGGCCGCCGGCGCCCTCCTCGCCAGCGACGAAGCGGCGCTGATCGGCCGCCCGATCGGCGAGTTCCTGCGCGATCCCCTCGATCCGGCCGCCCTTCTGCCGCGCCCCGCCGCGCGGGTTTCGGGCCCGCGCGAGATGGAGGCGATCCGTTCCGATGGCTATCGCTTTCCGGTCGAGGTCACGCTCCGCGATGTCGCGCGCGACGACGGGCCGGCGCTGGTGGCCATCGCGCACGACATTTCCTCGCGCCGCGCCACCCGCGACATCCTGCTCGCGCGCGAGGAATTGCTGCGCGCGATCATCGCGACGGTGCCCGAAGCGGTCATCGTCATCGACGCCGAGGGCACCATCATCTCCTTCAGCGCCGCCGCCGAGCGCATGTTCGGCCACCCCGCCGCCGCCATGCTCGGGCGCAATGTCCGGATGCTGATGCCCGAGCCCTATCGCGGCCAGCACGATTCCTATCTCGCCCATTATCTCGCAACCGGCGAGAAGCGGATCATCGGCATCGGCCGCATCGTCGTCGGCCAGCGCGCCGATGGCTCGACGTTTCCGATCGAACTCCAGGTCGGCGAGGTCGAGGCCGGCGGCCGGCGCCTGTTTGCCGGCTTCGTGCGCGACCTCACCGAGCAGCAGGAGACCGAGCGGCGGCTTCAGGATCTGCACGGCAAGCTGTTGCACGCCTCGCGGCTTTCGACGCTCGGGCGGATGGCCTCCACCCTCGCCCATGAGATCAACCAGCCGCTGACCGCGATCGCCAATTACGTCCAGGCCGGGCGGCAATTGCTCGCGAGCGGGCGGGCGGAGCTTCTGCCCAAGGTCGCCGACGCGCTGGCCCGCGCCGGCGAGCAGGCGGCGCGCGCCGGCGCCATCATCCAGCGCCTCCGGAGCTTCGTCACCCGCGGCGAGAGCGAGCGGAAACCCGAGGATCTCAACGCCCTGGTCGAGGAGGCGGCGGCGCTGGCGCTGGTGGGCGCGCGCGAATACAGCATCCGCGTCACCTTCGCGCTCGCCCCCGATCTTCCGCCGGTGCTCGCCGACCGGGTGCAGGTGCAGCAGGTGGTGCTCAATCTGGTCCGCAACGCGGTCGAGGTGTTGCAGCCTTGTGCCCGGCGCGAGATCACCGTCACCACCGCGGCGCTGTCCGAGGAATTCGCCGAAATCACCGTCACCGATAGCGGCCCCGGGATCGCGCAAGAGGTCCGCGAGCAGCTTTTCAGCCCCTTCGTCTCCACCAAGCGCGACGGCATGGGGCTCGGGCTCTCGATCTGCCGCGAGATCGTCGAGAGCCATGGCGGGCGGATCAGCGTCGCCTCCACGCCGGAGACGGGATCGCCGGAGAGCGGGACGGTGTTCCGCTTCACCCTCGCCTTCGCGGCCCCCGAAGGAGATCCAGGGTGACGGCTGACCCGGTGGTGATCATCGTCGATGACGACGAGGCGGTCCGGGACTCGCTCTCATTCCTGCTCGACGTCGCGGGCTACCGCACGCGCGCCTTCGCCTCCGGCACGGCCCTGCTCGAAGCCCTGCTCCCCCCCCTGGCGGCGGCGGACGCGGGCTGCCTCCTCCTCGATGTGCGGATGCCGGAGATCGACGGCGTGACCACGCTGGAGCGGTTGCGGGCGGCGGGGTTCCAGCTTCCCGCGATCATCATGACCGGGCACGCCGATGTGCCGCTGGCGGTGCGCGCGATGAAGGCCGGGGCGCGGGATTTCATCGAAAAACCGTTCTCCGACGGGGCGATTCTGGCGGCGGTCGCGCAGGCGCTGGAGGCCGAGGCCCGCGCGCCGGGGCACGCGGCGCTCGCGCGGGTCGCGACCCTCACCCCGCGCGAGCGGGAAGTGCTGGCGGGGCTGGTCGCCGGCCTGCCCAACAAGAGCATCGCCTACGACCTCGGCATCAGCCCGCGCACGGTGGAAATCCACCGCGCCCATGTGATGGAAAAACTCGAAGCGCGCAGCCTCTCCGAACTGGTGCGCCTGGCGCTGGCCGCCGGGATCGAGCCGGGGGCGCGGCGGTAGGGCTCTCCCACAGGAGAAAAGTTTTTGGTTCGTTTTTTCAAAACCGCACAACCGTGGTAGTGATGGCTCCCCACGCCCGTTTTCAGGAATCCGCCGTGCCTCACGCGATCAAGAAAGTTCTGAGGTCCGTTATCTATCGGATTCCGGGGGCGCGGCGTCCTTTTCAGCACAGGGACGCCGCTTTCGCCGAACGCGACGCCGCCCTCCGCCAGCGCGACGCGGCGCAGGCGCAGCTCGCACGGCTGCAAGACGAGGCCGACGCGCGCCACGATATTCCGGACGTCCTGCGCCTGAGCCGCGAAGAATGGGAGGTGAAGGCGCGACTCTCTTCCCTGGCCGAATGGGAGAATTTCATCCGCGCTCGTCCCGAGGCGGCCAGCCAGACAGTGCCGGAGGAGATCGCCCGCCACGCCGCGGCGCATGGCATCGTTTCCGCTTTTTTCGGAAATATCTGGCTGCGCATCGCGGAAAACCTCGCAACCCTCCCCGCGGACAAGAATTACCGCGAGAACCTCATCGCGCGGGGACTCAATGCGCGCCAGCGCGCCTTGCTGGATCTGTTGTCCGAGGTTTTTGAACACCAGGCGGCGAATGGGCTCCGCATCTACGCCCATGAAGCCCTGACCTTACTCGCCATGACCCTGCGAGCGCGCTATCCGCGCTTTGTCGGCTCGGAATACGCCGGCGACGATGCCGGGCGAGACTGGCTGTTTCCGATCCCGGCGCTGGACGCCGCCGCCACCGGCTGGCCCGACGCCGGTTTCGATGCGGTCCTCAGCGCCGATGTCCTCGAGCATGTTCCCGATATCGGCGCAACATTGCGCGAAACCGCCCGCATCCTGAAGCCGGGCGGCCATTTCCTGGCAACCTTCCCTTTTGCCTGCAACGCCGAGCAAACCTCGGTCCGCGCCCGCCTCGAAAACGGCGCCATCACCTATTTTTCGCCGCCGGAATATCACGGCAACCCCGTCGATCCCGAGGGCGGCTCGCTGGTCTTCGCCATTCCCGGCTGGGATATTATCGGCCAATGCGAAGCGGCCGGGTTTCGCCGCGCGGAGATGCTGTTCTGGATGTCCGCGCGCCACGGCATTACCGGCGGGCCCGGCGTCGGCGGGGTTTTCATCCTCGATGCGCTCAAGTGATTTGTCGGTTCTGACGAGCGAGCGGCGAGGGAGTCTTTATCGAGGACGCTGAAAATCAACGTCGTGCCGCGCCGCCCAGGCCGCGGCGAGTGTCTCCCGCTCCCGCCGGTTGGCCGCGGTCCGTGAGCGCACCGCCGCGACGATGTCGGGGGCGGCGCGATCGGGCGTGCCCGCATCGAAAGGCGGCGCCGGGGCATATTCCAGAGAGAGCTGAATGGCCTCCGCCGCCGCCTGTCCGGCGAGTTCCGCAACCAGGGTCAGCGCGAAATCGATCCCGGCGGTGACGCCCCCGCCGGTGAGCAGATTGCCGTCGCGCACCACGCGCGCCTCGACCGGGATGGCGCCGTAGGACGCGAGCAGATCATGCGCGTTCCAATGCGTGGTGGCCCGCTTGCCGCGCAGCAGCCCGGCCGCGCCGAGGACGAGGGCGCCGGTGCAGACGGAGGTGAGATACCGTGCCGCGGCCGCTTTTCGGCGCACGAAGGCGAGCGCGCTCTCATCGGTCAACAGCGCGTTCACCCCTGCCCCGCCGGGGATGCAGACGACGTCGAGGGGCGGGCAGTCGGCATAGGTCGTGGTCGGCGTGAGCTTGAGGCCGGTGGACGCGGCGACGGCCTCCCGCGTCGCCGCCACCAGATGAACCCGCGCCCCCGGGAGGGAGGCGAACACCTCATACGGGCCGGTGAGATCGAGTTGCTGGACCTTCGGGAACAGCAGGAAGCCGATATCGAGCGTCATTCCCCGGCTCCGGTTGATGCTGTTTCACGTCTCACGGCGCGCCGCTCGGGCCGATCACGCATGGCTTGAGTCATGAGGAGGCTTTCGCTGGTTGCTGGCTCGCTTGAAGCCGGTCCTTGGCCTCACGCACATAATTGCTGCTGTCGAGGCCAACGAGGCTTGCCATCTGATCGAATGTTGGCGCGAGCGCGACGATGGCCTCGTCCTCGGTTCCCGGCAACGTCTCGAAGACGGATGCGGTGAAATGGTATTGGTCGCGGTCGGTGCGATAGGCATACTGCGCAGGGCTGCCATTCCAATAACCTCTAAATTCGACGTCATCCATCCCAAGCAGACTAACAAGGATCGCATAGGGCGGCGCGATACCACAAGCATTGAGGGTATTGGAAAATCTCATCGAGAGGCCGAGACTGAGTTCTTCCATAAAAGTGGCGTGTGGATGTAAATATTTGTTACGATCTAGTATCAATGTGTAGATAAGTTCCGCATCTTGCCTGGCGCAAACGCATTCGACGATGCCGGAACGGAAGACTCGCGTATAAGCGCGGCCCTGCACGAAGGCGATCTGACCGTCAAAATTCACTCTTGACACGATGTCCAGGCCATTTTCTCCTGGCGGATGGAAACCATTTCCCGCCCGCGCGCGAAGGTCGGCGAATGAAACCACGGCCGTCGGATTGAAGGCGCTGTAGGGCACGACATGCAGTATGAAGCGCCGGGGCCTCTCCCCGGATAACGCCACCGGCGTTTCGCCGGCGGCGATGCGGGCGATGCGTTCCATGCGGAATTCGCGGATGCGCTCGGCAAGATGCGGCGCGGCGAGGAAGAGATTGCGGAGTTCGCCGATATCCGGCTCATATTTTCCGCCCGAGGACCGCGCATAAAACCGATTGCTGCCCTTGAACTTCACCCGATGCGGCGGGTTATAGCTTTTCGGGACGCGAATGACGAAAACGCCGCCGCCGGAAACCTGAACGCTGTGGACGGCAAGCCCGATGATGCGCGGCTCGACGCCATCGCGCGCCATTCCTTCGAGCCGGAGGCGTTCCTTGTCGGCATCGTCTGTGAACGGCGTGATCTTGCTCGGAACGCCGGCGTTTTCCGCCATGCCGATGACGATATCACCGCCGGCGGCGTTGGCGAAGGAGCAGATATCGGCGAGAAATTCCTTCCTGGCCGCCTCATTCCCGCCATAGGTCTTGCGCTTGTAGTCGATATAAAGGCTCTCCCGCGCGCCGGTCTCGATCAGCTCGCGAAGATTCTGCTCGGTGATTTTATCGAGCGGGAGATGAAGGAGAGCCATGATCGATCTCCTATCGGGTGGGCGGGGTTGCGAACATCGCAGATCGCCGGGAGGAGTCGCAAGCCCTTCGCGCGCGCGCGGGGGGGGGGTGTCATCCCCCGCGTTCCGCCGCCACGATCTCGCGCAGCCGGCACAGAGCGCGGGTGAGAGAGGGGGCGCGGCCGGATTTCGCCGCGCGCTTGGGATTCCAACCCGAACCCGCGAATGCCGCGTGCCATTCGCCGAGGCTTTGCCAATCCGGAACGCCCCGGCCGCGGGCCTCCCGCATGTGGCGGGCGAGTTTCGTGGCCTCGCGATCCGCCCAGCCGAGGACCAGCGTCTTGAGCGCACCCTCCGTTTCCGGCCGCTCGGGTATCGCGCCGACCCGGAGGCCACAAAACGTGGCATAGGCGTCGCGGTCGGCCATCAGCCAGGATTCGGCCGAGGGAACCGCGATGCGGAGGAAGCAGCGCGGATTCCGCCCGGGCAAAAGCCGCGCGACAAGGCCGCCGGCACAAATTTCGCTGTCGAGATCACGGAGAATGAGAACGGGATTGCCAAATTTGGCGCCAGTGTTCAAACTGTCCGCGCGTCGATCGAGCGCGTCCTTGCCGGTCCGCCGAGGGCGGAAATAATTCCTCCCCGGCCGCGCGCCGACAGCCTCGATCAACGCCCGCGCGATCGCCAAATCCGAGCGGCCTTCGCCAAGATAGTCGATCTCAACCGATGACATCGGCGCCGGCCAGCCCCTCGATCCCCTCCGGGCGGAGCAGTGGCAGGACGGCCTCGGCGATGGTCATGCCGCCTTCGACCTGCGCCTGGACCTGTGGCATATTGGCGAGAGTCCGCACCTCGCTGCCATTATCGCCAACCGTCAGAAGATGAACTTCCCGAAGGCCGATCTTGGGGCTTTCGAGCAATGCGGGGGCGTGGGTGCTGGCCAAAATCTGCCGCCCGGAAAACCGTGCGACGCGCCGAAACATCGCCGGCAATTCGCCCACCACCGCGTCATTGAGCGAAAGCTCCGGCTCCTCCAGCAGCAGCGGCCCGCCTTTTTCGCTGATCGACCACAAAAGACCGATCAGGCGCAGCGTGCCATCCGAGAACGCCACTTCCGCTTGCTTCGTCGCGTAGGGCCGCCAGTTGCGATATTTGGCGTAGAGATGGGGCACGCCCTCGCTGTCATCCTTGAGGTCGAGTTCCTCGAATTGCGGCACCGCGATCTCTAGCGCGCGCGCAATGCGTTTGAGCCGTGCAACGCGGGATTTCTGGGGCATCTCCTTGATGCGGCGCAACAGATCGCCGCCGAAGGGATCATCGCCCGCGGTGTTTTGGCGCCGCCGGTCGCGGACGATTTGTGGCACCACATGGAGATAGCGGCAGGAGGCGAGGAAGGCGACGAAATCGGGAAAATCCTTGTTTTTTGAAACCTGCTCGAGATGGGTCTGTGTCAGTTCCCGGGCGCTTTCGCCGTGATCTTTCGTGCGGCGCACGATATCCTCGCCATTATGCGCGAGACGTTCAACGATTATCGCCGGTGCTTGACCCTTTTGTACATTGAATGTCAGTTCATAGCGCCAAATCCCCGGCGTATCATTGTCGCCCACTGTTACCGCGAGCGACACGGCAGAAAAGCTCCGCGCATGAAGGCAGCGGATCGCGGAAACGCCGCCGCGGCGCGCGATCGCGCCTTGCAGCCCGCCGCTGCCGGGGGCGGCGATCTCGTGCAGGAACCTGAACGCATCGAGCAGATTCGATTTGCCCGAGGCATTGGCCCCGATGAAAAAGGCAAGGTTAGAGAGATGAATTTCCGCGCGCCGGAAATTCCGCCAGTTCTCAATCGCGACCACGGTGAATCGCAGCGTCGTTTTCCCACTCGCGGATGATGTTCCAGCGCGCGCCACGGATGCCCCCCCTTCAGGTCGTGCCGCCATTAAAGCGGGTTTCATCGCCGATGCGAACCCTCTCAGCCACGCGACCTGCCGCGCGCCGGGCTCACCTGTTTCTCAAAACCGGTGCGCACATTTTCTTTCATCTGCGCAGCCTGTTCTAGAAGATTGCCCGTCGTTGGAATTTCACCGGCTATCTGCTCATAGGCCTCAATGACGGCTTGCAAATGAACAAGCAGAATTTTGGCATAAGGAAACGGCAGGCGAACGGCACCCCTTTCCCGGACGACAATCCCTTCCGTGCCCAGATCGTCGATAATACCAAAAATAAGCGAGACGTGACCTAAGCCCACGCCAAGACGAACGTGGTCCGCATACGCGTCGATAAACATGGGATCGCGCACGAAGCCATGTCCTGAGGCGGAGTGGCCTGACGAAGGATCACTCATGTTACCTCTCCATACGTTCGTATAGCGCCTTTATTGCTGGCAATTATTGCATTTTGGGGATTTGGAATAAATTCAGAAGGATAGTACGAAATCTTTTGGTAGTTCCCACCATACAAAGAAATGTCACCGCCGCATGTCGGATTGACAGACCCGAAGACTTTCCCGCCCCCTTTGGTCACCGGGGGATAAATAGAGATCTCCCGTGAAGAGATCTCCCGTGAAGAGATCTCCCGTGAAGAAATCTCCGCGCTCTGCGCAACCATTCTCTCATAGTGCGCGCCGGTCTCCAAGCTGGCGAAAGAAGTCTCTTCTCCCGCCGAATAAGGCTCGACGGCCATCGTCTCGGCGGAAAGATCGGCGTAGGCTGCGAGAAATTCCGGGAAGGAGGCGAATTTCATCACCAGCGCGATATCGAGCCCGCGCGCGATATCGAGGAGCGTCTGCACCGTGACCTTGCCGTATTCGGTGTTTTCGAGCCGCGAGACCACGCTTTGCGGCTTGCCGATGCGCTCGGCGAAAGCCTTTTGCGTCAGCCTCAGTTTTTCACGAATGGCGCGCAGTTGGTAGGGGATGTAGGACTTCACGTGGTCTTCGACGTAAGCCTCGCGATACTCTCTGTCGCGCAACGCGCTCGGATCATGCGGGAGGGTCATTGCGTTCGATCCTTTCCAAACCATTTTCGACCTCGCGCCAGCGCCTCGAAGCTGTCTCCAGCGCGTTCTGTGGGGTGTAGACCTTACCCTTGTGGTGGCAGATGATGAGGAGGATGAAGGAATCCTCCTGCTGATCTCGGCGCCCGATCAGCCGCCATTCCACCTCCGTTGAAACCCTGATCTCTCCCAGGCCCCGAGGCTTGCCCACCAAATCCCGGTAATGCGGTGCTTTCCAGTGTCCTTCCGAGAGAAACCGCATCACCGTCGCGTGTTTGGCCTGCGCGCGCTTGCGTTGCTGGGCGAACCAGCGCGCCCAGAGATCTGGCTCGTCACCTGTAGGGTAACAAAACCACTTCATCGTCTCAATAGCAATTTTGCTATATCTGACATGCACCCCCTACCCGCCCCGCGCCAGCCTCCGCGCGGTTGTGAGCAGCATTGCCCGGTCCTCGGGGGTGAGTTCGCGGTAGAGGCGGAGGAGGGCGAGTTCGTCGCCCGAGGCGGCGACGCTCGGGGCGCGTTTGTCCTCGCCGTGGAGGAGGTATTCGAGCGAGACGTCGAGCACCTCGGCCACCCGCAGCAAATTGCCGCGGATCTGGCCGGCGCGGTCGGTCTCCCATTGCGCGACCGCCGAGCGCGAGACGCCGAGCCGGGCGGCGAGGCCCTCCTGGGTCAGCCCGCGCTCCCCCCGCGCGGCGCGGAGGCGCTCGCCGGGGGTGGTGGGCGCGGGCGGCGGAGAGGGTGGCTGGGGTTTGGCCATGCCCGTCCCTACGTCATTTTTTCTAACTATACCAGTTAAAATTATTGACTGTGCTAGTTAGATAATATAACAACGCGGCCCCCCCTCAGGAGCCTCGGGAAAAAATGCCGCAAAAACTGCTCTGGAGTGCCCCGAACGACGCCGAACTCAAGCGCCTCCGCGCCGAGGGCGAGACCTGGGACGACATCGCCCGCCATTTCGGCATCAGCCGCAACGCCGCGATCGAGCGCGGCCGGCGGATCGGCGCCCGTCTCCCGGTCCGTCCGGCGCTGCCGCCGGCGGCGCGCGACCCGGAGCGCCCGCCGCTCCCCCCCGGCCACCCCATCACCTGGGGCGCCATCACCACGCACACGCTGATCGCCGGGGCGCCTTATCCGCTGCCGGTTTTCGCGTGAGCCGAGCCCCGGCCCTCGCGCCTGGCTTCGAATTCTGGCCGGAGCTGCCCGCCCCGCCGCTCCGCGCCGTGCCCGCCCTGCTCCCGCCGCCGGTCGCGATCGCGCCGCGGCCCTGGCTCTATGGCACCGCGCTGGTCGCCGGCTTCGTCTCGCTTCTCGTCGCGCCCGGCGGGGTGGGGAAATCGGCGCTGGCCATCGCCGAGGCCCTGGCGCTCGCCTCCGGGCGGGCGCTGCTCGGCGAGCGCGTGCATCACCCGGTCGGCGTCTGGGTGCTCAATCTCGAAGACCCGCTCGATGAGATCGAGCGCCGCGTCGCCGCCGCGATGATCCGGCACGGGCTTGCGCGGGAAGATCTCGGCGGGCGCCTCCATCTCCATTCCGGGCGGACGCGGCGGATCGTCATGGCCGAGGAAAGCGCCGCTGGCGGCATCGTTTTTCCCGACCAGGCGGCGGTGTGCGCGGCGGCGCTCGCGGCCCAAATCGGCTGCCTGATCGTCGATCCCTTCGTGCGCTCGCACCATCTTGAGGAAAATTCCAACCCGCACATGGACGCCGCCGCCAGCGCCTGGGCCGAGATCGCCGAGGCGACCGGGGCGGCGGTGCTCCTCGTCCATCACGTGAAAAAAGGCGCCTCGCTCGACGCCGAGGCGGCGCGGGTGATCGCGACCTAGCTCGAGACCGGCCTGCTGGTCGAGTGCGACTACCGCGACCGCGAGCAGCGCAAACAACGCCAGGGGGTGCGCGTCATCGACGCGCGCCGCCCGATCCCCCCCCATCAGCCAGGAGACGACACATGAGCAAAAGAGCCGCGTTTGGCGCGCGTTTGGCGCGGGCTTCCGGCGAGCGGCGGGACGCGCCATTCCCCCCGTCGGAGACGGGGGGAATGGCGCGCGCCCCGGCCCGCGCGCGCGCCAAACCGGGGGCATGGCACGGGCCGGGAATGGCGCGGGGTTTGGCGCAAAGGGGTTAGCGAGACGCTGAGCGCGGAGGAGGTCGTGGCGCGGCTGGAGGAGGCCGGGGCAACCCTGCTCGCCCTCCCGATGCGCGGCTATTCGCCGAAACTCCGCCTCGGGACATTGGAGATCGTGCGCGCAGCGAGCGAGGCCTATGGCTGGGAGGGCAACACCAAACTCCGCCCGCCCGTCCCCCCGGCCGCGCGCATCACCCGCATGGACGAGGCCTTCGCCTGGCTCGCGCTGATCCCCGATGACCGCTACGTGCTGCGGCGCATCGCCGCCGCCCGCGCCCTCACCCACCCCCTCACCGGCCGCCACCTCACCCCCTGGCGCCGCCTCGGCGCCGCCCTCGGCGCCGACCACAAGGCGGTGCAGCGCTGGCACGCCGAGGCGATCGGGCTCATCGCGCGGGCGCTGGCGGGGGGTGGGCGCCACGGATAGGCGATGGCCTTCGAAATCGCCCAACAAAAGAGATTGTATTGCGTTGCGCTACACGCTACAAAACTCACGTGCTGGCCGGTCATCCTTGGCCATCGCACCCGAGCGGAGGGTTTCATGGCGGGATTGGACGGCGTTTCCCATCCGGGAACACGCATCAGGGCGGAGGTCATCCCCAGGGGGATGTCGGTGACGAAAGCGGCGCAACTTCTCGGGGTTGGCCGCCCTGCCTTGTCCAATCTGCTGAACGGCAAAGCCGCTTTGTCCCCTGACATGGCGGCCCGCTTCGAAAAAGCCTTCAACGTCCCGCGCGAGGATCTGATGGCCATGCAGGCTCGCCATAACGCCGCGCGGGCAAAGAAAATGCCCGCCCCCGCCAATGCCAGGGCGCTCGTGCCGCCGTTTCTCGCGATCACGGCGAACGACATCGAAAACTGGGCTTCGACTATCAACGCGCGCAGCCGCCTCGCGGTATTGCTGCGAACGCTCGTTCATTCGACGGGTGACGGCCTCACGAAAGCCGATTTCCCCGGCAACGACGACGCCGAGCGCCCAGGTTGGGATGGGTGGGTCGAAGCCAGCGCGGCGAATTCCTGGATTCCCGAGGGAAGTTCGGGCTGGGAGTTTGGCACCAACCAGGATATCGGAAGAAAAGCCGACCATGACTTCGACAAGAGCATGAAGGCGCTCGGCAAAAGAACGTGCGCCGATACCAGCTTCGTGTTCGTCACGCCGTGCCGGTGGCGGGGCAAGACTCAATGGGTTGCCGAAAAACAGAAGGCGCGACGCTGGAAGGACGTGCGCGCCTATGACGCGAGCGACCTCGAACAATGGATCGAACAATCGCTGCCGGCGCAGGCGTGGTTCGCCAATGAAACCGGGAAACCCGCCGATGGCGTTCGCTCGCTTGATAAATCCTGGTCGGATTGGGCCGATGTCGCCACCCCGCCATTAGCCGGCGCATTGTTCGACACCGCCATCGCGGCGGCCAAGCCGATCATGATCCAGCGCCTTTCCGTTCCTCCAGGCCGTCCGATACTGATCGCCGCGGACTCCACCGAGGAGGCGCTCGCCTTCCTGGCGCGGTTGTTCGGAGAGTCCGGCGACGAGAAATTGGCGGCTTATCGCGACCGTGTGCTGGTGTTCGATCAGCCGGGCATTTTGCCGCGCCTGGCGCAAGCTGGGCGCGGGTTCCTCCCGGTCGCCCACACGCGCGAGGTGGAATGCGAGTTAGCGCCGCATGTGGCGTCCATGCACGCGATCATCCTCTATCCGCGCAACGTGGTGACGATCACGCCCGACATCGTTCTTCAGCCGGCAGATTATAGAACATTCAATACTGCGCTGGAGAAAATGGGAAAAAATCGCGATGAGATTGCGCGGCTCGCCCGCGAATCCGGCCGGTCGCTGACCGTTCTTCGCCGCAGGCTGGCGAATGTTCCGGCGATCCGAACCCCGTCCTGGGCGGAGGATCGCGATATCGCCGCGTCCCTCATACCGTTCATGCTGACCGGCGCGTGGCATAGCGAGAACGAAAGCGACAAATGCAGGTTGGAGCTTCTGGCTGGATGCCGATACGAAGACCTCGAACGGCGCTGCCAGGAACTGGTGCAATTAGAGGATGCGCCTCTGTGGTCGGCGGGCTTACTTCGCGGCGTTGTTTCGAAACTTGATTTGCTGTTCGCGATCGCTGGAGCGATAACGAAAGCCGATTTGGATCGTTTCTTTGATCTTGCTGGCATGGTTCTGGGTGAAGATAATCCCGCGCTCGACCTACCGGAGGAAAAGCGCTGGCTGGCGCCGCTTCATGATAAGATACGCGCGTTTTCCGGGGCTTTTCGCGCCGGCATCGCGGAGACGCTGGTTCTTCTCGCGGTGCATGGCGGGGGGGTTTTTGATCGGCGGCTTGGCGTCGATATCGACGGGCTTGTGGCGCGGCTCGTGCGTGATTTGCTGCCGACACCGCTGACGACACGTATCCTCGAAGCCAATCAGCGTGATCTGCCGATTTACGCGGAGGCAGCGCCCGAGACATTTCTCTCCATCCTCGAATGCGATTTGACCACCGCCGAACCGGCGGTTCTCGGGCTTTTGCGCCCGGTGGAGAGTCAAGCCTTCGGGGTCAGTCTAAGCCGCTCCGGCCTACTATGGGCGCTGGAGAGCCTTGCCTGGAATCCCGAAACCTTGCCGCGTGCCGTGCTCATCCTGGCGCGGCTGGCAGAGGTCGAGATCAAGGATAACTGGATGAATAAGCCGATCCACTCCCTGGAAGCGATCTTCCGGTCGTGGATGCCGCAAACGGCGGCGGATGCCGAAAAGCGCGTGAGATTGATGAAGACATTGGCCCAGCGCTTTCCCGATGTCGCGTGGAAACTCTGCATGGCGCAATTCGCGCGCCTTGGTGGCTCCGGCCACTACGCTTACAAACCGCGCTGGCGGGCGGATGGTTACGGGTTCGGCGAGCCCGATTCGCGTCAAGACCAGGTCCGCCCCTTTCTGCTGGCGATGGCCGAGATGGCGCTGGACTGGAAAGAGCATTCTCTCGCCACGCTCAGCGATCTGGTCGAGAGGCTTCCCAATCTTCTCGATGAGCACCAGGATCGTGTCTGGCAGATGATCGAGGCTTGGGCGAAGACCAAGGCCAGCGACGGGGAAAAAGCCGCCTTGCGGGAGAAGATTCGCGTCTCCGTGTTGTCGCCGCGCGCGGCGATCGTCGCCAAGACCAATGGAAAACTCGCGTCCTTGGTCGAAGCGGCGAAGGCGGCCCGCGCGACGCTCGAACCAAGCGACGTTGTGGACAAACATGCCTGGCTGTTTCGCGACGCATGGGTTGAGGAATCGGCCGATGACATCAATGATATGCGAAATGTGGATTTCACCAAGAGCATGGAAAACCTTCAGAAGATGCGTCGTGACGCGCTTCGGGAGGTGCGCGAGCGGCTTGGGTTCGATGGAATTCTGGCCTTGGCCGAACGCGGGGAAACCGCATGGGAGATTGGCCAGCTCATCGCCGAGGGTTTTTTCCCGGAAAGCGAACTCATCGCGTTTTTGCGGCGCGCGTTTCAGCCGCTCCAGGAACAAGGGTCGGATCATCATCCGTTCGAGGCGTTGGTGATGGGGGCACTTTTCTACACCGCGGCTGAAGCCCGTGCGCGCGTCATCACGGCGATTGCCGGCAATGCGCCGGAGGAGGATATGGCCCGGCTTCTGATGCTTGCCCCGTTCGACAAAACCACCTGGGCGCTGGTGGATGGGCTCGGCGACGCCGCCCAGGACCAATACTGGGCCGAGGTGATACCGCGCTGGATCGGCCTTCCCGACCCCGATTGCATCGAAGGGATTGGGCGGCTGCGCGAAGCCGAGCGGCCGCGGGCGGCGTTTTCCTATTTCCACTCCCAGCTTCGCATGTCACGCAATGAAACCGATCCGGAGATGTTGCATGACTTGCTTTCGGCCATCGCCAAGGGCGGAAAGGACCGGCCCGGCGAATATTTGCTGAAAAATTACGCCGTGCAGCAGGCGTTCGAGATCGTCGATGCCAGTTCGCAACTGACGCTCGAACAAAAGGCCGGGCTGGAATTCATTTATATCGAGACACTGTTCCGGCCGGGCGTCAATCGCGGCCGCTATCATATCCCCAATCTCGAACGCTATATTGACGCCAATCCGGATTTTTTTGCACGCGCCATTGCCTGGGCCACCAGACGCAAGGATGGCCGGGAAGACCCTCCGGAATTTCAAGCGCTCCCGGATCAGGAGAAAATATATACCGAACGCGCGAGAAACCTGCTCGATGCAGTCGAACGGATTCCGGGCCACGACGATCTCGGGGCGTTGCAGGCGGACCGGCTGATGGATTGGGTCGAAAAAGTTCGCGGCGCCTGCGACGCGCTGGGCCGCGCGGAGATCGCCGATCTTTACCTCGGCAAATTGCTGGCGCGCGCGCCCATCGGTGAGGATAGTATCTGGCCATGCGAGCCGGTGCGCGAGGTGATGGAAAAATTTCGGTCCGAAGCCATGGCGGACGGTGCCTATGAGACCATCTTCAACTCCCGCGGCGTTGTGATGCGCGGCGAAGATGGCGCGCAGGAGCGGGAAATCGCCGATCGATATCGCAAATGGGCCGAGGCGCTCGGAAATTCGCATCCGTTCGTCGCGTCAAGGCTTCTGAGGAAAGTCGCCGGATATTACGAAAGGGATGCAGAGCGCGAGGATACGAAAGCCGAAATCCGCCGCCGCTTGGATGAATGACCGGGCACGTTTGATGACTTTTCTCCCCGCCCGCCCTGCCCTCCTCCTCCTCCTCCTCGCCGGCTGCGTCAGCCGGGGGGTGGTGGAGGAGGCGGGGTCGGGAGGGGCGGGGATGGCGCTCAGGCTCCAGCCTTGTGTCGATCGCACGGAGACCGCCGGGCGTGATCTCGGGGCGGAGGCGACGGCGGCGTTCCGGGCTGATCTGGCGGCGAGCGGCCGCTTCCGGCTCGACCCCGACGCGCGTTACACGCTCTCCTGCGATGTCGAAACCTTCCTCCCCGGCAATGCGGCAAAAAGGCTTTTGCTGCCGATCTGGGGGGATGCGGCGGCGCAGGTCGCGGCGATGATCCGCGACCGGCAAAGCGGCGACACCGTTCTCATCGTCGCCGGCAACGCGGCGCTCACGCTCGGCGGCACCCTCGCGCCCGTCACCATCGGCGCCGATCGCTACATCCTCGATGCCGCCGTCTCGGAAGCGGTGCGCAAGATGCGGGCCTGGGCGGCGCGGGGCGGGCCATGAAACGCGGCCTCCGTGGCGGCGCGCTCGTGCTCGGCCTGCTCGCCCTCCCGCTGCTCGCCCTGGTGTTGCTCGCCCTTCCCGGCTGCGTCCCGGCGCCGACCATGGGCACCGGCGCGTTTCACGAGGCCGAGGCCGCGACGCGAAAGCTCGTGCGCGGCGTCTCCACCAAGGACGATGTCGAACACCTCCTCGGCGCGCCGAATGGCGAGGGGGCGGCGCGGTTCTGGAACGAGGCGGCGCCGCGCGCGGTCTGGTATTACGAGGATGACCGGGCGAGCGGCACCGAGCTTCGCCCCGATGGCGTGCATACCAATTATCGCCAGCAGATCCTGTTCATTTTCTTCAAGGGCAAGGCGTTCGATGGCTATCTCTGGAGCGATGTCAGCGCGCCGGCGCAAGGGCACTGAGCGCGCACGCCGCCCTGGCAGGTGGCGCGCGCTCAGCGCGCTGGCGCTCGCGGCGCTGCTCGGGGGGGGGCTCGGGGGCTGCGCCGGGGCGACGCATGAAGGCCGGCCGCCGCCGATCGCGGCGCTCGACGGCCTCCGCCAAGGCGTCTCGACGCGGGCCGAGATCGAAGCCGCGCTCGGCCAGCCGGCGGGGCACGGGGTCTTCGCCGAGGCCGGGCAGCCGATGCGCGAAATCTGGGTTTTTGAGGAAAGAACCGCCGATCACGGGGCGATCGCGCGGAAAACCCTGCTCGTCTTCATCGACCAGGAGAGCGGCCGGTTCGCCGGGTATTGGTGGTATCGCGGCGGCGTTCTGATCGGGCGCGCGCCATGAGCGGGGGGCGGCCGCTCGTCATCTCCCTCTCGCTCAACCTGGCGTTGCTCGGTCTGGTGTCGCTCGGCGTGACGCTGCTCGGGGGTTGCGCGCCGCGGCGGGTCGAGATCGGCGCGGTGATCGACCCGGCGCGGGTGGCGGCACTCCATCCCGGGCAAACCACCAGGGACGAGGTCGAACACCTGCTCGGCGCGCCGGCCGGGCGAGGGCGCGTCATGCTGCCGTTTCAGGACCAGCCGCACCAAGCCTGGACCTACCAGTTCGCCCGCGCGCGCCGGGCCGGGGATGGGCGGCTCCACGCCCGCCATGGGACGCTTCTGGTGTTTTTCGCGGGCGAGACGGTGGCCGGGTATTTGTGGCTGGACAGCGCCGGGGAGTGAGGCGGCGGATATCACGTTTCCGTGAACTATGTCAAAATTTAGTTAATGACACGGTTTTGTGTGCTATCGTTCCGTAATGTTTCCTTCCCCGGTCGATCGGGTCGGGCGTGGGGGAGCGTCGCCAAACGAAATCGCCAAGGGAACAGGAGTAGGGACGATGAAACGGCTCGGTCTCGGCCTCGTGGCCGGAGTGGTGTTGGGCGCGTTCGCGGCGCCGGCATCGGCCGATACCATCACCGCGATCGAGCTTTCCTCCTATTACGGCGGGGCAGGGCTTAACGGCGATTGGAGCAACGAGATCGGCGGCAGTTCCATCATCACCGCGCCGACCAACGGCAACCAGGGCACCGGCATCACCTTCGCCGATTGGAGCGGGAATTATGTCGCCGTTCCCAGCACGACCATGAATTCTGGCAGCAATACGCTGACGATCGATAATTTCTCGCCGATCGCCCTCACCGCCGGGGCCAGCGTGCAGTCACTCTGGAACGAGGGCTGGGGTCTCACCCCCAACAGCGCCGACAACAACGCCGCCGTGTTGATCGGGTTCACCAATTCCGCCGGCGATAGCGCGACCTATGGCCTGCAAAGCGGCCAGACCATCCGCGACTACAATAATGGCAGCTATTACAACACCTTTTCGGGAAGCAACACCACCACCGCGCTCGGCGATGTCACGGCGCAGAATTGGTGGAACAACGGCAGCCAGCGCCTCGATGAACAGAGCTTCGTCCTCCCCTCAAGCTGGGCCGGGACCAGCCTCACCGGCTTCACCATCGATGTCGTCGGCGCCGGCAATGGCCCTGGTAACGATGGCGTGGCGATGCTTTCGGCGGTGAATGTCGCTGATCCGCCGGCCAGCGTCCCCGAACCGGCCTCGCTCACGCTCCTCGCCGCCGGGGTGATCGGGCTCGGGGCGGCGCGGCGCCGGCGGGGCTGAGGGCCCCTTTCGGCGCGGTCGCCCTGGCCCGCATTGCGGACCGGGCGGCCGCATACTACCCACCCAATTCGCCGCCCGCCCTAGCCTTCCCGCCAAGGATACCCCTCGGGAGGGATCGCCACCCGCAGCGCCTATGGCCATGTTCTCGGCGTCAATCTGCGCGATTGGCCGATCACCCTCGAAGATACGGCATCCCGCGCCTTCGCGGAAGGATATCTGAACCGTTGAAACTCCGGACCATTGAGCCGGAAGGCCATCGCCGATATACCCCAACCCCACGGGGTTGGGTGGAGGACGGCGATGGCGCTGCTGGTTCTGGGGCTGGTGGTGTTTTTGGGCGCGTATTCGGCGAAAATGCTGGCGCCCGCGTGGCGCGCGCAATGGATCGCGCGGCTCGGGCCGCTGCCCTGGCGCGGCGTCTATGCGGCGGTTTCGCTCGCCGGCCTGGTGCTGATCGTGGTCGGGTTCGCGCGCGCCGGGCCACAAGCGCCGCTTTACACGCCGCCGGCGGCCCTCCGCCATCTCAACGCGCTGTTCACCCTGGCGGCGTTCGTTTTGATCGCCGCCGCTTACGTGCCGGGCAATCATCTCAAGGCGGCGATCGGCCACCCGATGCTCGCCGGGGCGAAGCTCTGGGCGTTCGGGCATTTGCTCGCCACCGGCACGCCGCGTGACGTTCTACTGTTCGGCGCGTTTCTTCTCTGGGCGGTGGCGGATTTCGCCGTCTCGCGCCGGCGCGACCGGGCGGAGGGGGTGGTCTATCCGCCGGGCAGGCTTTCGGGCGACGCCATTTCCGCCCTCGCCGGCGTGGTGTTCTGGGTGGTGTTCGCCGTCTTCCTCCACCAGCGCCTGATCGGCGTCAGCCCGTTCGGCTGAACGGCGCCCGGCCAGAGCCATATCCGTTCGCATCGGCTCACGGCTATAGCTCTCTCTCTTTGTTTTGGCGAGCAACCCAATCCGTTCAGATGATTCCCTCTGAACGGATGTTGCTCTAGCCGCGCGCGCGCCGGCGGCGGAGGAGGAAGCCGAGGGCGGCGAGCGGGCCGGCGAGCAGCGCCATCGTTGCCGGCTCGGGGACGGGGTTCTGGTTGCTGGTGACGGAGAGGCTGCCAGTGAAAACCGGATCAGCGACGTCAGAGGCGGTATTGCCGGTGCTGGCCAAGGTATAGGAACCCGGGGCAAAACTGTAGAGATCACCGCTTTGCCCGCCGACCACCTCTGGAGTGGTGGAGAAAACCGGCTCCGTCGTGGTCACGGTGAAGCTAAGCGGGTTCGATAAAGTAGAGATAACAGCGCCGATCTGAAACCCATCGAGGCCAACGGCAGGATTGAAGGAGTTGAACGTTCCGTTGGTCACGGTATATGAAGTGCCGCCATTGGCGTAGCTCCCCGTCCCGACCATGTTTCCGAAGTAGATTTGGCCCGTGGCGGCAAAACCGGATTCCGGCGCGGTAAAGATCAGGGAGAACGGCCCGGCGACGATCGGTGCGGTCCCGACACCGAGCCCAGCAGAAAAGCTGCCGTCCAGGGTGATGGTATCGGTCGGCGTAACCACGACAATGGCCCAGGCGGGCCGCGCGGCGAGCGCGGTGGTGGCGGCGAGGAGCGCGACAACGAGCGAGAGATGAGGGCGCATAAGACACCTCCGGTGGATGTTGGCGTGCGGGGCGGCTTAGAGTTAACGTAAGATTAATGCACGGAGTCTTAATCAATCCGAAACGGCATTGTCAATCTTTTTTTGTAACGGACACATTTTTTGCTACCCCCCTCGCTCACCCCGCTCAGGCGCCCTCCACCTCCAGCGCGCGCGCGATGGATCGCGCGGCTCGGGCCGATGGGGTGGCGGGGCGCGTATGCGGCGGTTTCGCTCGCCGGCCTCGCGCTGGTCGTGATCGGCTTCGCGCGGGCCGGACCACAAGCGCCGCTTTACACGCCGTCTTCCTCCACCAGCGCCTGATCGGCGTCAGCCCGTTCGGCTGAACGGCGGGCCGGAGGGATCACTTTTTAGTGAAATTTGTCAAAACTTGATGAATGTCTGGATTTTTATGTTACTCCCCGCAACGTTCGCTCTCCTCACGGGTCGGGCCGCGAGGGCGAACATGGTCACGGAAACAGAGGGGTAAGGACGATGAAACGGTTCGATTTCGGCCTCATCGCCTCGGTCGCGCTCGGTGCCCTCGCCATGGCGCTGGCCATCCCGGCGGCGCGCGCCGATCAGTTCACCACCCTGCTCTCCTTCACCGACTTCTCCGGCGCCAACGCCTTCACCGATGTCAACGGCACGCTCTACGACACCGCCGAGTTCGGCGGCAGCGCCAATGCCGGGACGCTGTTTTCCTACACCCCGGGCAGCGGCAGCGTGCAAACCCTGGTCTCCTTCCCCGGCCGCCCCAACGGGGCCGCCCCCGCCGACCACCTCACCGAGGTCAACGGCACGCTCTACGGCACCACCTACAATGGCGGCATCGAAACAGTCGGGACGATGTTTTCCTACACCCCAGGCGCGAGCAGCGTGCAAACGCTGTTCTCCTTCGTCGGCATCAACTTCACCGGGGTCAACGGCGCCCTCCCCGAGGCGCGGCTGATCGATATCAACGGCACGCTCTACAGCACCACCGCCGAGGGCGGCAGCGCCAACCTGGGCACGGTGTTTTCCTACACCCCGAGCAGCGGCAGCGTGCAAACCCTGCTCTCTTTCACCGGCCCTAACGGCGCCCTCCCCGCGGCCGGGTTCGCCGCTGTCAACGGCACGCTCTACGGCACCACCCAGGGCGGCGGCAGCGCCGGGGACGGGACGGTGTTTTCCTATACCCCGGGCGCGAGCGGCGTGCAAACCCTGGCCTCCTTCACCGGCGCCAACGGCATCTCCCCCCTGGCCCGCCTGATCGCTGTCAACGGCACGCTCTACGGCACCACCCAGGGCGGCGGCAGCGCCGGGGACGGGACGCTGTTTTCCTACACCCCGGGCGCGAGCGGCGTGCAAACCCTGGCCTCCTTCACCGGCGCCAACGGCGCCAACCCCTATGCCGCCCTCACCGATGTCAACGGCACGCTCTACGGCGCCACCGGGTTCGGCGGCAGCGCCGGGGACGGGACGCTGTTTTCCTACACCCCGGGCGCGAGTGGCGTGCAAACCCTGGTCACCTTCACCGGCGCCAACGGCACCAACCCCGTGGCCACCCTCACCGATGTCAACGGCACGCTCTACGGCGTCGCCTATAGTGGCGGCAGCGCCGGGGACGGGACGCTGTTTTCCTATGATACGAACGCGCCCGCGCCGGTTCCCGAACCGGCCTCGCTCGCCTTGCTCGGCGCCGGGGTGGTCGGGCTCGGGGTGGCGCGGCGCCGGCGGCGGGGCTGAGGCGCCTCAGGCGCCTTCGACTTCGAGAGCGAGGTCGATATTGCCGCGCGTCGCGTGGCTGTAGGGGCAGATTTTCTCGTGCGTCTCCTCCACCAGCGCGCGCGCCTCGGCGGTGGGGAGGGTCGGCACCTTGACGTGGATTTTGACCGCGATGCCGAACCCGCCGCCCTCACGCGGGCCGACCGCGGTCGAACACGTCACCACCGCGCCGGCGACGTTCTTCTTGTGCTGGCCGGCGACGAACTCCAGCGCGCCGCCGAAGCAGGCGGCATAGCCGGCGGCGAAGAGATGCTCCGGCGTCGTGGTGTTCGGCAAGCCCGGCCCGCCCATTTCCTTGCGCACCGAGAGATCGACGCTGAGCGAATGATCCGTGGTCTCCGAATGCCCGTTCCGCCCGCCGGTGCTGACGGCAACGGCGGTCACCAACGGCTTGATGCTGTGCGCGGCCATGCGGCGTCCTCCTCTGTCGTTGCGGCAGGACCATGCTAGGCTCGGCCTGGCTGGGAGGGCAACAGGAAAGCGGATCCCCCGAGGCCGGCTTCGCCAACGGCGAAGCCCAACGGTGCAAATGTTTTTTGGTTCTTTTTTTCAAAAAAGAACGTCTTTTTTCTTCCCCTATTGACAAACCCGCCCCATCCCCTACACCTCTCCTCGCCCAGGCATAAAAATGGGGCCGGTTGTCGTAAGGCGGGCGGCGAGACCCGTGAAGCTGGGTGCTTTTCCTTCTCGCTCCGAGAAAGGGCGGCCTGTTGTATCGGGCCGCCTTTTGTTTTGCCCTCAGTTCCCCGGAATCCCGAGCGCGTTCTTGGGATCGACGAAGTGGTGCGGCGGCGCGACGGCGGGGTAAAGCGCCACTTTCCACGCGCATTGCGGGGTCTGATAGACGCCGCTGAACACCCCTTTCTCGATCCGCCCCTCCAGCGTCAGCAGATAAGGCGGGCGGCTGGGTGGCGCGGTGTTGAGCCGCGCCAGCACCTGCCCCTCGCGGCTCATGCTGCCGCGCAGCACCAGCGCCCCGTCATTCGGCGTGAACACGACGCTGAGATCGGCCGCCCGCGTCACCAGCGTCGCCGGCATCTGGTCCGTGCAATGGACGCCGCCGATCGGAAAAATCTCGCCGGTGAAGCGCTGGTCATAGGATTGGGTGCTGAGGGCGTTGCCGATCGTGCCACAGCCGCCGAGGGCCAGCAGCGCCAACGCCAAGGACGCAAGGCGCGAACGCATGGTCAGAGCGGCGAGACCGCTACCTGCGCGGTGCCGCTTCTCAGGATCCCGAGCTTCTTCGCCGCCGCCGCCGAGAGGTCGATCACCCGGGCGCGATTGCCGGCGCGGTCGGTGATGGTCACGTCAACGAAGCGATCCGTCCCGACCAGCACCACCCGCACCTTGGTCCCGAGCGGCAGCCAGGGATGGGCGGCGCTCATCGCGGCGGCGTCAAACCGCCGGCCGCTCGCCATGCGCTTGCCGTGAAACCCGGGGCCGTACCAGGAGGCGGTGCCGATTTCCGCCGCCCCCTCGGCGTGACGCGCGCGGGCGCGGCGGGCGGCGACGCGCTTGGCGGGCGCCGTCTTGCCCTCACCCGGGGCCGGCTGCGCCGCAACCGCTCCCGGCGCGTGGAGCGACAGCAGCAGCAGCGACGCCATCGCCCCAGGTAAAATTCGCTTCGGTCCCATGCGATACTCTCCCGAATCCGCCGCCAACAAACACAAAACCTGCCCCGGCGCAAGTTTTGGCGTATCGTCTCCCTTTGCCGCGCCCAGCAGCGGATGCACAATAAATGTTGACTTTTAATACAACGATTGACACAATGCTGAACGTGGGGCGGTTGGTTCGTTACGAGCCGCGGTTTCGCTTCGACCAGCAGCCGACGTGCCTCGTCTATCTCCGCCCGGAATGCCACAAACAGATCAAGGCCCTGCCCGATGCCCCCGTTGGCGAAAACCCTGACCCGGTGCCGCGCGAGCAGATCACGGTTCTGCTCGATCGTTTTTGCGCCGGGAACGCACTCCTTGTCGGCCATGATTTCGAGCCGCGCGGAGAAAAACTCTTCGTTCTCAAAACGCGGAGCGTGCGCGCCGGGACGGTTTTTCTGAGCCAAGGGGTGCTGATCATGCTCGATGTGCAGCCAAAGGCCGCGTTCAATCGCGACAAGGGCGGCAAGCTGAACAACACGAAATGGTATGCTTCCTGCCGCGCCTTGCCGGAGTTTCAGCAGCTCTCTCCATTCGCCGTGAAAGACGCCCCATGAGACGCAAACGTGAACCATTAGATGCCGAGGGGCAGCGCGTTTATGCCCGCCTCGTCGCCGATGTCGCGCGCGAACTGGCGTCCGCTCTCGCGCGGGAGGGCAAGCTCGGCACGATCACACGCGCCGAGCTGGCGCGGCGGCTCGGACGCGACAAGGCGTTCGTCTCGCGCAAGCTCTCCGGCGGGGAGAATATGGAACTCCGCACCATCGCCGCCTTTCTCGCCGCGCTCGGCTATGAAATGGACGTCAAGGCGGCGCGGGTTGCGGCGGCGCCGGGAGAGGGGCGGAATATTTTTTCCGAGGTTCCCACTTCCTTACCGTCCACGATCAGGGTTTCCCCCGATCCGCGTCCGAACACGCCCACCGCCACGACGACGCCGGTCGTGAAAGTACACTTCCCTCATGCCGCATGAGCCGAAGATCGAAACCGCTCTCGTCTGTGACGATGTGCGACGTGAGCAAAGCGGCAAGGATATCCTGATCGGCGTCTATACCGCCGGCATCGGCGTGCCCGCCTTGCCTTCGCAACAGCGGTTTGCCTTCTGGCTTATGCTCAGCGCGCCAGAGCCGGGAGCGTTTTCGCTGACGCTGCGCATTCTCGTCCCCCAAACCACGCGGGCCGATGTCCGTATGGAACTCGACATATCGCCCAAACCCGATGCTGTGTTTTCACAAGAACCCTTCGCCCTGTTCACGCCTCCGCTCCTGCTTCAGATCACTGAGCCCGGCGATCTCGAACTCCAGGCACGCTGGGGCGAGCGGGGGAAATTCCGCACGCTCCTGCGCAAGCCAATCGCTCTCATTCCGCCGACGCCGTAATGCGCGAAAAATTCTCCCTCACCCCGCGAGCGTGCAATCGGTGATCGGGGGGGCGGCGTCGATCGGCGCGGTGGTGGCGACGAGTTTGTAGTAATCCCAGCCGCCTTTGCTTTCTTCGGGGGATTTCACCTCGAACAGATAGGGCGTCACCATCGCCCGGCCGTCGGCGCGGATGCGGGTTTGGCTGAATGCGTCGTCCTCGGCGACGTTCTCTTTCATATGCGCGATCACCGCCGCGCCATCGCGCGCCCGCGGCAAGCCGAGGGCGGCGACCGATTTCAGGTAATGCAGCGTCCCCGCGTAACAGGCGGCATGCACATCGTTCGGGTAATTTCCTGAGGTTTTGGGAAGTACGCGCCGGGTGAAGGCGCGCGTGCGGTCGTTCAGATCCCAGTAAAAACTCTCGGTCAGCAACAGGCCCTGCGCTGTCTCCAGCCCAAGCCCGTGGACCCCGGTCACCGAAAACACCAGCGCCGCGAGCCGCGTGCCATCTTTGGTGAGGCCGAACTCCTTCGCTTGCTTCACGCAATTCACCGTGTCATCGCCGGCATTGGCGAATCCCAGAACCTTCGCCCCGCTCGCCTTGGCACGCACCAGGAAGGAGGAAAAATCGGTGACGCCGGGGAACGGGTAAACCGCGTTTCCCAAGACCTTGCCACCGAGTTTGGTCACCACCTCGCTCGCATCGCGCGCGAGCTGCTGGCCGAAGACATAATCGGCGGTGATGAAATACCAGCTATCGCCGCCGCCCCTGACGATCGCGCGGCCCGAGGAGGCGGCGACCATGAACACGTCATAGCCCCAATGGACGGTGACCGGCGTGCATTGCTTGCCCGTCAGATCATCGGTGCCGGCGCCGGTGTTGACATAGGCTTTGTTCTTTTCACGGCAGATGGTGTTGACCGCGAGCGCGACCGACGATGTCGGCACATCGGTGATCATATCGACATGATCGCGGTCGAACCATTGGCGGGCGATGGTCGCGCCGATATCGGGTTTGTTCTGATGATCGCCGGTCAGGATCTCCACCGCCAACCCCTGGCCGCCGAAATCCTCCACCGCCTGGCGCGCGCAGGCGACCGAGGTCGGCCCGGTGACATCACGATAGGGGCCGGACATGTCGGTGAGCACGCCGATGCGGATGACGTTCCTGGCCGCTGCGCCCGCCTGCGCGCGGGCGTTATTTGGGGCGGCGAGCGGGGCACAGGCGGCGCCGGCGAATTGCAGCATCTCGCGGCGGGTGAAGATCATACGGTCCTCCCATTTTTTTTGTGGCTCGTGTCGGCCCGTTTCAGCGTCTTCGGTATAACGAAAACCGTTGAACGAAGGAAAAGAAATTTCCTCCCCTCCCCAAAAAACCGCTTGCCCACGCGCCCCGGTATGACGTATAAGCGCCGTTAGTATGGCTAACTATGTCGGGCGGGCATCCTCCGCGCCCAAGCCGCCAACCCCCTCGCCCTCCGGACCCACGCAATGCCCTCCCCAGACCCTGACGGCGCGGCGGGCGACGGCCCGTCTCCGCTCGACATTCTGCTCGCGGTGATGCGCGCGAAATGGGCCGAGGGCGACGCCGACGGCGCCGCCGAACTCGCCCGCGCCGCCGCCCCCTATCTTCACCCCCGCCGCGCCCCGGTCTCCGCCGAGCGCGGCCGAGGACGCGCGAAGGACGCCGCCCCTGCCCTCAGCGATGCCGATCTCGAACGCGAAATCACGGCCATTGCTCGCGGAAGCGGCGCTGCGTCGGTCACTGCGGACCTCTTTGCAGGCCTTCGCGATGCTGGCGCTGGCCCCCGAACGCCACCGCCCGGCGGCGCATCACCGGCTGATCATCGCTGAGCTGGAGGCGCTGGCCCGCGGCGAGAACGACCGGCTGATGCTGCTGCTGCCGCCCGGGTCCGCGAAATCCACTTACGCCAGCGTCATCTTTCCCGCCTGGTGGTTCACCCAGGCGCAGCACTCGAATGTCATCGCGGCGTGTCATACGGCGTCGCTCGCGAGCCATTTCGGCCGCCGGGCGCGCAATCTCGTCGCCGAGCACCGGCGCCGCCTCGGGATCGACCTCGCGCCCGATGCCCGCGCCAGCGCGAACTGGGCGACGACCGAAGGCGGCTCCTATTACGCGACCGGCGTGCGCGGGCCGATCACCGGCAGACGCGCCGATCTCGTGCTCATCGACGATCCCGTCAAATCGCAGGCGGAAGCGGATTCGGCGGCGGCGCGCGCGCATGTCTGGCAATGGTATCAGAGCGATCTGATCTCGCGCCTCAAGCCCGGCGGCAAAATCGTGCTCATCATGACGCGCTGGCACGAGGATGATCTCGGCGGGCGGATCCTCGCCGAGGAAGCGGCGGGCGGCGATCGCTGGCGCGTCTTGCGTCTGCCGGCGCTCGCCGAAAGCGATGATCCGCTCGGCCGCGCCGAGGGCTGTGCTCTGTGGCCGGAATGGGAAAATCACGAGGCACTGGCAAGGAAACGCCGCATCATCGGCGAACGCGCCTGGGCCGCGCTCTATCAGCAGCGGCCGCGCCCGCCGGAGGGATTATTGTTTCAGACCGAAGCGATCACGCTTTTGGACGCGGCGCCACGCGCGGTTGCGCGCGTGCGCGCCTGGGATCTCGCCGCCAGCATCGCCCGCCCCGGCTTCGATCCGGATTGGACGGTCGGCCTGCGGCTCTTGAAAGATGAGGCTGGTCGCTTCGTCGTGGACGACGTCGTGCGTCTGCGCGGCGGCCCGCATGAGGTTGAGCAAGCCATTCTCGCTTGCGCCGCGCGCGACGGGCGCGAGACCACCGTTCTGCTGCCGCAGGATCCCGGCCAGGCCGGGCGCGCGCAGGTTCTCTATCTGACCCGGAAACTCGCCGGCCACCACGTCGTCTCCGGGCCCGAAAGCGGCGCCAAGACGACACGCGCCGCCCCGGTGGCGAGCCAGACGGCGTGCGGCAATCTCGCCCTCGTCAAGGCACCCTTCACCCGCGCCCTGATCGAGGAGCTTCGCGACTTCCCTGCCGGCACCAAGGATGATCAGGTGGATGCGCTGTCACGCGCCTTCGCCCATCTCAGCGCCGCCCCGCAAGCGACACGGCAGATCAATCTGCCCCTTCTTTCCCGGTAGAGGCATGTTCGACACACTCGCAAGCCTGATCCCCGACGATCCCGAATATCCCGCGCGGGCGCGCAAGCTCGATATCCTGCGCCGGGTTCTCGACGGCACGCTCTATGACGTTTTGCCGTACGAATTCCACGACGAACGCAGCCCGGGTGGAGAATATATCCCGCTCCGCCAGCGACGGCCCTCGGTGCGCTATAATCTCTGCCGCATCGTGGTCGAGGATTCGGTTGCCCTGGTGTTCAGCGAAGGCCATTTCCCGACCCTCGATTCGCCGGATCCCTCGGTGCGCGACGCCCTCGCCGCGATCCTGCGCGAGGCCAGGCTGAACGAGGTGATGATCGACGCTTGCTTGCGCGGCTCGGTCGGCTCGGTCGCGATCTTGATGCGTGTCCTCCGCGGGCGGGTGTTCTTCCAAACCCTGGAGACGATGTATCTGACCCCGCGCTGGGACGCCGAGGCACCCGATACGCTCGCCACCGTCACCGAGAAATTCAAGGTCTCTGGCGCCAATCTCCTCGACCAGGGCTACGAAATTCCAGACCAGACCGGCCAGTACTGGTTCCAGCGGCGCTGGGACGTGCAATGGGAGTGGTGGTTCGAGCCCTGGCCGATCGGCAGCGACGAGGCGCCGCGCATCGATCACCCGCGCAGCGTCCGCCATGGCCTCGGCTTCGTTCCCATCGTCTGGATCAAGAATCTTCCGGGACCGTCGGCGACCGGAGACATGCGTGACGGCGCCTGCACGTTTCGCGCCGCCGTCGAAACCGCGATCGAGATCGATTATCAGCTCTCGCAAGCCGGGCGCGGCCTCAAATACAGCTCCGATCCCACGCTTCTGATCAAGGAGCCGGCGACCTCGGACAATCAGATCATCAAAGGTGCCGCCAACGCCCTCGTGGTTTCCGAAAAGGGCGATGCCAGGCTGCTCGAGATCGGCGGCACCGCTTCCGCCGCGGTGATCGATTACGTGCGCACACTCCGCGAACTCGCTCTGGAGAGCATCCACGGCAACCGCGCCGATGCGCAGCGCTTCGCCGCCCCGACCTCGGGCCGCGCGCTCGAGATGATGAACCAGGGTCTGATCTGGCTCGCCGATAATCTCAGGATTTCCTATGGCGAGGGCGGATTGGTCGCGCTCGCGCGCATGGTGCTCAGGGCCAGCGGGCATTATCCGCTGATCGTGCGTGGCGCCGAACTCGCGCCGCTCGACCCCGAAGCCGGGATCAGCCTCACCTGGCCGCGCTGGTATCCGCCTTCCGCCGATGATCGGCTGAAGGATGCCCAGGCGCTTACCGCGCTCACCGCCGCCGGACTTTTGTCGCGCGAGAGCGCGCTAAAATCTCTCGCCGGCACCTACGACATCGACAACATCGGCAACGAGATCGCAAGCATCTCGGATGCGGAAGGAACAACATGACCGAAGCGAGCGACCTCTCTCCGCCGGAACCGACGATCGAGGAATTGCGTGCGGAGACCGCCGCATTGACCCGGCAATTGCAGGAAGTGACCGACGCCGCGCGCACTCGCGTCATTCGCGCCGAACTCAAGGCCGAAGCCATCAAGGCCGGAATGATCGATCTCGACGGCTTGAAACTCATTGATCCCTCCGAGATCAAACTCGACGACAAGGGCGAGGTCGAGGGCGCCGGCGCGCTGATGAGCAAGCTGAAGCGCGACAAGCCTTGGCTGTTCGGCGCGCACTCCTCCTCCTCGCGGGCGACGCCACCGCAAGCCCAGCCGCCGCGCCAGAAGCACGCGACGGAAATGACCGCCGCCGAATACCGCGCCGCCCGCGCGGATTTGTTGCGACGGAGATAGCTAAGCGGAGCCCTTGACCTTACCTTTCCCGTCCATCTCCCAACAGAGGATCTCCCATGGGTATCAGCAATTTTCCCGCGGCGCTGCAACCGATCATCCAGCAGGGCTATCTCGAGCGCGAATTCGAATCCGCGCTCCATTCCCGCCTCGGCTATCGCGACATCGCCGATCGCGAGATCTTCGCGGTCGGCATCGGCGAGACCTTGACCAAGACCCGCGCCGGTCTGAAACCTTCGGTCACGACGCCGCTCGCGCCGTCCACCAACACCAATCTCGATAACGGCCTCTCGCCGCAGTATTTCAACATCGAGCAGTATACGCTCTCGATCAATCTCTACGGCGCGACCATCGATCTCAACATGGTGACCAGCCGTGTCGGCATCGCCTCGCAGTTCATGCTCAATGCCTCGATCAATGGTGAGCAGGCCCGGCGCTCGCTCGACGAGCTGGCGCGCAATCAGCTTTTTTCGGCCTATTTCGGCGGCAACACCCGCGTCACCGCCGCCCTCGGCGCGCCGGCCGCGACGATTTCCGTCGATGACGTCCGCGGCTTTCAGTATGTCTGGGTGAACGGCGTGCCGACCGCGGTCAGCAGCAGCAACACGCTCACCGTCACCGTCGGCAGCGATGTCTATTCCCTGGTCGGCGTCACCGTGGACGCAACCAACGTCTCGACCACGCCGGGCGGGATTTCCGGCGAACTGACCTTCTCCACCAGTGTGACGATCGGCGATGGCGCCGTCGGCAACACCGTGCAGGCGGCCAATGCCTCGGTCATCCTGCGTCCGGGCGGGGCCACCAACACCTCGCAGTTGCAGACGACCAATACCCTGACGATGGCCAATCTTCTCGATGCGGTCGCCAAACTTCGGCTCAACAACGTGCCCGATCTCGGCGGCGTCTATCATTGCCATCTCGATCCTATTTCGGCGCGCCAGCTTTTCGCCGATCCCGACTTCAAGCAGCTCTTCACCATGGGCTACGACACCGAGACCTTCCGCCGTGGCGAACTCGTGAGCCCGTTCCTAGGTCTTCGCTTCGTGCCGACGACGGAAGCCTATGTCTAGCCGATGCCCGGGCTTCCTGGGCTCTATGTCCGCCGCCCGATCGTCTGCGGCCAGGGCGCGCTGATCGAGGGCGATTACGCCGGCATGGCGGAAGAGGATGTCGTGCCGCGCGATGCGGTGATCAGCGTCATCGACGGTGTCGCCATGGTGACGCGCGAGCCGATCGATCGCTTGCAGCAGATCATCGCGCAATCCTGGTACTGGATCGGCGGCTTCACCGCGCCGACCGACGTGACAACCAACCCGACCACCATCCCGACCGCCACCAACGCCGCCTATAAGCGCGCGGTGATGATCGAGCATGTGGGCTGACGGCAATGGCAACCGGATCGACGCAACCGCTGATGGTCTCGGCGACGGCAACGCTCGCCGCCGGCACCACGTCCAGCAACGTCGCACTCGCCGGCTCGGGCGAGGCGGTGCTGGTCTATAACGCAACCGGCGTCCTCGCCTTCATCCGCTTCGGGATGGATGCGACCGTGGTTGCGACGAGCGCCGACATGCCGATCCCGCCCGGCGCGCGGATGCTGATCCACGCTGGTGAATTCTCGAAGACGGTGGCCGCTGTCCTGGCCTCGGGGAGCGGTGCTCTCTATTTCTCCCGCGGCCAGGGAACGGTTTACTGACCATGTCCGCGAGCCCCCTCACCCTCCCGTTCACGGATGCCGAAAAGACCGACATCAGGCGCTTTTGCGGCTATCCGGCCTATGGCGCCGGGGCCGCGGGCTTCCAGAGTTGGCGCTTTTTCCAAGCCTACGGCACGCTCGAATATCGCATGAACAATCTCGCGCCGGCGGAATATGCCGTTATCCGCTCGGTCTATCTCGTGCAGCTCTATCCGCTCGAGGTCGCGATCCCGGCCGCCGCCGGCAATCTCGATACCGCGAGTGCGGCGGTATGGACACACAACAGCGAAGAAGTCCATCAGCGGGAGGAATTATTCGATGACTGGCGCCGGCGTCTCTGCGGCTTTCTCGGACTCCCGCCCGGCCCGGCGCTCTCTTACGGCGGCATCGCGCTGATCGTCTGATCCCATGAACCCCGATCGTCTACAGGATCTGATCTATCGCGGCATGGGGCGCGCGGCGTTGCAAGCCGGGCAACTCCATGACGCTTTCCGCCCGAACGGCAACGCCAACCCTTGTGCCGCCAGCAACCGCTATCTCCAGCTTCGCTGCGCCTTCAACGCGGCCGATCCGCGTTTCGCGCGCGCCAATACCTACGGCCACCCGGTCTGGTATGGCGTGTTCGATTCCGCCTATACCCAGCCTGGCGATTATCTTGTCGAGCGCGACACCGGACGGACCTTCTTCATCGCGAGCCAGCCGCCGCTTTTGCCGGTGGTGACGGTTCTCGCCGAGCGGATCGTCTCCGTTCTCCGCCCGGCCGGCCCCGCCGGCTTCGGGGTGCAGGCCTATGGCGGGGTCGAGATCGCCGAGGCGACGCCGCTTCTCAGCGACTGGCCGGCGAGCATGATCGAGGGCGGCCATGGCGGCGGCGCGCGTTACGCCGGCGATCTTCCCGCCGATGTGCGCCTCGCCGCGTTCACCCTGCTGCTTCCGACATTGCCCGGCATCGTCCCGCGCGTCGAGGATCTCGTGACCGACGATCTCGGCCGCAATTTCGTTGTCAGCAGCGCGGAACTCTCCGAACTCGGCTGGCGTTTCGTGGTGCGACAGGTGGCAAGCTGATGGCCGATCAATCCGACGTCGAGACCGCCCTCGTCAACGCCGCGATGGCCGCGCTCTACCCGCAAGGGTTGAGCGGGCCGAGCGTCTGCGGAGCCCCGGTGCGGCTTTATCGCGGCTGGCCCGAGAGTTCCGCGCTCGATGCCGATCTTGCCGCGGGCTACGTCAATGTCACGGTATTTCCGGAAGACGCTGGCGAGCGCAACACCACGCGCTATCTCCCGCAATGGAGCAATCCGGCCCCCGTCACCCCGACATTGACGGTTGCAACGACTCCCGACAGCGCGACCTTTGCCGGCAGCGCCGGCGCCGGTCAGATCGCCGGTATTCTCGCCGACGCCGACACCTATGTCTATCCCTGCCAGAGCGGCGATGCGCCGGCCAATGTCGCAGCCAACCTCGCGAGCCAGATCATGGCCAATCGCCTGGTGCAATTGTCCAACGCGACCATCACGCTCCCCGGCGTTCAGCGACTGATCGCCCGCACCGTCGCGACCCAGGGCGTTTTCAATCAGGTCCGCCGCCAGGAGCAGATTTTCCGTCTGATCGGCTGGTGCGCCGACCCGGCGCTGCGCGATGCGGCGATGATCGCGCTCGATAGCGCGCTCGCGGCCACGTATTTCCTGCCGTTTTCCGATGGCAGCGTCGGGCGGCTCCGGTTTCGCCAGAGCATCACCCTCGACCGCCAGGAAAACGCGTCCCTCTATCGCCGCGACCTGCTCTATTCGGTCGAATACCCGACGCTGCAAACCGCGACATTGGCGGCGATGCTGTTCGGAACGACAACCCTAGGCACCGCCGGCAACGCCTCGGTTTCCCTGACTGACTGACGAGACATCCCCCTGTCCTGGAGAGTGGATCATGATAACCAACCTGGTGGTCGTGCGGCCGTTCGGGTCGTATGCCAAAGGCGCGCTGATTACCGACGCCACAACCATCGCAAGCATTCTCGCCAGCGAAAACGCGAACGCGGTGGTTCGCGTCAACGCGACCACGCCGTTGAGCGGAGGCTGAGGCGATGCCGATCGTCACGCAAGGCAGCCTCAACACCACAGCGCTGGGGAGGTGTCGCGGAAGATGTAGAAATTGCTTTTGGCGGCGCCTCCGGTTTGGGGGACATGACGGCGTCAGGCGGCGAGATCAAGGGGCATTGAGGAAAAAGGGGATCCGAAGCTCTGCCAACCGTC
>JAJZBV010000062.1 GCA_021851785.1 Pseudomonadota bacterium
GGGCGCGGGCGCGGGGAGCGACTGATGAGCGGACACAGGCATGACGACCGCCTTGCTCGACCACCTCACCCATCACTGCCATATCCTCGAAACCGGAAACGACAGCTTCCGGTTCAAGCCAAGAAACACACTCGCAAAGCGGGTCAGCCCTCGGTGAAAACCCCGGGTCAGATCTCACCGGAAATCAACAGCGTGAATCCCATAGATGCGCCAACTACTTCCGCCACGATGGCTATTTCCAGTCAACGTGAAAACGCTCTATCCTGGCGCGTAAGCGCGCTGATGCCTTTGGCGGATGCGAGGTGCCGATGATACGACGGCTCGCTCGATGATCAACCCATTCGGGTATGGACTCTGAGGTTTCCGCCCGGAAGAGCCAGAATCGGGGTTTGCAAGCGAGGTCCGCCATGCCACATGCAGCGCGACATCTCCCATGGACAGACCCGCCCCCTCCCGCTCCTCGCTCGCGACCATCGGCTCTCTCCTCGCCTGGCTCTGGCCGCGCGGCGATCGGCGCGGGCAGGCGCGCATGCTCCTCGCCCTCGCGAGCCTGATCGCCGCCAAGATCGCGACCGTCCTGGTGCCGGTGTATTACAGCCGTGCCGTCGATCTGCTGGCGCCGAAGCATGGCGGGGTGATGGTGGTGCCGGTGGCGCTGATCGGCGCCTATGGCCTCGCCCGCATCGCCGCCTCCGGCTTCGGCGAATGGCGCGACGCGCTGTTCGCGCGCGTGCAGCAGCGCACCGTGCGCCGCATCGCGCGCGAAACCTTCGTCCATCTCCACCGCCTGTCGCTCGCCTTCCACCTCGAACGCCAGACCGGCGGCCTCGCGCGCGCGATCGACCGCGGCACCCGCGGCATCGAGCAGGTGCTGCGCTTCGCGGTGTTCAACATCCTGCCGACCCTCCTCGAAGTGGTGATGGTGACCGTCATCCTGTGGCGGATGTTCAACTGGCGCTTCGCCGCCGTCACCTTTCTCGCGGTTCTCCTCTATATCGGCTTCACCCTTTTGTTCACCAATTGGCGGGTGCGCTTTCGCCGCGCCATGAACGCCATGGACAGCGACGCCCAGACCAAGGCGCTCGACAGCCTGCTCAATTACGAAACCGTCAAGTATTTCGGCAACGAGGCGCTGGAGGCGGCGCGCTATGATGCCTCCCTCGCCGCCTATGAGCGCGCCGCGGTCAAATCACAGGTGACGCTGAGCGCGCTCAATTTCGGCCAGGGGGTGATCATCGCGCTCGGCCTCGTCGCGGTGATGCTGATGGCCGCCGGCGACGTCGCCCATGCCGGCATGAGCGTCGGGCGTTTCGTGCTGGTCAACACCTATCTCATCCAGCTCTATCAGCCGCTCAATTTCCTCGGCTTCGTCTATCGCGAGATCAAGCAGGGCCTGGTCGACATGGAGCAGATGTTCCGCCTGCTCGCCGAGCACGAGACCATCACCGACCGCGCCGAGGCCCGGCCGCTCGCGCCGAGCCCGACGCCGGCGGCGCTGGCCTTCGAGGCGGTTCGTTTCGGCTACGGTCCCGACCGGACGATCCTCGACGATATCAGCTTCAGCCTGAAACCGGGGGCGACGCTTGCCATCGTCGGGCCGACCGGGTCGGGGAAATCGACCATCACCCGGTTGATTTTCCGCTTCTACGAGGCGAGCGCCGGGCGCGTCTCGATCGACGGCGAGGATATCCGCGATCTCACGCAAGAGAGCCTCCGCGCCGCCATCGGCGTCGTGCCCCAGGACACCGTGCTGTTCAACGACACCATCGCCTACAACATCGCCTATGGCCGCCCCGGCGCGAGTGAGGCGGAGATCGAGCGCGCGGCGCAGCTCGCGCAGATCCATGAGTTCATCGCCAGCCTGCCGCAAGGCTACGCGACCAGGGTCGGCGAGCGCGGCCTGAAACTCTCGGGTGGCGAGCGCCAGCGCATCGCCATCGCCCGCACCATTCTCAAGAACCCGCGCCTGCTCGTCCTCGACGAGGCGACCAGCGCCCTCGATACCGCGACCGAGCGCGACATCAACGCCGCTCTCCGCCAATTGGTGGAAACCCGCACCACCCTGGTCATCGCGCACCGGCTTTCGACCGTGGTCGAGGCCGACGAGATCATCGTCCTCGCCGCCGGCGCCATCGCCGAGCGTGGAACGCATGCCTCCCTCTTGGCAAAATCCGGCCTTTACGCCCGACTCTGGGCAGTTCAAGCCGATCAGCGTCACCCCGAAACCCTCGGCGCCGACTGAGTTCCCCCGCATGGAAAGGACATGACCATGGGCCGCGAACACCCCCCCACCGACGCGCATGACGACGCGCGTGACGACGAGAAAACCCTGCACGATCTCGGCCAGGCCGGCTCGGTCATCCAGCATGCCATCACCTATCTGATGGAGAAGAATATCGACGAATTGTCGATCGCCTCCGCCCTGCTCGGCGGCGGGCTCAGGGTGCTCTCGAACGTGCTCGATAACGACGCCATCGAGAAAATCCTCACCAACGCCATCGCCAGCGTCCGCGCCGGCGATCTGCATGGCCCCATCGCCGAGGCGAAGGTTCCGGAGAAGAAGGGGTAGTCTTACCGCGGCCAGCGAAGCGCTCTATGATGCCGGGCCATGCCACGGGGTGATCTGTTTCCCGAAATCGGGCCGTACGAAACCGGCTTCCTGCCGCTTGCCGGCGGGCATGTCATGTACTGGGAACAGGTCGGCAACCCGTCCGGCCTGCCGGCGCTGTTCCTGCATGGCGGGCCGGGCGCGGGCGCGGGGGCGGTGCATCGGCGGTTTTTCGACCCGACCCAGTGGCGGGTGGTGATTTTCGACCAGCGCGGCGCCGGCCGCTCGCGCCCGAATGGCGGCCTCGGCGAGAACACCACCGCCCATCTCGTCGCCGATATCGAGACGCTGCGCCGCCATCTCGGCATCGAGCGCTGGCTGCTGTTCGGCGGCTCCTGGGGCTCGACGCTGGCTTTGGCCTATGCCGAGGCGCATCCCGCCCATGTCGCCGGCTGCGTGCTGCGCGGCGTGTTTCTCGGCCGGAAACACGAGGTGGCGTGGTTCCTCCACGGCCTCGCGCATTTTTTCCCCGATGCCCATGCCGCCTTCGTCGGCTACCTGCCCGAGGCCGAGCGCGGCGACCTGCTCGGCGCCTATCTCCGCCGCCTGACCGACCCCGATCCCGCGGTGCATATGCCGGCGGCGCGCGCCTGGTCGCTCTATGAAGGCTCGTGCAGCACCCTGCTGCCGAGCCCCGACACCGTCAGCGCCTTCGCCCAGGACCGCACCGCGCTGAGCCTCGCGCGGATCGAGGCGCATTACTTCGCCCACGATCTGTTTCTGCCGCCGGGGGGGCTGCTCGCCGGCATCGGCCGCATCAGCCATATCCCGGCCGAGATCGTGCAGGGCCGCTATGACATGATCTGCCCGCCCGAAACCGCCTATACCTTGGCCAATGCCTGGCGCGGAGCACGGCTGACGGTGGTCTCCGACGCCGGGCATTCGGCCTTGGAGCCCGGCATTCGCCGCGCCCTGGTCGCCGCCGTGGAGCGGCTGCGCCGGCCCGGCTTCGCGTGACCCCGGTTTTGCCTGACGATCAGAAGGAGAATGCCTCATGCGATGCGGTGTGATCGGGCTCGGCTCGATGGGGATGGGGGCGGCGCTCAACCTGGCGCAGAAGGGCCATGACGTCACCGGCTGCGATCTGCGTCCGGCGGCACTCGCCGAACTCGCCGCCGGCGGCGGGAAAACCGTCGCCAGCGCCGCCGATCTCCCCGCCGATCTCGATGGCGTTCTGGTGTTCGTGGTCAACGCCGCGCAAGCGGAGGCGGTGCTGTTCGGCGCCGAGGGGTGCATCGCCCGCCTCGCGCCCGGCGCGGTCGTCATCTGCGCGACGACGCTCGCGCCGCAAGCGGCGAAGTCGCTCGGCGCGCGGCTCGCCGAACGCGGTCTTCTGATGCTGGACGCGCCGGTGTCGGGCGGCGCGGTCGGCGCCCGCGCCGGCACGATGACGGTGATGGCCTCGGGCCCCGAGGCGGCCTTCGCCAAGGCCGAGCCGGCGCTCTCGGCGATCGCCGGGAAAGTCTGGCGGCTGGGGGCGGCGCATGGCGCCGGCAGCACGGTCAAGATGGTGAACCAGCTCCTCGCCGGCGTCCATATCGCCGTCGCCGCCGAGGCGCTGGCGCTCGGCATTCGCGCCGGCGCCGACCCGCAAACGCTGTTCGACGTCATCTCCAGCTCCGCCGGCAGTTCCTGGATGTGGCAGAATCGCGTGCCGCATATCCTCGCGGGCGACGATCAGCCGCTCTCGGCGGTGAATATTTTCGTCAAGGATCTCGGCATCGTGCTTGACGAGGCGCGCGCCCTCACCTTCCCGCTGCCGCTCGCCGCTTCGGCGCATCAGCTCTTCCTCGCCGCGGCGGCCAACGGCCAGGGGGCGAAGGACGACGCGTTCGTGATCCGCGTCTGGCAAGCCCTGACCGGGATCGCGCTCCCCGGCGAGGAGACACCGGCCGAAACAGCGCGCCCCCCCGCTTGATCCCCCGCCCGCCGCCCTCTATAAGCCGCGCCACAGGGGCCATAGCTCAGTTGGGAGAGCGCCTGAATGGCATTCAGGAGGTCAGGGGTTCGACTCCCCTTGGCTCCACCACCTCCACCGCCGTCATGCCGAAAACGCGGCGCGGGTGAGACTGGCTGCGGTCGCTATGGGCTTTTTTGATTTTTCTCTCCCCCGGCGATACCCCGCGGCGCCGTGTGATGGTTATCATTCACATATACCGACGCCGTTCAATCGGGCGCATGCCGCGGAAGACATCGGACACTGACCTGCCCTGTTTCTTCGGACCACGGTTAACTTGAGAGGCCGGCTCCTTGCTGCTGCCCCAGGCGGCCTGTTGCATCACGGGGCGCTGTCCTCGCTATCTGGCCCGCGAACGCCGCCGGGATGATCCCCACCACCTGCTCATCCGTGAACCTCGATTTCCGCATCGCTCCCTCTCTCCAGGGAGCCAGTCTCTCAACTTTGCAGCGGTCCGAAAATCCAGGGGCAGATCAGTGCCACTCCGCCTTTTGAATGGGCGTAATGCTATGATAATATAAGACTTATTTTAGCGGGTGCTAAATATGGGTTGGCAATGTGAGCGTTCCGACACATAGGTGACAGTTTGTTCCGGACACATAGGTGACGCCTCCTTGGCTGGCTAGCCAGCCAAGGAGGCGTCGATGCCGTGGAAAGCGTGTTCTGTCATGGACGAACGTGTGCGG
>JAJZBV010000063.1 GCA_021851785.1 Pseudomonadota bacterium
CACGGCACCCTATCACCCGCCGCTTGGCGTCATGCCGGTTCTGCCGCCCGGCCTGCAGGCGACGGCGCCACCTGGGATTGCGCCGCCGCCATCGCCGCCGGACGCCGCGTCCGGCATCGCCCCGCCAGTGTTGCCCGAGGGGCCGCCCGGGGCGTCGGCACCCGATCAGGCCGGCACGAACGCGCTGCCGCTGCCGCCGGTGCCGCCGGCCGCGACCACGCCTGGCGCCCCCCCCACTGGCGCTCCCACTGGCGCCCCCACTGGCGCCAAGATCGCCGCGCCGGCGCTGCCGGCCAATATGCCATTCCAGCGCGTGGCTCCGATTTCCCCCGGAAACCTGATCCTCAAGACGGCGCCAAAGCCGCCGGTGACGATCCAGCCGCTGCCGGCGCCCGGCGTCACCCCGCCGCCGCCACCACCACCGGCGACACCCGGCCAGACCATCCCCCAGACCACCATCACGACGTGAAGCCAGCCGATGGCGTGGGCCAGGGCGGCATTGGGTTCTTGACGCTAATTTTTCTCGTCCGCGACGATCGCGGCGATGCGGTCGGCGAGTTCGCCGAGAAGCCGGCTCATGGTCGCGATCTGGCTCTCCTCCCCGCCGGGCGGCGGGGCGGAGAGGCTGACCGTCGTGAGCTTCGGCGTGCGGCCCGAACGCTGGAGGGCGAGGGCGGCGACGAGAGCGAAGCGCGGGCCCGCATCGAAGCGCTGGATGTCGATCTCGACGGTGACATCGGCGGCGGCGGAAATGGCGCTGGCGGCGGTGAAGACCGTGCTTCCCGGCAGGCGCGCGCCGAGATCGGCGGCGACCACGCGGGCGAGCATGTCCGGGAGCGGCTCCGCCCAGCGCGCATTGTCGGCGAGTGTCACCCGATAGGCGTCGACGCGCGCAACGATGCCGGGGCGGTCGAGATAGCGGGCGAGGCCGACATGGCGGATCTCGATGACGCGCGCCGGCGCGGCAACCGGCGGGCCGGGGACGCGCGCCAGCGTGTAGAGCTTCGGGTTCGGCGAGGCGCAGCCGGCGAGCAGCAGGAGCAACGTGGGCAGGGCAAGAAAAAACCGCATGGTCAGCGCTCTTCCACCGGGCCGCCGCGGCCGCGCACCAGCGCCTCGGGATGCTGGTCGAGCAGGTCGGCGAGGCTGCGGATCGCGCGCGCGGCGTCGTTCATTTCCCCGACCAGGCGCTCGAGGTCGCGCGGCAGCGGCGAATTGGCGCCGTAGCCGGTCTCCAGCGCCGCCATCAGGTGGTTGGCGCGATCGAGGGACACCTCCAGATCGGCGCTGATTTGCGGCAGCCGCGCCAGCGCCGGGCCGGCATGGGTATTGATCTGGCGGAGCAGGATCTCCGCGCTCGCCATCGTGGCGGCGACCGATTGCAGCGTCGTTTTCAGCTCTTTCCCGGTAGCCAAGCCGTTCAGCGCGGCGAGGCTGGAATCGAGATTGCTGGCGATGCGCTCGATCGGCACCGCCTCCAGCTTGCGCCCGATGACATCGACCATGCGGGCGAGGGTTTCGAAATCGCTCGGCTGGCTCGGCACCACGATGGCGCCGTCTTCCTCGCGGACCGTCGCCGGTTTGGCTTCGGGGAAGAAATCGAAGGCGACGTAGAGCTGCCCGGTGAGGTAATTCGCGGTCCGCAACTGGGCGCGCAGTCCGTTCCGCGTCAGCGTCGTGAGCGATTCCATCGCCCGCTCCTGGGTCGGCGGCGGTGCCCCGGGGGCGGAGATGCGGTCGGGCTGGATGGTCAGTCTGACCGGCACGTCGAGCGTCTTGGTCGCGAAATCATAGTGCAGCTTCACGTCGGTCACCTCGCCGATCTGGATGCCATAGATCTCGACCGGCGCGCCGGCGGCGAGCCCGCGCACCGAGCCGTGGAAATGCACCACGATGGCGACGGAATTGGTATAGCGCGAGGCGGCGGCGGCGGTGCGGTCGGCATAGAGGGTGAAATCGCTGCCATCGGCGGCGATCGGGGCCGAGCGCGCCTCGGGCGGGGTGTCGAAGGCGACGGCGCCGGTGAGCAGCGCCTGGATCGACTGCACTTCGAGATGCAGCCCGCCGGAACCGGCATTCACCGAGAGGCCGGATTCGTTCCAGAAATAGCTCCCCTGGTGGATATAGGCGTCGAAGGGCGCGCGCACGAACACCCGCACCACCGCTTCGCCGCCCGGCGCGCCGAGATCATAGCTCAGCACCTCGCCGACGCCGGCATCGCGAAACAGCACCGGCGAGCCGATGCCGAGCGAGCCGAGGCTGCTCGTGTGCAGGACATAGGTATGGCCAGGCTCGCCCGACCGCACCGCCGGCGGCTGTTCGAGGCCCTCGAACGCCCGCTGCTCGGCGCCGCCCGGCGCGCCGGGGTCGATCTCGATATAGCTGCCCGAGACCAGGGTTTCGAGGCCGGAGACGCTGCTGGGCGTGAGGCGCGGGCGGACCACCCAGAACCGCGCGTGATCGGTCAGAACCGCGGTCGCCTCGCGGCGCATCCGCACCTCGACGATGACGTGCGACATGTCCTCGCTGAGCCGGATCGCGCGCACCGTGCCGAGATCGACGGCCTTGTGCTTGACATGGGTCTGCCCGGCGGTGAGGCCGTCGGCGGTGGTGAAGGTGAGGGTGATGAGCGGGCCTTCCTGCGACAGGGTCCGCCAGCCGAGCCAGGCCGCGACCACGACGGCGACGAGCGGGATGATCCAGATCAGGGAGAGCCGCGGTTCACGCTCGATGCTCGGTTCCAGGTCCGGCGCCGGAGGCTCGTTCATGGCCGCCCTCGGCGGCGTCGCTGGCGCCCGGCGGCGTCCCACATCAGGCGCGGGTCGAAGCTTTGCGAGGCGAGCATGGTCAGGATCACGACACCGGCGAAAGCCACCGCGCCGGCCCCGGGGGTGACGCTGACGAGCAGGCCGAGTTGCACCACGCCGACCAGGATCGAGAGCATGAACACATCGATCATCGACCACCGCCCGATGGCATCGATCAGGCGATAGAGCCGCGCGCGATCGACGAGCCGCCCGGTCATGCCGCGCCGCGCGCTCGCGAGCAGCACGCCGAGCCCGAGCAGTTTGAGCACGGGGACGGTGATGCTGGCGAAAAACACCAGGATCGCGAGCGGCCACATGCCGCTCGTCGCCAGTTCCTCGACGCCGGAGAGGATCGTGTTGGGGACGCCCTGGCCGTGATAATCGACGGTCATGATCGGCAGCAGGTTGGCCGGGATGTAAAGCAGGCCGGCGGCCAGGACGAGGGCGAGGCTGCGCCCGAAACTCTGCGGTTTGCGGGCATGGAGCCGGCTTTCGCAGCGCGGGCAGCGGGCACCGGGCGCGCCCTCGCAGAGGAGGCCGCAGCAGAGGCAGCCGATCAATCTCCGGCTCGACGCGGGGGAGGGGAGGGCGGTGGCGGGTGAGGTCGCGGCACCGCGCGCCGGCGGCGCCATCTCTTCCCAGAGCCGGGTCGGGTCGAGCACCTCGTCGATCAGCGCCATCACCAGCATCAGCGCGGCGAGCGCGTAGCCCGCGAGTTCGACGCGCACGCGGGCGAGATCGATCAGCTTGCTATAGGCGACGAAGAAGCCGAGCAGATAGACCTCGACCATCGCCCACGGCCGGAGATACTCGCTCACGCGCAAGAGCGGGCGGAGCAGGCGGCGCGGCGGGCGCGCAAGGCGCAGCCCGAGCAGCACCAGGGTGAGGCCGAGGAGACGGAACCCGGGGAGCAGGCAGGCGGTGAGCAGAACCACCGCGGCGAGCGGCAGCCAGCCCTCCGCGTCGAGCAGCGCGGGGCCGGTGGTGAGGGCGGCGCTGATCCCGCGGCCGAGCAGCGAGAGATGGATGAGCGGGGTGAGAAAGGCGAGCGGCAGCAGCGGCCAGGCGGCGAGCGCGAGCGGCAGGGCGAGTGCCGCCCCGCGCGGGCACCCGCGCCGCAACACCGCGCGGCAGCGCGGGCAGCGCAGACGGCGACCGGGAGGCGGCGACAGGGCACGCAAGATCAGCCCGCAATCGGGGCATTCGATCTGGTTTGGGACCGCCCTCGCCGGCGGCGGGGGGGCTGCGAACGAAATCGGGCTGTGATCGATCGCCAAAAGCCGGGTCATACTGGACGCTGCGAACCTGAACTAGAGCGTGATGACCGAAGGTGAAATCGCCGTAGGTCTGAATCACGCGATCAAACAAAGATTGAGAGGGGGATGGCTGAGCGAAGGCGATGTCATCCCGCTCTGGCGGGCCCGCGGCGCATGGACGCCGGGAGCGGTGATGGGCATAAACTTCGTCATCCTAGACCGATTCGCCCCGGCATGGCGATTCGGGACGGGTGGCGGGCGGCAGGCGGATGGCATGAGGAAAGACGGTGGCGAGTGTTGCGATCGAAAAACGGGCGCAGATCATCGTGCTCGGCAACGAGAAGGGCGGGTCGGGCAAATCCACCGCCGCGATGCATCTCATCATCGGCCTGCTGCGCGACGGCTATCGCGTCGGCGCGCTCGATCTCGACGCCCGCCAGGCGACGCTGACCCATTATCTTGAGGCGCGGGCCGAGTTCGCGGCGCGGCGCGGCCTCGCGCTGCCGATGCCGCGTTTCGCCCCGGTCATGCGCAGCGAGGCCGATAGCCGGGCGGCGGCCGACGCCGAAGAACAGGCCCGATTCACCGCGACGCTCGCCGAAATCGGGCATGACGCGGATATCGTCGTCATCGACTGCCCCGGCGCCGACACCCATCTGAGCCGCCTCGGCCACGCCCATGCCGACACCCTGATCACCCCGATCAATGACAGTTTCGTCGATTTCGCCATGCTCGCCAAGGTCGATCCCGAGCAGCACGAGGTCGTCCATCCCAGCATCTACAGCGAGATGGTGTGGGAGGCGCGGAAACGCCGGCTCGCCCGCGATCGCGGCCGGATCGACTGGCTGGTGATGCGAAACCGCCTCGGCGCCGGCGAGGCGCGCAACAAGCGCGATGTCGGCGCGACGTTGGAGGCGCTCGCCAAGCGGATCGGCTTTCGCACCGTCAAGGGTTTCGGCGAGCGGGTGATTTTTCGTGAACTCTATCTCCAGGGGCTGACATTGATGGACGTGCGCGAGGCCGGGCTCGGCATTTCCTTCGGCATGAGCCATGTGACGGCACGGGCCGAGGTGCGCAACCTGATCGCCGCGATCCGCAAACCGCCGCCCGCCCTGACCCTGGTGCCACCGGCGGCGTGA
>JAJZBV010000038.1:0-15772 GCA_021851785.1 Pseudomonadota bacterium
CATCGCCTCGTTTTTCGCGGGCGCGAGCGGGCGGTGGACATCCCGCTCCGCGATCTCGGAAGCGGCTGGTACGATGCCGAAAAAAGCGCCAAAGGGGCGTGCTGGCGCTGGAGCGACGGCGCCGGGCATCTCCCGCGTCTCGGCGCGGGCGTCGTGGAATGCACCACCGCGACCGCTGGCCTCACCTATCTCATCGCCCCGCCGCCACCCGCGAGCGCCAGCCGCTCGCGCGCCGCGGCGACGATCCGCCGCGCCTCCGCCCACAGCGCATAGCGGTCGAATTCCTCGAACCCGGCCCACGCCACGTCGGTGACATCGGAGCCGGCGCGCGGCGTATCGCCTTGCCAGAGGGTGGCGAAATCGAGGATGGTGTAGTGATAGCGGATGCGGCCATCGTCATCGCGGTGGATACTGTCGACGTGGCCGGCGAGCACGAGATCGCCGACCGTAAGCCCGGTTTCCTCGCGTAATTCACGCCGCGCCGCGTCCTCGGCGGTCTCACCGAGATGCTGCGCCCCGCCAGGGAGGCTCCATTGGCCGAGCGCCGGCGGCGTTCCCCGGCGAACCAGGAGCACCGCGCCGGGCCGCAACACCGCGACCCCGATCCCGACCAGCGGCCGATCGGGGTAGGTGCGGGCATCGCTCATCGGGGCTGCGGCCCGGGGTCAGCGAGGCGCGGTCGCGGGCGGGGAGGGCGCGACGGAAACCGGCGGCGTTGCCGGTTTTTCCGGCGGCTTCAAATCATCGAGTGTCGGCAGCAGGGTTTTTCCCTGCCAGCTCGGGATCGCGAGCGCGAAGCGGCCGAATTTCTGGTTCAATTCGGCGGCCAGGGCGGTGGCTTTGTCCTTGCCGGCGGCGGTGAATACCGCCCAGGTGGTGGTGCCATCCTCGCTGATATCGGCGGCGAGGGTCAGCCCGTCGCTGGTGGTGAAGCCGACATGGCCGAGTTTCTGGCCCGGCGCGGCGTCAGCCTTGCGGACATCGGTGAAGCTCAGGAACTCCAGCCCGCGCGCCATGCCGTCGATTTTGAACTGATCGAGCACCGGATGCTGTTCCGGCACCGTCACCACCAGCTTGTCGCCTTGCCGCGCGAGCACGAGATGGCCGTTGGGGAGGCGATCGATGGTGATGCCGGTCACCTGGTCATGACCGATATTGACGATGTCGCGCGCCATCCAGCCGACGAAATCGGGATCGGCGTCGAGCGTGCCGGCGGCGAGCCAGGTCTGGTTTTGCCCGAGGAGGCGCACAAACATCTGATCGGCGCCGCCGGGCTCGGGGCTCGGGCGGGTATGGCCGATGATCAGGGCGGCGAGCACCTGACCCTTGTCGTCGAGCAAGCGAACCAGCTTCGCCTCGGATTTCGGGTCATTCGGCGCATCGAGGCCGAGGCGGGCGAAATCCGCCGGGTTGCTGGTCCGCGCTTCCACCAGCCGCAACTCGGTGAGCGCCGCGAGCAGCGCATGCACGCGGGCGGGGAGGGCGGGAAAATCGCCGTGCTCGGCGAGCAGCCAGCGATCGCCGGCGCGCGTCAACGCCAATGTCTTCGCGTGATCGGCGATCTCGATCCGTGCTGCGGTCGCGATGCGGTTGCCGAGGTCGGGGAAGGCGAGCCGGGCGGCAGGGGCATTGGCGATCTCGCTGCCCTCGCGCGCGTTCTGGACATAAAAACCGGCGGCGAGCGCGAGCGCGCCGAGGAACAGCAGGATCAGGGTATTGCGGGGTTTCATGGCGCGGAATTCCTCAGCTCCGCGCCCGGCCGCGGCGGCGGTGGCGCATGAGGCCAAGCCCGATCGCGATCAGCGTCAGGATGGCGGGGACGAGCACGATATCGAAAAAGCGCAGGGTTTCGGCGAGCGCGTCGATATCCTCCCTGAGCGCCCGCTCGACGCCGCGCAGCTTCTGGCGGGTTTGCACGATTTCCTGGTTGGCGGCGTCGATCGCGGCGTGTTGCTCCGGGGTCAGCACCGCCTGCGCCGCCCCCTGCTGGCCGGAGCCCTCGCGCAGATTGGCGAGCTTCTTTTCGGTCTCGTCGAGATGTTTCTGCAAATCCTGCTGGGTGCGGCGGAATTGCGCCTCGGCGCGGCGCTGCATGTCATCGACGAGGGTGAACGGATGATCGCCGGCGCCACGGGCGCGGAGCCCGATCAGCGCATCGCCGCCGGCCAGCGTGCCGATGACATTGGCGACGAACGGGCCATTATCGCTGAACGGCTCGGCATCCTGCTGGCCGAAGAAATCCTGGCCGCGGACCCAGAAGCGGTCGGCCAGGATATCGACATCGGCGGCGATGACGAGATTGGCGGCGCCCTCGGTATGGTCCTTGAACGGTGGCAGATCGCCCGGGCGCTGTTCACCGGCGGGCGGCGCGGGTGGCCCGGAGAAGGCCGATTTGAGCGCCCCGTGCAGCCGCGCGACGATTACCCGCGCGCCACCCTCGGGTTTGAATCCGGCGAGGATCGCCGCCGGATCGGGGTCCATCCTCAGCTTCTCGGCGGCGATCAGGCCGGAGCGCGGGCTCGAACTCAAAAGCGGCGTGAGCGTGATGTCGGCGCCGGGTTTTTTGGCAAGAAACCCGGGATCGGCGACGGTGATTTGCGTGAGATCGGCGGTCGCCGGATCGTCGTGGTTGATGCCGTCGCGGATATTGAACCAGGGGACATAGTCGGTCACCGTCATGCGGTCGCCGGGGCTGGCGCGCACCCGCCAGGCGCCGGTGAGATCGCCGACCACCTGGTTCGGATCATAGGCGATGCCCCAGGCCTCGAGCAGGCGATGGAGATCGGAGGCGGTATCGGTCTGCGGCATGCCGCCGGGGCCGGGGAGATCGGCTTGGGCGGCGCTTTGCGGATCGACCATCAGCATCAGCCGCCCGCCGCGCATGACGAACTGGTCGATGGCGTATTGCGTCGACTCTGGGAGATGCTGCGCTTGCGCCACCAGCAGCACCTGGATCTCGGGGTCGATCTTCCAGACAGTGAGCGGGACGGTGCGGATGGCATAGCTCTGGCGGAGCAGCGACATCGCGATCCAGGGCTGGCCGGCGCGGCCGCGCCCTTGCGCCATCATCATCAGGCGCGGATCGCCATCGATCGGCAGCGACGACATCACGCCGACCACCGGGCGCGTCGGATTGGAGAGTTCATAGACCAGCCGCGTCAGATCATATTCCAGGAAACGCTCGCGCTGCTCCTGGAAAAACGGAATGGCGCGCTCGTCATCGAGCAGATTGGTGCCGACCAGGCCGAAGAACACCTGCGCGCCGCTCTGGTCGATCGGCACCGCTTGCAGGCCGAAACTCAACGCCTTGTCCTCGGCGTCGCTGAAGGGTTCGGGATCGTAGCGTTCGACCTTCACCATGCCATGCGCGAGGCGGGCATATTGATCGAGCATTTCGCTGACGCGCTGGTGATAGCCGTCATAGGAGGGGGCGCGGGTGCCGAGATCGCGGGAATAGAACAGGCGGAGGGTGATCGGCTGGTGCAGCCCGGCGAGAATCCGCCGCGTGCCCGGCGACAGCGTATAGATGTGCCCGGCGGTGAGGTCGAGCTGGACGTCGGCGAGGCGGGTTTCGGCCACCATGTTGATCCCGGCGAGGAATGCGGCAAGGCCGATCAGACCGAGAAGTGAGGCGACAGCGCGGCGCATGCTCAATCCGCCTTCCGGTGTTCGAGAATAACCGTGTTGGCAACTAGCCAGAACAGGATGAATGACGCGAAATAGATCGCGTCGCGGGCGGTGATCAGGCCGCGCACGAAGGATTGAAAGCGATCGACGATCGAGATTTTGCGGGCGATCGTCGCGAGCACCGGGAGATTATGGCTCAAAAAATCGGTCACCACCGGAAAGGCGCTGGCGGCGAAAACGAAACAGAGCGCAACGCCGAGCACGAAGGCGACGACCTGGCTTTTGGTCAGCGCCGAGACCGCGGCGCCGACCGCGAGAAACGCGCCGGCGACCATCGCCGCGCCGAGATAGCCGGCGGCGATCATGCCGTTATCGGGATGGCCGAGCACGTTCACGGTGATGACGAAGGGGAAGGTGAGGGCGAGCGCGATCACCGTGAACCCCCAGGCGGCAAGAAACTTGCCGACCACCGCCTGGCCTTGCGTGACAGGCAAGGTGAGCAGCAATTCGATGGTGCCGAGGCGGCGCTCCTCGGCCCAGAGCCGCATCGTGATCGCCGGCACCAGCAACACGAACACCCAGGGCAGGAACTGAAAGAACGGCAGCAGATCGGCCTGGTCGCGCTCGAAGAAGCCGCCCATGCTGAAGGTCAGCGTGCCTTGCAGGACGAGAAAGATGACGATGAACACCCAGGCGACCGGGGTCGAGAAATAGCCCGCGAATTCGCGGGCGGCGATGCCGAGGATGGCGCGCATGATCAGGCGGCCTCGGCTTGCGGCTGGGTGATGGCGCGGAACATTTCTTCGAGCTTGCCCGAGGGATGGCGGCGGGCGAGTTCACCCGGCGGCCCGTCCGCCACCACGCGGCCGGCGGCGATGATGATGGCGCGCGAGCACACGGCTTCGACCTCTTCCAGGATATGGGTGCTGATGATGATCGCCTTGTCCGGCGCCATGCGCGCGATCAGGGTGCGCACTTCGTGTTTCTGGTTGGGATCGAGCCCGTCGGTCGGCTCGTCGAGGACCAGGACTGGCGGGTCGTGGAGCAGCGCCTGGGCGAGACCGACCCGGCGCTTGAAGCCCTTGGAGAGGGTTTCCACCGGCAGATGCCGCACCCCTTCGAGGGTTGCGAGCGAGAGCGCCTGATCGACCTGATCGCGCGCCTCGCCGCCGGAAAAACCGCGGATACGGGCGGCGAAACGGAGAAACCCGATCACCGTCATCTCGGGATAGACGGGGGCGCCCTCGGGCAGGAAGCCGAGTTCGCGCCGCGCCGCGACAGCGTCGCTTTGCACGTCATGGCCGTTGATGCGGGCGGTGCCGCTGGTCGGCGTCACGAAGCCCGCGAGCATTTTCATCGTCGTCGATTTGCCGGCGCCGTTGGGGCCGAGAAACCCCAGCACCTCGCCACGGGCCACGGTGAAGGAGACGTCGTCCACGGCGGTGAAGGCGCCGAAGCGCTTGGTCAGCCCGATGATCTCGATCAAGGCGTTCACACTATGTTTCCCCCACGGCGATGCCGAGCCGGCCCGTGGGAATAGCGCATCCCCCGGCGAGCGCAAGAGGGGCATTTTTCCGCCGTGGCTCGGGTGAGGGCGAGAAAGCCCGTTCCTTCAAAAAAAGGATCAAAAATTATTTTCGCAGGATTAGAAAGCAGAAAATGCCTTCAAGCGGGAACAAATAGAAATACAATTTATATTGTAACGTGAATCAAAGCGAAGATATCCAACAGTATTCGGGAATATTTTATCTTTTCACGAGTTTGTTATTTTTAATTTGTCGAGAAATATTTATAGTTGTTTAACGATTAGACCAAAATCCGGTTGCCGTATCTGGCGGCGCAATCCCCGGACCATGCCGCCCATCGCGCGGTATGGGTCTCTCGCGCTGATCCCGACGCCGATGCGGAACGCGAGCGCGGGAGACGTCGATCCCCACGCTGAGCCGAAGGAGAGAAAATTTGACCCCTCGTTTTTCACGCCCCTGGCGGGCGGCTCTGTTTTCGCTGAGCACGATGCTGGCGCTCGATTCCTGCAGCGCCCCCTATGCGCCGAAGCCGATCGAAATGTCGCCGCCCGACAGCGCGCCCGATCTCGCCACCATTCCCGGCACCGATATCAAAATGTCGTCATTATTCTACGATAACCGGGAAACGCTGCACGACGAGTTCAGCGGCAAGCACGGGCTCTGGCGCGGCCACGTCGTGGTGACGCAGTTGACGATTTCCTCCGACGACAAAAACCCGACCGACGTGCTGATCGATTCGGCTTACGTTTCGATCAACCACAAATACTACCCGGCGGTCTCTCCCAAAGAGGTCTATGACGTCGCCTGGCCGGCCGCCAATCCTCTGGCGCCGCTCAAAGAAGACCTGTTCAACGCCGCCGTGGTCGGCTTCACCGTGATGACGCTCGGCCTCGGCTCGGTGATCTGGGTTTTGCCGACACCGTTTTCGCAACCGGCGCCGGACACCACGCCGTTCGGGCGCGATCTCAATTACAAGGCGCTGACCAACAATATCACCCTCCAGCCGGGCACCTTCCGTAGCGGATTCCTGTTCTTCCACCTGCCGCAATCGGTCGATATGACCAAGCTCGACGGCGCGCAGATGGTTCTTCATTTTGTTACCAAAACGTCGAACGCGACGCCGCATGAAATCATCTTCAACCTGCCGGCGCCGGCCAAGCCGGCTTCCTGAGGGTTCAGCCGGATTCTCCCCGTCCGCGCGCGCCGAACAGCCGGAGCGCGAGACGCGCCGCGCGGCCGCGTTCGCCCGCGAGATCGGGATCGCGGGCGAGGAGAACGGCGGCGTCGCTTTTGGCGATGCGGAGCAGCGCCTCGTCGCGCGGCAGGGCGGCGAGGCGGAATCCCGGCTCGCCGGATTGCCGCGTGCCCAGCGCATCGCCGCCGCCGCGCAGGCGAAAATCGGCATTGGCGATGGCGAACCCGTCCTCGGTGTCACGCAACATCGCAAGGCGCGTCTCCGCCGCCTCGCCGCCATCGCCATGCATGAGAAGGCAGAAGCTCGGCGCCGCGCCGCGCCCGATCCGCCCGCGCAACTGGTGGAGCTGCGCCAAGCCGAACCGCTCGGCGTGTTCGACCACCATCACCGTCGCGCTCGGCACATCGACACCGACCTCGACCACCGTGGTCGCGACCAGAAGCGGCTTTTCACCGCCGGCGAAAGCGGCCAGCGCCGCCTCGCGCTCGGCCGGTTTCTGCCGGCCATGGGCAAGCGCGACCTGGCCGGGAAACCGCTCGGCGAGCCGCGTGAACCGCTCTTCCGCCGCCGCCAGATCGCTCGCCTCGGTCTCCGCAACCAGCGGGCAAATCCAGTAAATCCGCGCGCCCGAGGCCAGCGCCCGCGCCAGCGCCGCGATCACCGCGGGAAGCTGTATCGCGGCGTGCAGCGTCGTTTTGACCGGCTGGCGCCCGGCCGGTTTGCCCGCGAGCCGGCTCACCTCCATCTCGCCCCATTGGGTGAGCAAGAGGGTGCGCGGAATCGGCGTCGCGGTCATCATCAGAACATCCGGTTGCCTTCCCTTGGCGCCGAACTCACTCCGCTGTCCGACGCCGAAGCGGTGCTGTTCGTCGATCACCGCGAGCGCGAGATCGCGGAACGCGACCTCGCGCTGAAACAGCGCATGGGTGCCGACGGCGAGCGGCGCCGCGCCGCCCGCGATCATGGCCAGCGTCTCCCGCCGCGCGCTCGCGCTCATGCCGCCGGTGAGGATCGCGACCGGCACCGGCGCGAGCGCGGCCAGCGTGCGAAAATGCTGGCGGGCGAGAATCTCGGTCGGCGCCATCAGCGCCGCCTGCGCCCCGGCCTCGACGGCGCGAAGCATGGCGAGCAGGGCGAGGATGGTCTTTCCCGAGCCGACATCGCCTTGCAAAAGCCGCCGCATCGGCCGCGGCGCCGCGAGATCGGCGTCGATCTCGGCCAGCGCCGCGCGCTGCCCGGCGGTCAGTTCATGGCCGAAAGCGGCGAGTGCCCGGGCGCGGAGATGGCCATCGCCGGTGAGCGCGCGCCCCGGCCGGGCGCGGCGCCGGGCGCGGAGGAGGGCGAGACGAAGCTGATCGGCGAACAACTCGTCATAGGCGAGACGCTGGCGGGCGAGCGGATCGGGCGGCGTCTCCGGCGCCTGCCAGGCGCGAAGGGCGGCGGCAAATTCCGGCCAGCCGCGCCGACGACGGAGTTCAGGGTCGATCCACTCGGAAAACGCGGGCAGCCGCGCCAGCGCCGCGGTCATCGCTTTGCGGATCTGCCAGGCCGCGAGCCCGGTGGTCAGCGGCCAGACCGGCTCGATCGCCGGGATCAGCGCGGCGCGGGCGGCCGGGTGCAGATGCTCGGGGTGGACGAAGGCCGGCCGCCCCGCCGACAGCGTTACCGCGCCGGAGATCGCGAGTCGGGTGCCGGGGGCGAGGCCGGTGATGCGGGCATGGGGGCGAAAAAACACCAGATCGGCGAAACCCGAGCCGTCGCCGAGGGTCAGCCGCCAGGGCTGGCGCGCGGTTTCGGGCCGCTCCAGCCGCACCAGCTCGGCGATCACGGTGGCGACGCCGCCGGGGCGGAGATCGGCGAGGCTTGGGTGCGCGCGGCGGTCGATATGGTGTTCGGGGAGATGGAGGAGAAGATCGATCACCCGTGTCCCGCCGATCGCGCGCGCGAGCAGGCGCGCCAGTTTTTCGGCGATGCCGGGGAGGTCGGTGAGCGGCGCGAGAAGCGGGGCGAGAGGGTCGTTGGCCACGGGCTGACAGGTCGCAGGGAGGAAGCTATATGACACGCCATCGATGACCGATGAAACGCCCCTTGCCGCGGAACTCGACCGCCGCCGCCGCCGGCTCCTGTTCCGCGCGACCCATCGCGGCACCCATGAGAGCGATCTTCTCATCGGGGGGTTCGTCGGCGCCCGCCTCGCGCGTCTGACCCTCGCCGAGATCGAGGCGCTGGAGACCTTGCTGGAAACCCCCGATCCGGTGCTCGCCGACTGGCTCACCGGCCGCGAAGCCATCCCCCCCGAGGCGGAAACCCCGCTGCTCCGCGCGATGGTGGCGGCCTGCGCCAATCCGACCGAGCGAAACTCCTCATGACTGGGGTGATATGACTGGCGCGATCACCGTATACGGCGCGCCGGAAGGCTATGACGCGCTGCTCCTCGCCCGCCGCCGCGCCGAACACGCGGGCGCGGTTCTGCACGTCGCCCGCGATGACGCGCGCATGGCGCGGCTGGCCGAGGCGCTCGCTTTTTTCGCGCCGGGGACCGAGATTTTGCGGCTCCCGGCCTGGGATTGCGTGCCCTATGACCGGGTCTCGCCCAATCCGGCGCTGGTGGCCGAGCGCGTCGCGACGCTGAGCCGGCTTTGCGAGCCGCCCACGCGCCCGCGGATCGTGCTCACCACCGTCAACGCCCTGATCCAGCGTCTGCCGCCACGCGCCACCTTTGCCGGTGCCGCCCGCAAGCTCGCCCCCGGTCTCGACGCCGCCCCCGGCCCGCTCGCGGCGTTCCTCGACGCCCACGGCTATAGTCGCGCCAACACCGTGATGGAGCCGGGGGAATACGCCATTCGCGGCGGCATCATCGATATTTTCGCCGCCGGCGAGGCCGAACCGGTGCGCCTCGATCTCTTCGGCGACACCATCGAGGAAATCCGCCGCTTCGACCCCGCGACCCAGCGGAGCGCCGGCAAAGTCGCGCAGGTGGTTTTGCACCCGGTTTCGGAGGTGCCCCTCGATTCCGCCGCGATCTCGCATTTCCGCGGCCAGTGGCGGGAGGTTTTCGGCCCGCAAGCGGCCGCCGATCCGCTCTATGAGGCGGTGTCCGAGGGCAGGCGCCACCCCGGGATCGAGCATTGGCTGCCGCTCTTCTATCCCGTCCTCGAAACCCTGCTCGACTATCTCCCCGAGGCGTCGGTCAGCCTCGATCACCAGGTCGATGAAGCGCTTTCGGCGCGGCTCGAGACCATCACCGATCATTTCGCGGCCCGCCAATTGCCGCCCCGCGATGGCGAGACGCCCTATCGCCCGCTGCCGCCGGTGCGTCTCTATCTCGACCGCGCGGCATGGCAGGCGATGCTGAGCGGGGGGCCTCTGTTCGCGACCAGCCCCTTCGCCCCGCCGGAGGCCGCCAGCGCCGCCTCGATCGATGGCGGTGGCCGGCCGGGGGTGGTTTTTACCCACGGGGCGGGGCCGGAGGGGGATGTGTTCGCGCAATTCCGCGCCGCCGCTCGCCGCGCCGCCGATGGCCGCCGGCGCGTCATCCTCGCCGCCTGGTCACGCGGCTCGCGCGAACGCCTCGCCGCTTTGCTGCGTGAGCATGATCTCGCCGCCGAGCCGGTCGAGGCATGGGCTGCGATCGCGACCCTCCCGCCCGGGCGCGTCGGCCTCGTCGTGCTCGGGCTCGAGCGCGGCTTCACCGCCCCTGGTTTGATGCTGGTCTCCGAGCAGGATCTGCTCGGCACCCGCATCAGCCGGCCGCCGCGACGGCGCAAGCGCGCCGATCAATTCATCGCTGAGGCCAGCGAACTCGCCGAGGGCGATCTCGTCGTCCATCAGGACCACGGCATCGGCCGCTATGACGGGCTGGTGACGCTCAGCGTCAACGGCGCGCCGCATGATTGTCTCCGTCTCCTTTATGACGGCGACGACAAGCTGTTTCTTCCGGTCGAGAACATCGAGCTTTTGTCACGCTTCGGCGCCGAAACCGCCGGCGTCGCGCTCGATAAACTGGGTGGCGCGAGCTGGCAGAACCGCAAGGCGCGGGCGAAAAGCCGGATCCGCGACATGGCCGGCGAGCTGATCCGCATCGCCGCCGAGCGCAAGCTCCGCGCGGCCGAGACGCTGCTGCCCGAAGAAGGCGGCTTCGATGAATTCTGCGCCCGCTTTCCCTATGCCGAGACCGAGGACCAGGCGCGCGCCATCGCCGATGTGCTGGAGGATCTCGCCTCCGGCCAGCCGATGGACCGGCTGATCTGCGGCGATGTCGGCTTCGGCAAGACCGAGGTCGCGCTGCGCGCCGCCTATGTCGCGGCGATGGCCGGCGAGCAGGTTGCCGTCGTGGTGCCGACGACGCTGCTCGCGCGCCAGCATTTCCGCACCTTCTCCGAGCGCTTCAAGGGTTTGCCGCTGCGCATCGCGCAGCTTTCGCGCATGGTCGCGGCGAAAGAAGCGCAAGCGGTGCGCCAGGGGGTCGCCGATGGCAGCGTCAACATCGTCATCGGCACCCATGCCCTGCTCGCCAAAAGCATGAGCTTCGCCGAACTCGGCCTTTTGATCATCGACGAGGAGCAGCATTTCGGTGTCGCGCACAAGGAACGCCTGAAACAGCTCAAGGCCGGCGTGCATGTGCTGACGCTCACCGCGACCCCGATTCCGCGCACGCTGCAACTCGCGCTGACCGGGGTGCGCGAAATGAGCGTGATCGCGACGCCGCCGGTCGACCGTCTCGCCGTCCGCACCTTCATCATGCCGTTCGATGGCGTGGTGGTCCGCGAGGCGATCCAGCGCGAGCGGTTTCGCGGCGGACAGGTGTTCTGCGTCGTGCCAAGGATCGAGGAATTGAGCCGCATGGCGCAGCGTTTGCGCGAAATCGTGCCCGAGGCGCGGCTCGCCGAGGCGCATGGCCGGCTCGCGCCAAGCGCGCTCGAGCGGGTGATGGCGGAATTCAGCGATGGCCGCCACGACATCCTGCTCGCGACCAACATCATCGAAAGCGGCCTCGACATGCCGGCCGTCAATACGCTGATCATCTATCGCGCCGATCTCTTCGGCCTGGGTCAGCTCTATCAATTGCGCGGCCGCGTCGGACGCGGCAAGCAGCGCGGCTATGCCTATCTCACCTGGCCGGCGGCGCAAGCCCTGTCGCCAGCCGCCGAGAAGCGTCTTGCGGTGATGCAGACGCTCGACAATCTCGGCGCCGGTTTCACGCTCGCGAGCCACGATCTCGATATCCGCGGCGCCGGCAATCTGCTCGGCGAGGAGCAATCAGGCCAGATCCGCGAGGTCGGGATCGAGCTTTACCAGCAGATGCTCGAGGACGCGGTGGCGGAGTTGCGCGCGCAAAGCGGCCGCGAGCGGGACTGGACCCCCAACATCAATCTCGGCCTCCCGGTCCTGATCCCGGAGGCCTATGTCAGCGATCTCTCGGTGCGGCTCGGGCTTTACCGGCGCATCGGCGGGCTCATGACGGATGCCGAGAGCGAGGCTCTGGCCGCCGAGTTGGTCGATCGCTTCGGCCCGCTGCCCGCCGAGGTCGAAAATTTGCTGCAAGTGGTCGCGCTCAAGCGTGCCTGCCGCGAGGCCGGCGTCGAGCGGCTGGAAGCGGGGCCGAAAGGCATGGTGCTGAGCTTCCGCGGCAATGCCTTCGGCAATCCCGCCGGGCTGATCGCCTGGCTCGGTGCCAAGCGGAACGCTATCCGGCTTCGTCCCGATCACAAGCTCGCCATGGTGCGCGAGATGAATGTCAGCGCGCGCACCGTTGCTGCGCGCGATTTGCTCCGCCAGCTCGTCCGCCTGACCCGCCAGGCGAAAGCCGCCTGACCGCCCGCGGGATTTTTGATCTCGATCAATGCCGGGCTTTCTTCCGGCGGCCATGTCAGAGGCGGAGGGGTCTCTGCTCTCTGGCAGCCCGGGAGATCGGATATGGCTTATCTCAACCTCGATGCCTTGACTTCCGTCTCGGCCGAGGATTTTCAGCGACAGCGCCCTTATCCTTGGGCGGATATGCGCGTGACGCTGACCGATACCGGCTGGGCGCGGCTCCGCGCGAGTTTGCCCGACATGGCGCAGTTCCAGCGCATGGTTGGCGTCAAGCGCGCCCACGGTCAGGCGCCGCATAACCGGGGCATCCTGCATTATGTCGAGGGGATGGAGGTCGCGCCGCCCTGGCGGGAGTTCATCGCCGAACTCCACGGCCCGGCCTATGATGCGTTTCTGCGCCGCATGCTCGGCTTCGGGCCGCGGCGGAAATACATCCTCACGATGGAATGGTATTACGCTTGGCAAGGCTGCTCGGTCTCGCCGCATTGCGACGCGCGTCGCAAAATCGCGACCCATATCTTCTTCTTCGCCAATGACGCCGATTGGCCGCGAGACTGGGGCGGCGATATTCTGATCCTCGATGATGGCGGGCGCTACAAGGCCCATTCCGCGCCGGGTTTCGATGATCTCGAGGTCGCGGCGTCGCTCGATCTCCGCAACAATGGCAGCCTCTTGTTCCAGCGCACCGAGCATTCCTGGCACGGCGTGCGCCCGCTGCGATCGCCGCGCCCGGATATCTACCGCAAGCTGTTCATCGTCACCGTGAACATCCCGTCGTTTCAGGTCTGGTGGCGGCGGGTGCGCGGCAAGGATCCGGACGGTTTCCCCTATAAGCTCGACCGGCAGCGAGACTTGGCGGCTGATTAGTCCGGGCCGCCGATCAGCCCGGCGCCGGACGCAGCCGCCCGGCGACCCGCTCGCCGCTCGGGACGAACAGCAAGATGACCGCGACCCCGACCAGCCCGACCGCGCCGGTGAGCAGGAACGAGGCGCGATAGCCGCCGGCATATTCCACCGCGAAGCCGGTGATGGCGGGCGCGATCATCCCGGAAATATTGCTCAGGAAATGGACGAACCCGCCGACCGCACCGACCCGCTGCTGCGGCACCAGCTCCTGCGTCATCGCCCAGCACGCCTGGGGGGCTGCCATCAGGAACAGGATGGCGAGCGTGATGACGGCGACCGCCATGCCCGGTGTCGTGGCGAAAGCGGTCGCCAGCACCGCCAGAGCGGCGATGCCGAGCCCGCCCATCGCCACGAGCTTCCGTGCCCGGAGCCCGTTGCCGCTCCGCCGGAGCAGCCAATCCGAGATCACGCCGCCGAGCACATAGCCGGCGGCGCCGCCGATCCACGGCACCGAGCTTGCGAGACTCATCGCCGCCAGGCTGAAATGCTGCACCGAGACGAGGTAGGAGGGGAGCCAGGAGAGAAAGAAATAGATCACGTAATTGGCGGCGAACAGGCCACCGGCGACGGCGAGCACGCTGGGCCGTGAGAGAGCGGCGCCGAGTCGCGCGCTGCTTGCCACCTCAATCGGGGTATGGCGCGCGCGGCTTTCGCTGATCCGCGCCAGCTCCGCCGATGAGACGCGCGGATGCATCCGCGGCAGATCGCGCATGATCGCGAGCCAGGCGATCAGCCAGAGAATGCCGAGCAAGGCGATGACGACGAAGCTCACCCGCCAGCCGAAAGTAACCGCGATCAGCCCGACCACCGGCCCGGCGAGCGCGGTGCCGAGCGGCTGGCCGGCGAAGGTCGCGCCGATCATGCTCGCGGCTTCCTCGCGCGGGAACCAGTTGCAGACCGTCTTGTTGGTGGTCGCGCACATCGGCCCCTCGCCGACGCCGAAGGCGACGCGCGTCGCGAACAGCGAGAAAAACCCGACCGTGGCCGCGGTCAGGCCGCAAAACAATGACCACACCACCATCGCCCCGGCATAGACGCGGCGCGGGCCGAAGCGGTCGGCGAGGTGGCCGCCGATGAAGCAGAAGATCGCGTAGCCGAAGAAGAAGCTCGAAAAAATCTCGCCGAGCTGATGCGGCGAGAGCGCCAGATCCCGGGCCACGAGCGGCGCGACGATGGCGAGCGCGGCGCGGTCCATGTAATTGATCATGCCGGCCGCGAATAACAGCCCGGCGATGACGAAGCGAAAACGGTTTCGCATCTTGTGCCCCTCCCGAAGCTTCTTTTTCTGCCGCCAGCAGAGCAAGAAGCGGGAGGGCATGACAAGTGAAAACGTCGCGCCTTACCCTTGCGCGAGCGCCGCCGACCACGGCGATTGCACGTCGCTGATGCCGGCCCGCACGCCATCGGGTGCGGCCGCGATCAGGTTCGGGCACGCGAAATTGATCGGCAGCACGGCGTGCTCGACGATTTCGACCGGTCCCACTTCCGCGAGCGCCGCCAGCACCGCGGCCGGCAGAAGGCGATCGGCATGCACCGTCTCGGCATCCGAGACGTCGATCCGCGGGTGATGCGCCGCCTCGGCCGGGGTCATCGCGAAATCGGTGACGAAGGCCAGCATCTGCAACACCGCCGCCATGATCCGCCGCCCGCCCGAGCCGCCGGCGGCGAGCGCCGGCCGGTCGCCGTCGCGGATGATCACCGGGCACATATTGGTGAGCGGCCGCTTGCCCGGGGCGAGCGAATTGGGCTGGCCGGGGCGCGGGTCGAACCACATCACACCATTGTTCATGAGAATCCCGGTGCCCGGCAGCACGACGCGCGAGCCCATCGAGGAGAGCAGGGTGCTGGTCATCGCCACCATCCCGCCGGCCTCGTCGCACACCGTGAGATGGGTGGTGCAGCTCTCGGCGCTGCCTTCCCGTGCGACCGCCGGCGATGCGTCCTCGCCGAGGCCGGCGAGACGCTCGGCATAGCCCGCGCGAAGCGCGTTCGCCAGAGCCGTGAACCAGGCGGCATCGGGGGCGGCGCCGCGCGGCGCGGCTTCGAGCCGGGCGAGGACGCGGGCCAGCGTCGGCGCGGCGGTGAGGCCGCCGGCGAGCTGCCAGGCGCGGCCGTGATAGGCGACCTCCATCGCCGGCAGCACCCGCGCCGTGGTTTCGGCGAGATCGGCGGCCGAAAGCACCCCGCCCAGCGCCGTGACATCGGCGGTGATCGCGCGCGCGATCTCGCCGCGATAGAAATCCTCCGCCCCGGCGCGTTGCAGGCGCTCCAGCGTCTCGGCAAGACGGCCGAGCGGGAGGAATCCCGGCGTTCCCTGATAGGGCGCGACGGGGGGCAGACCATCGCTGAGATAGATCCGCGCGCTCTCCGGATAGCGCCGCAGGATCGCGGCGGCGTTGGCGATTTTCAGCGTCGTGAACCAATCCGCCGGCAGGCCGCGCCGCGCCAGCGCCAGCGCCGGGGCGATGACCTCCGCGAGCGCAAGCCGTCCCCAGCGTTTTTGCATCAGGCCATAGCCGGCGACGGTTGACGGGATGGCGAAGGAGAGCGGGCCGTGGATATTGGCGTCCCCGACAACTTCCGGCCAGGCGAAGAGATCCTGCTTCATCCGCCCGGTGAGGGGAAAATGGCTGGGATCGAGCGCCGCCGGGGCGCGCGGGCCGAAATCCACCACCTCGGCCCGCTTGGCGCCGGCGGGATGGAC
>JAJZBV010000038.1:15872-26832 GCA_021851785.1 Pseudomonadota bacterium
CTTCCGGCCAGGCGAAGAGATCCTGCTTCATCCGCCCGGTGAGGGGAAAATGGCTGGGATCGAGCGCCGCCGGGGCGCGCGGGCCGAAATCCACCACCTCGGCCCGCTTGGCGCCGGCGGGATGGACCAGCGCGAAGCCGATGCCGCCCAAGCCGGAATTCCACGGCTCGACGACGGCGAGCGCGAAGCCGGTGGCGATGGCGGCATCGACGGCGTTACCGCCGGCCTCCAGAATCGCGAGCCCCGCTTCCGCCGCCGCTTGGGCCTGGGCGACGACGATGCCGCGCCGGCCGCTGGCGTGCGGCTTGGTGACATGCCAGTTCTGGCTGACGAAGGGGGGCAATGCGGCCATCGCGATGTCTCCTCGACGTTTTCCCGCCCGAGCCTACGCCGCCGGCGGAAAAAAAGAAAATTGTTCTTTTTTGTAAAAAAGAACCAAAAAACTTTATCTGCTTTTCGAAGTGGCAGTGTCGTAGGCACTGCCACACCGGATAAAAGTCTTTTTGCTTCTTTTTCTTCAGAAAAAGAAGAATTTTTCTTATTTTCTATCCTTTTGTCTGTTAACCCGGTTTTCAGATCACGCCGGCACAGTTGGCGCCATGGCAGGGGATCGGGCGACGGCGCTGGACAACGCGCGGGCGAAGGAGGCGGTGGGCGATGTCGCCGCGGCCGTGGCCGCGTATCGCGCGCTGCTCGGGCGTTGGCCGGATTGCGCGCCGGCCTGGTTTCATCTCGGCGCCGTTCTCCATGCCAGCGGGCACCCGGATGACGCGATCGCGGCGTGGTTCGAGGCGATCCGATTCGCACCCGATCTCGCCGAGGCGCATCTCAATCTCAGCATCGCGCTGCTCGCCGCCGGTCAGGCGCCGGCGGCGCTGGTGGCGGCGCGGACGGCGCTCCGGCTGCGCCCGGGCTGGGCGCCTGCGCGCTGCCGGATGGGGAGCGCGCAGGCCGCGCTCGGCCGGCGGGAAGAGGCGGCGGCGCTTTATCGCGATGTCCTCGCCGATCAGCCCGATCACGCCGAGGCGGCGTTCCTGCTCGGCCAGGTGCAAAGCGAGCTTGGCGATCATGCCGGGGCGGCGGCGACGTTTGGCGTGGCCGCGCGGCTTCCCGGTTTCACCCTCGCCCAGCTCCGCCAGGGCGAGGCGCTGCTCGCCGCGGGAGAACCGGAGGCCGCGCGCGACGCCTTGAGTAAGATCGGCCCCGCCGCGCTCCTGCCGCGGGAATGGCACGGGCGTTTTCACCTCGCCGCCGGCAATGCGCTCACGGCGCTCGGGCAGCGCGAAGCGGCGGTGGCGCGCTATCGTGACGCCCTCGCCGCGGCGCCGGATCAGGTCGAGGCCTTGGCCAATCTCTGCGCCGTTCTGCAAGAGATCGGCGATCTCGATGGCGCCGTCGCGGCCGGGGAGGCGGCGCTGCAACGGGCGCCGGGCTTCGCCGAGGCCGCCGCCAATCTCGGCAACGCGAAGCTCACCATCGGTGATTTCGCCGGCGCCGAGCGCGCTTATCGCCAGGCCCTGGCGCGCCGCGCCGATTTTCCCGCCGCCTGGTCCAATCTCGGCGCCGCTTTGCGCGACCAGGGGCGGCTCGCCGAGGCCGAACTCGCCTGCCGCGCCGCCCTCGAACTCGCCCCGCGATCGGCCGCCGCGCATTACAACCTCGCCCTCGTCCTGCTCACCGCCGGGCGCTACCGGGAAGGCTGGGCCGAGCATGAATGGCGCTGGCGGACGGGCACGATGAAGGCGCGCGATTTTCCGTGCCCACCCTGGCGCGGCGAGGCCCTGGCGGGGCGGCGGATTCTGCTCCACGCCGAGCAGGGGCTGGGCGATACGCTGCAATTCGTCCGCTACGTGCCGGTGATCGCGGCGATGGGTGCGGAGGTGGTGCTGGAGGTGCAGGCGCCGCTGAAACGCCTTCTCGCCGGGATTTCGGGCGTTGCCGCGATCCACGCCCGCGGCGAGGCGCTGCCGTCATGCGATTATCACACGCCGCTGATGAGCCTGCCGCACCGGCTCGGGACCGAGATCGCGACGATTCCGGCGCGACCCTATTTGCCGCGCCCCGAACCGGTGCCCCCCGAATCGGCGAGAGCGGCGGCAGGCGGGCTCCGCATCGGGCTGGTCTGGGCGGGGGACCCACGGCCGGGGGAGCCGCGTGCCCATTTCGCCGATCGCCGCCGCTCCCTCCCGCTCGCCGCGTTCGCGCCCTTCGCCGGGATCGCCGGCATCCGTTTCGTCAGCCTGCAGAAAGGCGCCGCCGCCGGGGAGACGCCGCCGCCTGGCCTGGTGCTCGCGGAGGCGCTGGCGGCGGCGCGGGATTTCGCCGATACCGCCGCGGTGGTCATGGGGCTCGATCTGGTGATCAGCGTCGATACCTCGGTCGCCCATCTCGCCGCCGGGCTCGGCAAGCCGGTCTGGCTGCTCAGCCGCTACGATCAATGCTGGCGCTGGCTCGCCGGGCGCGAGGACAGCCCGTGGTATCCGACGCTGCGGCTCCATCGTCAGGCCGCGCCGGGGGAGTGGCAACCGCTGATCGGGCGGATGACCGCCGACCTCGCCGCCCTGGCGGCCGCGCCACGGCACGGCGAAAGCGCCGCGCGAACGGACTTGGTTCCGCAGCCAGTCTTGGTGTAATTTTTTCTTTGCCAGACATGAGGGGACGCACCCAGCGCATGGCCGGGCTTCCGTGGCCGCGGGTTGAGCGGCGCCAAGGGCGGACTAAGTAAGGCCTGCGAAAATTTCTGAACAATGCTGATCCGCATCAAGGCGTGTCAGGCTTGACTGGGCTAAAGAAGTTCTCATCTCAGGGTCGCGAGGGTTCTCTCAGACGCGATCAGACAGCAAAAGGAATACGAGCCATGAAAAATCTTCTGTTAGCTGGCACGGCCGCCGCTTTGCTTGCGGGTTTCGGGGTCGCCCACGCCGATAGTTTGAACCCCGCCTGCGCCAATCTCGCGCAGGGCAAGCCGCCGACCGAAGCCGGCAACACCACGCTGGCGCAAGGCAAGCCGCCGACCGAGGCCGGCAATACCACGCTGGCGCAGGGCAAGCCGCCGACCGAGGCCGGCAATACCACGCTGGCGCAAGGCAAGCCGCCGACCGAGGCCGGCAATACCACGCTGGCGCAGGGCAAGCCGCCGACCGAAGCCGGCAACACCACGCTGGCGCAAGGCAAGCCGCCGACCGAGGCTGGCAATACCACGCTCGCCCAGGGCAAGCCGCCGACCGAGAGCGACAGCACCAATCTCGCCGCCGCGCACTGCGAATAACCCTAGGCGGGGCCCCGCGCGGGGGCCCGTGTCTGGCGAAACGGGCCGTCTGCCGGGAAGGGCAGGCGGCCTTGTTTTTTGCCCGGGCGGAACCGCGGCATGATTATCGCAAAGCCATCCCTCATGCGTTGCGATGACCAGGGAAGCCGGTGTTCCGCCAGTGGCCGCAGCCGCGGCATGCGGGCCCGCGCCACTGGCGGCGGAGCTGTTGCCAAAAAGCGTCAGCGAATTGCCATGACGGCATCCTTACCGCCTGGTGCCGGAAAATTAAGCAATGGGTGGCAGGTTCGTGCTAAACTAAGCTTCGTTGAGATGCAGATGACGCCGTGCGGCGCCCGGGCAGCCGCCGCATGGTGCGCAGACCGCGGAGAATGCGCATGGCGGAGTTGCAAGACGCCAAGCACGGCACCGAAAACGCTGGATCGATTCGGCGCGCGGGCGGTGGCTGGCACGATGTCACGGGGGAAGAGTTCAGGAAAAAATTCCTTGCGCCGCCGCGCAATCAGGCTTAAACCCTAACATAAACTAGAACAAAAAAGGAACCCATCCCGAGGAGCCGAAGCTTTTCCGCCCGAACCCAGATCTCTTCTCTCTAACAGAGCCACGGAGCGACGATGAGTTTCATCGAAGACCTGTTTTCCCAGTCCCGGCGCGCTTACGAGAGCAAGCGTGAAAGCGAGATGTCGCTGAGCGAATATCTCGATCTCTGCCGTGGCGATCCGATGGCCCATGCCACCGCCGCCGAACGCATGGTCGCCGCCATCGGCGAGGCCGAAATCCTCGACACCTCGAAAAATCCGCGCCTCGGCCGGGTGTTCATGAACCGCACCATCCGGGTTTATCCGAGTTTCGCGGATTTCTACGGGATGGAGGAGACGATCGAGCGAATCGTCAATTTTTTCCGCTTCGCGGCGCAAGGCCTGGAAGAGCGCAAGCAGATTCTCTACCTGCTCGGCCCGGTCGGCGGCGGCAAATCCTCGCTCGCCGAGCGGCTCAAGCTTTTGATGGAAAAACTGCCGATCTACGTGCTCAAGGCCGGCGATCAACTGAGCCCGGTTTTCGAAAGCCCGCTCGGCCTCTTCGATCCCGAAACCATGGGGGAGGCGCTCGAGGCGCGCTATCACATCCCGCGCCGGCGTCTGACCGGCCTGCTTTCGCCCTGGGCGCTCAAGCGGCTCGATGAATTCGCTGGCGACATCACGCGATTTCGTGTCGCCCGCTTGCACCCCTCGCGGGCGCGCCAGATCGGCGTCACCAAGACCGAGCCGGGGGACGAAAACAACCAGGATATTTCGAGCATGGTCGGGAAAGTCGATATCCGCCTGCTCGAGCATTACAGCCAGAACGATCCCGACGCCTATAGCTATTCCGGCGGCCTCAACCGCGCGACGCAAGGGCTCCTCGAATTCGTCGAGATGTTCAAGGCGCCGATCAAGATGCTGCATCCGCTGCTCACCGCGACGCAGGAGGGCAATTACGTCGGCACCGAGAATATCGGCGCGATTCCGTTCCAGGGCATCATTCTGGCCCACTCCAACGAGTCGGAGTGGCAGAGTTTCCGCAACAACAAGAACAACGAAGCCTTCATCGATCGCATCTGCGTGATCAAGGTGCCGTATTGCCTGCGCGTGACCGAGGAAGAGCACATCTATGAAAAGCTGATCCAGGGCAGCGAACTCGCGGAGAGCCCTTGCGCTCCGGGCACGCTCGAGATGCTGGCGCGGTTTTCCGTGCTCTCGCGTCTCCGTCCACCGGCGTCGGGCAGCCTGTTTTCAAAAATGCGTGTCTATGACGGCGAAAGCTTGAAGGAGACCGACCCCCACGCCAAATCGGTACAGGAATACCGTGATGCCGCCGGCCTCGACGAGGGCATGGACGGCGTTTCCACGCGCTTTGCCTTCAAGGTGTTGTCGGCAACCTTCAACTATGACACCCAGGAGGTCGGCGCCGATGCGGTGCATCTGATGTATGTGCTCGAACAGGCGATCCGGCGCGAGCAGTTCGGCAATGAGACCGAGAAGAAATATCTGGAATTCATCAAGGCCGAACTCGCGCCCCGCTATGCCGAATTCATCGGCAACGAGATCCAGAAGGCCTATCTCGAATCCTACAATGATTACGGGCAGAATCTGTTCGACCGCTATGTCGATTACGCCGATGCCTGGATCGAGCATCAGGATTTCAAGGATCCCGATACCGGACAATTGATGGATCGCGAATTGCTCAATCTCGAACTGACCAAGATCGAGAAGCCGGCCGGCATCGCCAATCCCAAGGATTTCCGTAACGAAGTCGTGAAATTCTCGCTTCGTGCCCGCGCCGCCAACGCCGGGCGCAACCCGGCCTGGACATCGTATGAGAAAATCCGCGAAGTGATCGAGCGGCGAATGTTCAGCCAGGTCGAGGAGTTGCTGCCGGTGATCAGCTTCGGCAGCAAGAAGGAGAACGAGACCGAGAAGAAGCATAATGAATTCGTCCAGCGCATGATGTCGCGCGGCTATACCGAGCGGCAAGTCCGCCGCCTGGTGGAATGGTACATGCGCGCGAAGCAGGCGGGCTGAACGGAGCAGGAAGGCGGAACGGCGCGTGAACATCATCGACAGACGGCTCAATCCCAAGGGCAAGAGTCTCGCCAACCGGCAGCGCTTTCTCCGCCGTGCCAAGAAGCAGATCCTCGATGCCGTCCGCGAGGCCTCGGCGCGCGACGGCATCACCGGGCCGAGCAATCAGCGCATCCGCATCAAGGCCGACACGCTGCGCGAGCCGCGCCTGCATCAAGCCGGGCAGGGCGGCGAACGCTGGCATGTCGCGCCGGGCAACAAGGAGTATGTCGAGGGCGATCGCATCCCGCGGCCGCCGCAAGGCGAAGGCGGCGGCCGCGGTGGCTCGCCCGACGGCGACAGTGAGGACACGTTCCAATTCGTCCTCAGCCGTGACGAATTCATCGATCTTTTTCTCGAGGATCTGGAGCTGCCCGATCTTCTGCGCAAGGAACTGCGCGAGACCGAAGGCACGACGCCGCGCCGCGCCGGCTTTCAGACGAGTGGTGCCGCCGCCAATCTCAATCTCGTCCGCACCATGCGCAACAGCCTCTCGCGCCGGATCGCGCTCCGCCGCCCGCGTCCGGAGGAAATCGCCGCGCGTGAGGAGGAGTTGGCGCGTCTGAGCAAAGCCGACGACGCTGATCCCGAGACCCTGGCGCGGCTCGCCGCCGAGATCGAGGTCAAGCGCCGCCGCTCCCGCCGCGTGCCGTTCATCGATCCCATAGACGTGCGCTACAACCGTTTCGAGGACGTGCCACGTCCGGCGGTGAGCGCGGTGATGTTTTGCCTCATGGATGTCTCGGGCTCGATGACCGCGCATATGAAGGATCTCGCCAAGCGTTTTTACAAATTGCTCTATCTTTTTCTCAGCCGACGCTACAAGCGGGTCGAAATCGTGTTCATCCGCCATACGCACGTCGCCCGCGAGGTCGATGAGGAGACGTTTTTTTCCTCGACCGAGTCCGGCGGCACCGTGGTCTCGACGGCGCTCGAGGAAATGGCGCGGGTGCTGCGCGCGCGCTATCCGCTGGAGCAGTGGAACATCTATGCTGCGCAAGCGTCCGACGGCGACAACATGCCGGCGGATAATCCGCACGCCGTCGCCGTGCTCGAACAGGCAATCCTGCCGGCGTGCCAGTATTTCGCCTATCTCGAGGTCGGCCCGGAGGATGAACGCTATGGTGGCGCGACCGAACTCTGGCGCGCCTATCAGCGGATCGCGCAGGCCGGCCAGCCGATCGCGATGCGTAAAGTCAATCACCGGAGCCAGATCTACCCGGTGTTCCGACAGCTCTTCTCCCGCGACAAGGCGGTGCGCACGGAGGGTGTGGCATGACAAAATTGGCCGACAGGTTTCGCATTTCCTCCGGATCGGACTGGAATTTTTCCGACCTCCGCGGCGCTCACGACCTGATCGCGGAGATCGCGCGGGGAGAACTCGGTCTCGATACCTATCCGAGCCAGATCGAGGTCATCACCTCGGAACAGATGCTGGATGCCTATTCCTCGATCGGCTTGCCGCTGATGTATCGCCATTGGTCGTTCGGCAAGCGTTTCGCGCGTGACGAGGCGCTCTACCGCCACGGCTATAGCAGCCTCGCCTATGAGATCGTGATCAATTCCAACCCCTGCATCGTCTATGTCATGGAGGAAAATTCCATGGCGATGCAGGCCCTGGTGATGGCGCACGCCGCGTTCGGGCATAATCATTTCTTCAAGAACAATTCGCTCTTCCGGCAATGGACCGATGCCGGCGGCATTCTCGATTACATGGAATTCGCCAAAACCTATATCGCGCACTGCGAGGACAAATACGGCGAGGCGGCGGTCGAGCTCGTGCTCGACGCCGCGCATGCGCTGATGACCCAGGGGGTGAGCCGCTATCCGCGCCGGCGCGGCTTCGACCTCGCCGACGAGGCGCGGCGCGAGGCCGAGCGGCGGGAGGAGGAGGCGCGTACCTTCAACGATCTCTGGCGCACGCTGCCCGAAGGCAAGACGTCGCGCGTGCTCCATCCCGAATTGGCCGAGCGCCAGCGCCTGCTCGGCCTGCCCGAAGAAAACATACTCTATTTCCTGGAAAAGAAAGCGCCGCTCCTAAAACCCTGGCAGCGCGAGATCCTTCGCATCGTCCGCCACGTCGCGCAGTATTTCTATCCCCAGAAACAGACCAAGATGATGAATGAGGGCTGCGCCACCTTCGTCCATTATCACATCATGAACCGCCTCCATGAACAGGGCGTGCTCGATGACGGCGGCATGCTGGAATTCCTCCACTCCCACACCAGTGTCGTCTTTCAGCCCGATTTCGATGATCCGCGCTTTTCCGGCCTCAACCCTTACGCTCTCGGCTTCGCGATGATGCAGGATATCGCCCGCATCACCAGGGCGCCGACCGAGGAGGACCGGCTCTGGTTCCCCGATATCGCCGGCAATGGCGATCCGCATGCGACGCTCCGCGAGGCCTGGATTGCTTATCGCGACGAGAGCTTCGTCCGCCAGTTCCTGAGCCCGGCCTTGATCCGCAAGATGAAGCTCTTCTCGGTCCATGACGACAGCCGCTCCGACCTCGTCGTCGAGGCCATCCATGACGAGCGCGGCTACCGCGCGGTGCGCGCGGCACTCGCCGATTCCTTCGACGTCGTCAAGCACGAGCCGGAGATCGAGATCGTCGATGTCGATCTCGATGGCGACCGGCGCCTGCTTTTGCAAAACCGCGTGCATCACGGGATCATGCTGGAGCGCGAGGACGCCGAGCGTGTCCTCGATCACCTGGCTTTCCTTTGGGGGTATGAGGTGCGTCTGGTCGAGATCGATGCCATGAGCGAGAAAGTGCTCCGCAGCTTCGACGCCGGCCCCCCCGATCCGCCGGGGTGACGCGCGAAAAGAACGGCGACGGTTTCCTTCGCCCCGGCCATGCGCTAGCATCGGGACAAATCCAAGCTGGGGAAGGATAACGATCATGACCGAGGCCTGCATCGTCGGCTGGGCGCATTCGCCGTTCGGCAAACTGGAGGAAAGCGACGTCGAGGGCCTGTTCGCCCGCGTCGCAGGCGCAGCGATCGCCGATGCCGGAATCGCGCCCGGCGAGATCGACGCGGTGTTCGTCGGCCTCTTCAATAACGGCTTCTCGGCCCAGGATTTTCCGTCATCCCTGGTGTTCCAGGCGGTGCCCGAGCTTCGTTTCAAGCCGGCGACGCGCTATGAAAACGCCTGCGCCACCGGGTCTGCCGCGGTGCATGGCGCGCGGGATTTCCTGGCCTCCGGCCGCGGCCGTTTCGCGCTCGTCGTCGGCGCCGAGAAAATGACCGCGACCCCCGGCCCCGAGGTCGGCGATATCCTGCTCAAGGCCAGCTATCGCAAGGAGGAGGCGGAGATCCCGGCCGGTTTCGCCGGCGTCTTCGGGCGCATCGCCGAGCGCTATTTCCAGCGTTTCGGCGACCAGTCCGATGCGCTGGCCACGATCGCCGCGAAAAACCACAAGAACGGCGTCGATAACCCCTTCGCCCAGATGCGCCGCGATCTCGGTTTTGATTTCTGCCGCGCGGTGAGCGAGAAAAACCCCTATGTCGCGCCGCCGCTCAAGCGCACCGATTGCTCGCTGGTCTCCGATGGCGCCGCCGCGCTGGTGCTGACCGACGAGGAGACCGCGCGCGCCATGGCCAAGGCGGTGCGGTTTCGCGCCACCGCCCAGGTCAATGATTTCCTGCCGCTGTCGCGCCGCGATATCGTTTTGTTCGAGGGCGCGGCGCTCGCCTGGCGGCAGGCGCTGGCGCAAGCGGGGATCGCTGTGTGGGATCTCTCCTTCGTCGAAACCCATGACTGCTTCACCATCGCGGAGTTGATCGAATACGAGGCGATGGGCCTCGCCGCCCCTGGCCAGGGCGCCCGCATCGCGCTCGAGGGCGTGACCGCGGCGGAGGGAAGGCTGCCGGTGAACCGCTCCGGCGGGCTCAAGGCCAAGGGCCACCCGATCGGCGCGACCGGGGTTTCCATGCACGCGCTGGCGGCGATGCAGATCACCGGCTCGGCCGGGGCGATGCAGTTGCCGCGCGCCGATCTCGGCGCGGTGTTCAACATGGGCGGGGCGGCGGTCGCGAATTACGTCTCGATTCTCGAGCCGCTGAAGTAGAAGGGGTTAGGACTTCCCCCAAGGCTCTTTAGGTAGGGAAAAGATAGGAAGAATGCAAACGTTGCGCCTGACGCCGAAAGAACTCGGTCGTGCAGCCGGCGCAGCTTTCGCCCGCGAGATGAAGGGTTCGTCTCGCTTCCTGCGGAGCAAACAAATCATCGCTGCCGGGCTGGGCTTGGCGCTAGCTTATACCGTGCTCTTGACCACGGTTGACGAGGCGACCCGCGGCGCCATTACTGGTATGACAAGGGGCGTGGTCGACTTGGTTGCCCATGTCATTCCCGGCATCCACAAGATTAATGCGGATTTAGCGAAGCGCGGGTTCACGGCACGAGGCCAGATGATGGCCAATATCGTTGCGTTCCAGTGGATCATTTTAGGTGCCGGCTGGGCATGCGCGGCAACGTTGATTGTGCCTGAGAGAACACGTCTTCGCCGCGCCTTTGCCGCAGCACGCGAGCGAAGTCAGCGTCAGCCATTTCCCGTGAGTCGGTGGCGCTGGCGTGTCGGAACCCTGGTATGCGTATTAGTGCTCATATGGTGGCCATTCAACGGAGATAGCCAGACCACAGGGCGCTATGCCTATGATCTGGCATACAGTATCGGTGGGCTATTTTTTCCTTATTTATTGGTAACGTTTGTATGGTGGGTTGCCGCTTTTGGAATTTGGGTTGGCATTTTGGCCTCTATTGGCGGGGAAGGTCGTGAATAAACAACCCGCGCGGTCCGGGCTGGCGTGGGCGACCCGCCAGCGAGGGTTACATTGTGTCGTGAATTGATGGCGGATGGATAATGCCCGCGGCATTGCCGGTCTCAAACTGCCGGTCTCAAAATAGATAACAGAGCATGACGGGATCACAGTGACCCGGTCATGCTCTGGCGTGAGTGGTGACGTATGCGGCGTCAGTGGTTATGGGGCGCGGGTGGCAGGAGAATCTGGCTCTTGCTGGATTGCCGCGAGACCCAGGCGAGCGCCACCGAAAAAATCGCCGCTCCCGCAATGACAAGAATGAGATACAG
>JAJZBV010000064.1 GCA_021851785.1 Pseudomonadota bacterium
GTTTTGCACCGGCGCGCAAGGGCGAAATCCGCCACTCCCTCGGCGCGCCGGAGGCGATGCAGGCGGCGCTCGGGCTGGGTGATCCGGTGCCGCTCCGCCACGGGCTCGCCGCGACCCTGAACTGGCTCGAGACGGAAGCGATCAGATGATCGCGGTGATCAGCCGCTCGGCGGCGAAGAGGATGGCCATCCAGAGGGCCAAGGAGAGCGCGACGATGAGCGGCAGGGCGAATTTCCACGGCAGCGGCCCGCTGCTCCGGCGACCCCGGCGCCGCTCCGCCTTCCGCCCTGGCGCGACGAACGGCAGATGCACCCCGGAAAGTAGAGAGAGCTTGAACATCTCGGGAAGAGTATACATGGCAAATGGTTAATCTCCGGTTACGATCCCCCCTCCACTCCCGGTCGGAGTCTCGCGCAGCACCTTGATTTCGACTATGTTATCAATCCATGTGATGGCACGAGAAGGCAAATCAACCTGGTTTCAGCGTCCGGGATGCCAGTTTTCCCTTCAAATACTTGAGAGGATTCCGCCATGTTGAGGAAGCTGTTTGGCTCGCTCATTCAGCGGATGGAAAATGATTTATCGATGATCCAGATCAATTATTTCGTTTCCGCCCCGCGCGTTCCCTCCCCGGTCACCAGGTAGACCCGTCGCCATGGCCGAACCCCCGATCCGACAATGCGTGATCCTCGCCGGCGGAATGGCGAGCCGCCTCGGTGCGCTCGCCGAGACCACCCCGAAGCCGATCCTGCCGATCGGCGACCGGCCGTTCCTCGCCTGGCTGATGCGCGAGATGATCCGCTTCGGCATCGACGATTTCGTCCTCCTCGCCGGCCACCTCGCCGAGCGGCTGCGAGAAGCGATCGACCCGATCCGTCGCACCTTGCCGCGCGCGGTCACCATCACGGTCTCGGAAGAGCCCGAGCGCGCCGGCACCGGGGGCGCTCTTTTGCATGCAAGCGACGTCCTCGCCCCGCGCTTTCTGCTCTGCAACGGGGATTCGCTGTTCGACTGCAACCTCGCCCGCCTGCTTGGCGCGGCACCCGGCGGGCTCGCGCGCATGGTGCTCCGCGCCATCCCCGACACCAGCCGCTATGGCGTCGCGACGCTGGCGGGCGAGCGCGTCACCGCTTTCGCCGAGCGGCCGCAGCACGGTGGCGCGGGGCAGGGGGGCGCGGGGCAGGGGGGGGCGGGGCTGATCAATGCCGGCCTCTATCTGATGTCGCGCGATATTCTTCCCGCGCTCGCGCCGCGCTGCTCGCTGGAGCGGGACGTCCTCTCCGCGCTCGCGGCGCGCGGGGAATTGCGCGGGATGGTCGCCCACGGGTATTTCCGCGATATCGGCATTCCCGCCGATCTCGCCCGCGCAGCAGCCGAAATCCCCCGCCAATTGCACCGCCCGGCCCTCTTTCTCGACCGCGACGGGGTGATCAATGTCGATCACGGCTATGTCGGCACGCGCGAGCGGTTCGCATGGATGCCGGGCGCGAAGGCCGCGATCCGCGCCGCGACCGACGCCGGCTGGCACGTTTTCGTCGTCACCAATCAGGCCGGCGTCGCGCGCGGGTTCTATGACGAGGCGGCGGTCGCCGATTTGCACGCCTGGATGGTCGCGGAGCTGCGGCGGGAGGGCGGCAATATCGACGATATCCGCTTCTGCCCCACCCACCCCGAGGCGCCGATCGCCGCCTATCGCCGGGAGAGTGACTGGCGCAAGCCCGGGCCGGGGATGATCCTCGATCTGATCCGCGCCTGGGAGATCGATCCCGCCCGCGCCCTTCTCGTCGGCGACAAGGAGAGCGACATGGCGGCGGCGGCTTCGGCCGGAATGCGCGGTCTTTTGTTTCCGGGCGGCGACCTCGCCGCCTTCCTTGCCCCCCATCTCACCCCTCCCACCCTCACGGCGGAGTGCTGATCATGCTCGCGACCTCCCAACCCGCCCCCGGTGCCGTGGTGCGCGCGCGCGTCCCCCTCCGCCTCGGCCTCGCCGGCGGCGGCACCGATCTCAGCCCCTACAGCGAGGCGCATGGCGGCGCCGTGCTCAACATCACCATCGACCGTTACGCCTATGCCTTCATCGAGCCTTCCGCCGACGGGCGCACCCATTTCATCGCCCCCGATCTCGAGGTGGAGGAGAGTTTCGCGGCCGAGGATGGGATGTTCCAGGGCGCGAAGCTCGCGCTCCACGCCGGGGTCGCGCGGCGGATGATCGCCGGGTTCGGGGGTGGGCGGATGGCGCCGTTCCGCCTCACCTCGTTCGTCGATGCGCCGCCCGGCTCGGGCCTCGGCTCGTCCTCGGCGCTGGTCGTCGCGCTGGTCGAGGCGTTCGTGGCCCGTCTCGCCGCCCCGCTCGGCCCCTATGACATCGCCCATCTCGCCTTCGAGGTCGAGCGGATCGATCTCGGCCTCGCCGGCGGCAAGCAGGACCAGTACGCGGCGACCTTCGGCGGCGCCAATTTCATCGAATTCCTTCCCGGCGACCGGGTGATCGTCAACCCGCTCCGGGTTTCGTCGGCGATGCTGAATGAACTCGAGACCTCGATGGTGATCTGCTTCACCGGCGTCTCGCGCGCCTCGGAGACCATCATCGCCGAGCAGCAGCGCAACATGGCGCTGGCCGATGGCGCCGCGCTCGAGAATCTGCATCGGCTCAAGCGCGACGCGATCGAGATGAAGCTCGCGCTGCTGCGTGGCGAGATCGAGCACATGGCGGAGATTCTCAACCGCTCCTGGCGCGCGAAAAAGGGCACCGCCGCCGGGATCAGCACCGGCGTGATCGACCGCCTGCTGGCGGACGCCTTCGCCGCCGGCGCCATCGGCGGCAAGGTTTCCGGCGCCGGTGGCGGCGGCTTCATGATGTTCTTCGTGCCGCCGGCGCGGCGCATGGCGGTGCTGCGCGCGCTCCGCGCCGGGGGCGCGCAAGCGGGCGGGGTGCATTTCACCCAGGGCGGCGCCGAATCCTGGATCACCTGAACGAGAAAAGGTTTTTTGGTTCTTTTTTTCAAAAAAAGAACACTCTTCCTTTCTACCCGAAAGCGGGGAATTTTTCCGCGACCAGCGCGGCATAGCCGGCGGCGAGATGGGCCGGGGCGCGGCTCGCGCGCGCCGCGGTGAGCGCCGCCTGCCGCGCCTCATTGCGCGCCGGATCGGGGTTTTCCACCTCCCTCGCGATGGCCGCCGCCATCTCGTCGACGCCGTCCACGAGCGTGCCGAGATCACCGAAGCGGGCGAACAGATCGGCGAGGATGGGGAGACGGAAGCCGATCATCGGCTTGCGGAAGGTGAGGGCGTCGACCACCGCGCCGCTCGCCGAGAGCGCGTAATAGCCCGGGGCGAGCGGCATCAGGATGATGTGCATCGCGGCGAGCCGGGCGGTGAACTCCTCGCGCGTGAGCCCGCCGTGATCGGGTTCATGGGCGAGGACGGCGAACGGCGCCTGGTCGAGTTCCTGACGGATCATGCCGATGACGTAGAATTCCACGCGCTCCCCGAACCGCGCCTTCATCCGCCGGGCGATTTCGAGAAAAACCTCGATCCCCTTGTCGCGCGTCGCCTGGCCGATCAGGCCGAAGCGCCAAGGGGGGGCGGGGGCGAAGGCGGGCGCGTCTCCGCCCTCCGCCTCGCCGAGATTGATCGGGAGCGGGAGCACATCGGCGCGCGCCCCGGCACGCGGCAAAATCCGCGCAAGCTCACGCCGGATCGCCTCCTCGAGGACCAGGAAGCGCACGCAAGGCGGATGCCGGGCGGTGAGCGCCGAGCGGAGATCGAAGGCGCGGGCGAGCGGGTTGCGCGGGCGCCAGCCGGTGATTTCGTTGAGATTGCCGTGCAGCCCGATATGGATGCCGGCGATGCGGCGGTCGAGCCGGGCGAGGAGGGAGGCGGCGAAAATCGCGGTCGAGGTCGCGGAGAGCAGGAACAGGAACAGGCGCTCTCCCGCCGGCACGCCGGCGAGCGCCCGGCGCAGCGTCGCGAATTCGCGCGCCGCGCGGCGGGCGGAGACGATATGCGTTTTTCCCTGGAGATAGGCGGGATCGGCGGCGGGGAAAAACCCGATTTTTTCTGCCGCCGGCGCCGGCGCAAGCAGCGCCCGCAGCCCGTCGAGATGCGTCCGTTCGGCGAAAACGTGCAACCTTTCGCCGGGAAAGGCGCGGGCGATGGTTTCGATGGTCGCGGCGTTGCCGGGCACATGCGCGCGGCCACGCCAGGTCATCTCAAGAATCAGAATCACGAAACGCTCATGTGAAATTGGGAGAAACCGGTTTATTCCTTATGCTCGCTTGGCGTGAAGGGGAGATGAACGCATGGCGGACGAGGCGCGCTCGGCGGAGCACCCGGTTTTCCCCTATATCGACGCCCTGCGCGGCTACGCCATCCTGCTCGTCATCACCTGCCATCTCACCTTCAGCTATCCCGAACTTCCCTATCCCGTCCATCGCCTCACCATCCTCGGCTGGCACGGGGTGCAGCTTTTCTTCCTCGCGAGCTGCGTCACCCTTCTGCTTTCCTGGCATGGCGAGGTGGCGCGGCGCGGGCGCGCCGATACCGCCGCCTTCTTCCTCCGCCGCGTCTTTCGCATCCTCCCCGCCTATTACCTCGGCGGACTGTTCTATCTCTGGCTCGACCCGCCGGCGCAGGGTTTTGACCCGGCGCAATTCCTCACCGCCTACGGTTTCGTCAATCTCTGGCACCCGCTGACCGCGCCGACCGTGATCGGCCAGTGGTCAGTGATCCCGGGGGGCTGGAGTGTCAGCGTCGAATTCACCTTCTACGCCCTGTTCCCGCTCATCGCCGGGCTGATCACGACGCTCCGGCGGGCGGTTTTGTTCACGCTCGGCGCGCTGATCCTCGCCATCCTCGCCAACCGGGCGGGATTCCTTCTCTGGGGCAGCGCCTATTCGACGC
>JAJZBV010000065.1 GCA_021851785.1 Pseudomonadota bacterium
CGCTGGTTGTCTTGTCGGGCGGGCAATCCCTGGCGGTCGAGTAGGTCGGCGGTCTCAAACCCCGAGATAGATCTGGCGCACGTGATCATCGCGCGCGAGATCGGCGCTTTGCCCCTCGCGCACGATCCGCCCATGTTCGAGGAGATAGACGCGGCTCGCGACACGAAACGCGACGCGGGCATCCTGCTCGACGAGCAGTATTGCGGTGCCCGCCGCCTGAATCTGGCGAATGGCCGCAAACAGCGTCTGTTTGAGGCGCGGCGCGATGCCGACCGAGGGCTCATCGAGTAAAAGCAGGGTCGGGCGGCCCATCAGGGCGCGGCCGATCGCGACCATTTGCTGCTCGCCGCCGGACAGTGTCGCCGCCAACTGGCGCTGACGCTCGCGGAGCACCGGGAACAGCGTGAAGACGCGGTCGAGATCGGCGGCGATCGCCGCCCGGTCATTGCGGAGATAAGCGCCGAGGATGAGATTCTTATGCACCGAGAGGTCGGGGAAAAGATGCCGACCCTCCGGACAATGGCCGATGCCGGCCGCCACCACCTCATGCATGGCGAGCGCGTCGATCGCCTGGTTCCTGAAGGCGAGGCGACCGGCGCTGGCCGCGACCGCGCGCGAGATCGCCTTGAGGAGCGTCGATTTGCCGGCGCCGTTGGGGCCGAGCACGGCCACCAGCTCGCCGGTCTCGACATGCAGATCGATGCCGTCGAGCGCCAGCGCCTTGCCGTAGTGAACGACGAGACCGGTGATTTCAAGCAGCGCCACGTGGTTCTCCCGCGGGGGGCTCTCCGGTTTCGCTGACCTCGTCGTCGCGCCCGATATAGGCTTCGATGACGCGGGGGTGGCGGACGATGTCGGCAGGCGTGCCGCTGGCGATGACGCGGCCGAAATCCATCGCGATGACCCGGCTCACCAGCTGCATGAATTCGCGGAGACGATGTTCGATCAGCAGGATGGTCAGCCCCTCGGAGGCGTGCAAGCGGCGGATGAGAGCGGAAATCGGCTCGATTTCGGTCGCGCCAAGCCCGGCGAAGGGCTCATCGAGGAGGAGAAGCCGCGGCCCGGTCGCAAGCGCGCGGGCGATTTCGAGGCGGCGGAGATCGCCATACGGCAGCACCTCGACCGGCGCATCGGCGCGGTGGGCAAGCCCGACCGCCTCCAGAATGGCGCGCGCGCGCGCTCGCGGCGCATGGCGATGGCGCACGCGCGGGGCGAGGCAGCCGACCATGACGTTCTCGAGAACGCTCATCCCGGCGAAGGGGCGGCAGAGCTGAAACGTGCGCGCAAGGCCACGGTTGACGATCTGGTGCGGCGGCTCTCCGGCGAGATCTCGTCCGTCGAAGCGGACGCTGCCGGAATCGCTCGCGAGAAACCCGGTCAGCAGATTGAAGAGCGTCGTCTTGCCGGCGCCGTTGGGGCCGAGAATGCCGGCGATTTCGCCCGCGGCAAGGCTGAAAGAGACATCGTTGACGGCGACGAGTCCGGCGAAACGCTTGTTCAAGCCTTGAATTTCAAGAAGAGGGGTCATGGTGCGCCGCCGGTCGCGCCACCGGTCACGCGGCGCCAGAGCGGCGCGATCACGCCCTCGGGCGCGAAGAACAGAATGAAGATCAACACCAGACTATACACCCAAAGCCGGTACTGCCCGAGGCCGCGGAGCAATTCCGGCAACAGCGCGAGCAGCACCGCGCCGGCGGCGGGGCCATAGAGGCTGCCGATTCCGCCGACATAGACCATGATGATGATGCTGATGGAGAGCGCGACCGAAAATACGTCCGGCGTCACCGCTTCCTGATAATGCGCATAAAGCACGCCGCCGATGCCGGCACAAAAGGCGCTGACGACGAGGGCGGCGATTTTATGGAAGGTGACATTGACCCCGGCGGCCTGCGCCGCGGCCTCGTCACCGCGGATGCTCCGCAAAATCAGCCCCCAATGCGAACCGGCGAGCAGCAGCAGAGCGAGCGTGATCACGACGAAGACGCCGAGGCAGAGATAATAGACGGCGGCCTTGCTCTCAAGCAGCGGATCGAGCCCGGGGATCCCTTCCTCGCCACCGCTATACTGCCAGAAAATCAGGGTCAGGCGCTGCATGATGGTCGCGGCGGCGAGCATGGCGAGGGCGAAATAGGGGCCGCGCAGACGCAAGGTCGGGATGCCGATCACGAGGCTGAGGCCACCGGCCATCGCCGCCCCCGCCGGCAGCCCCCACCAGGGCGCGAAGCCGACCTTGCCGTTGAGAAATGCCGCGGTGTAGGCGCCGGCGCCGATGAAGAGAGCATGGCCGAAATTTTCCCGCCCCGTGAGGCCGGACATGAAATCCCAGCTCGTCGCCCAGATGCCATAGATGAAACAGACGCTGAGGATGCCGAGCAGATATTCCGAGCGAATGAACAGCGGCAGCGCCGCCAGCGCCGCGAGGACGACGATCACCCCGGTCGCCCGCCGCCCCTTCATGCGCCCCCCGGCGGCTTCAAAACGCCGCCCTCTTGCCCAAGAGCCCGGCGGGGCGAAGGATCAGGGTCAGCAGCACCGCGACCAGCGAGACGATCTCGGTCCAGGCCGGCGAGATCGCATAGGCGACGATGGTTTCGCTGTAGCCGAGCAGGAGCGCGGCAAGGATGCTGCCCGGGATGGAGCCGAGGCCGCCGACGATGACGATCGAAAACGCCTTGATCATCGGCAGCAGATCCATCGTCGGCTGCACCGTGAGAAAGGGCGCGGTGAGCACGCCGGCCGAAGCCGCGATCGCCGCCGAGATCGCCATCACCACGGCATAGATGCGATCGGCGGGAATGCCGACGTAAAGCGCCCCCTCGCGATCCTGCGAGAGCGCGAGAATGGCCGCGCCCAGCCGGGTGCGATTGATAAAGAGCCAGAGCAGGCCGATGACCGCGGCGCCGAAACCAAGCGTGAGCAGGCGCTGGCCGCTGACATCGAGCCCGGCATAGCTCCAGGTGGCATTGCTGAAGGCCGGGACGTTGCGCGCCTCCGAGCCGAACAGCAGATACATCGCCTGCTCGAACAGCAAACCGACCGCGATGGTGATCATCAGGACGGCGAGAGCGGAGTTGCGGAGCGGGCGGATCAGCACCCGCTCCACCGCGACGCCGAACGCGGCGACGAACAAAACCGCGACGATGGCGGCGGGCAGAAGCGGCCAGCCGAGGCGCGCGGTCAGCACATAGGCGGCATAGGCGCCGAGGCCATAAAACGCGCCATGGGCGAGGTTGAGCACCCGCGCGACCCCGAAAATCAGCGTGAAGCCGACCGCGAGCATGGCATAGACAGCGGAGGTCACGGCGCCGTAGACGAGAATGTTGAGCAACGAAACCAGCTGACTTCAAGAGGAAGTTTTCAGTTCTTGCCGGCGAGCCAGGGCGGCGGCATCATCGCGCCCTTGGCGATGTCCTTGGGCCAGACGATGACCCGCGTGCCATCGGGATACCATTGCGCGAAGGCGAGGTTGATATAACCCGGTCCGGCCTTGATGTCGTGCTGGGCATCGAATTCGCAAAGCCCCTCGGTGCCGACGTAATGCGTTTTCTCGAGCGCCGGAATGAGCTTGTCCGGCGCCGTGTCGCCGGCGCGGGCCACCGCCTCGGCATAGATATAGACGGCGTCATAGGAGCCGGCGCCGGTATAGACCGGCGGGCGCTTGAAGCGGGCGACGAAATCATTCCAGAACGGCATCGTCACCGGCGTCATCGGCACCGGAATGATGTTGTTGGCGACGGTCTCGCTCACCGCCTTGCCGCCGATCCTGGTGAAAAAATCCGAATCCTGGGATTTGACATCGATGCCGCCGATCGGGATCGGCAGTTTCGCGTCATACCATTGCTTGACGAGAACATCGGAGTTGGCGTGCGAGAGCACGACCATGATGTATTGCGCGCCACTGGTCTTGATCTTGTTGAAGAGCGGCGAAAAATCCGAGGTGTCGGCATCGAAGAGATCGACCGAGGTTACGGTCATGCCGCCTTTTTCCAGGCCGGATTTGAGGATCGGCGCGAGATCCTGCACCCATTTCGCGTTTTCGCCGATGACCGCGATTTTCTGAACGTGGTCTTCGCCCTTGAGCTTGCCGACGCCGAAATCGATCAGCGCATCGGCCTGATGCGCGGCGTTGATCGGGCTCACGCGGAAGATGTATTTGTAGCGCGCGTAATTGCGGCGCACGAAATCGGTGATCGAGGGGGAGGCGGCGCCGACTTCGAGGTAGACGGTTTTCGAATCGGCGATATGCGTCTCCTGCGCGAGCGTCACACCGCTGGTATAGCCGCCGATCAGCACATCGACATGCTCATCGGCGGTGAGCTTGTTGATGGCGGCGACACCTTCCTGCGGGTTTTCGGTCTCATCGGCGACGACCATGCGCAGCTTGCGTCCGAGCACCCCGCCCTTGGCGTTGATCTCATCGATCGCGAGCTGGGTCGCATCGATCGAATCGCGCCCGACCTGGAGCTGGACGCTGGTCGGCACGCCGATGGTGATCGGCGGCCCATCCGCGCGCGCGGCGACAATGAAAATCGGCGCGAGCATGACACAGACGATCGTCGCCAATCCGTGATGGCGCATCCTGATCCTCCCCCGAAGCGTTGACCGCTCCGTTTCTTCGGCTTTTCATCTGTCTTGCTTGTCAGCATGGCCCGACCCCGCGGGCTTGGCAAGGTCAAAGAAAGGCGGGATACCGACACAAGGCGTGACTTTCGGCGGCAAGCCGGGTATCACGGGACCACGACGGAGGTGGGGCATTGGACGAGGCCGAGGACAAGCGTGGGCTGCCGTTTCATCTCCGCTGGCGCTATGGTCTGATGGCCGTCGCGCTGACGCTGATCGTGGTCACGGTGTTCGGCGGCTCGGTCGGCATCCCGCGC
>JAJZBV010000039.1 GCA_021851785.1 Pseudomonadota bacterium
CCTTGGCCGGCGCCGCCTTGGCCGGTGCCGCGCCCTTGGCCGGTGCCGCGGCGGCGGGCGCGGCGGCGCCCTCGACCGCCTCGGCGGTCTCGGCCACCTTGGTCGGAGCGGCGATGGTCAGGATGACGAAATCACGATCGACGATGGTCGGCCGGCAATCCCCGGTGCCCTTGAGATCGGACCAGCGGACATTGTCGTTGATGTCGAGGGCGCCGAGATCGGCCTCGAAATATTCCGGCACCTTCTCGGGGTCGCAATAGACGTCGACGGTGTGGCGGACGATATTGAGCACGCCGCCGCGCTTGATGCCGGCGCTGATGCCGTCGTTCAGGACATGCACGGCAACCGCGACGCGCACCTCCTCGCCGGCGGCGAGGCGCTGGAAATCGACATGGATCGGCGTGTCGCTCACCGGGTGGAACTGCACGTCGCGAATGAGCGCCCGCGTTCTCGCCCCGGCCACCGAAATTTCATAGAGGCGCGAACGCCAGCCGCCGCGATGGATCTCGCGCACGACCAGGCGCGGGTCGAGCGCGATGAGGCTCGGGCTCTCCTTCGCGCCATAAATCACACCGGGCACCTTGCCCTCTCGCCGGGTCGCGCGCGCCGCCCCCTTACCGGCTCGCGCGCGCGCCTCGGCCTCGATGGTCACGAAATTGGCCATGGTCCGCTCCTGCTGGCTGGAATCCGAAAACGCCGACCTCCAGGGGTGCCGGCGCGTGACGCCATTAGCCGATCAGCGGCCGCGCGGCAACCTTATCCTGACCCCGCCGCCGCTTCCTCGGGCGTGAGAAGACGCCATTGCCCCTCTGGCGCAATGGGCGGCAGGCAGAGAAGGGGAACGCCATTGGGCGTCCGCACCGCGTAGGTGAGACCCATTTCGGCGCGAACCGCGCGAAACAGCCCGCCATGCGCCACCACCAGCCAGTGCCGCTCGGCGGCAAGCAGGCGGTTGAGCGCCGAGCGGGCGCGGGCGCGAAGGGCCTGGAACGGCTCACCCCCCGCCGGGGTCGAGCGCCCTTCCACCCAATCGCTGAACCAGGCGGACATCGGCTGCCCCTCCTCGACGCCGAAGGCGACCTCGCGGAGTTCCGGGGCGATCTCGACCGGAACGCCGAGGGCCGCGGCGGCGATGTCGGCGGTCTGGCGGGCGCGGCCGAGCGGGGATGCGGCGATCACCTCGATCCCGCGCCCGATCAGCGCCGCCGCCGCCGCCCGCGCCTGCGCCAGGCCGTGCTCATTGAGCGGGATATCGACATTGCCCTGGGCGAGATTTTGCGCGTTCCAATCGGTCTCGCCGTGGCGGAGAAACCAGAACGGCCGCGGGATGATCCCGCTCAAGCCAAAATCCTCACCCCAACCCCTCCTTCTTCATCACACGCTGAACGGCGGGGCGGGCGAGCATGCGCTGGAAATGCCCGGCGAGATGGGTGGGGAGCGCGAGCTTGCCGGAATGGCGCCAGAACTCGATGTAGAATAGCGCCGCATCGGCGACCGAAAATGGCCCGACGGCATAGTCCTTGCCAGCCAGGGCATGATCGAGAAACGCGAGCCCGGTCTCGAAAATCTCGAGGCCGCGTTTTTTCACCGCCTCCGCGTCCGCTTCGCTGGGGGCGAATTTCCCCGGGACGAACATCCGCGAGAAGCCCTGCATGTGAATGGTGGCAACGACATAATCGATGATTTCGAGCGCCCGCGTCTGCGCCTCCACCCCCTCCGGCCAGAGCTTCGCGGCGGGATGGGTATTGGCGAGGTAATAGGCGATGGCGGGAAACTCGGTGAGCACCGAGCCGTCATCGCGGATCAGGGTCGGCACTTTCGATTTCGGATTGCGGGAAGTGAACGCCGCCTGAAACTGCTCGCCATCGCGCAGCGATATTTTTTCGCTCTCGAACGGGGCGCCGATTTCCTCGAGGATGACGTGAATGCCGATCGAGCAGGCGCCAGGCGAATAGAGCAGCTTCATGATGGTTTCCTTCCGGGAGATCATTCAAACAGTGAGCTGACCGAGCTTTCATCGCTGATCCGGCGCATCGCCTCGGCGAGCAGGCGGGCGATCGAGAGCTGGCGGATATTATGGGCCAAACGTACCGCCTCCGTCGCCAGAATACTATCGGTGATGGTCATCATCGCGATCGGGCTCGCGGTGATGCGCGCGACCGCGCCGCCCGAAAGCACGCCATGCGTCGTATAGACGCTCGCCGAGCGGGCGCCATTGGCGATCAGGGCGGCGGCGGCGTTGCACAAAGTGCCGCCGGAATCGACGATGTCATCGACCAGGATGCAATCGCGCTCGGCGACGTCGCCGATCACGTTCATCACCTCCGAAACCCCGGCGCGCTCGCGGCGTTTGTCGATGATCGCGAGATCGCAGTTGAGCCTTGTCGCGATCGCCCGCGCCCGCACCACGCCGCCGACATCGGGCGAGACGATCATGATGTCCTTGCCGGCGAAGCGCTCGCGGATGTCGCGGGTAAAGAGCGGCGCGGCGTAGAGATTATCCACCGGAATGTCGAAAAATCCCTGAATCTGCCCGGCATGCAGATCCATGGTCAGAACCCGGTTGGCGCCCGCCTCGGTGATCAGATTGGCGACCAGTTTCGCGCTGATCGGCGTCCTTGGGCCGGATTTGCGATCCTGGCGGGCATAGCCGAAATAGGGAATGACCGCCGTCACCCGCCGCGCCGAGCCGCGCCGCAGCGCATCGAGCGTGATCAGCAATTCCATCAGATTGTCGTTGGCGGGATAGGACGTCGACTGGATCACGAACACGTCCTCGCCGCGCACGTTTTCGTGAATTTCGACGAACACTTCCATATCGGCGAAGCGGCGGATGGCGGCGCTGGTCAGCGGCAGGTTGAGGGCCGCGGCAACGGCCTCGGCCAACGCACGGTTGCTGTTACAGGCGACGATTTTCATCTGGCGTGATCCCGAGGCCCCGATCGATCCGGGGGTGCGAGGGGCTTCTAGCAATGTGACAGGAGCGTGTCCAACCAGGGTCGCTCATGGCTGGGTCGGCTCGCCGAGGGACGCGGCGCTGGGCGGCGCGGGATTGGCCGCGACGGCCGGAGACGGCGCGGCGCCCGGCGGCGGGTTCGTCGGCGCGCCACTCGCGCTCTTGCCGGGCGGGAGCGCGCCTGGCGGCGGATGGCGCTGTTTTTCCATCACCTCGCGCATGCCGAGCGCCGCCTGCTGCGCCACCACGATGGCGACATCGCCCCAATACTGATCGAGGGTGCCGCTCGGCACCTCGTTGATCTGCACGATGCGGCCGAGATCATGCCCGCTCGCATCGCGCATCTGCCACTGGATCTCGACCCGGCTATTGCCGGCGGCGGCGGCGGCGATATGCACCTCGCCGCCGACGGTGAAATCCGCCGCCTTGGGATCATTGTCCACGATCAGGCCGAGTTGCGGCAATTGCAGGCGGATCTGGCGGGCGAGCGAGGTATCGCCATCCCCCGGCGCCCCGGTGACGCCGAGCACCGCGACCTCGGCCGGGCGATGATAGAGGCTATGGGGGTCGTTCTGCTTCTCCGCGGCATCGATACTGGTGAGCAGTTCGGCGAGTTTCGGGGCCGCGTCCTGGGCCGCGCTCTGCAACACGCCTTCATCCCCCCGCGCCCAGGCAGCGGCCGGCTCCGGCAGCCCGTCGATATGCGCGATGGTGACGCCGGCGGGATTGACGATGGCATAATGCGGGATCACCTGGGCGCGGCGCATCTCCGCCGTCGCGACCAGGCGCCAATCGCCGCCCTTGGCCGCGACCGCCTGCGCCGGCACCTCGTTGCCGAGCAGCGCCTCGGCGAGATCGGTCGCGAAGGCCGTGGCGTCGGCGTCGGCGAGCAGGGCATTGGCCGGGGCCGGCACCGCGAGGCGCGGCGGCGGCGGCTGGACGAGCTTGGCCGTCTCCCCGCTCGGCGGCCCGGCGAAGGGGTGCGGCACCGGCACGCAGGCGGCAAGCGCGAGCAGAAGTCCGGGCGAGCCGTGGATGACGCGAACACCACGCCTCATCTCACAGCACGATCACCGATAGCTGATGCCCGATCGGCCCGCCGCCGGCGAGCGTTCGCCGGCGATGGCTGAAAAACCGCGCCGCCTCGGTCACGGTGTCGCTCGCGGGCAGCGCGACCGTGGCTGTTCCGGCCGCCGCGAGCCGCGCCGCGCAAAGCCCCGGAAGATCGAACTGCCAATGCGCGGCGTCGCGCCCGGGGGCAAAAAACCGCGCATTCGCCGCATCCTGCCCCAAGACGGCGGCGCGGAGATCGGCGCCGACCTCGTAGGAGCGCTTCGCGATGCAGGGGCCGATCGCGGCCCCGATGCGCGAAGGGGCCGCGCCGAGCGCCACCATCGCCGCCACCGTCGCCTCGAGAACCCCGGCGAGGGCGCCGCGCCAGCCGGCATGGGCGGCGCCGATCACCCCGGCCTTGGTATCGGCGAACAAAACCGGCGCGCAATCGGCGGTGACGATGGCGAGCGCGATCCCGGCCCGCGCCGTCACCATCGCATCCGCCGCCGGCCCGGCGCCCGGCGCCCAAACGGTTTCGACGCGCGCCACGGCGGCGCCATGCACCTGCGTCAGCCCGACCATCATCGCCGGATCGGCGCCAAGGGCGCGGGCCGCCCGGGCGCGGTTCTCGAGCACGTTCGCGCGCGCGTCCTCGCCGCCGAGACTGCCGTTGAGCGCCGCGAAAGCGCCGGTCGAGACGCCGCCTTCGCGCGTGAAGAACCCATGCCGGACGGCAAGCGCCGAGACGCTGAGGAAGGGCGGCAGACTCACATCTCGAATCCTGGCGGGGGCGACGCGCCAGGATGCACGATCGCGAGCCCCTTGAACAGAAGCCCCATGCGGTCGGGCTCGGCGAGGCGCTGCGCGGCGGCGATCAGGGCCGCCGCTGGCTTGGGCGGAAGGCCGCGCGCGAGCTGGCCGCTGCGCTGAAAAAGCCCCAGCCGGGCGAGGAAAACCCCCTGCGCGAGCGGCCCGAATACCGCGGCACCCCGCGCCCGGGCGCAAGCGGCGAGCGGCGCGAAAGCGACATGGGCGGTCAGATCGGCGCCGCCCGGATCGGCGAGCGGCGGCGCCGGGCGACGATCGCGAAGGGCTTGCAGGCTCTCGCCCGGCGCCGCCTGCGCCGGACCATAATCGATGAGCAGGGCCGCGCCGCCATGGACGACGATCCGCGCCGCCAGCGCCGCGACCCAATCCCGCGCCGCCTCGGCCACTTCCATCACCCCGCCCTCCGGCATGTCCGGGGGCGCGGTCTCGGCGAGCAGCGCCGGCGGATCGGGGCACGCGACCTCGACGAACGCCTCGCCGGCGACATAGCGCTCCGACCACGCGCCGCCACGGCGGACGAACTGGCGGATCGGCAAGGCGTCGAGAAATTCATTGGCGAGCAGGATGAGGGGGCCCGGCGGCAGCGCGGCGAGCGTCTCGTGCCAGGTCACGCCGGGCAGTTTTTCCGCTTGCAGGGCACGAAGGCGCGGCGAGGTTTCGATCAGATGGAGGCGGAGGGCTCCGGCAAAATCGCCGGCGACGGCGCGGACCGCGCGCAGCGCATCCGCCATCAATGTCGCGCGCCCGGGCCCGGCCTCGACCAGCAGAACCGGGTCCGGCCGGCCGAGCAGGCGCCAGGTCTCCGCCGCCCAGAGCCCGAGCAGTTCGCCGAAAACCTGCGTGAGTTCGGGGGCGGTGATGAAATCGGCGAACGGGTCGCGCTCCGCGTAATAGCGCGCATTGGCCGCCGCCATGAAGTGATCGAGCCGGCGCATGCCGGTCACGGCGCGTGGGCGGGCAGGACGCCCCGCCCTGCCCCGCCGCCAGCCGCCGCGATCAGCGCTTGCTGAACTGGAAGCTCCGCCGCGCCTTGGCGTGGCCGTATTTCTTGCGCTCGACGACGCGCGAATCGCGGGTGAGAAAGCCCGCGACCTTGAGGATTGCGCGCAATTCCGGCTCGTAATGGGTGAGCGCGCGCGAAATCCCGTGCCGGAGCGCCCCGGCCTGGCCGGACAGCCCGCCGCCGGTGACGGTGCAGGTGACGTCGAACTGGTTGTAGCGATCGGCGACCAGGAACGGCTGGGTGATCAGCATACGCAGCACCGGACGGGCGAAATACTGCCCGACCTTCTTGCCATTGACGGTGATCTCGCCCTTCCCCGGCTTGATCCAGACGCGGGCGACGGCGTTCTTGCGCCGGCCCGTCGCGTAGGCGCGGCCCTGGGCGTCGCGCTTGACCTCGTATTTCGGCGCCTCCGGGGCGACGGTCGCCAGATTCGGCGCGGCGGCGGCGAGATCCTTGAGATCGGCCAGTGTGCGGGTGGTTGCAGACATCGGGCTCAACCTCTCATGTTCTTCGGATTGAGGGCGGCGAGATCGAGCCGGCGCGGCGTCTGCCCGGCATGGGGATGCTCGGCCCCGGCATGGGGATGCTCGGCCCCGGCATAGACATGCAGATTGCGCATCTGCTGGCGCTGTAGCGGCCCGCGGGTGATCATCCGCTCGATGGCTTTTTCCACCACCTGCTCCGGCCGCTTGCTGGCGAGGCGCTGGCGCGCGCTCTGGCCCTTGATCCCGCCGGGATAGCCGGTGTGATAATAGAAGATCGACTGCTCGGCCTTCTTGCCGGTGAGCCGCACCTTGTCCGCGTTCACGATCACGACATGATCGCCGCAATCGACATGGGGGGTGAATTGTGGCTTGTGCTTGCCGCGGAGACGCATCGCGACCAGGGCGGCGAGACGGCCGAGCACGACGCCCTCGGCGTCGATCAGCACCCAGTCCTTCTTCACCTCCGCCGGTTTCAGCGAGAGTGTCGTCTTCATGACCGATTCCTTCTCGAAACTTGGTCTTCTCGAAACTTGGCGGCTTATGCCGAGGGCGCGCCAAAGCGTCAAGTATTTTCTGCGTTTTTTCGTGAGGTAACATGATACCACAAAACCGGACGCGGTGCCGGCACGGCCGCGCCGATGTCTGAGCCGGTTCACATCATCGGCGCGAGCGGCAAAAGCGGCCAGGCGCTGACCCGCTGCCTGCTCGCCGATGGCATCGGCGTCGTCCCGGTGGTGCGGAGCGCGGATTGGCGGCCGCCCGCCGATCTCCGCGCCCATCCGCGGCTCGCCCCGCCGCGCCGGGCCGATCTCGGGGATGAAACCGCGCTGACGGCCGCGCTCGCCGATGCCGGCCGCATCGTCACCACCGCCCATGCCCGCCACACCGCAGCCCTCCTCGCCGCCGCCCCCCGAGCCGCCCGCCTCGTGCTGCTCGGCAGCACACGGCGCTTCACGCGCTTCCCCGACGCCCTCGCCGACGAGATCACCGCCGGCGAGGCGGCGTTTCTCGCCTCCGGCCGCGCCGGGGTGATGCTGCACCCGACGATGATCTACGGCGCGACGGGAGAGGAAAACGTCCAGCGCCTCGCCGCCATGCTGCGCCGCCTGCCTTTCCTGCCGCTGCCCGGCGGCGGGCGGAGCCTGATCCAGCCGATCCATCAGGACGATGTCACGGCTTCGATCCGGGCCGCGCTCGACATGCCCTGGGCGGGGCCGGAGACGCTGGTGCTCGCCGGCGCCGAGGCGGTCACGTACGCCGAGTTCGCCCGCGCCGTCGCCGCCGCCGCCGGTCTCCCCCGGCCACGGATTTTCGCGATGCCGGCCGCCCTCCTGATCCTCGCAGCCAGGATCACCACCCGGCTCTCGCTTCCGGTGCGCGCCAACCCCGGGGAAATCCGCCGTCTTCTGGAAGACAAGGCCTTTTCCACCGCGCCGATGCTGGCGCGCCTCGGTGTGCGCCCGTGTGGCCTGGCCGCGGGGCTTGCGCGCACGTTTCAAGCCGCCAAGATGGCGGTTTGACCTTTCGCGAGGGAGCCCCGCTCATGCCGATCATCAACCGCATCGCCGCCTATGCCGACGACCTCACCGCCTGGCGCCGTGATTTTCACGAGCACCCCGAACTCGGCTTCGAGGAAGTGCGCACGAGCGGGATCGTCGCCGAAAAACTGCGCGCCTTCGGGGTGGACGAGGTGGTGACCGGCATCGCCAAGACCGGGGTGATCGGGATCATCCACGGCAAGAACGGGGGCAACGGGCGGGCGATCGGGCTTCGCGCCGATATGGACGCGCTCCCGATCCATGAGGAAACCGGCCTCCCCCACGCCTCGAAAACGCCGGGCAAGATGCATGCCTGCGGCCATGACGGGCATACCACCATGCTGCTCGGCGCCGCCCGCTATCTCGCCGAGACGCGGAATTTCGACGGCACCGTCTATGTCATCTTCCAGCCCGCCGAGGAGGGGCTCGGCGGCGGGCGGGCGATGGTCGAGGAAGGGCTGTTCACGCGCTACGAGATGGAGCGGGTGTTCGGCATGCATAACTGGCCGGGCATCCCCGAGGGCGTCTTCGCCTGGCGCGACGGGCCGGTGATGGCGGCGGCGGCGCAGATCGACATCTGCATCACCGGGCGCGGCGCCCATGGCGCGCAGCCGCATAACGGCAACGATCCGATCGTCATCGCGAGCCAGATCGTCACCGCGCTGCAAACCATCGTCGCCCGCCGCGTCGATCCGGGGCAATCGGCGGTGCTGACGATCGGGCAGATCGTCTCCGGCGACACCTATAACGTCATCCCGCAGCAGGCGCGGATGAAGGGCACGGCGCGCTGGTTCCACCCCAAGGTGGGCGACCAGTTGGAGCAAGGCGTGCTGCGGCTGGTGCGCGGCATCGCCGAGAGCTTCGGCGCCAGCGTCGAGGTCGAATTCCGCCGCACCTATCCCGCGACCGTGAACGATCCCGACGCGACGACGCTGGCCCGCCACGCCGCCGAGGCGGTGGCCGGCGCGGGCGCCGTCCGCCACATGGACCAGCCGACCATGGGCAGCGAGGATTTTTCCTTCATGCTCAATGAGAAAGCGGGCAGCTATATCATGCTCGGCGGCGGCCGCGGGCGCGAGAACGAGCCCATGGTTCACCACCCGGCCTATGATTTCAACGATTCCCTGCTCCCCATCGGCGCCTCCTACTGGGCGACCCTGGTCGAACAGCAACTCGCCAAGGGATAATGGAAAAAGCCGTTACCCGAGGCGGCTTACGCCCATGACGTGCTGAAGGATGACGACGTTGCACGTCGATGGGCGCGAGGAGCCGATCACCCCGGCATGGCGGTCACCGCCGAGATCAAAACCGGCCGCCGCCGCGTCATCGACTACCTCCTCGCGCCGCTCCGCGAATATGTCCATGATGGGTTGAGGGAACGGTAGGGATATGAAGTTTACACAACGAGCAAAAGAATGGATGGCTGTCGAGGGAAATTACAAAAAATTACTCGCGACAAAACAGGCAATTATATGGATATTAACAGCAATACTTATTATTCCTAATATAATACTCGGTTATTACTATAAAATCAACCCTATGCTCATTCAGCATATAGGCTGTTTTATTCGACCAATTAATTTTATCACATCGCAAATAATGCCAAATAATATATTATCTGAAATAGCTCAAAGTTGCGTGGGCGGCAATAAATCCGAGAAGGCAATATTTTTTATGGACTTCATGACAAAATTCACGCTATCATTTTTTTTTGCTATTGTGTTTAATTTAATTTTATTTATTCAAATTATTTCTAATGATAGAATTGAAAGAATAAATTATAAAATAGCACCTATATTTTCATTTAGAACAGAATATACAAGTAATATAATGAAATTAATATTTTCAAATTTGTGGATTTTGATTGGTTGGTCTTTTACTATTGGAGCTTGTTGGTATGGTTTGCTTCAACCAGATATAAGTACTATCAACATAAAAGGATTTGCTTTCGGATCATTATTTATAATTTTTACCATGCTATACCCATCTTTGATAATAAGATTTATTTATTTATTAATTCATGTATCAGAGTTTTCGCGACGCCGGAATGAATGGTTAATCATGGCTAATGATAAACAGAGAAGGGAAGAAAAATGAGCGGAACGCAAAATGGCTATCCTTTTGCAATTTGGTATTATACAATTCTTGGAACACAAATTTCCAATAGCGTTGGCGCGCCTGACCTTGTCAACGGTATTTTAGGTGCGCAAGCTTCTCTTGCTTCGACGTTATTCTCAGATACTTCCAGCATTATCGATGAATGTCACGCCATATACGGCGGGTGACTATTTGTATATCGAAGCGAGCACCACCGCGACGATCGACGGCAGCAGTGAGACAATACAATTCGCTGGAGAATTTTCCTACATCAATGCCGCGCCCCGGTTTTGATCGAGGCGATGGTGGAAAACCGCGATGTCGGCTTCGTGCATGCCGGGCAGGCGGCGGAGATCAAGGTGGAGACGTTTCCGTTCACCCGCTACGGGCTGCTCTCCGGCCATGTTCTCGATGTCAGCCGGAGTTCGGTGGCGTCCGGCCGGCGGAGTGGCGGCGATCGCATTTTCGGCGACGAGGACACCGCGCGGGGCAAACCCGGCGCCGGGGAAGACAATCCCTCGCCGGCTTATGTCGCCCATATCGCGCTCGATCGGACATCGCTCCTGGTCGATGGCCACGCCGAGCCGATCGCCCCGGGCATGGCGGTCACCGCCGAGATCAAAACCGGCCGCCGCCGCGTCATCGACTATCTCCTCGCGCCGCTCCGCGAGTATGTCCATGACGGGATGAGGGAGCGGTAGGGATGAAATTATTAAAGGCGGAAAAGGCGGACTCACTGCATGGCCTTGCAAGGACCGGGATGCTGCTGCTTCTCACCGCAGCCACGTTTATGGGGGTGGTTCCCATACCTGCCGATGCGCAAGGATTAGCGAATTTACTGATCCCGGCCATTGGCACGTCAAAAACCCTTGAGACAGCCAGCAAGAACGACGGCTGGGCGCTGCCCGTCATGGGGACTGTTCACGCATTTCCAGCGGAGAGACCGAACACAACGCCTCGCGCCATTGGCTGCGAAGAGATCGTTGCCTGTTTGCCGGAAGCGGGTTTCCAGATGGCTGATCTGGTGCCGCGCGATAGCAGGTCGGACCGCTCATCCGAGTCTGCTGAAACAGTGTCCGCGAAATTAGGTCAGCTCGTCCTGCATATTCCCAAAGGCTATATAGCCCATACCATGGGATATAATGTAAATTTTGATCAAGTCAAAATATGGGCACTTTTGCCTTGTCTGTTACCGGAAAATACCAAAAACTTGAACGAGTTTTACAAAAATAGACTTGACAATATCTTGATTGCTACACTTACCCTGGCAAAAGGTGCTGGCGTTTCAGGGCAACAACTTCTAAATAATTTTGCAACACACGATACAAAAATAGAAAAAATAAACGATGATTTTTTATTATACAAAATAACTTGGGGATTCGATCTTTTTGTTTCTAATAAATATAATAATATTTTCATAATATTATGTAATATGAATGAGAATCGCCCATGGCCATATTATCCAGGGTGCACTGTTCGTGAAAAAATTTGGGATGACTATTTTATAGAATACAGATATGAACGTAAATTCATAGATAACAACATAGAAAATTCTATAGATATAGACAAAAAACTGATTTCGCTCCTGAATTCGTTTAATAATATCAATCGCCATGCTGTAAATACTGGAAAAAAAGGAGAATGCAAATGAGCGATAGTGGGGTTTATTATACTTCCGGTCAAATGGATTCTATGCAGTCCGAGATTAACCAAGCCACACAGGCAGAAAGTTCTGGAGATGTTTCTGGTGTCATATCAGCGCTGAACACTTACTATTCTACGCAGATCTATGTGCCTGGAACCCAGACTGTTATGCGCGGATATGCGCAATTAGCGCTGCAGGTTCTCAACAATACCGGGGCAGGACAAGTCGCCAATCAAGAAGTTACGAATGCTGTAGGAAAATCCGCTTATACACCGGCCTTTCAGGCACAACTCGCGCTTAGTTTGGCAGAGCAAGATTTCGCCGATATCAAGAATAGCGGTAGCGCTACAACCATCTATCAGGTGCCAACTTTAGCTCAAGTTGCGGCAGATCATTTGGTAGTTTTCAATAACCTAAACATTCCGATCACGGCATGGGGAGGAACGCCTTTTGTTGCGCTTAATCAGGACTTCACGCAAGGAAAAGCGACGCAGGCTGAATTGTCGGATATTCAGCCATCCTTTTTTGACAATTTATCTGGATTTCAGGTCGATTTGTCGATCGGAAATTTGGAGCGCGCCGGGGTAGAGAGTTTAGGCAGTCTAAATCGGCAGACTGGCCTCAATGGTTTCGGGACTGTCCTTAAACTACAAAATGAATTATTTGGTAAGTTTCCGAATCTTGGGCCGCTTCTCTTTAGCATACAGGAAAATAATAATGGCAGTTACCAAATTGCGGACCTGCAAACCGACACGGCAACCGACGGGACATACAGCAATTTTTCGAGTTCGGGCCAGCAGAATTATTCCATTGACGTCAATGCGCAATCGGGAACCCTCGCCGGCGCGACCGTTTCCGTCGTCGTGGGAACCGATCAAGGTCCGACTTTCGACCTAAACGGCAGTACTTCCCCGGAGGTTCTGATTGACACGAATGCCTCCGCGGTTTCGGCGGGCAGCGCGGGCAGCGCAGTTCTCATCGATAACGGCGGTGGCACCCTGACTGGCGGCAGCGGGCAGAATCTGCTGCTCGAGCTGGGCAATAACGGCACGGTGGATGGCGGCAGCGGGCCGCTGCAAGTGGTCTTGAGTGGATATGACGAGACGGTGAATGCGTCAGGCAGCACAATAACCCTCGAAGACAGCACGCAGGCCACGCTGACCGGCAACAGCGACACGATTGTTGGCGGCAATGCCGATACGTTGACGGTGGATGGCACGGGTAACACCGCGACCCTCGGGACCGGCGCGGTGGTGACGGTGAATGGCGACAACAATAGCCTTACGCTTGGGAATGGCGGGACGATAACGCTCCTCGGCACAAACACGATTTTCGTGACCGGCGACGACGAAAGCCTGGACCTTGGCACCAGCGGGAACACGGCCATCATCACCGGCCTTGGAATGGTTATTTCGGCCAACGGCGATACGGTGGGGACCGAGAACAACACCAACGTAACGGTCAATGGCAGCGGCAATACGATCGATTTCTGGGATGGCAATGCCGCTGTCACTGCCTCGGGCGATACGGTTCAGGTCGGCAGCGCCAATGCCACCGAGGCGTCCCTCACCGGCAGCAATAACACGTTCACCACCTGGTCGCCGGGCACGCTGTTCGTGAGCGGCGCCAGCGATAATATGTATATGGATAGCAGCGGCGTCGAATTGGTTCTGACCGGACCATCGATGAATGTCACGCCATATACGGCGGGTGACTATTTGTATATCGAGGCGAGCACCACCGCGACGATCGACGGCAGCAGTGAGACAATACAATTCGCTGGAGAATTTTCCTACATCAATGCCGCGCGCCGGTTCTGGTCGAGGCGATGGTGGAGAACCGCGATGTCGGCTTCGGCGACGAGGACACCGCGCGGGGCAAACCCGGCGCCGGGGAGGGGGATCCCTCGCCGGCCTATGTCGCCCATATCGCGCTCGATCGGACATCGCTCCTGGTCGATGGCCGCGAGCAGCCGATCACCCCCGGCATGGCCATCACCGCCGAGATCAAGACCGGCCGCCGCCGCGTCATCGACTACCTCCTCGCGCCGCTCCGCGAATATGTCCATGACGGGTTGAGGGAGAGATGAGTAAGAATAAATTCGGGCGGCGGCGATTCATGACGCAAGGAGTCGCTACGATCCTGCCGTTGATAAATCCCGTTCCCATGTCGTGCGGCCCATGCCAACCGCGGGAGGTAGCCTTGTCCGATCGCGCCACAGACACGCGAGCATATGAGGAAATCAGGCGGCTGCGCGTTGATAACTATATCAACGCGGTGGCGTGGAACGCCGACGGATCCCGATTGGCGGCCCTGAGCGATTTTGGCGGCACCGTCACCCTATGGGATTCGCATTCCTGGGCTGTTGCAAAAGAATTTCATCGTTACGGCGGCGCCTATTCGGGGAATTCGCTGGCGTTCCTGCCGGATGGCACATTGTTGACCACTGCGCCAGGCGGGATTTCCCCTGATCCGAGATATGCGACGCTCGCGATTTTTTCTTTGATCCAATGGAACGCAGAGACCGGGCAGGCCGTGCGCTACATTCCAGACCTTGAACACCTGCCCAAGGATCTGTCGGGCAAGATCGGCCCCACCGATACCTTCGTGGTCTCCGCGGACGGATCGCTGATCGCGAGCATTCTTGGCGGGAATGTGTGTCTCTTCGAGACCCATAGCTGGTCTGTTGCGCGGCTATTCGCAACGCCGCCCACACCCAAACATCCAGATTTTGCACTGTCGCTCGCCATCTCACCGAACGGGCGACAGATAGCGGTCGGCACGGGTTTTGGGTACGTTCATCTCTTCGGCATCGACGATCCTGTTCCGTCGCTCTCTTTTAGAGCCTTCAGCCCCTTCTCCAGTTTGATAATGGTATCAGGCTGCAGCGCTTTGGCCTTCAGTTCAGATGGACGATTTCTGGCGACTAGCGAAGTTGCTGACATGCGAGAGCCAGATAACGGCTGGACACGTATTTGGAATGTCAGCGACGGAACGATGACTGCGAACTTCGCGGGCTATGCGGCGATAGGCCGCTCGCTTGCTTGGGCTTCCAGCGGTAATTTTCTTGCAATCGGCGGTGATTACGGGTTGCAGCTATGGGAAACCGGGGATCTCCCAAAATCACCGCGCCAGATAAAAAAAACTCGCTCCAATACCTTCAGCGTCAAGTTTTCTCTACAGGGAAAACTGGCAGCGTCCAGCGAAAACAAAGTTACTATCTATCAATAATAAAGCCAGTCAAGAAGGAGGAAAGCAATGCCTACAAATTCTGACTATCTCAATCTCAGCAACGCAGAGTACACCATCGGAGGGGCAGCTCCTGTGGCTCCTTCGGGCTGGACCGTTCTAACGTCCGAATCTCGGTCAAGCGGCATGACCTGCCCTGTTTCTTCGGACCACGGTTAACTTGAGAGGCCGGCTCCTTGCTGCTGTTGCCCCAGGCAGCCCGTTGCATCACGGGGCGCTGTCCTCGCGCCGCTCCGCGAATATGTCCATGACGGGTTGAGGGAAAGATAAATGAATAACGAAGATAAAAAAGCAATACAAACGAAAAAATTAGAATTTTATATTAGATTATCGCAAATATTTACTATTTTTACATTACCGATTATTTTATTAGCGTTTCGTAGTTCACTTAAATATATTCTTATTTTATCATCAATACCTTTAATAATAGGAATTTTTTTTCTTTTTGCGACTGGAGTGCAGTACATATTGTATAAATCACGAAAAAAGAAACCAGCTAATATGATATCAAGAAAATGGTAGATAATTAGCATTTTTTGAAAAAAGGGCCAAAAAAAATTTCGTCCGTTTTTTGATCAGCCTCGCCTTTGGCGAAGCCCTTTGACGTTCCCCTTTGACGTCCCCTGGGGATCGCTTACATCGAGGGACATCGAACTCAACGAGGTCATCGCCGATGCCCGGCACTCCGCCCGACAACGCCGCCGCCGAAAAACCGGCCGCCGATACCGAGCTGCCCTCCTGGGATCTCGGCGATCTCTATGAGAGCCCGGAAAGCCCGGCGATCGAGGCCGATCTCACGGCCGCGGAAAATGCCGCGAAAGCGTTCGAAAGCGCCCATGCCGGGCACCTCGCGACGCTTGCGGGCGAGGCGCTGGCGACGGCGATCGCCGCCTATGAGCGGATCGAGGAGCGGCTCGGCCGCCTCGTCTCCTACGCGCAATTGCGTTTCGCCGCCTGTTCGACCGATCCCGAGCGCGGCCGCTTCTATCAGACCATCACCGAACGGGTGACGGCGATCAGCAGCCATCTGCTGTTCTTCACCCTCGAATTGAACCGGCTCGACGAGGCGACGCTTGCGCGCAAACTGGCCGCCCCGGCGCTCGCCCGCTGGCGCCCGTGGCTCGCGGATCTCCGCGTCTTCCGGCCCCATCAGCTCTCCGATGAGCTGGAAAAATTGCTGCACGAAAAAGAGGTTACCGGCCACGCCGCGTGGAGCCGGCTGTTCGATGAGACCATCGCCGGCTTGCGCGTCCCGCTCGACGGTGAGGCGCTGACGGTCAATGCGGCGCTGGAGAAGCTCGCCGATCGCGACCGCGCCGTGCGCGCCGCCGCAGCAAGCGCGATCGGCACGGTTTTTTCCGAAAATATCCGGCTTTTTTCGTTCATTACCAACACCCTCGCCAAGGACAAGGAGATCATCGACACCTGGCGCCGCTATCCGGAGCCATGGAGCCAGCGCAACCGCGCCAACATGGTCGAGGACGAGGTGGTGGCGGCGCTGGAGGAGACGGTGGCCGCTGCCTTTCCGCGCCTCGCCCATCGCTATTACGCGCTCAAGGCGAAATGGCTCGGGCTCGCAAAACTTCAGCATTGGGACCGCAACGCGCCGCTGCCCGAGGATCATGACCGCGAGATCCCCTGGGCGGACGCCAAGTGCCGCGTGCTCGACGCCTATGGCGCGTTCTCCCCCGAACTCGCGGCGACGGCGCGGCCGTTTTTCGAGCGCCCCTGGATCGACGCCACCCTCCGCCCGGGCAAATCCGGCGGCGCCTTCGCCCACCCGACGGTGCCCTCGGCGCATCCCTATCTCTTGCTCAATTATCATGGCCGCACCCGCGATGTGATGACGCTCGCCCATGAACTCGGCCATGGCGTGCATCAGGTGCTGGCCGGCGGTCAGGGCTATCTTCTCGCCAACACGCCGCTCACCCTGGCCGAGACCGCCTCCGTGTTCGGCGAGATGCTGACCTTCCGCGCCCTCCTCGCCGCCGAGACCGACCCGGCGCGGCGGCGGGTGATGCTGGCGGCGAAGGTCGAGGACATGCTGAACACGGTGGTGCGGCAGATCGCCTTTTATCGCTTCGAGAAAAAACTGCATCTCGCGCGGCGCCATAGCGAATTGCTGCCGGACCAGATCGGCGAGATCTGGCTCGATGTGCAGCGCGAAAGCCTCGGCCCGGCGTTTGATTTCGGGACGGATTATGCCGTCTACTGGGCCTATATCCCGCATTTCATCCATAGCCCCTTCTATGTCTATGCCTATGCCTTCGGTGATTGTCTGGTGAATGCGCTCTATGGCGTGTTCGAGGACGGGCATCCCGGGTTCGCCACGAAATATCTTGATCTCTTGCGCGCCGGCGGCAGCAAGCGGCATCGCGAACTGCTCGCGCCTTTCGGTTTGGATGCCGCCGATCCGGCGTTCTGGCGCCGCGGCACCGACATCATCGCCGGCTTCATCGATCAGCTCGAGGCGATGGGCTGATGGCCGATCTCCCCGCCCCCCCCGCCCCGCGTGACGGATCGACGCTGTTTGGCGAGATCAGGCGGATGGCGCGGACCTCGGGCGCGGTCGGCGGCATCGCCGCGCGTCTGGCCGGGGCGCGGATGTTTGGTGTCCAGACCGATCGCGGCAAGCACGCCGAGGATTTGAAAGTCATCCTTGGCGGGCTCAAGGGGCCGCTGATGAAGGTCGCGCAGTTCCTCTCCACCGTGCCCGACGCGCTGCCCGCCGAATACGCCGCCGAACTCGCCGAATTGCAGGCCAACGCGCCGCCGATGGGCCGCGCTTTCGTGCGCCGGCGGATGGAAAGCGAACTCGGGCGGGACTGGCGCGGCCGCTTTCGGGTTTTCACGGAAGAGGCGGCGGCGGCAGCCAGCCTCGGCCAGGTGCATCGGGCGACCCTGCCCGATGGCAGCGAGGTGGCCTGCAAGCTGCAATATCCCGACATGCCGAGCACGGTGGAGGCCGATCTCCGCCAGCTCAAGCTGGCGATGGCGATCTATCACCGCATGGACAACGCCATCCGCCATGGCGACATCTATACCGAACTCGCCGAGCGGCTGCGCGAAGAGCTGGATTACCGCCGGGAAGCGGCGCAAATGCGGCTCTACCGGCGCTTGCTGGCCGAGGAGCCGAGGGTGCATGTGCCGAACCCGGTCGCCGGCTATTGCACCGAGCGCCTGCTCACCATGACCTGGCTCGACGGCCGGGGCCTGATGCGCTGGCTCGCCGATGATCCGCCCCAGGCGGCACGCAACCGCGTCGCCGAGGCGCTGTTTCGCGCCTGGTACGTGCCGCTTTATCGCTACGGCATCATTCATGGCGACCCGCATCTCGGCAATTACCAGGTCGCCGATGATGGCGGCGTCAATCTGCTCGATTTCGGCGCGATCCGCGTGTTTCCGGCGCGCTTCGTGCGCGGCGTCATCGATCTCTACGAAGCGGTGCGCGACAATGACGAGGAACGCGCCCACGCCGCTTATACCGCCTGGGGATTTACCGATATCACCCGGGAAAAGCTCGAAATCCTCAATCTTTGGGCGAAATTTCTCTATGAGCCGCTGATGCAGGATCGGGTGCGGCGCATCCAGGAGAGCAATGACACGCAATTCGGCCGCGCGGTCGCCGAGCAGGTGCATGCCGGGTTGCAGCGCACCGGCGGGATCAAGCCGCCGCGCGAATTCGTGCTCATGGACCGCTCGGCGATCGGGCTCGGCAGCGTGTTTCTGCGCCTCGGCGCGGAACTCAACTGGTATCGGATGTTCCAGGATCTGATCGCCGATTTCGACACCAATAGCCTCGCCGCCCGGCAGGCGGCGGCGCTGGCGGAGGCCGGCGTTCCGGCGCCGGCCTGACCGCATCTGGCCGGACCTTCGACCAACACATTGATATAAAATAAAATTTTCCCAGCGGGGAGAAATCCCCGGAGGTTGGCTGGGGTGTGTCTCGCGCGCCAAAGCGGTTCGCGTGGGACGAAATGGTTATGCAATTTTCACAATTCAGATATTCATTTTTGCCTCCAACGTTGTGGATAAAATTATCCACAGGCTGTTAGCAAATAATCTGAAGAACACGCGCCAAGAGATTCCAAAGACTCGCATTCCTCACGAATGAAAGCCCCACGAAACTGAGCCAACGTCAACAACATCTTTTCCTTATTCACGCTCACCCATGGCTGTCGTTCAAGCTTTGCCTTCCGCTTGGCGAGTGAAGCCCATGAATTCACTACTTATGGTTAAATTAATACTTTTATTTTCCCCTTTCTGGCGATATAAGTTTCTTCCTTAACAATCTTTAACAGTGTCCTGTGTGGGAGAACATTTCAATGCGCGAGTATCGCTCACTCGATGCGCTGGTTCGGGCACGTTTGGCGAAATGGCCGCAACGGCCGCCAGGGCTGGCCCCACGCGCACAGGGCATGGACACGTGGCTGCGCGGCAGACCGGACGTGAAAACCGGGATCTGCAACCCGTTTCTAAAGTTACCGGGAAGCGATCGGCTGCGTACCCTGCCGGATGGGCTGTGGCTCAATTTCGGCGGCACGCCTGTGGAGCCTTATGTGGATATTTTCGCGATCGAAGCCTGCGGGTCGCTGCAGAACCTGCTCGATAAGCGCTCGCGTTTCGCGCCGAGCACGCAATCGCTGCTCGCGGTCTGTCCGGTGCCGTGGCTGCTCGCCCCGATCAGCAGCGGCGAGGAGACGCCGCGCTGGCAGGCGATCGGGCTGTTCCGCTGCGAGCCGGCGACGCCGCTGGTCTTGCCGGTGCGCGATCTCCGCGTCCTCTACGGGCTGAAAACCCGCCACTATCAGGGATTCGCCGCGAGCCAGATCCCGCACCCGCACGAATATTTCGTGCCGATGAATGCGCTGACGGACGAAAACAGCGCCGATAACCCAGCCTTGCGCGCCATCGTCGGGCACGCCTCGGCGACGGCGAATTTCTTCGATCAGCCTTGCCCGACGCCGCGGGCGGAGCGCGCGGTCAGCGGCTGACCCCGATCCGCGCCCGCACCCGGCCGCTGGCGAGATCGACCACGACCACCCGGTCCGGCCCGCCGCCATGGAGGAGAAGCGCCAACTCGCCCGGCCCCTCGCTCGCGATCGCCGCGATTTCGCTCGCCGGCGGCTCGTCGAGCCGCACGGCGATCCCGTCCCCGATCCTGGCCGGCGGCCCGGCGAGCCGTTTCGTGATCAGCACCGCGAGCGTCACGGTACCCACGATGATCAACACCGCCATGATGACGGTGATCGCCTTCAGCACCCGCATCGTCGCTCCTTGCACGCCCCGCTCCTTGCCCACCCCGTTCCTTGCCCACCCCGTTCCTTGCCCACCATCAGCGCCTCCGCGCGAGACCGCTAACGCGCTATAAGGTTCGCCATGCCGCCGTCCTTATCCCAGCCCGCCCCAGAGAGCGAGAGCGAGAGCGAGAACGCGCGCGCGCGCCTCACCATCCTCGCCCCGCCCGAAGCCGCCGGGCAGCGGGTGGACCGGTTTCTCGCCGCTTCGTTCCCGGCTTTCTCGCGCGCCCGTATCCAGGCGCTGATCGCCGCCGGCGCGGCGCGCGGCGGCGATTCCGTGCTCCATGATGCTGCCGCGCCGGTCCGCGCCGGGCAGCGCTATACGCTCGCCCCACCGCCGCCCGTCCCCGCGCGGCCGGAGCCGCAGGCGATTCCGTTCCCGATCCTGTTCGAGGACGAGGAGTTGCTGGTCCTCGACAAGCCCGCCGGTCTCGTCGTCCACCCCGCGCCGGGCAACCAGGACGGCACCCTGGTCAACGCCCTCCTCGCCCATTGCGGCGCCGATTTCGCCGGCATCGGCGGCGAGCGGCGGCCGGGGATCGTCCACCGCCTCGACAAGGACACTTCCGGGGTGATGGTGGTGGCGAAGAATGAGTGGATGATGGCGCGTCTTGGCGAAATTTTCGCGACCCGGGCGCTGGAGCGCGCCTATCTCGCGCTCGCCTGGGGCCTTCCCGCCCCGGCCGTGGGCAGCATCGAAGGCGCGATCGGGCGCGACCCGCGCGATCGCAAGCGCATGGCGGTGCGCGCCGCCGGCGGCAAGCCGGCGCTGACCCATTATCGCCTGCGAGAGAACTGGTTCGGCGCCGTCTCGCTGCTCGGATGCCGCCTCGCGACCGGGCGGACGCATCAGATCCGGGTGCATCTCGCGGCCAGCGGCCATCCGCTGATCGGTGATCCGCTTTATCTCCGGCGCGTGCCGGGGGCGGCGAAAGCGGTGCCGGCCGATCTTCGCGCGCGATTGCTCGATTTCCCCCGCCAGGCGCTGCATGCCGCCGAACTCGGCTTCATCCATCCCCGAAGCGGCGCCAAACTGGCCTTCGCGGCGCCGCCGCCGGCCGATTTCCTGGCCCTCCTGGGATTACTGGCGGAGGGGCGGAATTCTTAATTCCTATCCATCATGTCGGGTTTTGCTTGACCGGACTCATCCGGTCCTGTATCGCTTTCGGCAACGAATGCACTGCTCTGCTCGCGCCCCGGTTGACCTCAGACCTCCCGGCTGACCTCACACCTCGGACGGGAACCGGGTTTTAACCCGCCCGGCGGTATACAACCGGACGAAAATTGCGGCAGATCAAGGCGCATCAGGACTTTATCATACCAGCATGTCGGGTGGCGGGTATCTTTTCCACGCAGCCGCTCCCGCCCGGACGAAAGGAGCCTATCATCATGGCCTCTGCCGTCGTCAATCTTGCCCCGGAAGGCAATCTTTCGCGGTATCTCCAGGAGATCCGCAAATTCCCGATGCTTTCGGCGGAAGAAGAACTGGCGCTCGCGCATCGCTGGCGCGACCAGGAGGATACCGAGGCGGCGCATAAGCTGGTGACCTCGCATCTCCGCCTGGTCGCCAAAATCGCCATGGGTTATCGCGGCTACGGCTTGCCGATGGGCGAGCTGATCAGCGAGGGCAATGTCGGCATGATGCAGGCGGTCAAGCGATTCGACCCCGATCGCGGCTTCCGCCTCGCGACCTATGCGATGTGGTGGATCCGCGCCGCCATTCAGGAATACATCCTGCATAGCTGGTCGCTGGTCAAAATGGGCACCACGGCGGCGCAGAAGAAGCTGTTCTTCAACCTGCGCCGGCTCAAGGGCCAGATGCAGGCGATCGAGGACGGCGATCTCCAGCCCGAGCAGGTCGCCAAGATCGCCCATGCGCTCGCCGTGCCGGAACAGGACGTGGTCAACATGAACCGCCGTCTGACGGCGCCCGATCACAGCCTGAACGCGCCGCTCCGCAGCGACAGCGAGGGCGAATGGCAGGATTGGCTGGTCGATGAGAGCGAGAACCAGGAAACCGTCATCGCCGAGCAGGAAGAGGTCTCGGGCCGCAAGGCGCTGCTCGGCTCGGCGCTGAAAACCCTCAACGATCGCGAGCGCCACATCCTCATCGAGCGGCGCCTCCAGGACAACCCGACGACGCTCGAGGATCTCTCGCAGCAATACAACATCTCGCGCGAGCGGGTGCGCCAGATCGAGGTGCGCGCCTTCGAGAAGCTGCAAAAGGCGATGAAGGCGGAAATCGCCGAACGCCGCCGCGCCCAGCCGGAAGCCCGCGCCTGACAGCCAGGCTCCGACTGGCATCCTGACGAAGCGATTTGCGACCAGACGGCCCTGCGGGGCCGTCTTTTGTTTTGGAACGGGTCTTGATCCTGAAATAAAAAGGGCAGCGATCTTGATATAATTTCGCTATTGCATCGTTTTTGCATTTTTGTTAAGTTAACCTTGGTTAACGAAACCGCCGCGCCGAACGAACCCCACCGCCGTCTTCATCCCTTTACGCCGTGGAGGAACACATGCCGCGCCGCACCAGGTTTTCGCCATTCGCCACCACCTTCCTCGCGACCGCTTTCGTCCTCGCCGGCAGCGTCCTCGGCGCCCGTCCGGCGCAGGCGGCTGCATTCTTCGGACCCTCCGAATTCTTCAATGAATTTGATATGTCGCCGAGCGGCGCCAACCCCACCGATTTCGAGATCACCTTCGCCGGCGCGCCGCCGATCCCGACCCAGAACGCGGCGGATGCCGGCACCGACCCGTTCGCCAATGGCAATGACCTCGCTCCCGGCGGATCGACGGCCAATGCCTCCGTCGTCTCCTCCTATAATCGGGGCACCAATCAGACCACCGTCACCTATTCCGGAAGCCCGCTCAAAGCCGGCACACAAATGCATTTCGGCCTCAATGACGGGCCGATCCTCTCGCCCTATCCGCCGAACAATCTCAGCGTCGTGAGCAAGACCTGGACCTATGGCAACGGCACCTCGCCCGTGCTCATGCCGGCGGCCAATATCGATCTCATCCAGCCGCATCCGATCGCCGGCAACGCGACCGACTACCTGGTCATCTATCTCGAAGCCGGTTTCGCCGCCGGCGGGCCATTCTATGGCTCCTGGTTCGAGGTGCCGTTCATCGTCGGGCCGACCAATACGATTGTCTGGAACGCCGCCGAGGGCATCCTCGAAGTCGATGGCGTGGATGAGTCGACCGGCGGCGCCGATGTCGCCATCAGCAACACCGAGGGCGAGCCGCTCGATTTGCAGAATTACGGCTATTTTATCTCACAGACCCAGATCCCTCTCGACAGTCTGAATTTCACTGACATGCCACCTCCCGAGAATGCCAATTCGCCGTTCACCGCCTTCAATGGCCCGGCGACGCTCGCTTCCGGAGAATATTCCGGCAATATCCCCGAGCCGGCGAGCCTCGGCCTGCTTGCCGCCGGGCTGCTCGGTCTCGCCAGCGCGAGAGTCCGCGCCCGCCGTTCCTGACCGGGGCGGCTAACCCGAGGATGCGCGCGCGCCGTCCATGCGCGCGCGCATTTCGGCGATCACCGTGGCGATGCCGTCGAAAATCGCCTGGCCGATCAGGAAATGGCCGATATTCAGCTCCCGCACCGCCGGCAGGGCGGCGACGGGAGCGACGTTGTCGTAAGCGAGGCCATGCCCGGCATGGCATTCGAGGCCGAGTGCGGTGGTCAGCGCCGCGGCAATGCGCAGGCGCTCCAACTCGCCGGCGCGGCCCTCGGCATAGGCGCCGGTATGCAGCTCGACCACCGGCGCGCCGATCGCCGCCGCCGCCCGGAGCTGCGCCGGATCGGGATCGATGAACAGCGAGACCCGGATTCCCGCTTCCGCGAGCGCCGCGACCACCGGGGCAAGCGTCACGCTCTGCCCCACGACATCGAGCCCGCCCTCGGTGGTGATTTCCTGCCGGCGCTCGGGCACCAGGCAGACGGCATGCGGGCGAAGCCGGCGGGCGATGTCCACCATCTCCGCCGTCGCCGCCATTTCCATGTTCAAGGGCGCGGCGATCTCGGCCCGCAGACGCTCCATATCGGCGTCCCGCATGTGCCGCCGGTCCTCGCGCAGATGCGCGGTGATGCCGTCCGCCCCGGCGCGAAGGGCCGCCTTGGCGAGCGCCACCGGATCGGGATGGGCGCCACCGCGCGCGTTCCGCACCGTTGCGACATGATCGATATTCACCCCAAGCCGAAGCTTCGTCATCGCGTCCTCATGCGGTTGGCTTTGATGCCGGCGGCGAGACGAAGCGCCGCGATCAGGCTCGCGGGATCGGCGCGGCCTTTTCCTGCGATATCGAACGCCGTGCCATGATCGGGCGAGGTGCGCACGATCGAAAGCCCGAGCGTCACGTTCACTCCGCCTTCCATGTCCAGCGTCTTCAAGGGGATCAGCGCCTGATCATGATACATGCAGAGCGCCGCATCATAGTCCGCCCGCGCCCGCGCGGTGAACATTGTGTCGGGGGGGAGCGGGCCGAAGGCGTCGATCCCGGCTTCGCGGAGCGCCGCGATCGCCGGGGCGATCAGGATCCGCTCCTCATCGCCCATCGCGCCCCCTTCGCCTGCATGCGGGTTGAGGCCAGCCACGGCGAGGCGCGGGCGGAGAATGGCGAAATCGCGCCCGAGCGCCGCCGCGGTGATCCGCCCGGCGGTGACGATCGCCTCCACGCTCAACGCATCGAGCGCGGCGCGCAAGCCGAGATGCACGGTGACCGGGACGACGCGGAGCATGGGCGAGGCGAGCATCATGATCGGCGTCGTGGCCCCCGTGAGGGCGGCGAGAAATTCGGTGTGGCCGGGATGGGCGAAACCGGCGGCATAAAGCACCGCCTTGCTGATCGGATTGGTGACCACGGCACCCGCCCGCCCGGCCAGCACCAGCGCGACCGCAAGCTCGATCGCCGCGATCACGCTCAGCGCATTGGCGGGATCAGGCTTGCCGGGTTGCGCCGGCGTCGCGAGCGGGACCGGCAGCACCGGCAAGGCGTCGGCAAAACAGGACGCCGCCGCCTCGGGCGATGCGATCTCGCGCACTGGCACCTCGGAGCCCCCGAACAGCGCGGGATCGGCGAGGACGAAGAACGAAGGTCCGTCGGCACGCAGCGCCAGCCAGGCGCC
>JAJZBV010000040.1 GCA_021851785.1 Pseudomonadota bacterium
GCGGGTAAAGCCTCGGCGTGTCCTCCGTGCGGAAAGTCTCGCCTCGCGGCGCGGGTTCGGTTAGGATCGCTGCCATGAACATGCTGTTGCCACCGCGGCCCCATCTCGTCATCGAAGTGGTGCATGACGTGGTGTGCCCGTGGTGCTATCTCGGTCTCCGGCGGCTGCGGCGCAGCCTCGCGGCGCGGCCGGAGATCGAGGTTTCGTTCATCTGGCGGGCGTTTCTGCTCAACCCCGACATGCCGCGCGCCGGCCTGGCGCGTGACGAGTATCTGATCCGCAAATTCGGCAGCGAGGAGCGGGCGCTCCGCCTCTTCGCCTCGATCAGCCAGATCGGGCTCGCCGAGGGGATCGCCTTCCGCTTCGACCGCGTCCGGCGCATGCCGAGCAGCGTCGACGCGCATCGCCTGGTGCGCATCGCCGCCCGCGCCGGGCGTGCGCTGGACATCGTCGAAGCGCTGTTCGCGGCCTATTTCAGTGAGGGCACCGATATCGGCGATCCCGCGCGGCTGACCATGATCGCCGCCCAGAACGGCCTCGATGCCGAGGCGGCCGGGCATTTCCTCGCCAGCGATCTGGAGATCGACGCCGTGCATGCCGATAATCTCCGCGCCCATCGGCTCGGCATCAACGGTGTCCCCTGCTTCATCCTCGGCGGCCGCCACGCCATCGCCGGCGCCCAGGAACCCGCCGTCATCTCCCGCCTGATCGACGTCGCACTGCTCGAAGACTCCGCCGCCTGAGCGCCGCTCAACGCCCCTGGCCGGCCCTGCCCGCCCGGCGCGCGATACCCACCCGGGCGGCAGGCTTGCGCGGGGGTCACCCCTCCTCGGCGGCGAGGAGGGCGGCGTTGCCGCCGGCGGCGGCGGTGTTGACGGAGACCGCGCATTCCTTGGCGAAGCGGAACAGCGCCAGCGGGCCACCCGCTTTCGGCCCGGTTCCCGAGCGCCCATGCCCGCCGAAGGGCTGCACCCCGACCACGGCGCCGATCTGATTGCGGTTGACATAGGCGTTGCCGACGCCGAGCCGCGTGACGATCCGCCGCTGCACCGCCTCGATCCGCGAATGCACGGCCAAGGTCAGGCCGAAGCCGTTGCCGGCAATCGCGGCCAGGAGATCCTCCAGCCGGTCGGCAGGGTAGCGGACGATGTGCAGGATCGGGCCGAACACCTCCTCGCGCAGCGCCGTCGGATCGGCGAGCAGGAAGGCGCGCGGGGCGAAGAAACTGCCATGCCGCGCCGCCGGCGGCAGCGCGCATTCGAACAAAGGCGCTCCCAACGCTTTCGCATGGGCGGCAAGGCGGGCGCAGGCTTCCGGTTCGATCACCGGGCCGATATCGGTGGCCGCGTCCAGCGGATCGCCGATCGTCAGCGTCTCCGCCGCCCCCTTGAGCAGCACGAGAATGCGATCGGCGGTGTCGTCTTGCAGGCAGAGGAGGCGAAGCGCCGAGCAGCGCTGCCCGGCGCTGCCGAAAGCGCTTGCCAGCGCATCCGCCACCACCTGCTCGGGCAGCGCCGAGCTATCGGCGATCATCGCGTTGATCCCGCCGGTCTCGGCGATGAAGGGCAGGATCGGGCCGGGCCGGGCGGCGAGTGTCGCCGCGATCGCCGCCGCGGTGTCGCTTCCGCCGGTGAAGACGACGCCATCGATCTGCGGCGCGGCGACCAGCGCCTGGCCGACCCGGCCATCGCCGGGGAGAAGGCGCAGCGCCTCGCGCGGCACCCCGGCCTGATAGAGGAGATCGACGGCGTGGCCCGCGATCAGCGGCGTCTGCTCGGCCGGTTTCGCGGCGACCGCGTTGCCGGCGGCAAGGGCCGCGGCGATCTGGCCGGCGAAGATCGAGAGCGGAAAATTCCACGGCGAGATGGCGGCGAACACCCCCCGTCCGCGCAGTTCCCAGGTGTTGCGCTCGCCGGTCGGGCCGGGAAGTTCGCTTGGGCCGGAAAAATGCCTTCGCGCGAGAGATGCGTAATAGCGGCAGAAATCCGCCGCCTCGCGGATCTCCGCGTGGCCATCGACGAGGGTTCGCCCGGCCTCGCGGGCGAGAAGAAAGAGCAGATCGGCGCGTGCCGCCTCGATCAGATCGGCGGCGCGCTCCAAAATGCCGGCGCGCGCCATCCCGCCCTGCTCGTCCCAGCCGCGCGCGGCGCGGGACAGCGTTGCCAGCGCCGCCGCAATCTCGGCCGGAGCGGCATCATGGGCGCGCCCGACGAGGATCCGGCGATCGGCGGGGGCGCGAATGTCACGCGCCTCGCCGCCGCCGGCAACCAGCCGGGGGCGCGTTCCGGCGGCGGCGAGATCGGCCGCGAGCGCCGCCACGGCGGCTCCATCGGAAAAATCGAACCCGGCCGAATTGCGCCGGTCAGGGTAGAGATCGGGCGGAAGCGGAAGGCGCGGATTGCGCCCCGGCCGAACCTGAAATTGCGCCAGGGGATCGGCGGTGATCGCGTCTTCGGGGACCGCGGGGTCGAGAAGACGATGGACGAAGCTGGTATTGGCGCCGTTTTCCAGAAGCCGGCGGACGAGATAGGCGAGCAGATCCTCATGCGTGCCGACCGGCGCATAGACGCGGACCGGGCAGGAACGCGGCGCATCCAGCTTGCCGTTGACGCTTTCATAAAGCGCCTCGCCCATTCCGTGGAGGCGCTGCATCTCGAACTCGTGCCCCTCGGCGATGGTGAGAACCGTTGCCAGGCTTTGCGCGTTATGGGTCGCGAAGGCGGGGAAAACGGCGTCCTTGAGCGCCAGCATCCGCCGCGCGCAGCCGATCCAGGCGATATCGGTCGCGGCCTTGCGGGTATAGACCGGGTAATCCGCCAATCCCTCGATCTGCGCCGCCTTGATCTCGCTGTCCCAATAGGCGCCCTTGACCAGGCGCAGCGGAATCCGGTGCCGCGTGCGCCGGGCGAGCGATGCGATCCATTCGATCACCGGAAGCGCCCGCTTCTGATAGGCCTGCACCGCGAGCCCGAGCCCATTCCAGCCGGCCAGGCGCGGATCGGCGAGGACGGCGGCGAAAACGTCGAGGCTGAGTTCGAGCCGCGCCGCCTCCTCGGCATCCATGGTGAGACCGATATCGGCCGCGCGGGCGGCGCGGGCGAGGTCGCCCAAGGCGGCGATCAGCTCCGGCACCGCGGTTTTTGCTTGCAGCGGGGTGAAACGCGGCGAGAGCGCCGAGAGCTTGACCGAAATCCCTGGCCGCGCGGCCATTCCCCCCTCGCCCCCGGAACCCGGCCCGCCACCATGCCGGCCGATCGCGCCGATGGCGTGGCGATAGGCGATGAGATAGCGATCGGCGTCGGCGCGGGTGATCGCCGCCTCGCCGAGCATGTCGAAACTCAGCCGCCAGCGTCCGCCGCCGGCGCGCGTCAGTGCCTCCTCGATGGTGCGGCCCATGACGAATTGCCGCGCCAGCACCCGCATCCCCTGGCGCAGCGCGGCGCGGATCACCGGCTCGCCGACGCGCCGGACCATCCGCCCCACCGCCTGCGGCAGGCGCCGCGTCTCGTCGCGCGACAGCACTCGGCCGGTGAGTAAAAACGCCCAGGACGAGGCATTGACCGCGAGACTGTCGGCGCGGCCGAGATGGCTCTCCCAATCGCCGCCGGCGATCCGGTCCTCGATCAGCGCATCGGCGGTGGCGGCGTCGGGAATGCGGAGCAGCGCCTCGGCGAGACAGAGCAGCGCCACCCCCTCGGGCGTGCCGAGCCCATATTCCTTGAGGAAATCGCTGACATCGCTGCCCGGCTTGTGCGCCTTGCGCGCGGCGCGGACGAGATCGCGGGCACGCGCCGCGATCGCCTGCGTTTGAGCGGGCGGAAAACTGGCCAGCGGGATCAGCGGCGCGAGCGCCTGCTCCTCCGGCGCGCGGTAAAGCGCGCGGAGCAGGTTTCGCCCCTCATCCGGCGCGACACCCTCGGCCATGGCGCGGCTCCTTCCGATGTCTCTCGCGCATAGCTTGGCCGAAACCGCCGCCTCGGGAAAGCCGACGCGCAAAACGCTCGCAAGGAAAATTCAAGCTGTGAAGAATGGTTCTTTTTTGCAAAAAAGAACCAAAAAACTTTTATCCCGTAACACCCCGTCACGGGCAACGCCGTGCGACGGGAGCCAGAAGCGATCGTTCCGGCTCTTTCGCTATTCGACGGAGGTGATTTAATTAGAGCGTGATGACCGAAGGCGGAATCGCCATAGGTCTGAATCACGCGATCAAACAAAGATTTGGAGGGGGATGGCTGAGCGAAAGCAATGTCATCCCCCTCTAATGAATTTGGCCGCCCTGATGCGGGCTGTCGAGGCTGAAGGGGGGGATCGCGACGTCGAAGGTTTCGCCGGAATCGACGCGGACCATGTGGTAGGTGCCGGTCATGAAGCCGGATGGGGTCTCGAGCGGTGTGCCGGAGGTGTATTCGAACACCTCGCCGGGCTCCAGCGTCGGCTGCTCGCCGACCACGCCGGCGCCATGCACGTGCTGGGTGCGGCCGATCGCGTCGGTGATGCGCCAGGTGCGGCGCAGCAACTGCACCGTCTCGCGGCCGCCGTTTTCGATTCTTACCTGGTAGGCCCAGACGAAATGCCCCTCCTCGGGGCGGGACTGGTCTTCGAGAAAAACGGCGCGCACGCTCACCCGGATATCGCGCGTGATGGCGCTGAACTCGCCCTGTCGTTCCCGGCTCATGGTGATCCCCGGCTCATGCCCCGCGCATACCGCGCGCCGGGCCATCTTGTCCATGCCCACGCTCATCCGCCGGCGGCAAGCGCTTGCGCGAGATCATCCTCGAGATCGGCGGCGTCCTCGATCCCGACCGAGAGCCGCACGACGCCATCGCCGATGCCGAGCCGCGCCCGCTCCTCGGCGCCGATCCGGTAATGGGTGGTGGTCGCGGGGTGGGTGATCAGGGATTTGGTATCGCCGAGATTGTTGGAAATGCGGATCAGCCGGAGCGCGTTCAGAAACCCGAAGGCCGCCGGCTTGCCGCCGTGGAGAGCGAAGGTGACGAGGGTGCCGCCGCCCTGCATCTGCGCCTTGGCGAGCGCCGCCTGCGGATGGTCGGCGCGGGTCGGATACCAGACGCGGGCGACCGCCTTCTGGCGGCTCAGGAATTCGGCCAGACGCTCGGCGTTGCGGCCCGCCGCGGTGACGCGGAGCGAGAGCGTCTCCAACCCCTTGAGCAGGAGCCAGGCGTTGAACGGCGACAGCGCCGGGCCGGTATTGCGGAGATAGGGTTGCAGCACCTCCTCGATCCAGTCCCGCCGTCCCAACACCGCGCCGCCGAGCGCGCGGCCCTGGCCGTCGATATGCTTGGTGCAGGAATAGACGACGATATCGGCGCCGAGGGTGAGCGGCTGCTGCAAGAGCGGGGTCGCGAACACGTTATCGACCACCACCAGCGCGCCGGCTTCGTGGGCAAGCGCGGCGATGGCGGCGAGATCGACGATTTCCAGCATCGGGTTGGAAGGGGTTTCGAGCAGCACGATTTTCGTCGGCCGGGCGAGGGCTTCGCGCCATTGGCCGGGATCGCCGCCATCGACGAAGACGCACTCGACGCCGAAGCGCGGCAGCAGCGTGGAGACGATCCAATGGCAGGAGCCGAACAGCGCCCGCGACGCCACCACCCGGTCGCCGGCGCGGAGACCAGCGGTGAGCGCCGCATGCACCGCCGCCATGCCCGAGGCGGTGGCGCGGCAGGCTTCCGCCCCCTCGATCGCGGCGAGGCGTTCCTCCAGCATCGCGACGGTCGGATTGCCGAAGCGCGAATACTGGTAATGCTTGAGGCTGCCCTGAAACGTCGCCTCGGCGGCCTCGGCGCTCGCATAGACGAAGCCGGAGGTGAGAAAAAGCGCTTCCGCGGTCTCGCCAAACGGGGTTCGCGCGTGGCCGGCATGGACCAGGCGGGTCGCGGGGCGGAGAGAGGGGGGGGGTTCAGTCATCGTCTGGCCCTGTCCATCCTGGGCCGACCGTGGACGCCGCGCCGGCCGAGCGGGCGAGCGCTGGCCTCTTTAGCGCGCTTCTTTCACCTCGCCGCAATCCGGCCGGACAAATCACGAGGGGCGGCGGGAGCCGCCGGTCGTGAACCATAAAGATCACGCATTGCGCCGTCAATCCGGGTTTTCTATAACCGGGCGGCGCGAGCGCGGGTGTAGTTCAATGGTAGAACGGCAGCTTCCCAAGCTGCATACGAGGGTTCGATTCCCTTCACCCGCTCCAGCGCGGTCTCGCCGCCGCGAGCGATCCCGCCCAAAAAACCCCTGCCCCTACCGCCTGCTCCCGGTCTTCGCCCTGGGTCGCGTCTTGGGAACGGGTCGGGGGGTCAGCATTTCCGGCCGCATCCCGGAGACGCGCTCGATCAGCCCGGCCATGGCGTCGAGATAATTGGCCATCGCCAGATGGCGTTCGGCGTAGCGGCGCGCATTGGCGCGGAGACGCGCCGAGAGCGCACGGTCCTCGAGCACCGAGAGCACGCGCTCGGCAACCCGCGCGGGGTCGAGGAAAGGGGCGAGCAGGCCGTTTTCGCCGTCGCGGATGAATTCGCGCACCGGTTCGGTATCGCTGCCGATCACCGCGCAGCCGCTCGCCAGCGCCTCACGCAGCGACCAGGAGGCGACGAACGGATAGGTGAGATAGACATGCGCGTCCGAGCGCTGCAAAAGCCGCCGGTAATCGCCGTAATCGATGCGGCCGACGAAATGCACGCGGCTCTCGTCATAGCGCCCCTTCATCTCGTTGATAAAATGATCTCGCCAACTGCCGGTGGCGAGCTTGGCGCCGTAGCTCACGCCATCGCCGCCGACCAGGATGACGCGGAGATCGCGCCGCGCCCGGAAGAGATGCGGCAGCGCCCGCATCATCACATGATAGCCGCGATAGGGTTCGAGATCGCGGGCGACGAAGGTCACCAGCTTTTCCCCTGGCGCGATGGTGATGCCTTTGAGCGTGAAGGGGGTTTTTGCCGCCGCGGGATCAGGCTGGCAGAGTTCGAGGTCGGCCCCCTCGGGGATGATGGCGATGCGCGGGCGCGCCCAGTCGGGGTAGGTCGCGTGCTGGAAGCGGGTCGGCGTCTGGCCATGGCCGGGGAGGTTGAGCGCCAGCAGATTGACCGTGTTCTTGACCCGAATATTGGACAGCATCTGGGGCGCGGTCGGAAACTCGGGGTCGAAGCCGACATCGAGCCCGTCGGTATGATAGAAAAACTCGAAATAGCCGAGCATCGGCGCCCCCGGCCAGACATCGCAGAGATCGAGCATCTCGCCCCAGCCATGATGGCCGATGATGATATCCGGCTGAAAGCCGAGCCCGCGCAATTGCGTCGCCGCCCGCGCCACCGCCTCGGCGCGGATCATCGCCGGCTCGATCTCGCGGAGATTGCGATGCGCGTCCTTGCTCGGCTCGCGGCCGAGGCGATAGACGAGCTTGCGCACTCCGGAAATGACGTTTTGGTTGTCGTCGGTCAGAAACAGGATCTCATGCCGCTTCGCCGCCGCCAGATAGCGGAGCAGATGGAGATACTGGCCGGGGAAATTCTGATGGACGAAAAGAAACCTCACGCCGCGACGTCACCGCCCGCGCCGCGGCGGCACCGTCTTGCCGGCGCGGCCGGGCCTGGCCGCCGGCTTGGCCGCGGGTTTCGCCGCCGGCACTTTGGCGGGCGAGGGTTTCGCGGCCGGGAGAGGTTTCGCCGCCGCCGCTTGCTTGGCGGGCGCCGCTTGCGTGCCGGGGCGGGCCTCGCGCCGCTGCACGACGATCTGGAACGCCTCGAGCGGCGCCATGCTCTCGGCCTCGCAGGCCTCGCCATCGGCGACCGGGCCGATCGCCGTGCCGTCCACGAAGGTCGCGGAATAGGTGCAGCGATGGGTCTCCCGCGCCTTGCCGCGCAGCCGCGCGCGGAGCCCGAGCAGCGGCAGCGCCATGCCGCGGCTGCCGCAAAGCTGCCCGCCCTCGACCCAGGGCGAGAGCCAGCCGCGCCCGAGCACCGCCTGATATTCGATGTCCGCCGGCGCCACCTCGCCGCGCGGCGAGAGCGCGAAACCCTCCACCCAGCGCTTGCTGCCGCGATCGCCGATCCATTCGCCGAACATCGCGCCGATATCGCCGCGGAGCTGGACGTGCGCGGCGATCTCGAAATTGCCGTGGAGCGGCAGCGCGGCGCCGCCGACGGGGGCCGCGCCCGGGGCAGCCGCTGGCGCGGCCCCGACGGCCGGCATCGGGTGACGCGGATCGACGGCTGCGGGCATCGCCCGGCGCGGCGCGGCGCCGGTGACCGGGGCGCCGGCGGTATCCTCGGTCAGCCGCAGCACTTGCAGGCGCGGGGCGTTTTCCGGCCCGCCCGGGATCTGATAGATCGTCACTAGAATCTGCGCCGGCCCCTCGCTCACCCGCACCAAGGCGGCGTCGGCGGCGCCGCTCAGCCAGCCATCGGGCCGGAACGCGGTGATGCTCACCGCCTGCGGCCGGCTCGCAGCGCCGGGCGGCAGCGAAATCCGCACCCCGGGGAGGCCCGACCCGTCCTCGGCACGCCGCGCGCCGGGGGTCTGGACGATGCAGAACAGGCCGCTTTCCAGCGTCATCAGATGGCCCGAGACACGCAATTCGGAGAACATCTTCTGGCCTGGATTGGGGGCATTCGCCGCGGCGGCGCTGACTTCGGACATGGCGTGTATCCCGCTCTGCTAATGAGGAAAGGATCCTGACGCGAGTCGATGTGTTTCTCTAGCGGTATCAATCGGATCAGTAAACCGCGATGATCGCGCGGCGCTCCCGCCGGCCCGCAGCAAGGCGTCATTCACCGCTTGCGCCGGCGAATCGAGCGCCAGCAGCAGGCCGCGCCCCGATTCCCGGATGCGCTCGGCCTGCGCGCCGAGATCGAAGGCGACGACGAAAAGACCGGCGCGCCACATCTCGCTCAGGGTATAGCACCAGATCTCCGGCACCACCGAGGGCAGGAAGCCGACCCCGGCGCCTTGGCGCGCGATCAGCGCGACCGCTTCCTCCGGCTGGTAATCGCCGGTGATGAAGACCTTTCCCGTCGTCAGCAGGGGCTCGTCGCCGATGGTGACGCCGACGACGGTGAAGGCGAGCGGCAAATCCCGCGCTTGCGCGTCGCGGGCGCAGGCGAGCAGACGCCGATACCCCTTCTCGACGCCGATCGCGCCGGCGAGCACGACACGGAGCCCGCCCGCCGCCGGCGACGCGCGAGCGCGGCGCGCGACCGGCGCCATATCCGCCTCCCAGGGTTGGACGATGGGCGCGAGGGCCGGGAAATGCCGCGCGAGCCGGGCCGCGACATCGGCCGCCGGCGCCACCACCCGCGCCGCCTCGGCGAGCACGCGGGCCGAGCGCTGGCGGAGCGCCGGGGCGTCGATCTCCTCCTCGATCTCGCGTCCGGCCTCGGCGACGCAAGGCGCGCAGGCGGCGACCGGCGGCTCGCCGCAATAGCGCCCCTCCGCGCCGAGCAGCTTGATGCGCGGACAAAGCCACACGTAGTCATGCACATGCACTTCGTAGGGGAGGGCGAGGGCGTGGCAGAGGGCCAGCACCGCGTCGTGATCCTGCCCGAGGAGATGATGGATCTCGATCGCCCGCAGGTTCTCCGCGCGCAGCAACGCGAGGAGATCGCCGCTCTCGCGCGGCAGATCGAAGCCGAGATTGGGATACGCGCCGATCGCCTCGGCGCGGGTGAGATAGGAGCGGTTGACGCCGGCCTCGGCGCGGGGACTGCCGCGGAGCAGGATGACCCGCCACCCCGCCGCAACCAGCGCCTGCGCGCGCGCCGTCATCCGCGTCTCGACGCCGCCGCCGCGATCATGCCCGACCAATAGCGCCGCCGGCGTCGCGCGCTTCCGGGCGGCGATGAAGCGCGCGCGATCGAGGCGCCGCCGCGCCGGGGCGAGCGGATCGGCGGCGACATAATCGGCGATCAGCGCGTCATAGCCGGGGTGGAGGCGGGCCAGCAGGGCGGCGTTGCGGGCCCTGAGCGCCGCCTGCCCGGCGCCGAAGGAAACGCCGCCGCGATGGGCGACGAACACCCCGGTTGCCGCGACATGGCGCCAGCCGAGCGTGCGGGCGCGAAGGCAGAAATCATTCTCCTCGCCATAGCCCTGGGCAAAGACGTCTTCGCGGAGCAGCCCGACCTGATCGAGGGCGGCGCGGCGGATATAGAGGCAGAAGCCGACGCCGACCGGGATCTCCACCACCGCGCCGCGATCGGCGCGCGCGGCGAGGGCGGCAAGGCGCTTCGTCGCCGCGAGATCGGGCATCGGGTTGCCGCCGTCGCGCCGGGGATAGCTCAGCAGCGTCGCGTCATTGGAGAACGGCGTCGCGGTCGCGATCGCCGGCTCGGCATAGGCGGCGTCGCGCAGCCCGCCGAGCCAGTCGCCGGCGACCAGCGTGTCGCTGTTGAGCAGCACCACGTCATCACGGCCGGCGGCGCGGATGCCGGCATTGGCGGCGCCGGGAAAGCCGCGATTGCGCGGCAGGCGGACGAGGGTGATGCGGCGCGCGCGGGCGAGCCGGTCGAGTGCCAGCACCAGATCCGGCTCGGGGCTGGCGTCCTCGACCACGATCACCCGCGTCCGCGCCGGGAGCGCGGCACGGAGGCTGTCGAGACAGGCGAGCGTCTCGGCAACACCGCGATAGGCCGGCACCACGACGCTCACCCGGCGGGGGCGAGAGCGGCGGTGCTCGGCGGCGGCGCCACGGAGATCGGCATGGATCGCCGCCCATACCGGCCGCCCCACGCCAGCCCTGGTCGCCCCGTTCTTGCGCGCAACATCCCCCGCGACCCGCGCCAGCGCCGCCGCGCTCGCCTGTTCGGCCGTGGGATCGAGGGGGCTTCCGAGCAAATCCCGGCCGTCGCCGTCGCGGAGCGAGAGCGGCATCGCCGCGTGCGCGAACCGCGAAGCCGGCACGATGAAACCGCGCGGGCGGGCGAGCGGCGCGGTGTCGGGGACGGCGATCGCGGTGTCGGTCGCGGCAAACCGCGCGATCAGGCGGCCATGGCGGTCGTGGAGGAAAAGCCAGGGGGTCGCGTCGGGGTCGGCGGGATGCCAGGCCCAGCCGGCGAGATCGCCGCCCTCTTCCATCACCACCCCTTCGAGGCGACGCAAGGCGGCGAGCCGGATCGGGCTGCCGAGCAGCGGCGTGCCATCGGCGAGCGTCACCGCGAGTTCATGCCCGCCGCGCGCCGCGGCGCCGAGACGCGCCCACCCGGCGCGCCAGCGGAGCGCGAGCTTCGTGCCATCGTGGAAAACCCGAAGCCGGGCCGGCGCGAGAGCGGCGGCGACCACCAGGACGCCGCCGCTCAGCATCGCGCACCAGCCCGGCGCCCCGGCCGCCGCCGCGATCCGGTCCGCGCCCTTGGCCAGCCCCGCGTCGATCGCCCCGGCATGGCCGGAAAACGCCGCCGCCAGCGCCCGCGCCGCGCCTTCGGGATCGCCGTCCCGGAGTCGCGCCGAGGCGAGCCCGATCCAGGCGACGCGGAGATCGAACCGCGCCGCGATCTCGGCGAGCGGCTTCGCCTGCCCCGGCTCGCCCTCGCGCAGGCGGGCGAGCGCAAGCGCGAGGCGTGCGGTTTCATCGCGGGGCGCGATCCGCGCCGCGCGTTCGAGCCAGCGGCACGCGGCCTCGCCATCGCCGGCGGCCAAGGCCGCCTCGCCGAGGCTCAGCGCGGCCCGCGCGGTTTCCGCCTGCCTGCGCGCGAAAGCGGCGAATTCCGCCGCCGCCGAAGCCCGCATCGCCGCCGGAGATGTCCGCTCGCGCTCGCGCGTCACGCTGACCGTCGCGTCCGTCGCGCCCGCGGCCGCACCGCGTTCAGGCGCTCTGCCCGGCGTGGCGCGGCGCCGGCGCGTCTTCGGGCGAGGGGAGATGGGTGAGATCGCCGGTGGCCTCGGTGATCCCCTGCGCGACCGCGCGCTCCAGCCATTGCCGCGCCTCCTTCGGATCCTGCCGCCCGGCGAGGCCGCGCGCGAGATAGCGGCCGAGCATCATCTGCGCGTGGCCATGCCCGCGCTCGGCGGCGCGGCGAAACCAGAGCGCCGCCTCGGCGCGGTTCACCGGCACCTCATGGCCGCCGCCGAGCAGCGCCCCGATCGCGAACATGGCGCCGACATGGCCGTGTTCGGCGGCGCGGCGAAACCAGCCGAGCGCCGCCGGATGATCCTGCCGGCCGCCGCCGCCGCTGACCAGAAGCTCGGCCAGCGCCACCTGCGCCTCGACCATGCCGGCCTCGGCGGCGCGGGCGATCCAGGCGCTGCCTTCGGCCGGATTGGGCGCGACGCCGCGGCCCTCGATGAGCATGCGGCCATACCAGTATTGCGCATTGGCGATGCCGTCGGCGGCGCGGCGCAGCCATTGCGCCGCCTGGCGGTCATCGCGCTCGACCCCGACGCCCTCGGCGAGGCAGACGCCGAAATTATACGCCGCCATCAGATCGCCGGCCAGCGCCGCTTCCTCGAACCATTCCCGGGTGCGCGCGCGTTCTTCCGGCCCGGCCGCGCCCTGGCGCACGAGCTTGGCGAGTTCGGCCTTCGCCTGCGTGTCCCCCGCCTCGGCCGATACCCGGAACCAGCGCGCCGCTTCCTTGGGGTCGCGGGCGGTGCCGGCGCCGGTCAGGTGCATGAGCCCGAGGGCGCGCGCCGCGGTGCGATGGCCGGCCTCGGCGGCGCGGCGGAACCACAGCGCCGCCTCGGCGTAATTGGGCGGCAATTCGCCGCCGCGGGCATAGAGATCGCCGACCACCGCCGCCGCCTCGGCGTCGCCGGCGAGGGCGGCGCGGCGGAGCCAGGATTCGCCTTCCTGCACGTTTTTCGTGCCGCCCCGTCCCTCGAGCAGAGCGAGGCCGAGCCGCGCCTGCGCCGGGCGCACCCCCTTCTCGGCCGCCGCGCGATAGAAGCCGACCGCCTTGGCCGGATCGCGCGCCACGCCGTCGCCGCGGTCATGCATCTCACCGAGCAGATATTGCGCGCTCGCGAGACCCGCCGCCGCCGCCGCCGCCAATTGCACCGCCGCCTCGCGGAACGCCGCCGCGTCGGGCGTCCCGCGCAGCAAAGCGAGGGCGAGGCCGAGCCGCCCCTGCGGCGAGCCGGCCTCGGCGGCGCGGCGATACCATTCCCGCGCCGCCGTGAGATCGCGGCCCGCTTCCGGACCGGAGGTGAGGATATAGGCGAGCAGCGCCTGGCCATCGGCAGAGCCGGAAGCGGCGGCGCGTTCGGCCCAGAGCCGCGCGGCCGCGAAATCCGGCGCGCCGACGAGGGGCGCGCCGCGCGGGCGGGTCAGCGCCTCGGCGGCGATGCCGTCTTGAGGGCCGAGGCCGCGGAGGTAAATGGTCGCAAGCAGCGCCTGCGCCTCGACGAAGCCTTGTTCCGCCGCCGCCTTCAGCCAGCGCGCCGCCTCGGCGGCGCTGGGCGGCACCCCGCTCGCTTCCAGATAGCAGCGTCCGATCCGGTATTGCGCTTCCGCGAGCCCGGCGGCGGCGGCGCGGGCGAGCAGCGGAAAGGCGCGGTCCCAGCGCCCGCTTTCGCCCCATTCGAGCGCGAGACGCAAGCCGGCGCGCGGCGACCACAGACCGAGAAGGCGCGTGAGGAAACCCGCCATGAAGGGGTTACGGCCTCATGGCTCGCGCATGCCTTCGGACGCCACCGGCAGCACGCGGCCGAGGAGATAATTGAGGATGGTGCGCCGGCCGACCTTGATATCGGCGGTGACCGGCATGCCCGGCGCCAGCTTGAACCCCTCCGGCACGCCATGCAGCTTGATCTGGTCGAGCGAGATCCGCACGCGATAGAAAACCCGCCCGCCCGGCACCGGGTCATGCGGCTGATCGCTCAGCGGGTTGGCGGGATCGCTCTGGGTGAAGCTGTCGGGGCTGATCACCTTCACCACCCCCTCGGCGTCGCCATATTGGGTGAAGGGGAAAGTGTCGAACTTCACCGCCACCGGGTCGCCGACGCGCAGGAACCCGGCATCCGAGCCAGCGGCATTGGCCTCGACCAGCAGCGGCGCCGAAGCCGGCACCAGGGTGATGAACTGGCTGCCGGTTTGCAGGACGGAGCCGACCGAGACCTTCGCCACGGTGAGCACGATCGCGTCCTCGGGCGCGCGGAGTTCGACGAGCTGGCGGCGCAGCGCCGCCTTCTTGAGCTGCTCCTCGGCATCCGAGAGCTTGCGCCCCTGATCGGTGAGGTTTTGCAGCACCTCGGCCCGCCAGTTCTGCAGATAGGCGTCGCGCTCGGCGATCATGGCGCGGAGATCGCGCGTCGCGGCCTCGGCGTTGTTCTGCGAGAGCGTGAGGTAGCGCGTCATTTCGATGCGGTTATCGGCGGCGGCGAGCGAGTTGAGGCGGCTGCCGACCTTGAGATCCTGCAATTCGCGGCGCATGCCCTCGACATCGGCGGCGACCGCGAGGCGCTGGCGATAGTAATTGGCCTCGGCCAGGCTGCGGGCGATGGTGGTCTCCAGGCCGTCGATTTTCTGCTGGTAGTTTTCGAGCTTGAAGGTCTTTTCCGCCGCGCGCTGGGCGAACACCGCCGCTTGCAGCCGGGTCGCGTCGCTATCGAGCGGCGGCGCGTAGGGCTTGTCGTTGGCCTCGGCGGCGAGCCGGTCGACCTCCGCCTGATAGCTCCGCACCTGCTCGCGGAGCGCGCCGAGATCGGCGGCGGCGAAGGTCGGGTCAAGCTCGGCGAGCATGTCGCCCTGATGCACGAATTGCCCCTCATGCACCGAGATCGCGCGCACGATGGCGGTATCGAGCGGCTGCATGACCAGGGTGCGGGCCTCCGAGGCGACCTTGCCCTGCGCCGTCACCACCTTGTCGATCTTGATCAGGCCGGAGGCGAGGAAGAACGAGATCACCGTGAACGAAACCACCCAGATGACGCCGCGCGCGGCGCCGATCGGGCGCGTCGCCAGCACCGCCGCCGAGGGCGACTGGAATTCGAGCAGGGTGTCGGCGAAGGCCGCATCACTCGCCGCGACGCTCGCCGGGGCCAGGCTTTGCGCGCGGATCAGGGCGTTCCGGGCCATCGTTTATTCTCCGGTCGCGATCTGGGGCGGCATCGAGGTCGGGCGCTGGCCGCCCTGGCCCTCAAGATGGCGGTTCTGCTGCAGCCAGAGCTGGCGATAGATGGCGCAGCGCTCGACGAGTTCGCGATGCGGCCCGAGATCGACCACCTTGCCGCGCTCCAAGACCAGGATAGCGTCGCATTCGGTGAGCGACGACAGCCGATGCGAGACGATGACCATCGTCCGCCCGCGCGCGATGCGCAGCAGATTGGCGTTCACCAGCGCCTCGCTCTCGGGATCGAGGGCGCTGGTCGCCTCGTCGAGGATCAGGATGCGCGGGTCATTGATCAGCGCGCGCGCGATGGCGAGGCGCTGGCGCTGGCCGCCGGAGAGATTGGCCGACCCCTCCTCGATGAAGGTCTCGTAGCCCTGCGGCAGGCGCTCGACGAATTCCTCGGCGCCGGCGAGACGCGCCGCGCGCACCGCGTCCTCCAAGGTGAGGCCGGGGCGGCCGGCGATGATGTTTTCGCGCACCGTGCCGCGGAACAGGAAATTATCCTGCATCACGACGCCGAAACTCCGCCGCAAATAGGAGAGGTTGATTTCGTGCAGATCGACGCCGTCGATCTTCACATAGCCCTCGTATTCCCGGTTGATGCCCTGGAGCAGCCGGGTGATGGTCGATTTGCCCGAGCCGCTCCGGCCGACGACGCCGAGCATGGTGCCGGCCGGCACGCTGAAGGTGACGCCTTCGAGCGCCCGGATTTTCGAGCCGGGATAGGCGAAATCGACTTTTTCGAAGCTGACCGCGCCGGAAAAGCGCGGCCGCAACCCCTCGCCGGCGTTTTTCATCTCGCCGGGCTGGTTGAGCACCATCCCGACCTCGCCGATCGAACTCCGCACCTCCTCCATGTCCTCGATCAGCCGCGCCATGCCGACCAGCGGGGCGGCGACGCGCACCCCGAGCAGCATGAAGGCGATCAGCGCGCCGGGATCGACGCTGGCGGCGCCGGTCAGCACGAGATAGGCGCCGACCAGCAAGACGCCGCGCTCGATGAAGCGCTCGATCGGCGTGACAATGGTGTTCGGCCAGTTGCCGAGCCGCCCGGCCTCCAGCCGGTAGCGCGCCGCGTTGGCGACCTTGAGATCCCAGAGATCGCGCTGCTGCGGCTCGATGGCGAGCGATTTCACCGTGCGCACGCCATGCACGCTCTCGATCATCACCGTGCTTTTCTCGATCTCCGCCTGGATCACCTTGGCGATGACGCGGCGCATCGGGGGCAGGAAGATCAGGATGACGATGGCGATCAGGACGGCGCCGGCGAGCACCATCCAGGCCAGCGGCGCGCTCATGTAAAACAGCACCGGCAGCAGAACCAGCAGGGTGAACCCGTCGAGGAAGGTGCTGAGCAGCTTGCCGGTCATGAAATCCCGCACTTTCCAGATCTGCGAAAGGCGGTGGATGGTCTGGCCGGCGGGGTTGCGCTCGAAATAGGAGAGCGGCAGGCCGAGCATGCGGTTGAAGATGTGCAGGTTGAGGCGGGCATCGAGCCGCGCCGCGACCACCGCCGTCAGTTCGCGCCGCGCATAGCCGAGCACCGTCTCCCAGACCACCGCGAGGCCGAGGATCACCGACAGCAGGGTGAGGGTGGACATGCTGTGATGCTGCAACACCCGGTCGATCACCGCCATCACCAGGAGCGGCGGGATGATGGTGAGCAGGCTGAGCGCGATCGAGGCGATGCTGATGTCGCGGAGCGCGGCCCGCTCGCGCAGCACGATGCGGGCGATCCAGCCGAGGGTGAACGGCGCCTCTTCCTCGTTGCCGCCGCGCTCGGGGCGGACCAGCAGCACCTCGCCCGACCAGACGCGGGTCAGGCGCAATTCATCGACCGGCGCCGGATCGTCCTCGATCCCGGCGCGCGGGTCGCGGAGGAAGATGACGTTCCGCGTCGCATTGGCGCCGACCCAGAGCCCGGCGCTGCCGTCATTGAACAGGATCACCACCGGCGCGGTGCCCTTGAGGCGGGCGATCTGGCGCCAGCTCAGCCGCGCCGCCTTGGCCCAGAGGCCGGCGCCACGCGCCCAAACGGCAAGCTGCGCCGGCGAGGGTTTTTCCTCCGGCTGCAAGCGGAGTTCGTCGCGGTCGAGCACCACGCCATGATGGCGCGCCGCCGCCATGACCGCGAGCAGCAAGGTCTCCAAAGTATCATTCCGCGGGCCAGCGGCGGCCGCGTCCACGCCCGGTCGCGGCGCCTCGGCGGGCGAATGCCGGCTGCCGCCGGTTGCCGGGCTGGCCTCGGGAGGGGGATCGCCCGGCTGATGATCGTCGTGCTGATGATCGTCGTTCTGCAATGCCAACCCCCACCCGCGGCGCATCGGTTCGCGATGCTTCGGCAAACGGCGCCACTCCGGGCACCTATCACATTTTCCCCGGTTTGCCGAGAATAATTTTAGCGATTGTGCTTTTTTTAAGAAAAAAAGAGAAAAATTAACCGACCGGGCGATGGTTTTCGCGAAAGGCGGCGCGGGCGAGGCGGTCATTGATCGCGCGCCCGAGCCCGGTTTCGGGCACGGTCATCGCGGCGATGCGCGCGAGCCGGCGCCGCCCGCCCTCGGCATCGAGCGCGCGGAGCCCGGCATAGAGCCGCGCTGCCGCCTCCGTTGGATCGCCAGTGGCGCTGAGCTGAAACACCAGCGCAGCACCGGGAAGCGGCGGGCCGAAGGCGAGCAGCGCCTCATCACCGGCAACCTCCGCCGCGTGGAGGCGGAGCGGCAGCGATGGCGCGTAGTGGCTCGCAAGCAAGCCCGGCGAGAGCGGCTGCCCCGTCCCCGCAACCGGGCTCGCCGCCAGCCCGCCGGTGAGCGGCGTCAGGGCTTCGAGGCTGATCCCGCCGGGGCGGAGCAGGCGCGGCCGCTCGCCGGTCAGGTCGAGCACCGTCGATTCGACGCCGACCGGGCAATCGCCGCCATCGATCACGGCGGCGATCCTTCCCTCGAGTTCGGCAAGGACGTGCGCTGCCGAGGTCGGGCTGACGCGGCCCGAGCGATTGGCCGAGGGGGCCGCCACCGGGCGGGCGACGGCGGCGAGCAGGGCCTGGGCCAACGGATGGGCGGGCACCCGCACGGCGAGCGCGGGGAGCCCGGCGCTCACCAGCTCCGCGACCCGGCTCCCCGCCCGCCGCGGCAGCACGAGCGTCAGCGGCCCGGGCCAGAAGGCTTGCGCCAGCGCTTGCGCAAGCGGGGTCGCGACGACATCCGCGAACGCCGCCTCGGCGCTGGCGTAATGGCAGATCAGCGGGTTGAAGCGCGGCCGCCCCTTGGCCGCGAAAATCGCCGCGACCGCCGTGGCGTCGGTGGCGTCGGCGCCGAGGCCGTAGACGGTCTCGGTCGGGAAGGCGACGGTTTCCCCCGCCCGCAGCAGAGCGCCGGCGCGGGCGATCCCGGCGGCATCGGCGATGAGGTGTTCGGTCATGCCGGCGCCGCGCCTGGCGCGCGGCCGTGGCAGAAGAAGGGCGGGTTGAAAAAGCCCGGCTTGCCGTAGCGGAGCGGCGCGCCGGCGGCGTCCAGCACCACGCCGCCGGCCGCCTCCAGAACCGCTTGCGGCGCCGCCGTGTCCCACTCCATGGTCGGCCCGAGACGGGGGTAGAAATCCGCTCCCCCCTCGGCGAGGCGGCAGAATTTCACCGCCGAGCCGAGCTTGTGGATCGCGGCGATCCGCTTGCCGGCGAGCGCCGCCTTGAGCGCCGGGTCATCGCCATGATGGCGCGAGGCCAGCACGGTGAGCCCCGCCGGCGGCGGCGCGCGGGTCGTGATCGGGTGCGTCTCGCCGTTCCGCCGCTTCCAGGCGCCGGCGCCGACGATGCCGCCGAAGATTTCGTCGCTCGCCGGCACCGCGACCGCGCCGAGGATCGCGACCCCCGCCGCGACGAGGCCGATATTGACCGTGAACGCCGCCTCGCCGGCGGCGAATTCGCGGGTTCCGTCGAGCGGATCGACGAGCCAGAAGCGCCCGTCGATGGCGGTGATCCGGCCGGCGGCGACTTCTTCCTCGGCGATCACCGGAATGTCCGGGGTCGCGGCGCGGAGCCCCTGGGTGATCAGCGCCTCGGCGGCGCGGTCGGCCTCGGTCACCGGCGAGAAATCCTCTTTCCGCATGACCGCGAAGCCGCGCGCGCGTACTTCCAGGATGAGCCGCGCGGCATCGGCGGCGAGGTCTGCGGCAAGGTCGAGCAGGGCGGGATTGTCCATCCCCCGCATGTAGGCCGCCCCCTGGCATAGCGGCAAGTGGCTGCTAAACTGGGCCAAAATCACCTGGGGAAGGAGTTCCCGATGCACGACGTCGTTTTCGCCAAGCCGGCCCTGCCGAAATCGGGCGGCCTCTTGCTGCTGGTCGCCGAGGACGAGCCGCAAGCCGGCCTTTGGGCGGACGCCGATGCCGCGTGCGGCGGCGCGATCGCGCGGGCGGTCGCGGTCGCCGGGTTCAAGGGCGGCAAGGGCCAGACGCTCTCGCTCATCGCCCCTGGCGCCGGGCTCTCCCATCTCGCTTTGGCCGGGCTCGGCAAACGCGCCGAGATCACCCCGCTCGGCGCCGCCGAGGCCGGCGGGCGCGGTCTCGCCCTCCTCACCCAGGCCGAGACGGCGGCGCTGGCGGCGCCCGGCCTCGCGCCCGATCTGCTCGCCGAGGCCGCCCACGGCGCGGTGCTCCGCCTCTATCGCTTCGATCGCTACCGCACCCACGAAAAACCCGAGGACAAGCCGAAACTGACCCGGCTCGCGGTGCTCGCCGAGGGGCCGGAGAAGGTGAAAACCGCCTATGCGCCGCTGGACGCGCTGGCCGAGGGGGTGTTTTTCACCCGCGATCTGGTGAGCGAGCCGGCCAATGTGCTGACGCCGGTGGAATTCGCCGCGCGGGTCGAGAAACTCGCCGAACTCGGCCTGAAAATCGAGGTTTTCGAGCCGAAGGCGCTGGCCAAGCTCGGCTTCGGGGCGCTGCTCGGCGTCGCCCAAGGCAGCGCCAACGAGCCCCGCGTCGTGGTGATGAGCTGGCACGGCAGTGGCGCGCGCAAAAAGGACCAGAAACCGCTCGTCTTCATCGGCAAGGGCGTCACCTTCGATACCGGCGGCATCAGCATCAAGCCCGCCGCCGGGATGGAGGACATGAAATGGGACATGGCCGGCGCCGGCACGGTCGCCGGGCTGATGGCGACGCTGGCCCGGCGCAAGGCCAAGGTCGACGCCGTCGGCCTCATCGGCCTGGTCGAGAACATGCCATCCGGCACCGCGCAGCGCCCCGGCGACGTGGTCAAAAGCCATTCCGGCCAGACCATCGAGGTGATCAACACCGACGCCGAGGGCAGGCTGGTGCTCGCCGATCTGATGTCCTGGTGTCAGGAGGCGTTTTCCCCCCGCCTGATGATCGATCTCGCGACCCTGACCGGGGCGATCATCATCGGGCTCGGCCACGAGCATGCCGGCCTCTTCGCCAATCACGATGAGCTGGCGACCCGCCTTTTGGAGGCCGGGCGGATCAGCGGCGACAAGCTCTGGCGCATGCCGCTCGCCGAGGCCTATGACCGGCTGATCAAATCCAACATCGCCGATATGAAGAATGTCGGCGGAAGGCCGGCCGGGGCGATCACCGCGGCGCAGTTCCTGCAACGTTTCGTGCGCGATGAAACCCCATGGGCGCATCTCGACATCGCCGGCATGGCGTGGTCGGAAAAGGATGCGCCGCTGGCGGCGAAGGGGGCGACCGGCTTCGGGGTGCGCCTCCTCGATCGGCTTGTCGCACGGTTTTACGAGGGCTGATGGCGGAAATCGCGTTCTATCACCTGCTCCGCGCCGGCCCCGAACAGGTGTTGCCGCAGCTTCTCGGCCGGACGCTCTCGCAGGGCGAGCGCGCCGTCATCCGGGTCGGGAGCGAAGAGCGCCTCGCCGCCCTCGATGACGCGCTTTGGCGCGCCGCCAGCCCGGACTGGCTGCCGCATGGGACGAGCGCCTCCGGCAACGCCGATCTCCAGCCGATCTGGCTCACGCTCGCCGACGAGGCGCCGAACGGCGCCCGCTTCCTGTTCCTGATCGACGGCGCCGAGAGCACCCGGCTCGATGCCTTCACCCGCGTCTTCGATCTGTTCGACGGCAATGACGCGGCGGCGTTGGCGGCGGCGCGGGGGCGCTGGCAGACGTGCAAGGCGGCGGGACACGCCGTGACCTACTGGCAGCAGGGCGCGCGCGGCTGGGAGAAGAAGGCGTAGGACGTGAGAAGACTCTTCTTTTTCTGAAGAAAAAGAAGCAAAAAAACTTCCCTCCGTTGTGGCAGTGCCGATGGCACTGCCACCAAGGCTTGCCTTGTCTCCGGTTTCGGTGTTCCTCCACGTCGGAATGCGCGAGGGGAAAGAAATGGGGCGCGGCGTGCCGGGGACGATGGCCGAGCGGTTGATCGTCGCCCTCGATCTGTCGAGCATCACCGAGGCCGAGGCCATGGCGGCGCGGCTCGACGGCGTGGTGTCGTTTTTCAAGCTCGGGCTCGGCCTGCTCTTCGCGCCCGGCGTCGACGGGCTCATCGCGCGGCTCGCCGGCGGCGGGCGGCGGCTCTTTCTCGATGCCAAGCTCTACGATATTCCCGAAACCGTGAGCCGCGCCGTGACCATCGCCGCGTCACGCGGGGCGAGCCTGATCACCGTCCATGGCGACCGGCGGATCATGGCGGCGGCGGTCGCGGCGCGCGGGGATGCGCCGCTCCAGATCTTCGCCGTGACCGTGCTCACCAGCCTCGATGACGCCGCACTCGCCGAGATGGGGGTGGGGGTTTCGGCGCGCGAGCTGGTTCTGCGCCGCGCCCGCGCCGCGGTCGAGGCCGGGTGCGACGGCATCATCGCCTCCGCCGCCGACGATCCCGACGCCATCCGCCGCGAGATCGGCGCCGAGCGCCTGCTGATCGCAACCCCCGGCATCCGGCCGGTGGCGAGCGGTGCCGATGATCACCAGCGTCTGGCGACGCCGAGGGCGGCGATCGCGCGGGGCGCCGATTATCTCGTCGTCGGCCGCCCGATCATCGCCGCGCCCGATCCGCGCGCGGCGGCGCTTGCGATCATCGCCGAAATGGTGGCGGCATGAACGCCCTCTCGCCGGCACAACCTCCGGTGATGTATAGAGTGTTCCGATGACCTGGGTCGATCTCGCGGCGCTCGGCGTGGTGGCGGTCTCGGCGCTGCTGGCGTTCGGGCGCGGCTTCGTCCGCGAGGCGCTCGGCATCGGCGCCTGGGTCGGCGCGGCGGTGCTGGCGACCCATTATTTCGACCTCGCGCGGCCGCGGGTGCGGGAATGGATCCCCGATATCAGCATCGCCGATCCGGTCGCCTTCGCCCTCGTCTTTCTCGTCGGGCTGATCGTGTTCTCGCTGATCGCCGGCACCCTCGCCCGCCTCGTCCGCGCCTCGCTGCTCGGCGGGCTCGACCGCACGCTCGGCCTCGTCTTCGGGATCGTGCGCGGCGCGGCGCTGCTGGTCTTCGCCTATATCGTCGCCGGGATGCTGCTCCCCCCGGAACGCTGGCCGCCGCCGGTTTTGAACGCGCGCAGCCTGCCCTATATCTCAAGCGGCGCGCAGTGGGCGATCGGCAAGCTGCCGGCGGAGTTCCGCTCCCACTTCGCGGCGCCACCGGCGCAGCACGCGCTCGGGATCGAGGATTTGCTGCGCGCCGCGCCGGCCGGCTATGCGCTCGGCGCCCGCGCCGCCCGCGCGGCAGAGGAGACAGGATCACGATGATGCCCCCCCCCGCGCGCGCCCCCGGATCCGACGACGACGACAAGCTTCATGAGGAATGCGGCGTTTTCGGCGTCTGGAACGCAACCGACGCCGCGGCGCTGACCGCGCTCGGCCTGCACGCGCTCCAGCATCGCGGCCAGGAAGCGACCGGCATCGTGAGCTATGACGGCCAGCAATTCCACTCCCATCGCGGGCTCGGCCTGGTCGGCGACAATTTCGGCGACGCCAAGGTGATCGCCGGGCTCCCCGGGCCGCACGCGATCGGGCATAACCGCTACGCCACCACCGGCGAGACGGTGCTGCGCAACGTCCAGCCGCTCTATGGCGATTTCGCGTTCGGCGGCCTCGCCGTCGGCCATAACGGCAATCTCACCAACGCCCACAGCCTGCGTCGCGTTTTGGTCCGCCGCGGCTGCCTGTTCCAGTCCACCACCGATTCGGAGGTGTTCATCCACCTCATCGCGATCAGCCTCTATTCCACCGTCGTCGACCGGCTGATCGATGCGCTGAAACAGGTGGTCGGCGCCTACAGCCTGGTCGCGCTGACCAAGGAGGCGCTGTTCGGCGCGCGCGACCCGCTCGGCGTGCGCCCGCTCATTCTTGGCCGCCTCGGCAATGGCTGGGTGCTGACGAGCGAGAGCTGCGGGCTCGACATCGTCGGCGCCGAATTCGTGCGCGACGTCGAGCCCGGCGAGGTGGTGGTGATCGACGAGGCCGGCGTCCATTCCATCAAGCCGTTCGGGCGCTCGCGCTCGCGCTTCTGCGTCTTCGAATACATCTATTTCGCCCGCCCGGATTCGGTGATGGAGGGGATGCCGGTCTATGAGGCGCGGAAAAGCATCGGCACCGAACTCGCCCGCGAAAGCGGGGTTGACGCCGATGTCGTCGTGCCGGTGCCGGATTCGGGGGTGCCGGCGGCGATGGGCTACGCCGAGGAGAGCGGGATTCCGTTCGAACTCGGCATCATCCGCAACCATTATGTCGGCCGCACCTTCATCGAGCCCACCGATCAGATCCGCCATCTCGGCGTCAGGCTCAAGCATTCCGCCAACCGCCCGGTGCTCGAAGGAAGGCGTGTCGTTTTGGTCGATGATTCGATCGTGCGCGGCACCACCAGCCGCAAGATCGTCGAGATGGTCCGCGCCGCCGGCGCGCGCGAGGTGCATCTCCGCATCTCCTCGCCGCCGACCACCCATTCCTGCTTTTACGGCATCGATACGCCGGAGCAGAGCCAGTTGCTCGCCGCCCGCCACGATCTCGGCGCGATGGCGCGCCTGATCGGCGTCGACAGCCTCGACTTCATTTCGATCGATGGGCTCTATCGCGCCCTCGGCCGCGAGGGGCGGGACGCCGCCGCGCCGCATTACTGCGATGCCTGCTTCACCGGCGATTATCCGATCCCGCTCGCCGACCAGATCGACAATGAGAGCCGCCAGCTCAGCCTGCTCGCCGAGCATCGTTGATGCCCGACACCCCTCCCCCGCCGGCGCCGCTGGCCGGCAGGATCGCCCTCGTCACCGGCGCGAGCCGCGGCCTCGGCCGTGCCGTTGCCGTCGAACTGGCCCGCCACGGCGCCCATCCGGTGATCACCGCGCGGAGCCAGGGCGGGCTCGAGGAGACCGACGATTTGATCCGCGCCGCCGGCGGGCAGGCGACGCTTCTGCCGCTCGATCTCGAAAACGGTGAGGCCCTCGATGCGTTGGGGCCGAGCCTCTTCGAGCGTTTCCGCCGGCTCGACATCCTGGTCCATTGCGCGGCGAGCCTCGGGCGGCTGACCCCGGCGCCGCACATCCTGCCCAAGGACTGGGCCGATGTCGTCGCGGTCAATCTCTCCAGCACCTGGCGCCTGATCCGCAGTTGCGGCCCGCTGCTCGCCATCGCCGAGGCCGGGCGGGCGGTGTTCGTGACCGACGATCTGGCCGAAACCCCGCGCGCCTATTGGGGCGCTTACGGCGCGACCAAGGCCGGCGCGGCAAATCTGGCGCGCGCCTGGGCCGCCGAAATCGCGGGCGGGCGGCTCCGCGTCGAACTCTTCGACCCCGGCCCGATGGCAACCCGCCTCCGCGCCGCCGCCATGCCCGGCGAAGATCCGACGACCCTGCCGCACCCGGAAACCGTCGCGCCGCGCCTGGTCGCGCTGTGTCTGGCGTGAAGATCAAGGAAAGAAAATCCTTCTTTTGACTTCCGAAAAAGAAGCAAAAAAAGACTTTTTCCTGCCGTGACAGTGCCGATGGCACTGCCACTCCAAGAAAACAGGTAAAAGTTTTTTGGTTCTTTTTTTCAAAAAAGAACCCTATCATTCTTATAAAATTTTCTATCTCGCCGCGCGCGCGCGCTGGACCGGTGGGCACGGCGCCGAGCCATAGGAGCAGAACACGCAGCAATCGCCCGGTTTCGGGCGCAGCACCGTGCCGCACCCGGCA
>JAJZBV010000041.1 GCA_021851785.1 Pseudomonadota bacterium
GCACGCCCTGGCCGCGATCATAGAGAGTCCCGAGATCAACCTGTGCCGGCGCATATCCTTGCTCGGCGGCAAGGCGGAATAGCCGCGCTGCCGCCTTGTCATCCTGCGGCACGCCATGGCCGACGAGGTATTGCAATCCCTGGTGGAATTCGGCCTTCGCGTCCGTCACCGGCGCGGTTTTCGGCGCCCCCGCCGGCGGCGCGCCGGGCGCAACGGCCGGATTTTGCTCCCCATTCCCAGCGGTCCCGGGTGGCGGAGGCGAATTTGCGGCGCCTTGTGACCCGATCGGAATCAGCCAATCCGTGGCGGGCTGCCGCAGAGGGCTCGATCCCCCGTGGCCATCACTCCCCGTGCTGCCCGGCGGTTGTTGGGCGTAGGTGTGAGCGGGCCAGAGGAACACTGCCACCAACGCCAAGCCGGTGAGGCCGTTGACACAGAAGGTCATCGTCTGCTCCCTGGCTCAAGGTCGTAACGATATCCCCTCTATTCCGCAAGAACCGGCAAAAATCATTGCCGCCCGAGCCACGCGCCTCCTTCACCACCAATTCGCCGAGATGGGTGAGGACATAGGCGCATCGCCGCCTCGCGGTTCTCCAGCATGTAGGAAACGCCCGAGGGCGCGCGGCATGCCCCGGCATCATGCATTCCGTCGAACCCGGCTGAGCGCTCTCCCTGTCCCGCCGCCGGCAAATCGCCCCTCACCCCGCGCCGAGATAGCGGCGGCGCAGATGGGCGAGGAAGTCCGCGGGGTCGAGCGGCTTGCCGGTCGCCGCGCGCAGCAGATCGTTGAACCCGAGCAGACTGCCGCGGGCGTGGATCGCGGCCCCGAGCCACGCGCGGAGCGGGGTGAAATCGCCCGCCGCGAGCGCCGCATCGAGCCCCGGCACCGCCGCCCGCGCCGCCGCCATCAATTGCGCCGCCGCCATCGCGCCCAGCGTGTAGCTTGGAAAATAGCCGAACGCGCCATCATACCAGTGGATGTCCTGCAAACACCCCTCGGCGTCGTTCGCCGGGGTGATGCCGAGCCGCGCCGCCATCCCCTCGCGCCACGCCGCGGGCAGATCGGCCGGCGCCAGATCACCGGCGATCAGCGCCCGCTCGAGGCGAAAGCGGAGACTGACATGGGCGGGATAGGTCAATTCATCGGCATCGACGCGGATATGGCCTCGCGCCACGCGTCGCCAGAGCCGTGCCAGATTCTCGGGCGCATAAACCGCCGCCTCACCGCCGAAATTCTCGCGCAAGACCGGGCCGAGCCAGGCGAGAAAAGGGTCCGAGCGGCAGGCCTGCATCTCGATGATCAAGGACTGGCTCTCATGCACCGCCATCCCCGCCGCCTGGCCGACCGGCTGGCGGGCATGAGCGGACGGCAGACCCGCTTCGTAGAGCGCGTGCCCGGTCTCATGCATCACCCCCATCAGGCTTTGCGCGAAATCGGCCTCGTCATAGCGGGTGGTGATGCGGATATCGCTCGGCGTGCCGCCGCAGAACGGGTGCGACGAGCGATCGAGCCTTGCATGGGCGAAATCGAGCCCGGCGCGCGTGGCCATTCGCCGGCAGAGCGCCTCCTGCGCCGCCTCGGAGAAGGGGCCTTCCGGCTTCCTCGGGGCGATCTGGCGCGCCTCCGCCGCCGGCAGTGCATCGGCGAGGAAACCCTCGTAGGCGGCGAAAATCGGCGCCACGTCTGCGGCCCGCACGCCAGGCTGAAACCCCTCCATCAGCGCGTCATAGGGATCGACGCCGAGCGCCTCGCCGAGCGCCACAGCGGCTTCGCGGGCGAGCCGCACAACTTGCGCGAACGCCGGCAGAACCCGCCCGAAATCGGCCGCGGCGCGGGCCTCGCGCCAGATTTTTTCGCACGCCGAATTGGCCCGCGCTTGCGCCTCGACGAGATCGCCCGGCAGCGCCGCAGCGCGGCGCTGGCGATCGCGCATCAAAGCGAGATTGGCGATCTCCCAGGGGTCGTCACCGGGATCGGCGGCGGCGAGCCAATCCGCCGTCTCGCCGGCGACCAGCAGGTCATGCGCAAGACCCGCGAGCACCGCGAGTTGCTCGCCACGCGCCGCCCCCCCTCCCGGCGGCATCATCGCCGCGGCGTCCCAGCCGAGCATCGCTTGCGCCTCCTCGATCGTCGCGATGCGGGCAAAACGCGCGCGCAGGCGGCCATGGGCTTCGTTCATCGTCGCCAGTTCCTTCGCAGCCAAAGACCGTAAATCACCACCAGCACGATCGCGAGCCCAAACCAGGTCAGCGCGTAAGAGAGATGATTGTTCGGCGGCCGCGGCAAGCTTTCGGCGGGGGCCGGGACGCCGCCTTGCGGGAGCGGCCCCATCGCCATCAGCGTGAACGGCGCGACCGATTTGAGGCCGAGGGCGGCGCCGATCCGCGCTGGGTCGAGGGTATAAAAGCGAAGCCGTCCGGGATCGTCGCGCGGCGTGAACCAGCCCGGGCGCACCGGCGACCGGATGAAGCCGGTGACCACCACCTTGGGCGCCGCCTCGGCGAAAGCGGCCAGCGCCCCATCCGGCACCCAGCCCCGCGCGACCAGAATGGGCGGCCCGGCCTCAGGCACCAGCACCTGCAAAAGCTGCCCGCCCATCGCCGGGCCATGCATGGTCTCCCGCACTTCGGCGCCATAGAGCGCGATCACCGGCAGATAGCGGCCATGCACGACAATTTTCTCGAACGGCGTCGGCGCCGCCGGCAGCGGCACCGGCGCCGCCGCCTCGGCGCTAGCGATCGCCGCCAGGATGCCCTCTTTCCAGGCGAGGCGCCGCATTTGCCAGACCCCGAGCGCGACCAGAAGCGCGAGCATCACGGCCGCGCTCAAGGTCGGGATCAGCAAGCGGCTTCGGCTTTTGGGCATGGGCGAGGCGGGCGCGGTCACCGCCCCATCTCATTGCGGCGATAGCGGTATTGCAGCGCGATCAGCCCGGCCTTGAGCGGGCGCATCATCGCGATGGCGAGCGGCACCGTCACCACTGGCCAGAGCACCGCATGCACCCAGAGCGGCGGCGAAAAGGTGAATTCGACCCAGAAAGCCAACCCCATGATCAGCGTGCCGAGGACGAAGATCACCGCGACCGCCGGCCCGTCGCCGGCATCATGGGCGCTGAGATCGAGGCCACACACCGGGCAACTGGGCCGCACCGTCAGCAGGCCGGAAAAAACCGCCCCCTTGCCGCAGCGCGGACATCGCCCCCAAAGCGCCGCCGTCACCAGCGACGGCGGCGGATCCGGGGCGATGACCATCAACCCTAGCCGGCGGAAACCGGGGACGCTCCCCACCAATAGATGCAGACGAAGAGGAACAGCCAGACGACGTCGACGAAATGCCAGTACCAGGCCGCCGCCTCGAAGCCGAAATGGCGTTCGGGGGTGAATTCCCCGGAGGAGGCGCGGAGGAAACAGACGATCAGGAACAGCGTCCCGACGATCACGTGAAACCCATGAAAGCCGGTGGCGAGAAAGAAGACCGAGGGGTAGATGGTGCCGCCGAAATGAAACGGCGCATGGGAATATTCGAGCGCCTGAAACCCGGTGAAGCTGAGCCCCAGCAGCACCGTGAGCAACAGCCCGGTGACCAATCCCTTACGATCGTTTTCGATCAAGCTGTGATGCGCCCAGGTGACCGTGGTTCCCGAGAGCAGCAGGATCATGGTGTTCAAAAACGGGATATGGAACGGGGCGAAGGTGTGGATCCCCTCCGGCGGCCAGATCATTTCCTTGGCGCCCGCGACATGCTCGGGGAACAAGGCGAAATTGAAGAACGCCCAGAAGAAGGCGACGAAAAACATCACCTCGCTGGTGATGAAGAACATCATGCCGTAGCGAAGGCCGAGCCGCACCACCGGGGAATGGAGCCCCGGTGTGTGGCTTTCCTTCAAAACGTCGCGCCACCAGAAGAACATCACGCCGAGCACGCCGAGCAGGCCAAGAATCAACAGCAACCAACTGTGATAATGGGCCTCGAAAACGATGCCGAGCACGGTGAGCCCGCCGGCCAGCGCGCCGATGATCGGCCACGGGCTGGGATCGACCAGATGATAGGGCTGCTTCAGGCCGGAACTGGCGGCAGGGAGGGCGGCGGCGTGGGTATCAGGGCTCATGTCTCGTCCGTCTCGTCTCGGCCGGGGTTTGGGATCCGGCGGGGGGGGAAGGGCCTAGTCCGCGCATCATGGCCAAAAGGGCGCGCCGTTCAAGAGGCTGGTTGGCGAAAAGCACGTGCGACGGCGATGCGAGGGGGCGAATATCGGGTCAATGGCGCGTCATCTTGGCGATGGTGATGGCATAGAACAAGCCGGCGAGCGCGAACAGCACCACGAACAGCGCCCAATTGCGCCCCCGCCGCCGGCGTTCGAGGTCGGCGCGCTTGATCGGCGGAAGCGGTGGGGCCGGCTCGGTCACCGCTCGCTCACCCGACCAGCCGGTCGACGGCCAAAGCCGCGAAGAGGACGAAAAGATAGAGGATGGAATAGCGGAACGCGGCCCGCGCCGGCGCATCCTTGGTCAAGCTCCGCCCGGCCTCGTCCTGGGCGTCGCGCAGCACCCGCCAGGCGCTGACCAGAAAGCCGATCCCGAGCCCGCCAGCGGCGAGACCATAGATCCGTCCGGCCTCGCCCAGCGCCCAGGGCAGCAGCGTGAGCGGCACCAGAAGCAGCGTATAAAGCATGATCCGCCGCCGCGTCGCCCGCGCGCCAGCCACCACCGGCAGCATCGGCACGCCGGCGCGCGCGTAATCGCCATGGGCATAGAGCGCGAGCGACCAGAAATGCGGCGGCGTCCAGAAAAAAATGATGGCGAAGAGAACGAGCGGCGCCAGCGCGAGATGGCCGGTCACCGCGACCCAGCCGATCAGCGGCGGAAACGCCCCGGCGGCGCCGCCGATGACGATGTTCTGCGGCGTCCGCCGCTTGAGCCACATCGTGTAGACGAAAACGTAAAACAGGATCGAGGCGGCGAGAATGGCGCCGGCGGCGACATTGGTCGCGAGCCCCATGACCAGGACCGACGCCACCGCGAGCGCGATCCCGAAGCCGAGCGCATCCGCCGGCGCGATCCGCCCATCCGGGATCGGCCGCCGCGCGGTGCGCCGCATCACCGCATCGATGTCGCGGTCATACCACATATTGATCGCACCCGCCGCGCCCGCGCCGACCGCGATGCAGAGGATGGCGGTGAGGGCGAGCACCGGGTGCAGCGTCCCGGGCGCGACCAGCAAACCGACCAGCCCGGTGAAGACGACCAGCGTCATCACCCGCGGTTTGAGCAGGGAAAACCAATCCCCGGCGGTGGCCACCGACACCTCCGGCGGGGAGATGCTCTCCCCGCCATGAGGCCCGATCCAGACGGACAAGCTCATCCGGCCCTACCGTGTTCAGCGAATGAGAGGCAGTTCCTCGTAGGTGTGGAAGGGTGGTGGCGAACTCACCGTCCATTCCAGCGTGGTCGCCCCCTCACCCCAGTAATTCTCGCCCAGCCGTTCCTTCGAGGTGAAGGTGCGGAACATGACGTAGAAGAACACCAACGCCGAGAGCCCGGCGATATAGGCGCCGATCGAGGAGACATAGTTCCAGCCCGCGAACGCCTCCGGATAGTCGGGATAGCGCCGCGGCATCCCGGCGAGGCCGAGGAAATGCATCGGGAAGAAAGTCAGGTTGACACCGACGAAGAACATCCAGAAATGCACCCGCGCCCAGAATTCCGGGAACGGCCGTCCGGTCATCTTGCCGATCCAGTAATAGATTCCGGCGAAGATGCCAAACACCGCCCCGAGCGACAGCACATAATGGAAATGGGCGATGACGTAGTAGGTGTTATGCACGATCTGGTCGATGCCGGCATTGGCGAGCACGACCCCGGTGACGCCACCGATGGTGAAGACGAAGATGAACCCCACCGCCCACAGCATCGGCACGGTCATCTCGATCGCCCCGCCCCACATGGTCGCGATCCAGGAGAAGATCTTCACCCCCGTCGGCACCGCGATCACCAGGGTCGCGGCCATGAAATAGGCGCGGGTATCGACATCCATGCCGGAGACGAACATGTGATGCGCCCAGACCACGAAGCCGACGACACCGATCGCCACCATCGCATAGGCCATGCCGAGATAGCCGAACACCGGCTTCCTGCTGAAGGTAGAAACAATGTGGCTGATGATCCCGAACGCCGGCAGGATCATGATGTAGACTTCGGGGTGGCCGAAGAACCAGAACAGATGCTGAAACAGCACCGGATCGCCGCCGCCTTGCGGGTCAAAGAAAGTGGTGCCGAAATTACGGTCGGTGATCAGCATGGTGATCGCCCCGGCGAGCACCGGGATCGACAGCAGCAGCAGGAACGCCGTCACCAGCATGCCCCAGACGAAGAGCGGCATCTTGTGCAGCGTCATGCCGGGGGCGCGCATGTTGAAGATGGTGGTGATGAAGTTGATGGCGCCGAGAAGGGAGGAGATACCGGCGAGATGGAGCGCGAACAGGGTGAAATCCATCCCCGGCCCGGGCTCGTACATCGCGTTCGAGAGCGGCGGATAGAGCGTCCAGCCGGACCCCGATTCGCCCATCAGGAGCCCGGTGCAGACCAAGGCCAAAGCCGGCACCAGCAGCCAGAAGCTGATGTTGTTGAGACGCGGGAAGGCCATGTCCGGGGCGCCGATCATCAGGGGGACGAACCAGTTGCCGAAACCGCCGATCAGCGCCGGCATGACCACGAAGAAGATCATGATCAGCCCGTGCGCGGTGACGATGGTGTTCCAGATCTGCCCGTTCTCGACGATGTGCTGGCCGGGATACATCAATTGCGCGCGCATGATCATCGACAGCCCGCCGCCGATGAGGGAGGCGACGGCGGCGAAGATCAGATAGAGCGTGCCGATATCCTTGTGGTTGGTGCTGAACAGCCAGCGCGCGGCGAAACCGGGATAATGCCCGTGATGCTCGCCATGGGCGTGATCATGGGTGGTTGCACTTGCCATCGATCCTCAACTCCTCGAAAGACGCTGCCCGGGAAGCGGGATCAGCGCCGCGCCTCGTTCGTCAGCCCATCCGCCGCCGCCAGCCGGTCATCGCCGGGCTTCGCCGGCGCGATCTCCGATGTCTGCTCTTGCGCCTTGGCCTTCGCCGCCCAGGCCTTGAAATCCGCCTCGCTCAGCGCCTCGACGACGATCGGCATCTGGCTGTGGTTCATACCGCATACCTGGTTGCACTCGCCATAATATCTCCCCGGCTTCTCGACCCGCACCCAGGTTTCGATGCTGCGGCCGGGGATCGCATAACGCTGCACGCCGAGGCTCGGGATGAAGAAGCTGTGGATGACATCGGTGCTGGTGGTGAGGATGCGGATATCCTTGCCCACCGGCACCACCAGCGGGTTATCCACCTCGAGGAGGCGCATCTGACCCGGCTTGATCTGGCTGTCGGGGATGATGCGGCTCTCGATATCGAGCCCACCCTGGTCGGGGTAGCCATATTCCCAATACCATTGATGCGCGGTGACCTTGATCGTCAGCGCCGGATCATGGGTGCGATCCTCGTAATAGACCAGACGGAACGAGGGGATGGCGATGATCACCAGGATCAGGATCGGCAACACCGTCCACAGCACCTCGATCAAGGTGTTGTGGCTGGTGCGGCTCGGCTCCGGGTTGCGCTTCGCGTTGTAGCGATAGAGCACCCAGACCAGCAGCGCGCCGACCAGAAGGGTGATCAGCGTGATGATCACCAGCACGAAATCGTGCAGGCCGATGATATCGCGCTTCACCGGGCTGAAGCCCGGCTGCATGTCCATCTCCCAGGGTTTGGGCGCCTGCGCCAGCGCCGATCGCGCCAGCCCCATCGCTCCCCCCATCGCCCCGGTGAGTAAGCTCGCAAATACGGCGAACCGCCGCCCCAGAAATCGCATCGGCCGATCTTCCCGCTTTCGACATGCCGGCACGCTTCGCGTCCGGCGGGTATAGAGATACCGGTTAGCCGCCCCGCCGTCCGCGATCAAGAGGCGATGTCAAAAAGCCGGGCGCTCAGCGGCTGAGATGCCGTTCGGCCTCGGGGGCCGAGGGCGTGATGCCGGCCAGGATGTCGCGCGCCAGCACCCGCCCGAGACAGACCTGCAGGCGCCGCGCATCCAGCATCCGCTCCGCCCGGCGGGCGTGCTCGAGATCGACGCCGCCCCCTTCGGCCCAGCCGCGCATCAAATCGAAGCGTGGAAACAGCGCCACCCCTGGCTCTGTCGCGGCGGCCCGCAGCGCCGCCTCATAGGGGCGCAAATCGGCATGCATGCGCAAAACCCGGCTATAGGGCAGATCGACCAGGATCAGCCCGGCGCCCACGCGCGCCGCCGCCGCGCGTCCCTCATCGAGCGCGCGAGCCAAGGCGGCCGTCGAAACCCGCCGCAGCGCCTCGATCGTGCCGGTCTGCCAGATCACCAGTTGCACCGGCCGCTCGGCCAGCCTGCCGGCGAGGTCACGGCTCAGGGTTTCCGCGGCCATCCCGCGCCCGCCGTAAAGATTGAGCGCGATGTCGGCGCCGGGCATCGCGGCCTTCAGCTCCTGCGCCATGCGATAGGCGAAGGAATCGAAAATCCGGCCCGGCGGCGGGCCGAGGATGCTGCCCGAGCCGATGGCCAGGATTTCGAGATGACCGCCCGGGTGAAGGGCGGCACGCAGGGCGGGAAACGACAGCGGTGCCGCCGGCGCGGGCGGCGGACAAAAATTCCTGGGCAGCGGCGGGGGCGGATCGCTGCCCGGGCCGGCGAGCACGAGGCGCGCCGAAACCGGCGCCGCCGGCGCCGCGCCCTCCTGCCACGCGGCCTGCGCCGGCGCGCTCAAACAACAGCCCGCCAGCGCCAGGATCGCGCCCCATCTCTGCCAAGCATAGCTCACAAAGGCGCGCTACCAGTGTCAGCCCGCGGCGACAAGCCCATGTGGCTCGGTGGCGAACCCGGCCGCCAGCCGTTCCACGTCCGCCGCCGCCGGGCTCGTCGGATGGCGGGTGAGGAGGAGGCTCTGGCGGCGGATCGCCTCCCGCACCCGGTCGTCGCGCCGCACCACCCCCGCGCATTCCGGGGCGCGGCCGAGAAAGGCCTGGCAGGCCCGCGCCAGTGTCGCGAACGTCTTCTCCCCGGCGGCCTGGCTGGCAGCCTGGTTCACCACCACCCGGACATCGCCGCCGCCCTTTTCCGGCGCGAGATCGGCGGCGTGGAGCTTCAGGACCGCATAGGCATCGGTGAGGCTGGTGGGCTCATCGGTCGCGACCACCACCAAGGTATCCGCCGCCACCGCCATCCGCCGCACCGCGCGGTCGAGCCCGGCGCCAAGGTCGAGCACGACGGTCTGATAGAGCGTGGTCGCGGCGCGCAATTCGGCCAGCACGCGGGCCAGGGCCGGGGGATCCAGCGCGGCGAGCGCGCCCGAGCCGGAGCGGCCGGGGAGAATATCGAACCCGCCCGGCGCGAACGCCGTCACGCTCTCGGGGAGGCTCGCCCGCCCGGTGATCAGGCCGCCGAGATCACGCTCCGGCATCAATCCGAGCTGGATATCGACATTGGCGAGACCGAGATCGCCATCGAACAACAGCACCCGCCGCCCGGCCCGGGCGAGCGCATGGGCGAGGGTGATCGCGAGCCAGGTCTTGCCCACCCCGCCCTTGCCCGAGGCGATGGCGAGCAGACGCCCGCGCCGAAGCGGCAGCACATTGCTCCCCGGCACGCCGGAAAGATCGCGGGGGGTCGAGCGGACATCGAGCATCATGCATACGCCTCTGCTGGAGAACGGGCGCTGGCCGGAGCAACGCCCCGGAGCAGTCGCTCGGCAAGAAAATCGGCGGTCATCGGCACCAACCCGTCGGCGGCGCCGCCACCCACCCCGGCCTCGGCCAGCCCAAGCCGGCCGGCAGCGGCGGCGGCGAGCACGCCGCCCAGCCGCCGCGCCAGATCGAGCCGGGTCGCGACCAGGGCGACCGCGCCGGCGGCGCTGAACGCGGCGGCGAGATCGGCGGCCTCGGCGACATCGAGCCCGCCCGGCAGCACCAGAACGACGCGTGCTCCGGCCGCGCTGGCAAGGGCGGTGATTTCCTCGCCGGCGGCGGGATCGAAGGGATCGAGCCCGGGCGCATCGATCAGCACCGGAGCGCCATCGCCCCGCCGCGTCAAAGCGCGCGCGAGCGATCCCGGCTGGCTCGCGACCAACAGGTTGAGGCTGAGCAGCCTCGTATAGGCGGCCAATTGCTCGGTCGCGCCGGCGCGCCTGCCATCGGCGGAAATCACCAGCGGCGCCCCGCCCGCCAGCACCAGCCGGGTTGCCAGCCGCGCCACCGTCAAGGTCTTGCCGGCGCCCGGCGGGCCGACGAACAACAGCGGCGCCGCACCCGCCACCAGCGGCAAGGCGGCAAAGGCGAAATGCCGGGCCAGCGCCACCGCCATGTCCCCACCCTCGAGCAGCACCGCCAACGCCTCCGGAACCCCGTGAAAGGCCAGCGCCTCCCGCCGCTCCCGGCGCCCGCCCATCGCCGCACTATCCGTCGCCGCACTGCCCGTCGCCGCACCGTCCGCCGCCACGCCGGCGGCGGGCGAGGCGGCCTCGGGGTCGAGCGCCGCCGTCACCTCGACGCCGCCCGCCACCCGCCGGCTACCGAGGATCAGCGCCTCGGCACCGAGTTCGCGGCGCAATTCCGCCATCGCCGCCGCCATGTTCGGCGCGCGATAGAGCTTCAGCCGCATGTCTCTCGCTCCACGCCCGGGGCAGGCGCCGCGCGGATCCGCCGCCCGCTCCCCCTTGCCATCCCCGCCCCCGCGCGCGCCGTCATACCGTGCCGACGGTGCGGATGCGGGCGCGCGGATGAATTTCCGACTGCGCCAGCACCGCGGTCGCCGGGCGGATGCGCTCGACGATGGCGCGCACATGCGGGCGGATCGGCGCGCTGGTGAGCAATACCGGCGCCTCGCCACTGGCCGCGGCCTGCTCGAACACCGCCCGGAAGCGGTGCATGAATTCCTGCAACCGCTGCGGCGACATCACGAGCTGGCGGTCCTCGGCCGGCCCGACCAGGGCATCGGCGAACGCCCCCTCCCATTCCGGCGAGAGGGTGACCAGCGGGATATAGCCGGCGGCGCTCACGTGGCTGTCGCTCAATTGCCGCGCGAGCCGCGCGCGCACATGCGCGACGATGGCACCGAAGCCACGCCCCGGGCCGCTCGTCGCCTCCTGGATGCCCTCCAGAATGGTCGGCAGATCGCGGATCGAAACCCGCTCCGCGAGCAACGCCTGCAAGACCCGCTGCACCCCACCGACGGAGATCTGCGTCGGGATGATGTCCGCGACCAACTTCTGCTGTTCGCGCGGCAATTCGTCGAGGAGTTTCTGGGTCTCGGCGTAAGAGAGCAGTTCGGCCATGTTCTCGCGCACGATCTCGGTCAGATGGGTCGCGAGCACGCTCGGCGGATCGACGACGGTGCAGCCGCGGAACGTCGCCTCCTCGCGCGCTTCCGGCGCGATCCAGAGCGCCGGCAGGCCGAAAGCCGGCTCGGTGGTGCGCTCGCCGGCGAGGTCCGGGCGCCCGCCCTTGGGGTCCATGGCGAGCAGCGCGTTCATCCGCACCTCGCCGCGCCCGGCCTCGATCTCCTTGATGCGAATGGCGTAGCCGTCGGCGGGAAGCTGCATATTGTCCTGGATGCGCACCGGCGGCAGCACGAAGCCCATCTCGGCGGCGATGGCGCGGCGCATCCCCTTGATCTGCTCGGTCAGCCGCGGCGGCTCGCCATTCGCCAGCGCGAGCAGACCATAGCCGAGTTCGAGGCGGATCAGATCGATACGCAGCGCCTCGCTGATCGGCGGCTCGGCCGGGGGCGCGGGCGTCTCCGGGCCGAGCGCGAGGGTGAGGCCGGGGATATGGTTCCGGCGCAGCCACGCCGCCCCGCCGGCAAGCCCGGCAAGCCCGAGAAACGGCAGGGCCGGCAAGCCCGGCATCAGCGCCAGGACCGTCGCGGCGCCGGCGGCGAGCGCGAGCGGCTTCGGCCGCCCGCCGATCTCGGCGAGCAGGGCGACGTTCGCCTTGCCCTCCATGCCGCCCTTGGTCACCACGATGCCGGCGGCGGTGGACACCAGGAGAGCGGGGATCTGCGCGACCAGCCCGTCGCCGACGGTCAGCGTGGTGAAAGTCGCGGCGGCGTCGGCGAAGGGCATGCCATGGCGCACCAGGCCGATCGCGAGGCCGCCGACGATGTTGATCGCGGTGATGATCAGCGCCGCGATGGCGTCCCCCCGGACAAACCGCGCGGCCCCGTCCATCGCGCCGTAAAAACCGCTTTCGGCCTCCAATTCACGCCGCCGCCGGCGTGCCGTCTTGTCGTCGATCATGCCCGAGGAGAGATCGGCATCGATCGCCATCTGCTTCCCCGGCATGGCATCGAGGCTGAAGCGTGCCGAGACCTCGGCGATGCGGCCCGAGCCCTTGGTGATGACCATGAAGTTCACCACCAGGAGGATCGCGAACAGGATCACGCCGATCACCACGTCGCCGCCCATCAGAAAACCGCCGAACGCCGCGACGACATGCCCCGCGGCCAGCGGCCCCTCATTGCCGTGCGCGAGGATGAGCCGCGTCGTCGCGACCTCGAGTGCCAGGCGGAGCAGCGTCGTCAGCAGCAGCAAGGTCGGGAAGCTGGAGAAATCGAGCGGCTTTTCGAGAAACAAGGCGACCATCAGGACGAGAATCGAGGACGTGATCGAGAGCGAGAGACAGACATCGAGCACGAAAGGCGGCAGCGGCAGGATGAGCACCGAGAGCAGGGCGACGACACCGAGCGCGAGCCCGATATCGCTCCCCGGCAGATAGGGGCGCAGCCGCCCGCCGAAGACCGCGAGCCAGGGTGCCGCCGGCTTCGCCGCGATTTCCGCCATGACGCCTCAGGCCACCGCCGCCGCCGCCATGCTGCCGGCTGGCGGCGGCGGCACGGCGAGCCCTTGGGCGGCGTAATCGCGGAGCTTGTTGCGGAGCGCGCGGATGGAAATGCCGAGCATGACCGCGGCATGGGTGCGGTTGCCGAACGTGTGTTCCAGGGTTTCGAGAATGAGGTCGCGCTCGACCTCGTCGACGGTGCGCCCGACCAGCGCCGAGACCGGGGCCAAGACCGGGGCCAGGACGGGGGCCGCGGCGGCGGGCTTGCCGCTCGCCGCAGGCGAAGCGGCGCCCGCCGCCGGCAGTTCGATCGCGGCGGGGTCGATCTCGTCTCCCTCCGCCAACAACACCGCGCGATGAATGATGTTTTCGAGTTCACGCACATTGCCTCGCCATGGATGGAGACGCAGCGCGACGCGCGACGCCGGCGCCAGCGGCCGCGCCGAAACTCCGTTGAGTTCGGCAAAGCGATGGGCGAAATGCTCGGCCAAGGCGATGACATCGGCCGGCCGCTCGCGGAGCGGCGGGATCACCAGATTGACGACGTTGAGCCGGAAATAGAGATCTTCCCGAAACCGCCCGGCGGCGATCTCGGTCCCGAGATCGCGATTGGTGGTGGCGATGAGGCGCACATTCACCCGCACCGGCCCGGCGCCGCCGAGACGGTCGATCTCGCGCTCCTGGATCGCCCGCAACAGCTTGGCCTGGAGGCGAATGTCCATCTCGCTGATTTCATCGAGCAAAAGCGTGCCGCCGTCGGCGGCCTCGAATTTGCCGACCCGGCGGGCGATGGCGCCGGAAAACGCGCCTTTCTCATGGCCGAAGAGTTCGGATTCGAGAAGATTTTCCGGGATCGCCGCGCAATTGAGGGCAACGAACGCCGCCGCCGCGCGGCGCGAGCGGCGATGGACATGGCGCGCCAGAACCTCCTTGCCGGTGCCCGATTCTCCCGAAATCAGCACCGACGCATCCGAACGCGCGACCTGCTCGGCGCGGCGGATGGTCGCGAGCATGAGCGGGTCACGCACGATCATCGCGTGGCTCTCGCCGGCCGCCGCTTCGAGAATGGCCGCGATCAGCTCGGCATCCGGCGGCAGCGGCAGGAATTCCCGCGCCCCTGCCTCGATCGCGCGCACCGCCGCCTCGGCGTCGTTGCCGACCCCGCAGGCGATCACCGGCACCAGGATGCGCTCGGCGAACATCGCGCGGATCAGCGCCGCGATATCATGCCGGATGTCGCAGAGAACGAGATCGACGCGGGCATCGGCGCGCAGCCGGATCAAGGCCGGTTCGATGCCGTCGGCCTGGTCGAGCCGGGCGCCCCGCGCGATCGCGATCCGCGCCGCCTGACCAAGCTCCGCCGCCAAGGATCCGATGATCAGAACTTGCATCGCCCGCAACCGCTCCTATTCGCCGTGCCGCGCCTCAAACCACCCGATCCGCCTTGACGATTTCGGTCATCGTCACGCCCAGGCGGTTGTCGTCGACCATCACCACCTCACCGCGCGCGACGAGACGGTTATTGACGTAAATATCGATCGCCTCACCCAGCTTGCGGTCGAGTTCGACCACCGCGCCACGGCCGAGCTTGAGCAGTTGATTGACCTGCATCGTCGCCTTGCCGAGAACGGCGCTCACCGTCACCGGAATGTCGTACACCGCTTCGAGATCGCGGGCGCCGCGCGGCACGCTCGTATCGGTGACATCCAGCGCATCGCTGCCCTCGATGAAATCCGGTTCATTCGACATCGGCCAATTCCTTTTCAGCGTTGCTGTCCGCATCCAGCCCGAAGCGCTGCCACAATTCGGCGAGCTGCCGGACCAGCGCGGCGCTGTCACGGCTGGCACGGCCATTCTTCCAGGTAATCATGACATCGCCGGCGGTCATGCCCGCCTCGGTGACAAGACGCACGCGCGACGCGAGGTGCGCATCGAGGCGATCGAGATCCGCCGCCAGCGCCTCCCGGTCGCCGGCGGCGACATGCACCACGATCTCGGGCTCGAGCGCCATCGGCGGCAATAATTCCCGCACCAGCCGGCTGATTTCGGCGGCGCCATGGCGGCGAACGAGATCGGGCAGCACCGCCGCGAGCGAGCCGGCCAGCATCCGCGCCAATTCGCGCCCGATGTCATCGGCACGCAGTTTCGCGCCGGCCGCCGCGTCCGCGAGCGCCGCGCGGATCGCCGCGAGCAGGCCATCGAGCGCCGCCTCGCGCGCGCCCTGCACCATCGCCCGCCCCGCCGCGACCCCGGCCTCATAACCGCCGAGCCGCGCGGCCTCGACATCCTCGGCGCCGAAGGCCGGCACGATGATCTCGGGCTCGTTCCCCTCATCGCCCCCGGGCGCGGCCGAAGCAGGCATCTCGACCGCGTCGAAATCCTCGATGAACAGCATCCGCTTTCCCTCGGCGGCGCGCGGCGGAATTTTCGTTGCCCCGCTCAATAGACCAGCTCCTCACCCTTGCTTTCGCTGATCTCGATCTGGCCTTGCGCCGCGAGTTCCTTGGCCACCAATACGATGCTGGCCTGCGCATCATCGACATCGCGGAGCTTCACCGGCCCGAGATTCTCGATCTCCTCACGCAGCATCCGCCCGGCACGCTCGGACATGTTGGAGAAGAAGAGGTCGCGCACTTTCTCGGATGCCCCCTTGAGGGCCACCGGCAGCTTGTCCTTCTCGGCGGTGCGCAGCAACACCTGGATCGCCACCCCGCTGAGGCGCTGCAGATCCTCGAAAGTAAACATCAACGCCTTGATCCGCTCCGCCGATTCACGGTTGCGATCCTCGAGTGCGGCAAGGAAACGGGTCTCGCTCTGGCGGTCGAGATTGTTGAAGATTTCCGCCATCATTTCGTGCGAGTCGCGGCGGGTGCTGCGTGCGAGATTGGACATGAACTCGGCGCGCAACGTGCGTTCGACGCCCTCCAGAACCTCTTTCTGGACGCTTTCCATGCGCAGCATGCGCATCACCACCTCCATCGCGAAGGATTCCGGCAACAGCGCCAGAACCCGCGCGGCGTGGTCGGGCTTCACCTTCGAAAGCACGACGGCGACGGTCTGCGGGTATTCGTTCTTGAGATAGTTGGCGAGCACCGCCTCGCTGACATTGCCGAGCTTGTCCCACATCGTGCGCCCGGCCGGGCCACGGATTTCCTCCATGATCTGCTGGACGCGATCGCGTGGCAGGGCACGTTGCAGAATCCGCTCGGTGCTCTCGAAACTGCCGACGATATTGCCGACGCCGCCCAGGCTTTCAGAAAAATCGTTGCATAAACGCTCGACGAGGTCGGCGCGCACCGAGCCGAGCTGCGCCATCGCCGACGAAACCTCCTTGATCTCGTCCTCATGCATCAGGGCGAAGATGCGTCCGCTCTGCTCCTCGCCGAGCGCCAGCATCAGGATCGCGGCCTTTTGCGATCCGTTCAAACCGCGCGGATCATCGATCTTGGCCATCGCTCAGCTCTGCTCCTCGGCCATCCAGCCGCGCATGATGGCCACCGACTCCTCGGGGTGCTTATCGACCAGATCGGCAATCTTGCGGATGGAAGAAAGCCGCAACTGGCCCTCGATATTGGCGAGCGTCGTCATCCTCTCGTCCTCCAGCATGGCGATCTGCGCCGCCGCGGGCAGCGCCGCGCCATCGGCGCCGGCAAGGAAATTGCCCGCCACCACGTCTTCCCCGCCCTCGGCCGGCCCAGCCAGCGCCGGCGGCGCCGCGATCGTCGTCAGCCGCAGCACCATCGGCCGCAGCACGACGAGCAGCGCGAGCACGCCGACGACGCCAAACAGCAGGGTTTCGACGAGATGGACGATATCGGCGTGTTCGAGCGTGAGCCCGAACGGGCCGGCCGCCGCCGCCGTCGCCACGTCGCCCTGCGCAAAGCGCATGCTGACCACCTGCACCTGATCGCCGCGCTTCTCATCGAAGCCGACCGCGCTTTTGACGAGGGCGCTGATGCGCGCGATGTCCTCGGGGCCGCGCTCCTGCCATTCCGGCTTGCCGGTCTTGCCCGGCGCCATCGTGCCGTCGACCATCACCGCGATGCTGATGCGCTGGATCTGCGGCGCGTCGTGGACCAGGGTTCGCACCGATTTACTGATTTCGTAATTCGTCGTGTCTTCCTGGCGGCCTTCCTGGCTGGTCGTGTTCGAGGTGCCGGCGTCGGGATTGGGCAGATTGTTCTGCACCGAGACATTGGCGGCGCCGTCCGTCGATTTCGAATTGTCGGTGACGCTCTGCTGGCTGCGCACCACCTGCCCGTCAGGGTCGTATTTCTCATCCGTCTGGTGCATCTGGTCGAAATTCATCTGCACCGAGGCCTCGGCGCGGACATGGCCGAAGCCGAGACTCTGCTCCAGCATCTCCTCGACGGCGCGGGAGAGGCGAAGCTCGGTCGCGCGGCGGATTTCCTCGGCCGTCATCGCCGCGGCGCCATCGCCGACCGGCGTGCCGGCGCGGGCCAGGAGATTGCCGCGGCTATCGACGATCGAGATATTCTGCGGCTTCAAGCCCGGCACGGCGGCGGAGACCAGGTTGAGGACCGCCTGCACCTCATCGCGGTCCATGCGGGAGGCGCCGGCCATGGTCAGCAGCACGCTCGCCTGCGCCTCCTGCGGGTCACGCGAGAACGGCTCGCGCCGGGGAAGCACGAGATGCACGCGCGCGGCGCGGACGCCATGGATCGCGCGGATGGTGCGCGCGAGTTCCCCCTCCAGTGCCCGGGTCTGATCGATCGCCAACTGAAACTGATTGGCGGTCAGCGTGTCGGAGCGATCGAAGATTTCATAGCCGACCGAGCCGCCGCTCGGCAGCCCGTCCTTGGCGAGCAGGAGGCGCGCTTTCGCCACCTGATCCGTGGGCACCAGGATTTCCGCCCCATCATGGCCGCTTTGATGGGCGATATGGGCGTGGTCGAGCTGCTCCACGATCTGCGCCGATTCACGCATGTCGAGGTCGCTATAGAGGAGGGCCATGCGTTGGTCGGCGCCGCGAAACGCCAATAAGGCGAGCAGGCCGAGCGTGCCGATCGCCACCGCCGCCATCGCCGCCAGACGCAGCGGGCCGAGGGTTTTGAGACCGTCCAGCAGCGCCTGCATCACGCCGCCCCCGCGCCACGAACCGCCCCGCGCACCGAAGCCGCCAAGGGCCAAAGCGTCCACCGCTCCATGCTCCACCCGCTCCCGGCCATTTGGCCTTTTGCCATGGGCAGAGATTGCCGGGTGGCGATTACCTTGGGGTTAACAGCACGGTAGATTTTGCCGGGTCACCGCCCAGCGCTCGGGTTGAGATCCGGGGCGGCACGCCCCAGACCACCCGGCCCGCCACGCCACAGGCCGGGCAGACCGGCTGCCAGGCGGCGACAGGTACGGCGCAGGCGTCACAATGCCAGGCGGGATCGGGATCGGCCGCGGCCGCTTGCCGCAGCGCCGCCGCCAGCGCCTCGCCCGCGGCGGCGCGGTGTTCCCCCGATGCCTCGCGCCCGGCGATATCGGCGAGCAGCAGGAAGACACGGCGCTGGCGGAGCGTCGCGCTCGCCGCTTCGGCGTGATGCCGCGCCTGGCCGATCAGCCCCGCTTCCAATGCCGCGCGGGCGAGGAGGAAATGGCTTTCCGCGTCCTTCTCCCGCCCCGCCACCAGCGTTTCCGCGGCGCGGAAACGGGCCATCGCGTCGGTGATCGGGGCAAGCGCGAAAGCAGCGAGATCGGGGTGCGGATTGGCCACCCAGGCGGCGCGCAGCACCCGCGCCACGGCGCGCTCCTTGCCGGCCGCGCGCAGCCGCTCGGCATAGGCCAGCGCGGCGGCGGTGAGACGGGGATCGTCCTGAAAGGCGCGGCGCGCGAGGCGCAACGCGGCGGCGGCATCGGGTGCCGCGATCGCGGCGGCGGCGGCATAGGCGGCGCGCGGTGCCTCCGGCCCGGCGAGGGCCAGGGCCTCCGACCACGCGCCGCGCCGGAGCGCCATCGCCAGCCGCTCGCGCCGCAGCCACGCGGCGCCCGGAAATGCGGCCTCGGCGCGCCGCGCGAGCTGTGCCGCGCCGTCCCAATCCTCCCGCCCGACGGCTTGCTGGAACAGGCCGCGAAGCCCGAGGAAACTCGCCTCGCGATGCCGCGCCAAGGTCTCGAACAGAGCGGCCACCTCGGCGTCCTGGCCGGCCTGGCGCGCAGCGTAGGCGGCGAGCAACAGGGTTTGCGGGGTATCGCCGAGCAGACGCCGCGCGCGCAGGCTCGCCTGCCGCGCCGCCGCGCCATCCCCGGCCGCGAGCGCGACCAGCGCCTTCGTCACCGCCCGCTCGCCGCGTCGGCGCGCCCGCTCTCTCCGCCAGCGCCGCCAGTGTTTCGGGAAAGTGAGGAAGCCGACCAGCGCTCGGGCAACGATATAAAAGACCACGAGCCCGATGATCAGGAACACCACCGCCGCCGCCGCCGAGACATCGATCGCGTAGGCGCCGATTTCGGCATGCACCATGCGCGGCAGGGAAAAGAAGGCGGTGGTCAGCAGCGCCGTCGCCGCGGCGGCGAGCAGCAGGAAAAGAACCCGGCGCATCAACTGGCGGCCACGAGATCGGCGAGCGCGCGGCGGGCGGCGAGGAGATTGGCGGCCTCGCTTTGCCAGGACGCGAGCGCGGCGGCCGGGGCGCCTTCGATCGGCGCCAGCGCGGCGAGCGCGCCGGCGAGGTCGTCTCCGGCCAACGCCGCCCGCGCCGCGGCGAGCCGGGTCGCGAGCGTGTCACCGACCAGCACCTGATCGCCGCGCCGGATCGTCATCACCGCACCGATCCAGTCCATCAGGCGGGAGGTCGGCACCAGGGAGGGCGGCGCGGCCGCGGCGCGGGCGGCGGCGGCGGCGGCGGGAAACGCGGCGCGGAGCGTCGCCAGCGTCGGCGGCGGCGTCGCCGCGAACCGGGCCAGCGCCGGCGGCGCCCCCGGCAGATCGCCGAGCGGGCGACCGGCGGCGAGCGCGTCCCCGGCGGCTTGGAGACGGGCGAGCCGCGTCGTGCGATCGACGACGCCGGCCACTTGGCGCGACATCGCCCCGCTGCTCTCGGTGAGCGCGTCGAGCCGGGCCTCATCTTCATGCAGCCGGGCGAGCAAGGCGGTGATGTCGGGTGCGGGAGGGGCGGCGGGGGGCGCTGGCTGGTTTTCCGCCGCCGCCAGCGCCGCCTGCTGCTTGGCCAGGGCGTCGAGCCGGGATTCGTCCCCCTGAAGGCGGGTCGCGAGCGCCGCGATCTCCGCGGAGGGGGGCGAAGACGGGGACGAAGGCGGGGACGAAGGCGGGGATGGCCGCGCCGCCAGCGCCGTCACCCGTTCTTCGAGGGCAGCGAGGCGCGCTTCGGTCACAGTCGGCGGAAACCGCCAGACATAGCCCACGGCCAGCGCCACCAGCACGAGATCGAGAAGCACGAGAAGCGGCACCAGCGAGGCGCGCCGAGGCTCGGGCGGCGTGTCCGTGGCCGGCGGCGGCGCCGCGGGGGCTGCGCCAGGGACGCCGTCAGGAGCGGCGCCGGAGGGGGCGGCAATCGGATCGTCGGTCATGGCAAGAGCGCCAGCAAAGCCTCCTGGTTTGGATGGGGCGCCTCGCGCACCTCCCGCCAGGGCAAGGGCCTGAGTTCGGCGGCGGTGCCGGCGCTGATCGCCAGCGCGACGATCGCGCCGAGCCGATCCGTCAATCCCTCGGCCGTAACCAGGGTGCGGAACACCCGTGCCGTTTCGGCGGAGAAAAACAGTCCGGCCCGCAATGTCTGTCCCTCCGATAAAGGTCTCGATATAGGTCTCAACAAAGGTTCCTCCGGCGCGGCGAGGGCCGCGCGGGCCGCCGCCGGCAAGGAAGCGGCCGCCGCGGTGGTATAGACCGCCCGGCGCAGGACGTGAAACCCCCGGGCGATGAGCGCCGCCTCGAGACCCGTGCCCTGCCCCTCGCCGACGGCGAGCAGCAGTGGCTTGCCGGCGGGATCGAGCGTCTCGCCGGCGAGGACGGCCAGCCGCGCCGCATTCGCCGCCGCGCTCGAAACCTCGGCGTGGCCGGCGCGGCGGGCGCGCGCGGCGGTGGCGTCGCCGACCGCGAGCAGGCGCAGCCGGCGATACGCGGCCGGGAGATGATCGACGGCGTTGCCGCTCCCGACCAGCACCGCCTGCAACGCCTCCGGCGGCGGCAGCACCGGGTCGCGCGGTAAAATTGTCAGGAGCGGGGCGATCACCGGGGAATAGGCGCGCGCGGTGAGAAGCGCCGCCGTTACCAGCGCCGCCGGCATCGGTCGGGTGACGAGAACGCCGCCGCCCTCCCCCCGCGTCCACGCGGCAGGAAGGGCGGGATCAGGCAAAGATATCGGCCGGGCTGTCCGCGCGGAGGCTGGCGCCGAGTTCGGTGCCGAGCCTCTCTGCCTCCCCGACCTCACCGACGATCTCGCGTTTGAGCAGGAAGGAGCCATCGCCGCGCGCGACGAGGCCGGTCAGATGCAGCCGCTCATCGGGCAAAACCCGCGCATAGCCGCCGATCGGCGTGCGGCAGGAGCCATCGAGGCAGGCGAGCAGCGCCCGCTCGGCGGTGGCGACCGCCTTGGCCTCGGGATCCTCGATGCCGGCGAGGAGATCGAGCAGCTCGCTATCATCGGCGCGGGCGGTGATGCCGATGATCCCCTGCCCCGCCGCCGGCACCATCACCTCCGGATCGAGAACCAGCTTCGGCACCTCGGCGAGGCCGACCCGGCGCAACCCGGCGAGCGCGAGCAGGCTCGCGTCACACGCCCCGCCGGCGAGCTTGTCGAGCCGGGTCTGGACATTGCCGCGCAGCGTCACGATGCGAAGATCGGGCCGCGCGTGCAGCAATTGCGCCTGGCGCCGCACCGAGGACGTGCCGATCACCGCCCCCGCGGGCAGCGCGGCGTAAGGCTGCTCGGGATCGGCCGGCAGACAGCCGGCGCCGAGCAGCAGCGCATCGCGCGCATCCTCGCGCCGGAGCGTGCAGGCGAGCACGATGCCGGGCGACAGCTGGGTTTCCAGATCCTTGAGGCTGTGGACGGCGAAATCGATCCGGCCATCCGCCAGCGCCTCGTGGATTTCCTTGGCGAACAGCCCCTTGCCGCCGATCTCGGCGAGGCGGCGATCCTGCACGAGATCGCCGGTGGTGCGGATCGCGTGCTCCTCGAATACATTCATGCTCCGCAGTACCGGGCAGAAATGGCGGAGGAGCGCGAGGAACGCGCGGGTCTGCGCCAGCGCCAGCGGCGAGGCACGGGTGCCGACGCGGAGCGGCAATTCGCGGGCGTGCGGCTTGACGCGCGGGTGATGCCCGGCGCTATGGGAGGGGGCGAGATCCATCGGGCTCTCCTAAATCCGCCGCGCCAGAAAGGAAAGCACTGACATGCAAATCGGCCATCCCGAAACCACAGGCCCGGACCTGTCTGGCGCGGTGCTCGGGATCGAGAGTTCCTGCGACGAAACCGCGGTCGCGGTGCTCGCCGGCGACGGGCGTATCCTCGCCGAAACCGTCCTCAGCCAGATCGGCGAGCACGCCCCTTTCGGCGGCGTCGTCCCCGAAGTCGCGGCGCGCGCCCATCTCGCCCATCTCGCGCCCCTCACCGAGGCGGCGCTCGCCAAGGCCGGGCTGGGCGGCGGCGAGATCGCGGCGATTGCCGCGACCTCGGGGCCGGGGCTGATCGGCGGGCTGATCGTCGGCGCGAATTTCGGGAAGGGCCTGGCGCTCGCCTGGGACAAACCTTTTCTTCCGATCAATCATCTCGAAGCCCATGCGCTGACGGCGCGGCTCCCTGGCCTGGCCGAGGGCGGCCTCGCCTTTCCCTATCTCCTGCTTCTGGTCTCGGGCGGGCATTGCCAGTTCGTCGCGGTGGAAGCGCTCGGGCGCTATCGCGTGCTCGGGCGGACGCTGGATGACGCGGTCGGCGAGGCGTTCGACAAGGCGGCGAAGCTGCTCGGCCTTCCCTGGCCGGGTGGGCCGGCGCTGGAGTGCCTTGCCACCGAGGGCGATCCGGCGCGGTTTGCCCTGCCGCGCCCCTTGCTTGGCCGCCCGGGCTGTGATTTCAGCTTCTCCGGCCTCAAAACCGCGCTCGCACAAAGCATCGCCGGGTTTCCATCGGGCGCCTTGCCGCGCGCAGCCGCCGCCGATCTCGCCGCCAGTTTTCAACGCGCCGTCGCCGACGTGCTCGCCGATCGCACCGATCACGCCCTCGCCGCCTTCGCCGCGCGCCATCCCGGCGCCACCACTTTGGTTCTCGCCGGCGGAGTGGCTGCCAACCAGGCGATCCGCGCCGCCCTGGCCCTGGTTGCGGCGCGGCATGGGTTTCACCTCATCGCGCCACCGCTCAGGCTCTGCACCGACAACGCGGTGATGGTCGCCTGGGCCGGGATCGAGCGGCTGAAATGCGGCGCGGTGAGCGGCCTCGATCATGCGCCACGCCCGCGCTGGCCGCTGGATGCGCCCGACATGGCGCTCGCACCGGCCCCGGTCGCGGCATGAATTACCGCCACGCCTTCCATGCCGGCAATTTCGCCGATTGCATGAAACACGCGCTTCTGGTCTGGCTGGTGCGGGCCTTGCAGCGCAAGGAAAAGCCGGCGTTTTTCCTCGACACCCACGCCGGGCGCGGCCGTTACGACCTCGAAGGCGCCGAGGCTGAGCGCACCGGCGAATGGCGGGACGGCATCGCGCGCCTCCGCGCCGACCCCGACCCCGCCCCCGACCCGTTGCTCGCCGAGTATCTCGGCGCCGTCGAGCGCCTCGGCCTCTATCCCGGCTCGCCGCTTCTGATCCGCGCGCTCATGCGCCCCGGCGACCGGCTCGCCTGTTGCGAATGGCACGCGGAGGAAGCGGCGGCGCTCAAGCGCCTGTTCGCGGACGATCCGGCGGTCGCGGTGCATCGGCGCGACGGCTGGGAAGCGCTCGGCGCGTTGCTGCCGCCGCCCGAGCGGCGCGGCCTGGTGCTGATCGACCCGCCCTTCGAGGCCGAGGACGAGTTTGCCCGGCTCGCCGATGGCCTCCGCCGCGCCCATCGTCGGTTCGCGACCGGCGTTCTCGCCGCCTGGTACCCGATCAAGAGCCGCGCCCGGGTCCGGCAATGCCACGCCGAATTGCGCGAAAGCGGGTTTGCCGACGCGCTGGCGGCGGAGTTCTGGCGGCGCCCGCCGCTCGATCCGGCCCGGCTCAATGGCTGTGGGCTGATCGTCATCAACCCGCCATTCGGCTTCGCCGAGGCCGCGCCAACGCTGCTCCGCGCCTTGCACGACCGGCTCGCCCGCGAAGAGGGCAGCGGCTATCACGCGCTGCCCCTGGCCAGCGCGGTCGCGGCCGTGTCATGAGCCGGATCGCGATCATCGGCGCCGGCGCCTGGGGCACGGCGCTCGCGGTGCAGGCGGCGCGGGCCGGCAATCGGGCGGCGCCCCTTCAGGTCACGCTCTGGGCGCGCGAGCCGGCGCGGGCGCGCGAGATCGCGGCACGGCGGGAAAATCCGCGCCTGCCCGGGGTTGCCCTTGGCGGCGAGATCACCGTCACCGCCGATCTCGCCGCGATCGCGGCCGATTTTTTCCTCCTCGCGGTGCCGGTGCAGCATCTCCGCGCCGTCGCCCGGGATTTGCCGCCCGGGGCGGCGGTGATCTGCGCCAAGGGGATCGAAGCGGGAAGCCTCCTCATGCCCTCGGAGATGCTGGCCGAACTCGCGCCCGAGCGGCCGCTTGCGGTGCTGACGGGGCCGAATTTCGCCACCGAGATCGCCTCCGGCCTGCCCGCCGCCGCCGTCGTCGCGGCGCGCGACGCGGGGCTTCGCCTGCGCATCATGGAATCGCTCGCGAGCGACAATTTCCGGCTCTACGGCAATGACGATCCGATCGGCGCCGAACTCGGGGGGGCGGCGAAAAACGTCATCGCCATCGCCGCCGGGGCGGTGATCGGGGCGGGCCTGGGTGAAAACGCCCGCGCCGCCCTGATCACCAGGGGGCTCGCGGAAATGGCCCGGCTCGCGCAAGCGCTTGGCGGACGGGCGGAGACGATGACCGGGCTTTCCGGCCTCGGCGACCTCGTGCTCACCTGCACCGGCCCGATGAGCCGCAATTTCAGCCTCGGCCTCGCGCTCGGCCGGGGCGAGGCGCTTCCCGCCATCCTCGCCCGCCAGCGCGGTGTCGCCGAAGGGGTCGCGACAGCCCCGGCGCTGGTCGCCCGCGCAGCGAAAGCCGGCTGCGAAGTGCCGATCTGCGCCGCCGTCGCCACCGTTCTCGCCGGCGACGCCAGTCTCCGTGCCGCGATGACGACCTTGCTCGCGCGTCCGCCGCGGGATGAGTGAAA
>JAJZBV010000066.1 GCA_021851785.1 Pseudomonadota bacterium
ACAAAGAGGGCTTTATCGCTACGATTTATCCGCCCCGGTATAGAGATGTGGCCAGCGGCGTTTGATGACCGGGCTGGCGCTGCCCCAGGCGAGGCAGGTATCGAGCAGCACCGGCCGGCCATCACTGCCTGCCGCGACGTTCTCCTCCGGGGTGCGGGTGTCGCCCGCCGCCTCGGCGCGTTGGCGTTCGCGCCGCATCAGCACCGAATAGAGGGTCTGGAAGGCGACCGTCGCCATTTGTTGCAGCAATTCGCGGAGATGCGTGCAGCCCTCGGTGCCGCCGACCCGCGCCATCGCCGCCTTGACGAAGCCGCGCTTGATCGAAAGCCCGGCGAGGCGGGAGAAATTATCCGCCGCCTGGGGGCAGATCTGCGGATAGGGGCTGAATTCGGTGTTGGCCTCGCAGGCGATGACGGTCAAATCGGCATCGACGGTGAGCCGCATCCACATCCCGTGCAGCGGCTCGCCGACCTCGACATAGCCGCGCTCCTCGCTGGTGAAGCCCTGCGTCTTGGTGTCGGTGAGATGGGCCTCGATATCGTAAAGCCCATCGGCGCGGAGATAGCCGCGGAGCGCGATATCGCGCAAATGCAACAGCTCGCGTGCCGGTGGCGGGCTCAGGGGCATAGGATCGGTCTCCTGGAAAAAAGCGTCAGATCGGCGGCTCGCCGAGGATGGGGCTGACGCCGAGGCTTTCGATCAGCGCCGCGGCCTCGGCGATGGCGGCCGCGGAAGCGGCCTCGTCGGTGCCCTTGGCGACGATCGCGACGCCGTTGTTATCGCCGCGATAATAGGGGTAACTCCCGATATCGAGCGTCGGATAGCGGGCCTGGATGGCGGCGAGCCCGGCGGCGAGGCGGCCTTCGAGCAGCCGCTGGCCGTGGACGGCGCGGGCGCGGATCGGCTTGCCGCCGGGGAGCGTCGGCGCGAGGCTTTCGAACATCGCCTGCATGATGCGCGGCACCCCGGCCATGACATGGACATTGCCGATCGAAAACCCGGGCGCGATCGAGATCGCGTTCTCGATCAGCCGGGCGCCGCGCGGCATCGTCGCCATGCGCTGGCGGGCGGCATTGAACTCGCCGGGCTTATAGTGCCGTTCCATGTTCGCCCAGGCCTCGGGATGCGGCTCCCAGGGGACGCCGAAGGCCGCGGCGATGCAGGGGCTGGTGATGTCGTCATGGGTCGGGCCGATGCCGCCGGTGGTGAAGACGTGAGCGAAGGCGGCGCGCATCTCGTTGATGGTGGCGATGATGGTCGCCTCGATATCGGGGATGATCCGCACCTCGCGGAGCGCGATGCCGAGTTCGGCGAGGCGGGTCGCGAGAAACTTCACGTTCACGTCCTGGGTGCGGCCGGAGAGGATCTCGTTGCCGATCACGACGATGCAGGCGGTGGGATTGGCGGTCTCGGTCATGGCGGCACCTTATAGGAAATCGCGCAGCATGGGCACCAGCGGCAGATCGGCGGGTGGCATGCGATACTCGGAGAGCTTCTCCGGCCGCACCCAGGCCAAAGCCTGCCCCTCGCGCGGGGTGACGAAGCCGCGCCAGCGCCGGCAAAGATAGAGCGGCATCAGGAGATGGACACGCTCATAGGCGTGGGAAGCGAAGGCGAACGGGGCGAGGCAGGCGGCGGCGACATCGATGCCGAGTTCTTCGCGCAATTCGCGGATCAGCGCCGCCTCGGGGGTTTCGCCGGGGGCGAGCTTGCCGCCGGGAAATTCCCAGAGCCCGGCCATCGTCTTGCCCTCCGGCCGGCGCGCGAGCAGCACCCGCCCGTCGCCATCGATCAGCGCGCAGGCGGCGACCAGGAGCAAAGGCTTCGATTCCTCGGGCGCGGCGGCATCGCGCATCGCCTCGGGATGGCCGAAAATATCTTCGCGCCTCGCCTCGCATATCACCACCGGCTGCGCGCCGCCACGGGCGAGGAAAGCCTGCTCGTCCTCGCCGATGGCGCGAAAGCCGATGCGCCGCAGCACCGCGAGTGACGCGGCATTGTCGGTCGCGGCAACGGCCTCCAGCCGGTCGAGATCGAGATGGGCGAGCGACCAGGCGGCCAGCCGCGCCGCCGCCTCGCACGCGACGCCATGGCCCCAGAAGCGCCGCCCCACCCAGTAGCCGAGCCGGCCGATGCGATGGGCGGGGTCGAGCCGGAGGCCGACGCCGCCGACCAGGATCTCCCGCCCCTCCTCATTGCCGGTGATGGCGAGGTGATAGGCGCGTCCGGCGGCGAGATCGGCGATGCTCGCCGCGATCCAGTCATCGGCCAGCGCGCGCGGATAGGGGAACGGAACCCCGGCGAGGTTGCGGCAGACCTCCCAGTCATTGATCAGCCGGTGCAGCGCCGGCGCGTCGGCGGCGACCAGCGGGCGAAGGGTGAGGCGCGCGGTCGCAAGCGGGGCGAACCCGGCCGCCGTCATCGCCGGCCGGCCATCATTCGGCCGGCCATCATTCGGCTGAGCGCGGCACGGAGAGCGCGGCGGGGGAGGGGGCAAAAGCGGGTCATTTTCCTGTCCTCGGCGAAATTGGCGCGGCGGCCGGCGCGGCGCAAGGCGCGGGCGGCGAATTGTCGCGGGCGGGGCCGCGTGCTACCGGCGCCCGGCGATGGGAAAACGGTTTTTGCAGCATCCGGGCGTGCGGAAGGCGGCGGTGTGGCTTTTGCGGCGCTATCTCGCGCTCGCGCTCCGCAGCACCCGCTGGCGGCTGATCGGCGCCGAGCACGCCGCCCCCTTCCTCGGCGCCGGCGCGCCGGTGATCGCGGCGTTCTGGCATGAGGTGCTGCCGCTGATGCCGGCGCTCCGCTGGCGCTCGGCGGGAAGGCTCAAGGTGCTGATCAGCCGTCATCGCGACGGGCAGATCATCGCCGAGGTGGTGCGTGGCCTCGGCATCGAGGTGGTGCATGGCTCGACGGCGCGGGGTGGCGCCGCTGGCCTCCGTCGTCTCCTCGCGCTGCTCGAAGCCGGCGAGCAGGTGGTGATCACGCCCGACGGGCCGCGCGGGCCGCGAAGGCGGGCGGCGCCGGGTGTTGCGCAGCTCGCGGCGCTCTCCGGCACCGAGATCCTGCCTTGCGCGGCGATGACCGGTTGGCGGATCGTCATCCCCTCCTGGGACCGGATGGTGCTGCCGCTGCCGTTCGGGCGCGGCGTGATCGTCTGCGGCGCGACGATCCGGGTTCCGCGCGACGGCGCCGAGGCGGCGCTGCCGGGGATCGAGGCGGCGCTGACCGCGGCGGTGGAGGCGGCGCGGCGATGCTGCGGCGCCTGACCCTGTTTCCTCTGTTCGGCGCCGTCTGGGCGGCGGCGGCGAGGCTGGCGGCGCCGGGATTGCGCCTGATGCTGTGGACACGGGCGCGGCGGGGCAAGGAAATCGCCGCGCGTCTCCCCGAGCGGCGCGGCATCGAGGCCGCGCCACGGCCGGCGGGGAGGCTGCTCTGGCTGCACGCGGCGAGCGTCGGCGAGACGGTTTCGCTGTTGCCGGTGCTCGGCGAACTCGCCCGTCAGGCGCCGGATGTTTCGGTGCTGTTGACCACCGGCACCGTCACCTCGGCCGAACTCCTCGCCGCGCGCCTGCCGGCGCTCGGGCTCGCGGGGCGCGTCGCGCATCGCTTCGTGCCGCTCGACGTGCCGGGCTGGGTCGCACGGTTTCTCGACCATTGGCGGCCGGACGCGGCGGCGTTCGTCGAGAGCGAGCTATGGCCCAATCTGCTCGCCGCCTGCGCCCGCCGCCGGATCCCCCTGATGCTGATCAATGCCCGGCTCTCGGCGCGGAGCTTCGCGCGCTGGCGGCGCTGGCCCGGCCTCGCGCGCGGCCTCCTCGGCGGCTTCGCCTCGATCCGCGCCCGCGGCGCCGATGACGCCGCCCGCTTTTCCGCCCTCGGCGCGCCCTGCGTGCGAGCGGTGGGCGATCTCAAATTCGCCGCGACCGAACTTCCCGCCGATCCCGCGACGCTGGCCGCTTTGCGGGCGGCGATCGGGGCGCGGCCGGTCTTTCTCGCCGCCAGCACCCATCCCGGCGAGGAGGAAATCCTCCTCGCCGCCCATCGCCGCCTCATTGCGCGTCACCCCGATCTCCTCACCATTCTCGTCCCCCGCCATCCGGCGCGCGGGCTCGCGATCGCGGCCCTCCCGGAGGCGGCGACGGCGCCGTGCCGAAGCACCGGCGCCGGGCCGCCGGGCTTGGGTGAGGGCGGGGTCTATATCGCCGACACACTCGGCGAATTGGGGATTTTCTATCGTCTGGCGACCATCGCCTTCATCGGCGGCAGCCTCGTCCCGCATGGCGGACAGAACCCGCTGGAGGCGGCGCGGCTCGGGACGGCGCTGGTGGTCGGCCCGCATTGCGCGAATTTCACCGAGGCGGTGGCGGCGCTGGCAGCGGCGGGTGCGGTGCGCGAGGTCCGGGACGGGGAGGCATTGGCGGCGGTGATCTTGCGGCTGCTCGATGATCCCGGCGCGCGAGCGGTGATGGCGGCGTCCGGGCCGGCGGCGGCGGCGCGGTTCGCGGATTTGCCGGCGGCGACGGCGGCGGCGCTCCGCGGCCTGCTGGACCGCAGCCGATGAGGCTCCGCCCGCCGGCGTTCTGGCAAACCGAGGGCGGCGGGCTCGCGAGATCGG
>JAJZBV010000042.1:0-5678 GCA_021851785.1 Pseudomonadota bacterium
ACGGTTGGCAGAGCTTCGGATCCCCTTTTTCCTCAATGCCCCTTGATCTCGCCGCCTGACGCCGTCATGTCCCCCAAACCGGAGGCGCCGCCAAAAGCAATTTCTACATCTTCCGCGACACCTCCGCCAATGCGAACGGATATTGCTCTAGGATCGGGCCCGGATTCAGAACAACGCCATCAGGCGGGCATGATCGGCGAGATCGGCGGGCACGCCGGCAAACACGATGCGCCCGGATTTGAGCACCGCGACGCGATCGGAAACGGCGAAGGCCTCGGCGATGTTCTGCTCGACGAGCAATACCGTCATCCCGCGCGCGCGTTGCAACGCGCGGAGCGGGCGCAGCAATTCCTGAAATGTCTTCGGCGCGAGCCCGATCGAAGGCTCGTCGAGGAGCAGAATACGCGGGCGCGAGAGCAGGGCGCGGCCGATCGAGACCATCTGCTGCTGCCCGCCCGAAAGCGTGCCGGCGCGGCGGCCGTAAAACCCGGCGATCGCCGGCAAAACGCCGAACACTTCGTCGATCCGCGCCTTGGCCTCGTGCCCGGCCAGCCGCGCCGACCAGAGAGCCAGGGCGAAATTCTCGGCAACCGTCAATCCGGGAAAGACGCCGCGCCCCTCGGGGACGAAGGCGACGCCGGACGCGGCCAGCGCCGAGGGCTCGGGGCGGATCGCGCGGCCATCGAGGCGGATCTCTCCCGCCGCCGCCGGATGGAGGCCGAACAGCACCCGGAGCAGCGTCGATTTCCCCGCCCCGTTATGGCCGATGAGGGAGAGAACCTCGCCGGCGCCGAGCGCGAGGTCGACGCCGGCGAGCACCGCCCGCCCGCCATGGCCGGCAGTGACGCCGCGCGCCGCGAGCGCCGGCGGGGCGGGCGTCGTCGCGTTCATGCCCGTTCGCCGAAATAGATCGCGGCGAGAAGGGGGTCGGCCAGGATCGTTGCCGGATCGCCCTCGGCGAGTTTGCGGCCCTGGTCGAGAAAGACGATGCGGTCGGCGAGTTCGATGACGATGTCGAGATTGTGTTCGATGAGGCAGATGGTGACGCCATCGGCGACGGCGTCGCGGAGCAGCGCCGAAAACCGCGCCCGCGAGGCGGGATCGAGGCCGGAGGCGGGTTCGTCGAGCAGCCAGATGCGGGCCCCGGTCGCGATGATGCGGGCGAGCGAGAGGAATTTGCGCTCGGCATAGGCGAGATCGGCGGCGTCGGCGCGGGCGAGTGCCGCGAGCCCGGTCGCCGCCAGCGCCCGCTCCGCGCGCGCCTGCCGCGCGGCCTTGCCGCCCGGCTGCCAGAACCACGAGGCCGGCTCGGTCGCGCACAAAACATTGTCGCGCACCGACATGCGCGCGAAAAGCCGCAAATCCTGAAAACTCCGGGCGATGCCGAGACGGGCGATATGGTGCGGCGCCCGCCGGCCGATCGCATGGCCGGCGAGCGCGACGGTGCCGGCGTCCGGCGCGAGATGGCCGGTGATGAGGTTGAACAGCGTCGTCTTGCCGGCGCCATTGGGGCCGACGAGCGCGGTGATGATGCCGGGCGCGAGATCGAGATCGACCCCGTCCACCGCGGCGATGCCACCGAAACGTCGGGTCAGGCCGCGCATCGACAAGAGCGCGCTCATCGTCGCCCGGCCAGCCGCCCGGCGAGACCGGCCGGGCGGAAGATCATCAGCACCGTCATCGCCAGGCCGTAGATGAGTTGCTGCACGGCGCCGATATCGGTCGGCGGCAGGCCGGGGATGAAGGTCAGCGCCGCGGGGAGGGCGAGCAGCAGCACGGTGCCGAGAAGCGGCCCGGCGAGCGTCCCGGCGCCGCCGATGATCACCATCGCCATGATCAGTACCGATTGATCGAGCGTGAAGCTCTCGACATTGACGAAGGCTTCCTGAAACGCGAACAGCGCGCCGGCGACGCCCGCGAAGGCGCCGCCGAGCAGCACCGCGAGAGTTTTGAGCAGGGGGACGTTTTTGCCGAGCGCCTCCGCGGCGCTTTCGGAATCACGAAGCGCCATCAGCGCGCGGCCGAAGCTCGCGCGCATGAGAAGGCGCACGACGGCGAGGGCAAGGGCGAGAAAGCCGAGGCACACCAGCAGAAACGCCAGCGGATCGGCGAGCGAGACGCCGAACACTGTCGGTGGCGGAATGCCGACCAGCCCGCCGAGGCCGCCGGTGATGTCGCTCGCCTCGGTGAACACCGTCGTTGCCAACATTTGTAGGCCAAGACTGGCGATGACGAAATATTCGCCCCGCACGCGAAGCGCCGGCAGCGCCAGCAGCGCCGAAAGCACGCCGGCGGTCAACGCTGCAGCAAGCGCGGCGAGCAGGATATCGGGCGCGAGATCGAGCGCGACATGCGCCCCGGCATAGGCGCCGAGGCCGAAAAATACCGCGTGCGCGACACTGAAAATCCCGCCATAGCCGATCAGGATGTTGAGGCTCACGCTGAGCAGGCCGAAGATCGCGGCAAGTTGGGCGAGGTTGAGCAGATAGGCGATCATCGCGCCACCGCCGCGCCGAATAATCCGCTCGGGCGGAACAGGATGAAGACGAAGAGCACGACGAAACCGGCGGCCTCGCTCCATTGGGTGTCGAGAAACGCGACCACCAGGGTTTCGACGACACCGAGCAGAAGCCCGGCCAGCGCCGCGCCGCGCAGGCTGCCGATGCCGCCGACGACGGACGCGGCAAGGCTGATCAGCATGACATGCGCGCCAACCCCGGGCGAGAGGCCGGTGGTCGCGGCGCCAAGCACCGCCCCTGGCACCGCGAGCGCCGAGCCGAGCGCGAAGGCGAGCGCCGAAAGCCGCCGCGCCGAAAGCCCGAACGCGCGCAGGAGATCAGGGTTTTCCGACAATGCCCGAAGCCCGATTCCGGCCCGGGCGCGGGCCAGGAAGCTGCCGAGCAGCGCAAAAATCACGATCGCGATGGCGAGCGCCACCCAAAACACCTGCGCGATATAAAGCCCCGGAAGGATTTCATGCGCGCGCGTCAGCGGCGTCGAGATGGCGACGAAAGCGCGGCCGAAGGAAAGCTCGATCAGGCTTTGGACCACGATGACGACGCCGAAAGCGGCGACGAAAACGGTGAAGAAGGCGCCGTGATGGCGCTGGATCGGACGATAGACGGCGGCTTCGAGAAAGAGCCCGAAGCCCACCGCGACGGCGAGCGCGAGCAGGCCGCCGAGCGGCCAGGCAAGGCCGAGGCGGCTGGCGAGGACGAAGGCATAGCCGGCGAGGGCGTAGGTCGCGCCATGGGCGAAATGGAAAATCCGTGTCGCGCCGAAGATCAGCGCGAACCCGGCCGCGGTCAGCGCATAAAGCGCCCCGGTCTCGATCCCCGAGACCAGCAATTGCAGGAGCAGCATGAAACGCTAGCCGACCGCGACGAGCTTGCCGCCTTTGAGCGTGTTGACGACGATTTTCATCGAGATATCGCCGAGATCGTCGAACACGCCCTCGCCGCCGACAAGCGCGAAGCGGCGCGTCGCCAGCAGCGCGGCGCGCAGCGTGTCACCATTCACCGGTTTCCCCGCTTTCTCCAATTGCTGCGCGAGCAACGCGAACAGCCGCACCGCGTTGTAGTAATTCTGATGGTAGGGGGTGGGATCGCTGCCATATTGCGCGCGCCAATCGGCGACGAAACGCCGGGTGACGGGGTCGTCCACGGTCCAGTCGGCGGCCTGGGCGGTGAGGGTCAGGCCCTCCGCTTCCGGCAGGTTGCGCACCGAGGGAATGGCGGCGCCGGAATAGGTCAGCAATGGCTGGCTGATGCCGGCATCGCGCAATTGCTTGATGATTTGTGCCTGCTGCGCGCCATAGGAGGCGAAATAGACGGCGTCCGGCGCGGTGGTGCGGATGCGCGCGGCGATCGCGGAGAATTGCTGATCGGTGGGGGAGATCGCGTCGGCGGCGACGATCTCGCCGCCGGCGGCGGTGAGATCGGTCTTCAGCGCCTTATAAAGCCCGTTGCCGAAGGGGTCGTTGACATAGATGAGGGCGACGCGGCGCAGTTTGCGCGCGATCAGGAACGGGGTCAGAACCTTGATCTCGTCCGGCACCAGCGGGATCACGTTCCAGTAATAGGGCGAAAGCCCGGCGAGATCGGGGCCGACGCCGCCGCCATTGACCAGCACCACCTTGGCCCGCGTGCCGATCGGCGCTGCCGCTTTCGAAACCCCGGTGAAGCCGACCAGGACATAGAGCGCGTGATCGACATTGACGAGCTTGTTCATCCCGACGGCGCCGCCTTGCGGTGTGCCCTCGCTATCCTCGGCGCGCAGCGCCAGCGGCCGCGACAGCATCTTGTCGGCGCTGACATGCTTGATCGCCATTGCCGCACCGGCGGTGAAGATGGTGCCGTATTCGGCGTTCGGCCCGGCCATCGGGAACAGCGTGCCGAGGATGTAAGCCTCCTCGGCCCGAGCGCGGCGTGAGGCGAGAAGGCCGCCACCGAGCGGCAAGGCGCTCGCGGCGAGCAGCGTGCGGCGCGTGATCCTGGTCATGTTCCCTCGTTTCCCCCTGCCATGGCGGGCGCGGCATAGGCGCCCCCTTTTCGCGCCCAACAAATCGGATACTCTCTCCCCCGTCAATCAATCATCGCTCGTCACTATCACTCTGGGGGAGAAAACGCCGATGGAGCAGATCGAGATCATGGCCCGGGGCTTGCGCTTTCCGGAGGGGCCGGTGGCGCTCGCCGACGGTTCGGTGGCGCTGGTCGAGATCGCCCGCGGCACCATAAGCCGCGTCGCGCCGGACGGCAGCGTGACGGTCATCGCCGAGACCGGCGGCGGGCCCAACGGCCTCGCGATCGGGCCGGACGGGGCTTATTATCTCTGCAATAATGGCGGCTTCGAATGGGCCGAGCGCGAGGGGCTGACGCTTCCGGTCGCGCAGGCGAAGACGTACGCCGGCGGGCGCATCGAGCGCGTCGACCCGGCGAGTGGCGCGGTGACAAGGCTCTATGACCGCTGCGGCGAGCGGAAGCTGCGGGGGCCGAACGACATCGTGTTCGATACCGAAGGCGGGTTCTATTTCACCGATCTCGGCAAGGTGCGCGCCGAGGATCGCGACCATGGCGGCGTCTATTACGCCCGCGCCGATGGCGGCTTCATCACCGAGATCGCCTATCCGGTGCTGACGCCGAACGGCATCGGCCTCTCGCCCGATGGCAAGACGGTTTATGTCGCGGAGACCGAAACCGCGCGGCTCTGGGCGTTCGATCTCGACGCCCCCGGGGTTGCGCGCAAGCAGCGTTTTCCGCTCTCGCCGCATGGCGGGCGGTTGATCGCCGGTCTGCCCGGATTTCAGCGTTTCGACAGTCTCGCGGTGATGGCGTCCGGCAATGTCTCTGTCGCGACCCTCAATACCGGCCACATCACCGAAATCGCCCCGAGCGGCGCGGTGGTGCGGCAGGTGAAAATGCCGGAAGCCTATCCGACCAATATCTGCTTCGGCGGCCCCGAACTTCGCACTGCCTATATCACCCTTTCCGGCACCGGCCAGCTCGCCACCATGACCTGGCCCGAACCCGGCCTCGCGCTCGCTTTCGCGCGATAGTGTCCCGCCCCTGAACTGCTTTGTATGTCAGGGATCAGCAGGCCACTGAAAACAAAGAGCGAGTGTCCCTGAAATGCGCTCGCGAATTTCTGAAACGGGACACTCGGCGGGGAAAACCGGGCCG